>NZ_KI911720.1:3864-4079 GCF_000515355.1 Promicromonospora kroppenstedtii DSM 19349 | reverse complement strand
TGGGCCTGCGTCGCCGCCGGCACCTGGCCCTGGACGGCCGCCGGGTCTCCCGCGTGAGCGACGAGATCCTGGACGGCACCGAGCCCGGGCCGCACGACGTCGTGGGGCGACGGGCCGCTCCTGGAGGCCATCAGCGCACGGCGCACCGGCCGCATGCGCGACGTCGTGGCGACGCTCCAGGCCGAGCAGGACGCGATCATCCGCTCGGCGCACCG
>NZ_KI911720.1:2993-3764 GCF_000515355.1 Promicromonospora kroppenstedtii DSM 19349 | reverse complement strand
GCCGGCGACCCGCGGCTGGCCGACGAGCTGGCCGAGGTCGTGCGCGGGTACCAGGCGCCGTCCGGCACCCTGACGGTGCTGGTCGACGGCGACCCCGTCACCCTCGACGAGCACGCGCTCGCCGAGGCGCGCGAGACGGCCGGCGGCACCGGGCTGCCGCACAACCAGGCCCGGGCCATCTTCAAGGACCTCGTGGTGGACGTCGTGGCCGACGAGGTCCAGGCCCGCGCCCGCGTGTTCCTCGCGAAGCTGGACGAGGACATCGAGGTGCTCACCGGCGGCGTGGACGTCGACAAGGCCGCCGCCGGCGACCTGGCGCGGCTCGGCTTCGCCCCCGACGACGGCGGAAGGTTCGGCCACGCCGCCGCCGTGGCCGAGCTGGACCCGGGCGCGCTCGCCGCGGAGCTTGCCGAGGACGTCGCCCTGGAGCGGGCCGTCGAGGAGGCGTGGCCCTACCTCGTGGCCCAGGACGTGGTGCTGGACCTGCTGGACACCCGCCCGGAGCTGGCGGTGCCCGACGCCGACACTCCGGCCTGGACCGCAGCCCACCTGCCCCTGCTCGATGAGGCCGAGCACCTGCTGAACGGCCCGCCCGCGCGGATCTACGGGCACGTGGTGGTCGACGAGGCGCAGGAGCTGACACCGATGCAGTGGCGCTCCGTGCTGCGCCGCTGCCCGGGGCGCTCGATGACCGTCGTGGGCGACCTGGCCCAGGCCGGTCCCGCGACCGGCGCCCGCTCGTGGGCCGAGGCCCTGGGCGCCGACCTGGCC
>NZ_KI911720.1:1519-2893 GCF_000515355.1 Promicromonospora kroppenstedtii DSM 19349 | reverse complement strand
CGGCCGCGCCGAGCGCCAGGGCGGCCGGCGGCGCGACGCGGGCGAGGGTGCTGAACAGGGTGCGCACGGCGCGCGGGGGCTGGGGCACGGGGACCTCCGGGGTGTGGTGATTAATCTGTACGATCGTTCGCACACTATCCGATGAGCGAACGGTCGTACACTTGGTTTCGTGACCGAGCCGACCGACCTGCGCCGCCTCCGCGGCGACCGCACACGCCGTGCCGTGCTGGACCACGCGGTGCAGGAGGCGTCCGTGCGCGGCCTGGACGCGCTGTCGTTCGGCACGCTGGCCGAGGCTGTCCCGGTGAACAAGAGCGGGATCGCCGGCCTGTTCGGCTCCAAGGAGAAGCTGCAGCTCGCCGCGGTGGAGCGGGCCGTCGAGATCTACACCGAGCACGTGATCGTCCCCGCACGGTCGGCCGAGCGGGGGCTGCCGCGCCTCTGGGCGCTGGTGCTGGCCTGGACCGAGTACTCGCGCTCCCGCGTGTTCCAGGGCGGCTGCTTCTTCCGCACCGTCGAGGTCGAGTTCGACATGCGCGACGGCGCCGTGCACGACGCCGTCGTCGCGGCCCAGCAGTCCTGGGAGTCGTACCTGGTGCACCAGGCGCGGCTCGCGCTCGAGCAGGGCGAGCTCGCTCCCGGCACCGATCCCGAGCAGGTCACCTTCGAGATCAACGCCCTGCTGAACGCCGCGAACGACCGGTCCCTGCTGCTGCGCGACGACGCGGTCTACCGGCGGGCGCTGGAGGCCGCGCGGTCGCTGCTGGCGGCGCGTGGCGCCGATCTCGCCGCCCTGCGGTAAAACGGGCAATTGTTTCAAGCCGGTATACATGTCCTCGTTACCCTCTGTTCATGGCGATGTGGCACGAAGCTTCGGGCGGCACTCCCCAACCACCTGCGGCCGTCGCGCTCGCCACGACCAGGTGGGGCACCGGCCCGGGCCGGGTGCTGCTGCTGCACGGCATCGTCTCCGCCGGGGCCACCTGGTGGCGGCTCGCCGAGACGCTCGCCGACGACGGCTACGAGGTCGTGGCCCCCGACCTGCGCGGGCACGGGACCAGCCCGCGCGCCGACTCCTACCTGCTGGCCGACCACGTGGCCGACGTGCGCGCCCTCGGCAGCGGCTGGGACCTCGTGGTCGGGCACAGCCTCGGCGGCCTGCTCGGCGCGCTGGCCGTCGACGCCGACCGCCGGTTCACCCGCCGCCTGGTGCTGCTCGACCCCGCGCTCGACGTCGAGGAGGAACGGTTCGAGGCGGTGGCCAAGGCCGAGATCCGCGACGCCACCCACCCGCCGTCGGCCCGGACGGTGCAGGGCGCGCACACGGCCTGGGACCGTCGCGACGCGACGGCCGTCGCCGCCGCCGCCAAGGCC
>NZ_KI911720.1:0-1419 GCF_000515355.1 Promicromonospora kroppenstedtii DSM 19349 | reverse complement strand
TGTGGGACGCCGCCCGCGTGGTGGCCGAGCCCGGCGGCGCGACGGCGCTCGCGGCGCTGCTGTCCGGGGCCTACGTGCCCGAGCCCGGTGAGCGGGTCGCGGTGCTCGTGTGCGGAGCGAACACCTCGGCCGTGCAGCTCTGAGGCGGTTCCGTGCGGCCGCCGGGCTGCGCCGTCAGTCGTCGGCCTCCGCGGCGTCGTCCTCGTCGTCCTCCTGCTCGTCGTCGGGCCCGGCGACCAGGAGGTCGATGTGGACCCCGAGCAGGGTGCCGTCGGCGGCGTGCGTCGTGACCACGGGGTAGAACCCGTCGCCCCAGCCGGAGTGGCTGAGCACCACGTTCTCGCCGTCGGTGGCCAGCGGCATGGCGATGTTCGCGCTGCCCTCGCGGTAGTGGTCGGGGCTGTCCATCAGCTCGAACCACGACGTGGGCTCGCCCGAGTCGAACAGCAGGTCGTACCAGTCGGTCGAGTCGTCCTCGGGCGGCATGCACCGCACGATCGCGTCGGCGTCCGCGAACCCGACCGTGCCGGCGTCCACGCCGACCCCGTAGTGCTCGCCGTCGTCCGCCGGCTCGGCGCCCTCCGGGGTGACGCCCCGCACCTCGGCGACCGGTGCGCCGTCGGACAGCACGAGCGAGAGGTACGCCTCCCGCAGGTGGCTGCCGTCGCGCTCCTCGGACACGTCGGCGACCGTGACGAACGCGGGGTAGGCGCCCGGCTCGACACGGACGACCAGCCCTTCGCCGAGCGTGACGTACGGGTCGGACGCCTCGATGCGGCCGGAGGGGACGTGGAGCAGGCCGAGGTCGTGCACCTTCTGCGGGTACGGGGTGCCCTCGGGTGTCCCGTCGATCAGGGCGAAGAAGGGGAGGTCGTAGGTCATGGCAGGAACCTAGCGGCAACCACCGACACTCCCGCCCGGCCCCTCAGGCGAAGAGCTGCTCCACGGCGTGCTCCCCGACACGCACCATGATCGGGTGGGTGTCCGGGTAGGCGAAGCAGATGGACGTGAACAGCACCGCCCAGCCCTGGGCGCGGCGCCAGATCCCGGCGTCCCAGCCGCGCCCGTCGCGCGCCTCGGCGTCGATCACCGCGCGGAACCGCTCCCGGCCCGCCGCGTCGAAGGTGAGCCACGCCATGCCGAGGTCCGACGCCGGATCGCCGCTTGTCACGTCGCCGAAGTCGATGACGGCCGACAACCGGTCGCCGTCGGCCACGAGGTTGGCCGGGTGCGGGTCGCCGTGCAGCCAGACCGGCGCGTCGTCGTACACCGGGGCGGCGACGGCCTCGGCCCAGAGCTCCCGGGCGCGCGCGTGGTGCCGCTCCGGCAGCAGGGGGATCCGTTCCTCCAGGCTCGCGGAGCGCTCGGCCACCGGGACCCCGCGGAACGTGTTCTCGGGCGCGTCGGCCGGCGCGGGCC
>NZ_KI911719.1:5417-7213 GCF_000515355.1 Promicromonospora kroppenstedtii DSM 19349 | reverse complement strand
AACGAGCTGCGGCGGCTCGGCGCGTCCGCCGTCGCGGAGGTGGAACGGCTCGCCGCGGGCCAGGACCTGTTGCACGAGGTGCTGCCCGACCAGCTCGCCACGACGGCCTGAGCCTCGGGCAGGGCCCGAGCGCCTGACCGCATTTGTGTGATGCACTGGGGCGACAGCGCCAAGCAGGTGCGCATCTCGAACGCGAGCTACCGGCGGTTCTACTACTTCCTGACGGCCGACGAGCGGGTGGGCGACACCCTGCACGAGCTCGTGGACTCCGACCGGACGTTCCTCGTGCTCGACCCGGGCCGCAAGATCAACGGCGGCGGCCCGTTCGACCCTGACCCCTCCGCGCTCGGCGTGGGGCAGACCACCGACTGGGGCGCCCTGGCGGGTGCGTGGCTCACCGAGTGGGAGCGGAACGGCGACCCGATCGCGCGCACGAAGCTGCTCAACGGCGCGCGGTCCATCGCGGCGCTGCCGAACCACTGGGTGCAGGGGTCGGTGCGCTACGACCTGGCCGACGGCACGTTCACGACACCGGCGGGGCCGTCGGTGTCGATCGGCAGCCTGAGCAGCGTGTTCGGGCTCATCGAGGTGATGACGGAGCTGATCGACCTGGTCGACGAGCCGGAGGTCGAGGCGGCGTGGGTCGAGTTCTGCCGCCTCTACAACGGCACCGCCGCCGAGCAGGTGGCGGCCACGGGCGCGTCGTGGGGCAGCCTCAACCTGCGGCAGTCCTACTCACGCGCCACCGCCTACGCGGCGGCACGCCTGGACGACCCCGCGCTGGCGCGCCGGGCCTGGACCGAGTTCCGCACCGGCCACGCCGGGTACCCGGCCGACCACTCCTTCGAGACGGTCCGCGTCGAGCCGCCGCTGGTGCTCAACGCGGTGGACGAGGGGCGGTTCTCGACCAACGCCAGCGCGCAGTACGGCCTGGCGGCCATCCAGTGCCTGGCACTGGTCGGAGAGGAGCTGTCATGAGGTCGGGTCGCTCCGTGCGCTGACGGTCCCGGGGCCGGCACCGCCCGGTGCCGGCCCTGGTCCCCGCCCGCTGTCTCGACCTGCTGTCCCTACCTGCTGTCCTTCTTGCCCTGCCGCCGCGCGCCCTGCGCCCTGGTCGACGCGTCGCGCTTCTTGCCGCCCGTCGTCTTCTGGTGGCTGCGGGCCCGCCCGGGCCCTACCTTGTCCGCCGCGGGGTTGGCCGCCGCCTTCGGGCCCGAGGACCTGCCTGCCTTCGCCTGGGCCAGCCGCTCCTCCTTGAGGGCCTCGGCCTGGAGGTGCGCGACGTGCGCCAGGCGCCCGCTGACGATCGCCAGCGCCTCCTCGAACGCGGCGGCGCGCCACCGGGCCTTGCCGCCCTTGGGCGCGGCCTTGCCCCGGCCGCCGGCGGCCTTCACGTCCAGCGCAGCCTTGCGCCGGTAGTTCTTGACGTGCTTGTTGCGTGCCCGGCGCACCCGCCGGTGCAGGTCGAGCAGCTCGTCCTCGTCGAGCGCCTTGAGCCGTTTGGGTTCGAGCTCGCGCACCAGCGCGAGCTCGTCGTCCTTGAGCACCCACAGGTAGTCGTCCATCGCTGACCGTCCTTAGCGCCGGGTCCTGGGCCTCTCCCACCTTCGCAGGTCTGGGCCGGCCCGGCGCGGCGGACGTCAGCTCTTCAGGATCTCGCCCGCGCTCTCCAGGACGAGCGGCATGTTCTCGGCCGTCCGGCGCAGCGGGAGCACCTCGACCGGGGTGTCGCACACCGTGAGGATCGCGCGCGGCACCCGGCCCAGGCGGGCCGGGTGCCGCATCCCGCGGTGGTG
>NZ_KI911719.1:4526-5317 GCF_000515355.1 Promicromonospora kroppenstedtii DSM 19349 | reverse complement strand
CGGCCGCGACCTCGACGCCGCACTGCTGGGCACCCGGTTCTCCGTCGTGGCGGCCGTGGCCGCCGCCGTGGTCGGGGTGGCCGGGGGGCGCTCGCCGTCGGCATCCTCGACCACCCGGCGCAGCTCTGGGAGAGCGAGTGGGGCCTGCTCCTGCTGGCGAAGGTGGCCCTCGTGGTGCTGGTCGCGGCGTTCGGCGCGCACAACCACTTCCAGGTGGTCCCCCGGCTCACCGCCCGACGCCGCGGCGTGGTGCGGCACGCGGGGCGTTCGGCCACCGCAGGCGGCGTCCTGCGGCGCAGCACGGGCCGGGAGACGGCGCTCATGGTGGTGATCGTGCTGCTCACGGCCTGGCTGGTCACGGCGTCGGTGGGGCACTGAGGAGCTCGGGAGAAGGAGGTCATATCACAGCAAAATTTCGATGCTTCCTCATCCAAGGTGAGACTGCTGTCAGCCGGTCGACACCGGGCAGCGTGCGCAGGGGGCAGGTTCGCGTGACGTTCAGCAGTGCACTGTGTACAGACGAGCCCATGGCCGGCACCGATATCGGCGCCGCGCGGGCCGAGCAGCCGGAGTGCCGGTCCGCCCGCGCGGCCATCCCCGGCTACCTCGACCGGCGGCTCGACGCCCGCCACCAGCGCCGCTTCGAGGCGCACATCGACCGGTGCGCCGGGTGCATCCGGGCGTTCATCGACGTCCGGCAGGTGGGGTGGGCGCGGCGCAGCGCGAGCGGCGCCCGGTCCTGGCTGAACTAGGCGGCTCGGCCAGGGCTCAGCGCCCAGCGGCCCGCGCGG
>NZ_KI911719.1:1735-4426 GCF_000515355.1 Promicromonospora kroppenstedtii DSM 19349 | reverse complement strand
CCCTGGGCGGCGTCCGGCACGGCGGTCGCGGCCTCGGCCGCGAGGCGGTTGGCGAAGATCGTGCCGAACACCGCGACGCCGACGGACGAGCCGATGGTGCGGAAGTACGTGGTGCCCGAGGTCGCCGTGCCCAGGTCGCGGTAGCTCACGGCGTTCTGCACCGCGATGACGAGGACCTGGGTGACCATGCCCAGCCCGGCACCGAACACGAACATGCTCAGGCCCGCCTGGAGCGTGGTGGTGCCCTGGTCCATGAGCGAGAGCAGGTAGAGCCCCACGGCGGTCACGGCCGTGCCGGTGATGGGAAAGACCTTGTAGCGCCCGGTGCGGGAGATGAGCTGCCCGGAGCCGATGGAGGTGATGAGCAGACCGAGCATCATCGGCGTCATCTCCAGCCCGGACTCGGTGGGCGTGGAGCCCTTGACCGTCTGCAGGTACAGCGGCAGGTAGGTGATGGCGCCGAACATCGCGAAGCCGACGGCGAACCCGATGACCGCGGCGACGGAGAAGACCTTGTTGCGGAACAGGTGCAGCGGCAGCACGGGCTCGGGCGCGCGCCGCTCCACGGCGACGAACGCGACCAGCCCCACGACCGCGAGCGCCGCCATCGCCCACACCTGCACGGAGCTCCACGCCCAGGTGGTGCCGCCCAGGCTGGTGAGCAGCACGACCGCCGTCGAGATGGTGGCGAGCAGGACGATGCCGGCGTAGTCGATCCGGGGCCGGGTGGCCGTGGTGATGCGGGGCAGCACGGAGCCGACGACGGCGAGCGCGATGATCCCGACGGGGATGTTGACGTAGAAGACCCAGCGCCAGTCGAGGTTGTCGACGAAGAACCCGCCGAGCAGCGGGCCGGCGACCGAGGAGACGCCGAAGACCGCGCCGAACAGGCCCTGGTAGCGGCCGCGGTCCCGGGGCGGCACGACGTCGCCGATGATCGCCTGGGAGAGCACCATGAGCCCGCCGCCGCCCACGCCCTGCACGGCGCGCCAGGCGATGAGCTGGCCCATCGTCTGCGACGTGCCGGACAGGATCGACCCGACCAGGAAGATCAGGATGCAGGCGATGAACAGGGTCTTGCGCCCAAACAGGTCGCCGAGCTTGCCCCAGAGCACCGTGGTGGCGGTGCTCGCGAGCATGTAGGACGTCACGACCCAGGACAGGTGCTCGGCACCGCCGAGCTCGGACACGATCGTGGGCAGCGCGGTGGCGACGATGGTCTGGTCGAGGGCGGCGAGCAGCATCGCGAGCATGAGCCCCGCGAAGATGGCCCAGACCCGGGCCCGCGGCAGTGCCTGTGGTTCCGCCTCTGCGCTCGGTGCGGTCATGCGGGCAGACTGTCACGGCCGGTCCGGGTCGGCGCGGGGAGGCGCCAGCCGTCAGCGCCCGCTGCTACCGGAACGACAAGTCACCGCTCCCGCACCCGCCACGCGAGCTTGCGCAGCTCGTCGAACCACAGCACGGTCGACGCCATCCCCACCGCCACGGCCCAGTGCGCCAGGTCGAGCCCCGCGGTACCGAAGGCGACCTGGAGGAACGGCACCTCCACGACAGCCACCTGGAGCACCACGCCCAGCCCGATCGCCGCCCAGAGCCACCGGCCGGCGAACATCCGGTGGAACGCGCTCGTGGTCTCCGACCGCGAGTTGAGCACGTTGAACAGCTGCGCCAGCACGAGCGTGGTGAACCCGGCGGTGCGGGCCACGGTGAGGTCGTCGCTGCCCTCGACCAGGCCGCCGGGCAGGAAGATGTCGATGGTCAGCAGTGTGGCCAGACCCATGACCAGGCCGATGCTCAGCACGCCGGTCCACATCCGGGCGTCGATGATCCGCTCGTGCGGGCCGCGCGGCGGCCGAGCCATGACGTCGTCGGTCTCGGGGTCCACGCCCATCGCCAGGGCGGGGCCCGAGTCGGTGACGAGGTTGATCCACAGGATCTGCGTGGCCAGCAGCGGCACGACGACGGCCTCCCCGCCGGCCGCCCCCTCCAGCCCCAGGACCCCGGCGAACACGACGCCGAACAGCACCGTGCAGACCTCGCCCATGTTGGAGGAGAGCAGGTAGCGCAGGAACTTCTTGATGTTGTCGAAGATGATCCGGCCCTGGCGTACCGCGGCGACGATGGTCGCGAAGTTGTCGTCGCCCAGGATCATCTTGGCCGACTCCTTCGTCACCTCCGTCCCGGTGACGCCCATGGCCACGCCGATGTCCGCGGTCTTCAGCGCAGGCGCGTCGTTCACGCCGTCGCCGGTCATGGCCACCACGTGCCCGTCGGCCTGGAGGGCGTCGACGATCTGCAGCTTGTTCTGCGGGGCCACCCGGGCGTAGACCGAGACGCCGCGCGTCGTCTCGCGCAGCCCGGCGGCGTCCAGCTCGTCGAGCTCCGTCCCGGTGACTGCCCGCGCGCCCGGCTCCACGATGCCCAGGTCGCTCGCGATCCGGGTCGCGGTGACGGGGTGGTCACCGGTGATCATCATGATCCGGATGCCGGCGCGGCGGGCCTCGGCCACGGCGGTGGCGACCTCGGGCCGTGGCGGGTCGATGATGCCGACCACGCCCAGGTAGACCAGGTCGGACTCGTGCTCCTCCAGCCCTTCGGGGCCCGTGTCCTCGGGCACCCGGCGGTAGGCGACGCCGAGCGTCCGGTACGCCTGCCCCGACAGCCGCTCGACGGCCGCGAGCGCCGCTGCCC
>NZ_KI911719.1:0-1635 GCF_000515355.1 Promicromonospora kroppenstedtii DSM 19349 | reverse complement strand
GGCGCCCGGCCGGCGGGCCGGGCGCCGTCCCTTCCAGCGGGGTCCTGGGACCGACGGACCTAGTACGACGACGTCGCGGCCTTCCGCTGCGGCCACAGCGCGATGGCCAGGCCGGCCAGGACGCTCAGGGCGTGCAGCCCGTTGTCGGCCGCGTTGATGTTGAGGACGTTGATGTCCGGGTTGCCCACGGCGAACAGGCCGTAGACGAAAGCGGCGCCGTACCCGGCCACGAGCAGCCAGCCGAACGTGCGCGCCCGGCCGAGCGTGGACGACAGGCTCACGCCGACGATCCCGATCAGCAGGTGCACGATGTTGTGCAGCGGGTTGATCGCGAAACCGAGCAGCGTCTGGCTGTGGTCGTGCTCGGCGAACCCGCTGAATCCTGTCACGAGGAACCCCGCGGCTCCGACGAGCAGGTAGACCGCGCCGATGATGAGGGCGAGCCACTGGGACACCCCGCGCGTGCGCGTCGGGGACATGGACTGGGTCATGGCCTTTCTCCGTTCTGTTCGGCGTGTGCCTCACAGACGGTTCGGAGCGACGTCATGTCCGGATGGGTCCGGTTTCGTGAGGCACCACCCCGCTCCCGTGGCGAGTCCCGCGCGCCAGGGTGAAGGTGATGAGGAACGTTCACCGACCGAAGGAGAGACGTCATGGGCATCGACGACAAGCTCAAGAACGCCGCCGAGGACGCCGCCGGCAAGGCCAAGGAGGCGGCCGGCAAGGTCACGGGCAACGAGTCGCTCGAGGCCGAGGGCCAGGCCGACCAGGACAAGGCGTCGCTCAAGAAGGCCGGCGAGAACGTCAAGGACGCCTTCAAGGACAAGGACTGACCCTCACACGTCCTCGACGAGCCCCGCCTCGTACGCGAGGATCGCCGCCTGCACCCGGTTGCGCACCCCGAGCCGCGTCAGGATCGCGCTCACGTGCGCCTTGACCGTTCCCTCGGACAGGTGCAGGCGTGTCGCCACGGCCTGGTTGGCCAGTCCACGGCCGACCAGGCCGAGCACCTCGGTCTCGCGCGGGGTCAGCACGGCCACCCGTTCGGCCGCCGTGCGCCGGCGGGCGGGCTGCCCCGTGCGGAACCGCGTGATCATCCGGTACGCGATGCGCGGGGACAGGTACGCCGCTCCGCCGGCCACCGCGCGCACGGCGATGATCAGCTCGCGCGGGTCGGCAGCCTTCAGCAGGAACCCGACCGCGCCCTCGTCCATCGCGCGCGTGACGTAGTCGTCCTCGTCGAAGGTGGTCAGCATGACCACCGCGGCTTCCGGGACAGCCCGCCGGAGCTCGGCGGCCGCGTGGAGACCGTCCATCGTGGGCATCCGGATGTCCAGCAGCACGACGTCAGGGCGGTGCAGCCGGGCGAGCTCGACCGCCTGCGCGCCGTCCCCGGCCTCGGCGACCACCTCGATCTCCCGGTCGCTGCCGAGGATCGCCGCGACGCCGACCCGCAGCACGGCGTCGTCGTCGGCCAGCAGGACCCTGATCACGACTCCTCCCCCGCGGCCGGGATGCGGGCGCGCACGGCAAAACCGTCGCTCGTAGGACCGGCGGCGAAGGTGCCGCCCACGACCCGCACGCGCTCGGCGAGGCCGAGCAGGCCGCTGCCACGGCTCGCCGGGCCCGGCCCTG
>NZ_KI911718.1:7404-10994 GCF_000515355.1 Promicromonospora kroppenstedtii DSM 19349 | reverse complement strand
CCGGGCGCCGCCGGCAGCGCCGACGCGGGAGCGCCCGCCCCGAGCGCCGCGCCCACCGTCAGTGCCAGGGTGACGGCCACGGCGCGCAGCCTCGTCACCGGATGGATCCTTCTCGTCATCGAGAGACTCCCTCGTCGTGTGTCGTGCTCCTCGTCGCCCGGACGGCAGCACCGACTCAGCGAGGGAACATGTATGACATGTGCACACTAGAGGGAGTTCTCGGGTCCCCGCAAGGCTCAGCTCCGGCGGCGTGAGCCCCGAACCATCGCGACGCCCGCGGCCACGAGCACGCCGGCGGCCAGCGTCACCGAGCCGACGGTCGCACCCGTGGCGGCCAGGTCGCCCGGCTCCGCCGGGTCCGGGTCGGGACCGGCCGACGGGTCGGTGCCAGGGTTTGGGGGCCGCGTGGCGTTGGTGAGCACGAAGTCGAGCCCGGTCACCTCGACGTCGGCCACCTCGAAGGTGATGCGGCCCTCGCCGTCCACGACGTATCCCTCGCCGGGGTGCACGACGGCGGCGTAGGTGCCGGCGGGCAGCCGGATACGCCAGGTGCCGTCGTCGTCCGCCTTCGTGGCGGCGACCGGCGTGCCGGCGGCGTCCGTGACCGTCACCCGGGTACCGGGCACGGGTGCGCCCCCGGCATGCGTGACCGTGCCGCCGGCCGGCTGCCCCTCGAGCTCGACGGGCCCGTTGACCAGGGCGAAATCCTCCTGCAGCAGGTCCTCGCCGGCGCTGGTGATGGTGACGGACCGTTCGACGACCTCGGCCGTGTACCCCTCGGGCAGCGTGATCACGATCGTGTAGTCGCCCGGCGGCAGGTCGCCCACGAAGTACCCGCCGACGTCGTCGGTGACGAGGGTGACAGGGCCGTCCGGGCCGGTCACCGTGACAGTCGTGCCGGCCACGGGCTCCCCCGTGTCGTCGGCCACGGTGCCGCCGATCGCACCGGGGTGCGACAGACCGAAGTCGACGTCGGTCACGTCGTCCGCCCCGACCGTGACGTCCCTCGCGGCGGGGCCGTCGGCCCGGTAGCCGTCGGGCACGGTGACGCGGACCGTGTGGTCGCCGGCGGGCACCTCGTCGAAGCGGTAGGTGCCGTCGGCGCCGGTCGTGGTGCTGACGCTCCCGCCCGGCCCCTCGCGCGTGACGACGACGCCCGCGACGGGCTCGCCGCCCACGGTCACCGTGCCGGAGAGAGACGCGGGCGCCCGGACGACGAAGTCGTTGCCCGTGCTGGCCTCCTCCTGCCCGACCCGCACCGTGACGGGGTCCGGCGCCGAGCCGGCGGCGAAGCCCTCGGGCAGGTCGCTCAGCGAGAACGTGTACTCCTGCGGGCGGTCGTTCTCGGCGTCCCAGGCCACGTGGTCGATCAGGTACTCGCCCGTCGAGCTGGTCACCGCGGTGAGCGGCACGCCGCCGCCGACCGGCGTGAGAGTGACGGTCGCGCCGCGCACCGGCTCGCCGTCGTCCGTCAGGACCGTGCCGCTGACGGCCACGGGCACGACGTCACGCGCCGCGAAGTCGACGCCGGTGGCGTCGGCGTCGCCGAGGTCCACGTCCTCGACCGCGCGCTCGCCGTACGGGACGAGCCCGTACGGGTGGTCGTCGTCGGCCTCGGGCAGGGTGGTCAGCTCCACGCCGTACCCGTCCGCGGCCGTGTAGCCGGGAAAGGCGTACTGGCCGCTCTCGTCCGAGGTGGTCGTGGCGAGCTCGGTGCCGTCCGGGCCGAACAGCGTGAGGGTCGCGCCCGGCAGGACGCCCTGCGGGGCGCCCGTCTCGTCGACCAGGCTCACGGTGCCGGAGATGTCGCGCGCCAGCGAGGCGAACCACGTCTGGTAGACGGGGAACCCGCTGCGCTGGAAGAACTGGACGGTGAGCGACTTGATCGGCGTGGTGGGCTGGAACCAGCCGGCGGCGCCCGAGGTGTCGTTCGCATCCGTGTTGCCGAGCAGCTCGCCGGTGGCCGGGTCCCAGGTCGGCACGTCCGCAGGGTCCCCCGTGCACGACGGCGACCCCGCACCCGAGCAGTAGTTGAAGCCACCCTGGAAGCCGAGCTCCGCACCCGCGAGCTCCCTGCCGTCCACGCCGAGCGCGGTCACCACAGCGCGGTCCGCGTCGATGTCGCCGAGCACGAACGCCCAGCCGCCGGGCGGCGTCGGGCGCTCGAAGGTGTAGGTGGTGGTCGACGGCGAAGTGGGCCGGTCGGCCTGCGGCCGCAGGTTCAGGTACTGCTGGTCGCGGCTCGACCCGTAGACCTCGCCGGGCGGAGTGCCCGCGGCGAGCCAGGAGGACGCTCCGGAGATCACGCCGACGCCGCCGCGCGAGTCGGAGGTCACCGCCGCCTCCGGGAAGCCGTTCGCCGGGAGCCGCACGCTCGTGGACCAGTCCCCGGCCGAACCGGACAACGTGTCCCATTGCGCCCAGCCGGCGGTCGTGGCCGCCGACGCCGACATCACCGGAACGACTGCGCCGACCGCGACCAGTACCGCCGCCGCGAGTGCGCCCAAGCCCCCTGCAGTGCGCTTCACGATCGACACGTTATGAGACAACCCGTCTCACCGCGCGACGAACGATGCGCGCGCATCGTGTTCCGGAGAGGTCAGGCGCCGAACTCGCGGGCACGCAGCCGGGCCAGGTGGGCGTGCACGAGCGGCAGCACCGAGGCACCCTCGCCGCTCGCCGAGGCGACACGCTTCATGGAGCCCGCGCGTACGTCGCCGACCGCGAAGACGCCCGGCACCGTGGTCTCGAGGCTCGCCGGCGGCTGGCCGTCGACCCAGGCGTCGCGGGGGACGTCCCGGCCGGTCAGCACGAAGCCGCGCTCGTCGAGCGCCACGCCCTCGGGCAGCCAGGAGCAGTCGGGCTCGGCGCCCAGCAGGCAGAACAGGCCGTCGGCGGAGGTCTTGGCCGACTCGCCCGTGTCCAGGTCCGCCAGCCGCAGCCACTGCAGCCAGCCCTCGCCGCCGCCGTCGGCCACGACGGTGCGCGTGCGCACCTGGATGGTCGGTGTCGCCTCGATCTCGCGGACCAGGTAGTCCGACATGGTCTCGGCGAGGCTCGCGCGGCGCACCAGAATGGTCACCGCGCCCGCGAACTTGGCGAGGTGCACGGCGGCCTGACCCGCGGAGTTTCCGCCCCCGACCACGTAGACGTCACGGTCCTGCATCTCACGCGCCATCGAGGTGGCGGCGCCGTAGTAGACACCGGCGCCCACGAGGTCCTCGACGCCCGGCACGCCGAGCCGCCGGTAGGTCACGCCCGTGGCGAGCACCACGGTCCGGGCGCAGAGCTGTGCGCCGCGGACGTGCACGTGCTGGTGCTCGGGTTCGTTCGGCGGGCCCGGCTCGATCCGGACCGTGGAGCGCCCGGTGAAGAACCGCGCGCCGAACCGGCTCGCCTGGATGCGGGAGCGCTGCGCGAGCCGCATGCCCGAGATCCCGCGGGGGAACCCGAGGTAGTTGCGGATCATCGAGCTCGACCCGGCCTGGCCGCCGATCGCGTCGCGTTCGAGCACCACCGTGGCCAGCCCCTCGGACGCCGCGTACACCGCCGTGGCCAGGCCCGCCGGCCCGGCGCCGACGATCGCGACG
>NZ_KI911718.1:2005-7304 GCF_000515355.1 Promicromonospora kroppenstedtii DSM 19349 | reverse complement strand
GTACTCGGCCCGCACGCCCGCCGACGTCTTCTTCGCCGGCGAGCTGGCCGCGCTCGCCGGGCCGACGCTCGGGCTCGACCTGGTCTACACGCGGGCGGCACCGGACGGCTGGCCCGACCCGGTCGGCCGGCTCACGCGGGAGACCCTCGCCGCACGAACCGTCCCGGCGGAGCAGCACCCGCACGTCTACGTCTGCGGCTCGACGGGCTTCGTCGAGACGGTCGCCCGCTGGCTGCAGGACCTGGGCCACGCCGCGGCGGACATCCACACCGAGCGCTTCGGAGGTCTTTAGATGACACACCACCTCGACGGCAACGTCCTCGCCGGTGCGCTCTCGGAGGTGTTCCGCACCGACGTCACCGCCGCCCGCGGCCGGTGCGGGGGCTGCGGCCGCACCGCCCCCATCGCCGAGGCCATGGTCTGGACCGACGCCCCCGGCCTGGTGGCCCGGTGCGCGGGCTGCGACCGGGTGCTCGCCACCGTCGTCGACACGGGCGACCGCGTGATCCTGAGCCTGGCGGGGCTGAGCGCCGTCGAGCTGCGGCGCTGAGCTCAGTCGGCTCCGGCCTTGACCTGTGCCACCCGGCGGCGGAGTGTGGAAGGCGACGGCAGCGCCGTCCGGACGCTGCCCCGAACACACAGGGAGAGTCCGACATGTACGTACGCACTACCGAGGTCCAGGGTGATCCCGGGGGGATCGACGACGGGCTGCGGATCGTTCGCGAGGACGTGTTCCCGGCCGTCACCGCGATGGACGGCTGCGTCGGGATGTCCATGCTGGTCGACCGCGAGTCCGGCCGGTGCATCGCCACGACGGCGTGGCAGTCGATGGACGCGATGCAGGCGAGCGCCGACGCCGTCCTCCCGCTGCGCGAGCGGGCCGTCCAGGCGCTCGGCAGCACCGGGGGCGGCGACGTCAACGAGTGGGAGGCCGCAGTCGTGCACCGCGACCACGCCACGCCCGACGGCGCCTGTGCCCGCCTCACCTGGCTGAGCGGCGGTCAGGACATGGTCGACCGTTGTATCGACCTCTACCGCATGGTCATCCTGCCGCAGCTGCAGGAGATGGACGGGTTCTGCAGCGGCAGCCTGATGGTCGACCGCGAGCGGGGCCGGGCCGTCGGCACCACCGCGTTCGACAGCATGGAGGCCGTCGTGCGCGCGCGGGAGGCCACCGCACACATCCGCGAGCGCGTGGTCCGTGAGCTGGGTGCCACGGTCGACGGTCTCGAGGAGATGGAGATCGCGTTCGCGCACCTCCACGTGCCAGAGATGGCGTGACGCCGGACAGGAACCGCGGCCGCTGCCGCCAGGAGGCAGCGGCCGTGGTCCGGCGTCAGGGCCGGGTCCGGCGCCCGGCCGGTCACGGCTCCAGGCCGGTCAGTCCTTTGCCGGTGCGCAGGTCGAGCGGCACCGAGACCTGGTCGTGTGCGACCAGCCAGGTGCCGCCGTCCTTGCGGAGGCAGAACGTGGCCCGCACCCACATGCCGGCCGTCACGGTGCCGTCCGCGAGGGTGCCGCTGAGCCGGCCGAAGCCGTGCCCGAACGCGACGGTGCCGCCGACCGTGAGGTCCAGGTCGCGCAGCTCGTAGCGGACCTCGGCGAAGGCCGCGAACACCCGCGCCCAGTTCGCCAGCTTCGCCTCCACGCCCACGTGCTGCAGCGGCGGCTCGACGTCGAAGGAGACGACGTCGGCCGCGTAGACCTGCCGCAGCCGGTCGAGGTCCTTGGCGTGGATCCCCTCGATGATCCCGTCGAGCCGGCCGCGGACGGCCGCCTCGTCGTCGTCCGGTGTCTGCGTGCTCATCGCTGTCCGTCCTTCCGTCGGGTGGTTCCTCACCGGTGTGACGGAGGGGGCGCGCCGAACGTGACGGTCAGCGCGGGTCGCCGCCGCCGGTCAGCTCCACGTCGAGCGTGACCCGGTCAGTCCACCAGAACGACGTCGCTGGCGTAGGCCGTCACCTCGGGCGGGGTCCAGTCCTCGTCCTCGTCGTCGCCGGAGTCCTCGCCCTCCTCCGGGGGCGGCTCGGTGACGCACTCGCCGTCGATCATCCACCCCAGGCCGCCGTCCAGGCAGAGGCCGCCGCTCAGGCGGATCCCCGCCGTCGCGCGCGCCTCCGAGCTGAGCCCGGTGCCCGGCACGACCTCGTGGTGCCGCACCTCGGCGGTGACCCGCAGGCGCGCGACGTCGACGTCGAGGTCGACCAGCTCGGCGCCGTTGCGCTCGGCGTACTGACGGGCCGCCTCGTACATCTCCTCCTCGGTGCCCGGGCCGAGCAGCGCCTCCTCGAGCAGGTCCCAGAACGCCGAGCGCTCCCCGCCCAGGAGGTGCAGCGCGGGCAGCAGGCCCAGCCGGTCGTCCCACTCCTGGGCGGCGGCGAGCGCCGCGGCGTCGGCGGCGGTGCCCGCCTCGCGGCGGTCGTTCGTGGCCGAGCCGAACATCGCGATCACCAGCACCGCTGCGCTGAGCATCCCGACGGCGACGGGGATCGTCATCACGTGCATGGAGCCGCGCTCACCGTCGTCGGTCCGTCGGGGCATGGTCACTCCTGGTGTGGATGGGTCACGAGGCCGGGTCGGTCACGGGCACGTCGGTGATGCGGAACCGCTCCGGGGCGTCCACGGTCACGGTGTCCTGGCCGGTGTCGGGCCAGTAGACGGTGATCGTGGCGCGCTGGCCCTGGTCCAGCGTCTGGACCTCCTCGTCGCCGAGCAGCCGGCGCAGCACGAAGCCGCCCGCGCGCTCCTCGGCCACGTAGTCGTAGGGCAGCACCCGCTCGCGGGCGCCGAGCAGCGACAGGTTGTGCGGGCCGGCCACCTCGGCGAGGGCGCCGAACCTGCGGTCGCCGAACATCTTCAGGTGGGCCGGGAGGAACCAGGCCGGGTCGATCCCGGTGCCGTCGGTCCGCTCCGCGACGAGGGTGCCGACCAGGGCGCCGGGGCGCCGCTGGACCGACTCGACCTCGACGGTGTACTCGCCACGATCGGTCTTGATCGTGACGGCGGCGTCCCGGGCGGTCGGGGCGTCGGTCCCGGGCGCCTCGCTCTCGGCTGACGTGTCGACCACGAGGTGGCCCTGGAAGTGGATCTCGACGCGCCGGTTGGCGGCGCGCGCCTCGGCGCTCCGGCCCTCGGCGACCGGCTCGGACTCGCCACGGCCCTCCTCGGTCACGGTGAAGTCGCCGCCCAGGTCGGCGCGCAGGCGTTCGGCCACGGAGCGGGCGCGCCGCTCGGACAGGGCCTGGTTGTAGGCGTCGGTGTCGACGTCGTCGGTGTGCCCCACCACGTGCACGTCGCCGGCGTCGGCCTGCTCGACGATCGAGGCGGCGGCCCGCTCGACGACGCCCCGCGCGGACCGTGACAGCGTGTCCTGGTCGGGGTCGAACAGGACGTCGGAGGCCAGGGTGACCGTGACGTCGTCGTCCTCGGCGGAGGTCGCGGACCCGGCGTCGTAGCCCTGGGTGAAGGCGCGCAGCTCGGTGGTCGCCCCGGTCCCGGCGCCGCCGGTCTGCTCGAGGGCCGCGTCGAAGTCGTCGCCCGCGGCGACGACGGGCACGGTGACGGCGCCGTACCCGGGCAGCAGCACGTCCACCGACTTGCCGGCGGGGGCCGCGAAGACGGCGACGGCGGAGCCGGTCAGCGTGTCGTCGTCGCCGCGGTCCTGGTCGAGCTCCGCCGCGGGGGTCCCGTCGGCTGCCTGGGCCACGGGGTGCACCACCTGGGCCTCGGTGTCGACGAGGCGCACACCGCGGCCGTCGGTGACGGACTTGCCCAGCCCGCCCAGGCTCAGCGGGACGGTCCCGGAGCCCAGGGAGTCGTCGCCGGCCGGCTCGGCGGCGTACTCGTAGCGGAGTACCGCCAGGTCGCCGTCGGCCTCGACCGGGCGCAGGTCGAACCGCACGCGCGCCTCGTGCAGCTCCCGCTCCACGGAGACGACCTCGTCCGGAGGCGTGGTGGCGCCTCCGGACGAGGTCGGGGATGCGTCGGGTGGCGGCGTCACCGTGTCGGCCCGGTCGTCGGGGCCGGTCAGGCCGCAGCCTGCCAGCAGGCCGACGAGTCCGACGGCGAGCGCGGCGCGGTGGACCTGACGCATCCAGTACCTCCGTTGTGTCTCGGTGGTGGCTTACTCGCCGCCGCCCGCGCCCGCGATGTCGTTGACGGCGTCGGTGAGCTGCGTGACGATCGCGTCGCCGACGTCGCTCGCCGCGGCGATGACGATACCGACGACGGCCACGACCAGCAGGACCGCGCCGACGTACTCGACGGTGCCCTGGCCGCGCTCGTCGTCGCGGGCCCGGCGGGCCGCACGCTCGGCGACGGCCGCGAGCGCGATGCGGGCGGCGGTGGCCTTCTCGATCAGCTTGTTCATGGTGTCCTCCATGTTCGGTGTCCGGTGACCGGCTGCGGATCGGACCGCGGCCACACCAGAGAACCTATGGAGCGGCGGCCCGCGGCCCCAGGGTGTGCGGGCCTGGTCGCGGGCCTGTTCTGCCTGGGCCCACGGCACTAGCCGGCTCCGGGCCCCGCTGCAGCCAGCGCACGATCGCCTGGCTGCGCGTGGTCACACCGAGCTTCGCGAACAGGCTGTTCACGTGGTTCTTCACGGTCTTCTCGGAGATGAACAGGCGGGCCGCCACCTCGCCGTTGGCGAGGCCGTCGGCCACCAGGTCCATCACCTCGGCCTCGCGCCGGGACAGCAGGTCGCGCACCGCGGGCCCACGGGACGGTGCGGCGGACGGCGGGGCCACCCCGGAGACCACCTGGCTGCCGCTCCGGCAGAGCCGGACCGCGGCGACCATCGCCTCGGGCTCCAGCGCGCCGTGCACCAGGTACCCGGCGGCGCCCGCGGCGATGGCCTCGGCGACCGTCTCCGGGTCGTCCGTGTGGGTCAGCATGACCACGGTCGCCCCGGTGGTGAGCTGGGGCAGCAGCTCCAGCCCGCTCATCCGGGGCATCCGCACGTCCAGCAGCACGACGTCGACCTGGCCGGCCCGGACGTACGCGATCGCCTCGTAGGGGTCCCCCGTGTCGGCCACGGACGTCACGCCCGAGGTCCCGTCCAGGAGCGTCCGCAGGCCCATCCGGATGATGGGGTTGTCGTCCACCGCGAGTATGCGCATCAGGCTGCCTCCACCAGTGCTCGGGCCGGTTCCGCGGGCAGCACCACCGTGACCACGGTGCCGCCCTCCGGCCCGGCTTCCCAGGTCGCGTCGCCGCCGCAGAGCTGGGCCCGCTCGCGGACGCCGCGCATGCCGTAGTGCCCGCCGTGCGGGCCGTCCGTGTCGAGCGCCGAGCCGCC
>NZ_KI911718.1:0-1905 GCF_000515355.1 Promicromonospora kroppenstedtii DSM 19349 | reverse complement strand
CCGGACCGCCAGCCGGTCCCACTGCGCCAGGCTGCGCCGCGCGGCGCGCAGGGACGGCAGGTCCGGGGTGGTCACCAGCAGCACGCGGTCCGCGAACTCCAGGGCCGTGGCCCGCGGCTCGTCCAGGTGGGCGCCGACGTCGATCACGGCCAGGCCGGACTCGAACCGCAGGGCGCTCACGATGGAGCGGACCGCCGCCGGTGTCATCGCCTCGGCCCGCTCACCCTCGGCCGGGGCGGGCAGCAGCCGCAGACCGCCGGGCACCTCGTAGGTGGTCTCGCGCAGCATCCGCCCGGTGACCTCGCCCTCGACCGCGGCCAGGTCCACCACCGAGCGGCGGGTCCGCACCCCGGTGTAGGCGGTGAGATCACCGGCCCCGAGGTCGAGGTCCACCAGGAGGGTGTCGTTCGCGCGCCCGGCGCGCGCCAGGAGCAGGGACAGCACCGAGGTCCCGACGCCGCCCTTGGCCCCGGCGATCGCGACGACCTGCCCGCTGCGGCCGCCGTTGCGCTCGGCGGCGATCGAGGCCCGCGCCATCGCCGACCAGGAGGCCACCGCCTCCAGCCGGGTCAGGACCTCCTCCAGCCCCGCGTTCCGGGCGATCACCGACCGCGCGCCGACCTCCATCGCGGCCGCCATCGCCCGGCTCATCTCGGCGGGGCCGTGCGCGTCCACGACCATGACGATGCCGGTCAGCGGCGTGGCCAGGCCGACGCTGCGGGCCACGGCGTGCCCGTGCCCGTCGTCCGCGGCCTCGTCCACCACCACGATCTCGATGTCCGGCTGCCGGTCGAGCGCAGTGAGCACGCCCGCGCCGTCGGACACCGCGGCCGCGAGCTCGAAGCCGTCGGACTCCGCGAAGATGTGGCCCAGGTGGTCCCGGACCTCGTGCGCCGGCGTCGCGAGCAGCACCTTGGTGACCATGCTCAGCCCTCCGACTTCGGGATCGCGCCGTCGTACACGCGCTGCTGCTCGGGGAGCATGTCCTCGTCGCCCGCGCCGCGCAGGGCCAGGCGCATCTTCACGGAGAAGGACTCGACGTAGGCCAGGGTCAGCGCGTCCTCGGTGCTCAGCGCGAACGTCACCGGCAGCCCGCTGCGCATCTCCAGGCTGTCCGAGGCCTCGACCGTGCGCGGGATGCCGACCTCCAGGACCAGCACGTTGGACACCCAGACCCGCGAGACCGGCTTCTCGTCCTTGGCGCCCTCCATCGTGGCGATGATGTCCACGTGGTCGCCGGGCTCGACCTTGCCGGCCACGCCGGTCTCGGCGTCCACGATGATCGCGACCTCGCGGAACCCCGGTTGCACGCCCGGTCGCTCGATCAGCATCCCGGACTGCAGCAGCGAGCCCTTGTCGAACGAGGTGGCGGCCACGAGGCCGTCGGCGTCGTCCGCGCTGCGCACGGCCGTGTCCGGGACCCAGCGCTCGGGTACCCGGACGCGGTCCAGCATGGCCTCGTCGACGGGCTCCAGGGCGTCGACCGACCGGTTGAGCTGGAGCACCGTCACCATCGGCCCCACCTGGGAGCTCACGGTGCGCACGTAGTAGAGGACGCCGACGAACACGGCGACCGCCAGGATCGAGGTGACGACGAGGAAGAACACTCCCCGGCGCTGACGCGGGTTCAACTGATCACTCCCTGTGTCTCGGTCTGCGGGCCGGTCTGCGCGCCGGCCCTGGTCTCGGCGCGGGCCCGACGCTCCGCGATGTCGCAGAAGATGCAGGTCTGGGCCACGGCCCGGCCGCACGTGTCGCAGGCGCCCCAGAGGTAGGACCCGGCGAGCGCGCTCGCCACGGCCGTCTCCAGCGAGCCGGCGATGGTCGACACCTCCAGCCAGCGCGCGGCGGACCAGCCCGCCTCGGCGCCGGCCAGCTCGGTGTCGGGCTCCCGGGGCAGCAGGT
>NZ_KI911717.1:7939-9509 GCF_000515355.1 Promicromonospora kroppenstedtii DSM 19349 | reverse complement strand
CCCACCGTCGCCTTGCCGCGCGAGGACACGCCCTCCAGCGCGGCCTCCAGCACGGCGACGACGGCCGGCGGGTCGATCTGCGGCCGGCCCGAGACCTTCGCCGCACGCAGGTACGCCGTGCCGTACAGCGGGCCGGACGCGCCGCCCACCGTGGACATCAGGGTCGTCGCCACCAGCTTGAGCACGTCGCCGACGGTCCGCTCGTCTGCGCCGGCCGGCTGGGCCGCCGCGTCGTCGAGCCGCGCCACCACGGCCCGGAACCCGCGATCCATGTTCTCGCCGTGGTCGCCGTCGCCGATCTGCCGGTCGAGCTCGGTGAGCTCGTCCTTCGCGTCCGCGACGGCCACCGCCGTGCGGCGCACCCATCGCTCCGCCCAGTCCGCGTCCAGCGTCATGTCTCGGAACCTTCCTGTCTCACCACCGGAGTGCTGCAGTGTTCACCGGCGCGTCCCAGAGGGCCTCCAGCTCGTCGTCCAGCCGGAGGACGGTGACGGATGCCCCCTGCATCTCGAGGGACGTCACGTAGTTGCCCACCAGCGACCGGGAGACCGTGACGCCGCGCTCCTCGAGAAGGCGCCGCGCTCGACCATAGACCACGTAGAGCTCGGACAGAGGGGTGCCGCCCATACCGTTGACGAACAGCAACACTCGGTCGCCACCGTCCAGCGCGAGATCGTCCGCGACCGGCGTCACGAGCATCTCCGTGACCTGGTCGGCGCCGACGGCGGCCACGCGGTGCCGGCCCGGCTCGCCGTGGATCCCGATGCCCACCTCGATCTCGTCCTCGCCCAGGTCGAAGCTGGGCCGGCCCACGTGCGGCACGGTGGGCGCGGCCAGCGCGACGCCCATGGTCCGCACGTTCGCGATGACCCGCTCGGCCACGGCCCGCACGGTCGCGAGATCGGCACCCCGCGCGGCGGCGGCGCCCGCGATCTTCTCGACGGCGACCGTCCCGGCAACCCCGCGGCGGCCGGCGGTGTACAGCGAGTCCTCGACGGCGACGTCGTCGTTCACCAGCACCGAGGCGACCTCGACGCCCTCGGCCTCGGCGAGCTCCACCGCGGTCTCGAAGTTGAGCACGTCGCCCGTGTAGTTCTTGACGATCGTGAGCACGCCGGCGCCACCGTCGGCGGCCTGGATCGCGGGCTGGATCTGGTCCGGCGTCGGCGAGGTGAACACGGCGCCCGGGACGGCGGCGTCGAGCATGCCGTCACCCACGAACCCCGCGTGCAGGGGCTCGTGCCCCGACCCGCCGCCGCTGACCAGACCGACCTTTCCGGTGACCGCACCCCCGGCGCGGCTGACGAAGACCGGTGAGGTACTGACCTGCACCAGGTCCGCGTGCGCGAGCGCGAAGCCGGCCAGGGAGTCGGCGACGGCGTCAGCGGGATCGTTCAGCAGCTTCTTCACGACGACCTCCTCGCGGGACTGTGCGGCCCGGCGCCGGCGCCGGGCCCGCGAACACGTCCCCTGGGGTTCATGTAACACCACGGCGGGCCGGATCGTACAGAAACCCCGGGATCGGGCGCACAGGTCACCCGGGTGACGTGTGCGCCCGACCCGCAGGCCG
>NZ_KI911717.1:2556-7839 GCF_000515355.1 Promicromonospora kroppenstedtii DSM 19349 | reverse complement strand
CTACGCCGGCCTCGTCGTCGAGGTCGCCCGCGGCTCGGCCGCCGCCGGATCGGCCGGTCTCGACCGGGAGCTCGCGGAGGCCGCGGGCGTCCCGGTCCGGGTCGAGCTCGTCGACGACGGCGTCATGTCCACCTCCGCGAGCCGGCGCAACGACGCCTCCCCCTGGCACGCCGGCAGCGCCATCGCCTCGAAGGACGGCACCGACTACTGCACGACAGGCTTCTCGATCGTCGCGCCCGGGGGCCACGAGCGGATCGTCACCGCCGCCCACTGCAACGAGTCGGTCGGCGACGTGGTGCGCGACGGCGCGGGCCAGCGCATCGGTACGGTCTCCAGCCGCGAGGCCAGGCTCGACGCCGAGCTCATCAAGCCCGACGGCACCGCGGCGAGCCGCGTGTACGGCGGCCCGTGGAACGCCTCCCACGGCGACAGGCGCTATCGGTTCCGGGTCGCCGGGGTGCAGGAGCCCGCCGTCGGGCAGAACATCTGCGCCTCCGGGGCCGTCACGGGCGAGCACTGCGGTGCCAAGGTGCGCGCCGTCGACGTCGCCTGGAGCTGCGGCAAGGAGACCTGCCACGGCTTCCGGGCGAGCCGGGAGGACGGCGGCGTCGTGGTCGGGGGCGGCGACAGCGGCGGCCCCATGTACGCGATCATCGACGGCGAGGCGTACGCCCGCGGCATGATCGACGGCGGCTCCAACCGCCGCAGCTGCGGCAACACCTCGGTGTCCACGCAGTGCTTCTCGTACGTCTACGGCATCCCGATGGTGGACATCCTGAGCAACTGGAACGCCCGCATCAACCGCTGACGGCGCCGCCGGACGCGACAGAAGCCGGAGGGCGACAGGAAGGGGGCCGGAGCGCAGACGCTCCGGCCCCCTTCCTCACCCCCGGGTCAGGCCTTGGTCACGGCCACCGCGCGCTCGGCACCGACGGTCACGTCGAGCGAGGTCGCGAGCGTCTCGCGGGAGACCAGCTCGCGGTGCGCCTCGACGGCGCCGACCCACTCGGCCGGGACCGTCAGGTCCAGTGCGATCCGGTCGGCCACCTGCAGGCCCGCGGCCTTGCGCGCGTCCTGCACGTCGCGCACCACGTCGCGGGCGTAGCCCTCGGCGCGCAGCGCGTCGTCGAGCTCGAGGTCGAGCACCACGAAGCCGCCCCCGGCCAGCACGCTGGCGGCCGTGGTGGGCTCGGCGCCGGCCTCAGCCGCGTCGCCCCCGACCACGGTCGTCAGCTCGTACTCGGTCTCGAGCAGCTCGACGTCGCCGTCGGCCGTCGCGACGACCACGGCACCCGCCTCGGTCTTGGACCAGTCCCCTGCCTTCGCCGCCTTGATCACGGCCTGCACGCCACGGCCCAGGCGCGGACCGGCCGCACGGGCGTTGACCGCGAGCCGCTCCGTGACACCGAACGACGCGGCGACCTCGGGCGAGAAGGCCACCAGGCGCACCTCCTTGACGTTCAGCTCCGTCTCCAGCAGGCCCGTGAACGGCGCGACGCCGTCCGGGTCCGCGACGGCCACGACGAGCGAGCGCAGCGGCTGCCGCACGCGCAGCTTGTTCGCCTTGCGCAGCGCCAGCGTCTGCGACACGACGGCCCGCGCGGACTCGACGGCGGCCACGAGCGCGTCGTCGGCCACCAGGACCTCGCCCTCACGGGAGCCTGGGGCCAGCGACGGCCAGTCCGTCAGGTGCACGGAGCGCTCACCGGTCAGGCCGCGCCAGACCTCCTCCGTGAGCAGCGGCGCGAGCGGCGCCATGACGCGGCACAGCACCTCGAGCGCCGTCGACAGGGTGTCGAACGCGTCGGCGTCCTCGGCCCAGAACCGGTCGCGCTGCGTGCGCACGTACCAGTTGGTCAGGGCGTCGAGGTACTGGCGCACCGAGTCGCAGGCGCCCGCGATGTCGTACGTGTCGAGCTGCTCGGTCACGTCGGCGAGCAGGCCGCGCGTGCGCGCCAGCAGGTACCGGTCCATGACGGGCAGCCCGGCCACGCGCTCCGGCGTCAGCGGCCCGGCCGCGTAGCCGGCGCCGTCGTTCGCGGCGTTGGCGTAGAGCGTGAAGAAGTAGTACGTGCTCCACAGGGGCAGCAGCACCTGGCGGACGGCGTCGCGGATGCCCTCCTCGGTGACCACGAGGTTGCCACCGCGCAGGATCGGCGAGGCCATGAGGAACCACCGCATGGCGTCGGACCCGTCGCGGTCGAAGACCTCGTTGACGTCCGGGTAGTTCTTCAGCGACTTGCTCATCTTGCGGCCGTCGGAGCCCAGCACGATGCCGTGCGAGACCGCCGTCTTGAACGCGGGCCGGTCGAACAGCGCCGTGGACAGCACGTGCATCATGTAGAACCAGCCGCGGGTCTGGCCGATGTACTCCACGATGAAGTCGCCCGGGAAGTGGTGCTCGAACCAGTCCGAGTTCTCGAACGGGTAGTGCACCTGGCCGTAGGGCATGGAGCCGGAGTCGAACCAGACGTCCAGCACGTCCTCGACGCGGCGCATCGTGGACTGTCCCGTCGGGTCGTCCGGGTTGGGCCGGGTCAGGTCGTCGACGTAGGGGCGGTGCAGGTTCGGCTTGCCGTCCTCGTCCAGCGGCAGGCGGCCGAAGTCACGCTCCAGGTCCGCGAACGACCCGTAGACGTCGATGCGCGGGTAGGCCGGGTTGTCGCTCTTCCAGACCGGCACGGGCGAGCCCCAGAACCGGTTGCGCGTGATGGACCAGTCGCGGGCGTTCTCCAGCCACTTGCCGAACTGGCCGTCCTTGATGTGCTCCGGGACCCAGGTGATCTCCTGGTTGAGCTCGCCCATGCGGTCCTTGAACTTCGTCACCTCGACGAACCACGAGGACACGCCCATGTAGATCAGCGGGTTGCGGCAGCGCCAGCAGTGCGGGTAGGAGTGCGCGTACTGCTCGCGACGCAGCAGCACGGTGCCCGGCGTCGTCCGCCCGGCCTCGTCGTCACCCGCGCCGCGTGTGCGAGCCTTGAGGTGGTCGATGATCGGCGCGTTCGCCGCGAAGACCTGCAGGCCGGCGTACTCCTCGACCGGGAAGGTGAAGGCGCCGTCCGCGCCCACGGGGATGACCGGGTCCACGCCCTCGCGGTCGCTGACCTGCTTGTCCTCCTCACCGAACGCGCCGGCGTTGTGCACCAGGCCGGTGCCGTCGGTGGTGGTGACGAAGTCGGCCTCGACCACGCGGTGCGCGCCCGGGTGCCCCTCGTAGTAGGCGAACGGCGGCTCGTAGGCCGCGCCGAGCAGGTCGCTCCCCTTCAGGTGCCCGACGACGGTGGGCTCCTCGTTGCCCTCGTCCGTCAGCTCGCGGGCGTACGCCGCCACTCGCGCCTCGGCCAGCACGTACCGCTGCGGGGTACCGGTGAAGGACGACTCGACGATCGCGTAGTCGACGTCCGGCCCCACCATGACCAGGAGGTTGGACGGCAGGGTCCACGGCGTCGTGGTCCAGATCAGCAGGTGGTCGTCCGCGCGCAGCGTGTCCGCGCCCGCCGGCACCTCGGTGACCCGGAAGCCGACGGTGACGGCCGGGTCCTGGCGCTGCTGGTAGACGTCGTCGTCCATACGCAGCTCGTGGTTGCTCAGCGGCGTCTGGTCGTTCCAGCAGTAGGGCAGCACGCGGAAGCCCTCGTAGATCAGACCCTTGTCGAACAGCGACTTGAAGGCCCAGACGACGCTCTCCATGAACGTCGGGTCGAGGGTCTTGTAGTCGCCCTCGAAGTCCACCCAGCGGGCCTGGCGCGTCACGTACGCGCGCCACTCGTCGGTGTACTTGAGCACGCTGGAGCGGCACGCGGCGTTGAACTTGTCGATGCCGAGCTCGACGATCTCGTCCTTGGTCTTGATGCCGAGCTGGCTCATCGCCTCCAGCTCCGCCGGCAGGCCGTGCGTGTCCCAGCCGAAGCGCCGCTCGACACGCTGCCCCTTCATGGTGCGGTAGCGCGGCACGACGTCCTTGGCGTACCCGGTCAGCAGGTGCCCGTAGTGCGGCAGGCCGTTGGCGAAGGGCGGGCCGTCGTAGAAGACGAACTCGTTGCTGCCGTTCTCGCCGGCCGGGCGGGCCTCGACCGAGGCGCGGAAGGTGTCGTCCTTCTCCCAGTAGGCGAGGATGTCGCGCTCGAGATCGGGCAGGCTGGGCGACGCGGGCACGGGGTCGGCGGCGTCACTGGGACGGTGCAGCGGATAGGCCATGTTCTTCTGGCTCCTGGCGGTTCAGCGTTCGGCAGCAGGTGGACTTCTGTGGTGCTTCTGCTGCGAGGACGCCACACCTGGGTGCGCCGCGGTACCACCCCGCTTGCCGTCCGCTGGCGCGGTCGGCCGCTCGTTGACGGCTGTGACGGGCCTACCCGTCCGGGTCTAGTAGGGCTCTCCCGCTGTGGGCTCGCCTGTTCTTCCGGAGGCTCACCGGTGATGGCCGGGTCGATGCCTGTGGGGCAATCGTACCGGGCGTCGGCAAGCCGAAAGATCCCGCGTGCAACCTGATCGCGCCCGGGGTGCGTCCAGGGGGCATGAGCACAATCAGCGAAGCGACCGGTCCGCCGGCCCGCGCCTCCCGACAGACCGGGCCGAACGCGAGCCCGCCCGGCGCACCCGCGGCGGTCCCCGGGTTCGCGGTGGTCCGCACCGGCGTGTCCGCCGAGGAGCAGTTCCGGCTCTTCGCCGTCGAGCACACCGCGGCGCTGCACCGCATCGCCTACCTCCTGTGCGGTGACGACCACCGCGCGCACGACCTCACCCAGATCGCGCTGGAGCGCACCTACCGCCGCTGGTCCCGGATCGACGGCAACCCGTTCGCCTACGCCCGGAAGGTGCTGGCCACCGCCCGCATCGACGGTTGGCGGCGCACCCGCCGCGAGGTGCTCCAGCCTCCGGAGGACGTGGTCGGCACGCAGGAGGCGCGGCAGGACGCCGTCGGCGACGGCAGTGCCCAGGTCGCGGAGCGGGAACGCCTCGTGCGGGCGCTCCGGCAGCTCGGGCCGGGCCAGCGGCGGGTGGTGGTGCTGCGGCACCTGCTCGACCGGTCGGAGGCCGACGTCGCCGAGGAGCTCGGCGTCAGCGTCGGCACCGTGAAGTCTCAGGGCGCACGCGGCCTCGCCCGCCTGCGCACGTTGCTCTCGGAAGGAGCAGAAGCATGACCAGGAACGACAGCAACCCTCCCGTCGACGACGGCTGGGTGGACCACCTGCGGGACGTGGTGGGCGGCGTGGTGCCGCCGACTCCCGCCGACCCGCACGACCTGGCCCGGGTCGCGGTGCGGCGCACGCGTGCGCGCCG
>NZ_KI911717.1:1618-2456 GCF_000515355.1 Promicromonospora kroppenstedtii DSM 19349 | reverse complement strand
GCCCCCGGCCAGCACCCCGGCCAGTGCCGCCCAGCCCGCGTCGCCCGGTGAGCGGTCGGCCTGCGGGGCGGCCGGGCTCTCGGTTGCCTGCGTCATGAGCTCAGCCTGGCACGGCTTCTTGTGCGGGCCGAGCCCTCGCGCGGATCTGACGATCTCGTAAGAACTGCCGGCGGTTCAGATCCCGGTGCCGCGCACGATCTTCGAGTTGTGTGCCTGGGCGCGCGGCCGGACCGTCACCAGGTCGATGTTGACGTGGTCGGGGCGGGACACGGCCCAGGCCACGATGTCTGCGACGTCGTCGGCCACGAGCGGCGTGTAGCCCTCGTAGACGGCGGCGGCCTTCGCGGCGTCGCCGCCGAACCGGACCAGCGAGAACTCCTCGGTCGCCACCGCCCCGGGCGCCACCTCGATGACCCGCACCGGCTCGCCCGCGATCTCCCAGCGCAGCGTCTGGGACAGCATGTGCTCGGCGTGCTTGGCACCCGTGTATCCCGCGCCGCCCTCGTACGCGCCCTGGGCAGCCGTCGAGGTCATGTTCACGACGTCGGCCACGCCCTTGGTGGCGCCCGCCTCCCGCAGCAGCGGCAGCACGGCCTTGGTCACGCGCAGCGTGCCGAGCACGTTGATCTCGTACATCCGGCGCCAGCCGTCGACGTCGGCGTCCTCCACGCGGTCCAGCCCCAGTGCGCCGCCCGCGTTGTTCACCACGGCGTCCAGCCCGCCGGTCGCGGCGAGGTGCTCCGCGAGGGCGGCCACGGCGTCATCGTCGGTCAGGTCGACGGCGTAGACCTCGCAGCCGGTCTCCGCCGCGAGCGCCTCCAGCCGGTCCGCGCGGCGC
>NZ_KI911717.1:0-1518 GCF_000515355.1 Promicromonospora kroppenstedtii DSM 19349 | reverse complement strand
CGCGCAGGCGGCGCACGGTGGCGGCGCCGATGCCGGACGACGCCCCGGTCACCAGGGCGCGCCGGGTCGTGGTGGTCTCGGGGCCGGCCTGCGGGGCGGTGCTGTCGCTCATGTCGGCACCCTAACCTCGTCGATGCCCCGCCCGCGGGGTGGTCCGACGCCGAGAGCGAAAGCGCCCGGGACGCGCCGACCAGCCGGTGTAATGTGGCGGCCGGGTCGCGGGCCACACTTTGGCCCGCCGACGCGGCTCTCGTCGTGAGCCGCCTTCCCACCGGACGCGAGATGGCGCGTCGCTGTGCACCCACGGCATCCACGCCGTGGGCTGTTCGTCGACCCCTGGAGACTCCGCGTGAACCCCCGCGTCCGTCCGTCCCGTCAGTACGCCCTGCCCGCGCTCGCTGCGGCCGCCGTCCTGTCCCTCGCCGCCTGCTCGGCCTCCGCCCCACCTGCCGCCGACGCCGCGGGCGCGTCCCCGGCGTCGGGCGGCTTCCCCGTCACACTCGACAACTGCGGGTTCGAGACGCAGGTCGATGCGCCGCCGGAGCGCGTCGTGACCATCAAGTCGTCCACCACGGAGATGCTGCTCGCGCTCGGCCTCGGTGACCGGATCGTCGGGTCGGCGTTCCTCGACGGGCCGGTGCCGGACTCGCTGGAGTCCGTGCCCGCCGTCGACGAGCCGTTCGCCGACGAGGCGCCGGGTTCGGAGGCGACCCTCGCCCTGGAGCCCGACCTGGTCTACGCGGGCTGGGAGTCCAACCTGACGGCCGAGACCGCGGGCGACCGCGAGACGCTCGCCAAGCTGGGCGTGGCCACCTACGTCTCCCCCGCCGCCTGCAAGGCGGAGGGGTACATGCCGGACCCGCTCACCTTCGACACGGTGTTCGCGGAGATCGAGGAGGTCGGCTCGCTGTTCGACGCCGACGACGCCGCGGCCGCGCTCGTCACCCGGCAGCGGGCGGCGCTGGACGCGATCGAGCCCGACGACCGTGGGCTGACGGCGCTGTGGTGGTCCTCGGGCGACGACACCCCGTACGTGGGGGCGGGCATCGGCGCGCCCCAGATGATCATGGACGCGGCCGGGCTGACCAACGTCTCGGCCGGCGTGCACGACACCTGGACCTCCCTGGGCTGGGAGAACGTGGTCGAGGCCGACCCGGACGTGATCGTGCTGGTCGACGCCGCCTGGAACAGTGCGGACGCCAAGATCGAGGCCCTGGAGTCCAACCCCGCCACCCGCGAGATGAGTGCCGTCAGGGGCGACCGGTACGTGATCGTGCCCTTCCCCGCGACCGAGGCCGGGGTGCGGAACGTCGACGCCGTGGCCTCGGTGGTGGACCAGCTGGCCGACCTCGGCCTGTGAGCCTCGCCGTGCGGGTGCCCGCCGGGCCGAGACGGTCGGAGAGCTTGCTCGCCCTGCCCGTCGCGGCGCTCGTCCTGGTGCTGAGCGTCGGCGTCGCGGTGACGATCGGGCCGGCCGACCTGGCCCTGGCCGAGGTCGGCCGGTCGGTCGCGACGCAC
>NZ_KI911716.1:1611-2984 GCF_000515355.1 Promicromonospora kroppenstedtii DSM 19349 | reverse complement strand
GCGACGCCCTCGGCGTCGCGCGGGCCGCGGTCGAGGACGGCGCGTCCGGCCCGGTTGCGGCCCGGGACCTCCAGCTCTACTGCGTCGGGTTCTGCGCCGCCCTCACGGGGCACCACCGCGCCGAGGACGCCACGCTGTTCGACGTCGTGCTGGCCGCCCGTCCCGACCTGGCGCCCGTGGTCGCCGACCTCAAGCGGGACCATTCCATGCTGGACCACCTCCTGGGCGAGCTTGAGCGTGCCGCTCTGTCCGGCGAGGGCCGGGACGTGCTGCTGCGGCACCTGGACGGCATCGACGCCGTCATGGAGACGCACTTCCGGTACGAGGAGAAGAAGCTCGTCACCGTGCTCGACGACGCCGAGCGCCCGGCGTCCGACCGGCAGGCGCTGCTCGGCCCGTTCGCCTGACGCCTTCGCCGAATTGGGCATTCCGGATTTATTTCCGGAAGACACACCTTTATCCCGGCTGCCCGAGTTGTGCCAGGTAGGAGCGTAATTTCCTCGTATCACAGGCACGAACTGCACGATTTATCTCTTGTCATAGACTCTCGACGCGCTCCGATCATATTCATGCAATTCAGGGGAATTGGGGTGTGCGTGCTATCTAGCTACGAGCCTTCCACGGCCATGTCGCCGACGACGTCGGGGGCAGGACAGAGCCAGGCGGGCGGCAGGGGGAGGGGCCACGTGGTCCACGGGCGGGACAGAGAACTGCGGGTCATCGGGCATTTCGCGACCGACCTGGACCCGACGGTCCTCGTCGTGCGCGGCCTGAGCGGCATCGGCAAGACGGCGACGGTCATCCGCGCGCTCAAGCAGGTCGGCGCGGGGTCGTCGGCGGTGCGCGTGGTCCGGCCGTGCTCGCCACGACCCTCGGCGCACGACCTGGAGAACAGCAGGCGCATCGACCTGTCGGCCTGGTCCGTGCCCGACCACCTGGAGCACGACTCCGACTTCGACGCCGCGGGCTTCCTGCGCGCCGTGTCGGCCTGGGCGGACGATGCAGGCACCGGGCCGCGCGTGCTCTTCGTCGACGACGTGGGCGTGCTCACCGCCGAGCGCGCACGCTGGCTGCAGCACCTGGCCGACGAGGCGTACGGGCAGGACTGGCGCGTGATCGCCGCCGTACGGAGCATCTCCGCCGAACCGCTCTCGGACGACGTCGAGGTGCTGGAGCTGGGCCCGCTGGACCGCGGGTCCCTGCGTCGCGTGCTCGACATGGAGCTCAGCGTGCCGGTCGCGGCCGACGTCGTGGAGCAGCTGCGCTGGTGGAGCGCGGGCAACCCGAGGATCGCCCTGGAGCTCGCCGGCGCGCTGAGCTCGGGCGAGCTGCGCGGGGACGCCGCGTGGGCCGGGCCCGAGGTCGTGGGCTCC
>NZ_KI911716.1:0-1511 GCF_000515355.1 Promicromonospora kroppenstedtii DSM 19349 | reverse complement strand
CGGCATCGCGGCGCTCGCCGGCGCACTCGGCGCCCGCGGCCGGGTCACCGCCGCGGTGCTCCAGCTCGTCGTGTTCGGTGTGGTGCTGCAGGGCACCGGGCCGCTGTCCACCATGGGCTACCTGGTCGCCATGGCGATGCCCGTGGCCGTGGTGGTCCTGCTGGTCCAGGTGGTGCGCCGGTACCCGGTGGCGCGCTGGACCGTCGGGGTGCCCGGCCTGGTGGTGCTCCTCGTGGGCGGCTTCCTGGCGCGCGACGCCCTGGGCGGCGTCCTGCGCATGCTGGGCTCCGGGCTCGCGGAGCAGCGCGCAGGCCTGCTGCTGACCCTGCTCGTGCTCGTCACCGGCACCCTCTGGGCCGCCGTCGGCGCGCAGGCGCTGGCCGGCACGCCCGCCGTTGAGCGCGCCACGGGCTGGGTGGTACGGCACCGGAAGGCCATCACCGTCGTGGCCGCCACCGGACCGCTGCCCTACGCGCTGATCCGCCTCACCTGGCTCACGCCGTGGCCGCAGCTCGGGTTCGACCTGGACCTCTCCACCCGGATCTGGGGCCTGGCCCTGTCCAGCGGCGCGTGGCTCGGGTTCTTCCTCACGCTCGGCCTGATCCGGCCGTGGGGCGAGGTGTTCCCCCGCTGGATGCCCGGCCTCGCCGGACGCCGCGTGCCGATCGCAGCCGCCGCCGTGCCCGGCGGGCTCATCGCCGTCACCCTGATCTTCTCGACCGTCCCCATGCTCGTGCTGTTCGGCGGGCAGGGGCTCGCCGAGGGGATCGTCGGTGCCATCGCCTTCCCGTGCTGGTACTGGGGCCCGGCCCTGGCGCTCGCGGTCTGGGGGTACGTGGCGCACCGGCTCCGGTCCGACGGCGACTCCGGCGACGACCGCGGCGCGGAGGCCACCCCACGGGCCGGTGCCGGGCGTCCCGCCGAGGCGCTCGCGGGCCGTTGGCTCCGTGAGGACCTGCCCTGACCTGGCGTGCAGCCCCGGCGACCGGAGAGGATGGCGGCATGCAGGCGACGACGCGGTACCTCGCTCGGCGCTTTGCCTGGCACATGCTGGGCGCCGCGATCGGGCTGGCGCTGGTGCTGCTCGTGTACGGCCTGCTGCACACCGCCACCGGCGGCGTCCCGGGCTGGGTGGTCGTGGTCACCGCCGTCGCGGCGGCGGTGGCCCTCGGCCTGGTCCCGGGCGCCCGGGAGCTCGAGGTCACGGCCGCCCGCGCGCTGCTCGACGTGGACGACGAGCTGGTGGTTCCCGCCGAACCCCGGCTCGCGCACCGGGCCCGGACCGCCGCCTGGGTGGTGCTGCACCTGCTCACCGGCCTGGTCGTGGCGTCCTGCCTGTTCGCCCTGCTCCCGGCGGTCGCGCTGGTCGGCTTCGAGGCCGTCACCGGGCGGTCGCTGAGCTCCGGGCTGGCGGTGCCCACGGGCCCGGTCGAGGTGGTCCTGCGGCTGGCGGCGTGCGCCGCCGTAGGGTTGCTGGCGGTGACGGCGACCTGGCCGCTGGGCGTGGCGGC
>NZ_KI911715.1:13527-16329 GCF_000515355.1 Promicromonospora kroppenstedtii DSM 19349 | reverse complement strand
CGGCGAGCCCGTCCGGGACGGGCAGCGTGCGCAGCGCCATCAGGCGGGGTCGCCCTGCTCGCCGTCCGCCTTCGCGACCGGCTCGTCGCTCTCGTCCCCGGTGTGCCGCTTGCCGTCCAGGCCGATGCCGCGCAGCGACAGCAGCGCGATCAGCACGGCCGCGGCGACGACGGCGATGTCGGCCACGTTGCCCACGAAGAAGCCGGCGTAGTCGATGAAGTCCACGACGTGGCCGCGGGCGAACCCTGGCTCACGCGCCAGCCGGTCGATGAGGTTACCGACGGCGCCGCCGAGCAGCAGGCCGAGCGCGACGGCCCAGCCGCGCGACCCGAGCCGGCCGATGGCGCGGACGATGAAGACCACGACCACCGTCACGACGATGGTCAGGATCCAGGTGTAGCCCGAGGCGATCGACAGCGCGGCGCCCGGGTTGTAGATGAGGCGCAGCCCCAGCAGGTCGCCGACGAGCGGGATGGGCTCGGCGTTCACGGTCAGCGCGGACTCGGCCCACCACTTCGTGAGCTGGTCGACAGCCAGGACGAGGGCCGCGAGCACGCCGGTCCAGACGACGAGCACGCGGCTGCCCGACGGCGCGGGCGTGGCGGGGCTCGTCTCGTCGCCGGCCACGGCGGAGGGTTCAGCGGGAGTAGACATCAGGCAAAGTCTCCCATGCCGCGGGCCCTCCCCGTCCCAGGCTCTGGCGGGCCGCCGGAAAACCCGCCCGCGCGAGGCACGACGCGCACCAATTACTGAGCCCACGAACAAGAGAGCGCGCATTCCGGGCCTGCGACACAAAAAGAGACGAGGCCCTTTCCCGGAGTTCCGGGAAAGGGCCTCGCCTGGTGCGACATCACCGCCGCGTCACCGCACGGCGAGAGTCAATCGACGTCAATGCGTCAGCAAGCGGCGTAGCCGGTCACGTTGCCGGTCTGGAACAGGTTCAGCGGGCCGTCCCAGTGCCACGGCGCGACGCACACGTTGTTCAGGACGTTGATGGAGTCCTCGCCACCGATGACGGCGTCGCCCTCACCGCAGGCCTGGTAGTCGGTCAGGTTGGCGGTGCTGCCCACGTTGCCCGGACCCTCCCAGTACCAGGGGGCGACGCACACGTTGTTCAGCGCGTTGAAGCTGCCGTCGCCACCGATCTCGACGACGTCACCAGCGGTCGCGACCTCCTCGGGAACCATCACGCCGTCGATCCCCTCGGGGAGCTCCGCGTTCTGGGTCGCACCGAGCACGTCGAGCGCACCGTCCGCACCGACGACGCCGACAGCGCCCTCGACGCCGCCGAGCACCGCGCTGGCCTCGGACGGGCTGACCACGAGCGCCTCAGGCGCGTCGCCGAAGGTCAGCGCGCTCGCGCCCGTCGCAGCGGCGACGACCAGCCCGGCCGACATGGCCACGGCAGCGCCCGCACGACACGTTGCACGGAATCCTCGGATCATTGTGTTTCCCCCTTGAATAGCGTCCGTCAAAAGAGCGATGAACCACACGCGTGTGATTCACCTGGACGAGCATCCGGGGAGAATTTCACCCTGTCAATCGGAACGTGACCCGCCGCACAGAGTGCCTGGAGACCTAAAAACGACATTCCAGGATCGAACTCCATACCAATGCATCAGGTATGCACGTAACTCAGACATCACAGCGTTGATATCCGGTGCGGAACCCGGAGCGCGATCCGGCGCGGCGCCCTCGCCGCGCCGACCGCTCAGGCGCCGCGGCGCTCCTCGCGCGCCTTGGCCTCGACGGACAGCGTGGCCCGCGGGAAGGCCTGGAGCCGGGCCTTGCCGATGGGCAGGTCCGTGAGCTCGCACGTGGCGTACGTGCCCTTGCGGATCCGGTCCAGCGCATGGTTCGTCTGGTCCAGGAGATCCCGCATGTTGTTCACGAGCGTCAGCTCCTGCTCGCGCTCCAGGGCGCTCGAGCCGTAGTCGGCCTGGTCGTCGCCGGCACCGTCGCCGGAGTTGCGCAGCAGGTCGGACAGCTCCCGGTCGGCGACGTGCAGCTCACGCTCCAGCCGCTCCTTGTCCTCGAGGAGCAGTGCCGCCAGTTCCTCGGCCTCGCGGACGGTCCAGGGCTCCTCGCCGTCACGGACGGGAAACTTCTTCACGTCACGTGTCAGGTTCGGGAACTCCTGCTTGATCGCCGCTCGCGTCGCAGTCGAGATCTTGGTCATGGGTTCCCCTTCGCGGTCGCCCCCGGTGGTCAAGTGCACGAAGCGTAAGCGCAAGCGGCCAGACGCACAACGGGGCGCGCCGGTGTGGCGCGCCCCCCATGATGCGGGTGTCTGACACGACACGCACGACGACCGGACGTGAGGTGGGGACGTCCGGTCGCCGTGCGTGTCAGGTGGTGCTCTGCTGTCAGATGCCCTGAGCCATCTCGGCCGGCCGGCCGGACTGCTGGTTGTTGCGCGGCGGCAGGGCCGAGCCACGTGCGTCCAGGTCGCCCAGCAGGTTCTGCAGGAAGCTCTTCAGCCGCGTGCGGTAGTCGCGCTCGAACAGGCGCAGCTCGTCGATCTTGCGCTCCAGCAGCGAACGCTCCTGCTCGAGCTGGGAGAGCGTGCGGTGCGACGTCTCCTCGGCGTCGCGCACGATGCGCGCACCCTCGGTCTTGGCCTCCGTGATGAGGCGGTCGCCCTCCTCCTGGCCGGAGCGCACGTAGTCGTCGTGCAGCTTCTGGGCCAGCTGGAGCATCCCGGTCGCCGACTCCGGCTCGGGGCCGTTGCCCTTGGGGCCGGCGGGGCCGGTCGGCATGACGGGGGCCGCGACCGGCGCGGCCTGCGCGCGGGCGGGTGCC
>NZ_KI911715.1:11395-13427 GCF_000515355.1 Promicromonospora kroppenstedtii DSM 19349 | reverse complement strand
CGCCAGGACGGCGGGTCCGAGCTGGGTCACGTCGCCGGCGCCGACGGTGAGCACCACGTCGCCCGGCCGGGCGAGGTCGGCGATCGCGTGCGCGGCGTCGAGGCGGTCCGGCACCGCGTAGGCGGCGCCGTGATCGGTCATGAGGTCGACGATCGTGCTGGGCGTGACGGTCGGGTCGAGCTCCTCGCGCGCCCCGTAGATGTCGGTGACGACCACCTCGTCGGCGGCGGACAGCTCGGCCGCGAACCGGTCGGCGAACGTCTTGGTGCGCGAGTACAGGTGCGGCTGGAACAGCACGAGCACGCGACCGCCGTCGGCGATCTCGCGGGCCGCCGTCAGCACGGCCTTGATCTCGGTCGGGTGGTGCGCGTAGTCGTCGACGACGAGCACGCCGTCGGCCTCGCCCTTCTCCTCGAAGCGACGACCCGTGCCGATGAACGCCTCGACCCCGGCGACGGCCCGCTCGGCGGGCACACCCAGCAGCACCGACGCGATGACGGCCGCGGTCGCGTTGAGCACGTTGTGCTTGCCCGGCACCGACAGGCGCATCGGGATGCCGGGCACGTCGCCGGACACGCCCGCGCCGTCGGCCACCTGCTCGTTGGTGCCGAGGATGTCGCCGCGCAGCACCGCCGTGGTGCCCTCCGGCGTCGTGGAGATGTCGGTGACCCGCACGCGCGCGGTGTCGTTGGTGCCGTAGGTGATGACGTGGCCGCCGGTGGCGCAGATGGTGGCGCCCACCGAGAGCGAGCCCTCGTCGTCGGCGCACGCGACGAGCCAGCCCTCGGGCACCAGGCGGCGCGCGAACCGGATGAACGCGCCGTTGAACGCCTCCGGGGTGCCGTAGTGGTCCAGGTGGTCGGCCTCGACGTTCGTCACCACCGCGATGGTGGGCGTGTAGTTCAGGAACGAGCCGTCCGACTCGTCGGCCTCCGCCACGAGCACGTCGGACGAGCCCAGGTGGCCGCCCGGCGTCGAGCCGTTGGCGGTGCGCACCGTGCTGCCGATCGCGTACGACGGGTCCAGGCCCGCCTCGCGCAGGATGGTCGCGACCATGGCCGACGTCGTCGTCTTGCCGTGCGCGCCCGCGACGGCGACGCCGCGCGAGCCCTCCATCAGGGCGGCCAGCGCCTGCGACCGGTGCAGCACGTTCAGGCGGCGGGCGCGGGCCGCGGAGAGCTCCGGGTTGTCCTCGTGGACGGCGCTGGAGATCACCACGGTGTCCGCACCGCTGAGGTGGGCGGCGTCGTGGCCGACCCACACCTGGATGCCCTCCTCCCGCAGCGCGGCCAGCGCCTCGGACTCCGCGGCGTCGGAGCCCTGCACCGGGACGCCGCGACCGGCGAGCAGACGGGCGACGACGGACATGCCCGCCCCGCCGATGCCGATCATGTGGACGCGCCCGAGCTTCGCGACCTGATCCGCCATCTGATCCGTGACCGTGGTGCTCATGACCTGACCTCCGTGGTGTCGGTACCTGCTGACCGTACGGCTTGCTCGACGAGATCGACGACACGAGCCGCGCCGTCGCTGGTGCCGGCCGACCCCGCGGCCTTCGCCATGACACCGAGCCGCTCGCGGTCCGCGAGCAGCGTGGGAACGTTCTGGGCCACCCAGGCGGGCGTGACGTCCGCGTCGTCCACCAGGAGGCCGCCGCCGGCCTCGACCAGCGGGGCGGCGTTCAGCCGCTGCTCGCCGTTGCCGATCGGCAGCGGCACGTAGACCGCGGGGATGCCGAGCGCGGCGAGCTCGGCGACGGAGCCCGCGCCGGAGCGGCAGACCACGAGGTCGGCCACCGCGTAGGCGAGCTCCATCTGCTCGAGGTACTCGCGCACCTGGTAGCGCTGGGGGTCGACGCCGGCGACGGTCTCGCGGACCTCGTCGCCCTTGCCCTTGCCCGTCAGGTGCAGCACCTGGGCGCCGGCCGCGAGGATCTGGGCGGCGGCGCCGGACACGGCGCGGTTCAGGCTCAGGGCGCCGAGCGAGCCGCCCGTGACCACGAGGGTGGGCAGCGCGGCGTCGAGGCCGAGCT
>NZ_KI911715.1:5424-11295 GCF_000515355.1 Promicromonospora kroppenstedtii DSM 19349 | reverse complement strand
CGCGGATCGCGTCCGCGCGCGGGGCGACCTCGTGGACCTCCACCGTACGCGAGGCGCCGTCGTCCGCGGTCTCGACCGTGCCGGGCGTGCCGCTGCCGGGGGTGCCGTCGCCGGGCGTGTCGACGCCGGTCCCGGCCAGGACCTCGGTGCGCACCTTGGCGGGGTCCTCGTCGTGCGGGTCGTCGTCCGTGACGTAGACGACGTCGGCGCCGTGCACCGCGGCGGCGCCCATGAAGGGGCGCTTGCCGGGGTCGCGGTCGCCGGTGGCGCCGAACACGACGGCGAGCCGGCCCGTCGTCGTCGGGCGCAGGGCCGCGAGGGCGAGCTCCAGGGCCTCGGTGTTGTGCGCGAAGTCCACGACCACGCGCGGGGCCGTGGCCAGCACCTCCATACGGCCCGGCACGGTGGCGCTCAGGCCGTCGGCGGCCGCCAGCGCGTCGGTGACGTCGCGGATGTCCGACCCGCCCTCCAGCACCATCGCGACGGCGAGGGCCGCGTTGGCTACGTTGTAGCCGCCCGGCAGGGAGGTGGAGGTGCGCAGCGTGCGGCCGTCGTGGTGCGCCAGCGTGAAGGCGGACCCGGTGCCGTGCGGCGCGACGTCGGTCACGACCCAGTCGGCGGCCTTGTCCGGCAGTGTGGTGAGCGTGGCGACGGGGATCTGGGCCTCGTTCGCCATGCGGTCGCCCCAGGTGTCGTCGACGGTGACGACGCCGCGGCGAGCGCGGGCGGGCGTGAACAGTTCGGCCTTGGTAGCGAAGTAGGACTCGAAGTCGCCGTGGAAGTCCAGGTGGTCCTGCGTCAGGTTGGTGAACCCGGCGACGCCGAAGACGATGCCGTCCACGCGGTGCTGCGCCAGCGCGTGGGAGGAGACCTCCATGGCAAGAGTGCGCACGTGGTCCTCGCGCATCGCGGCCAGCAGGGCCTGCAGGTCGGCGGCCTCGGGCGTGGTGAGCGTGCTGGCGATGACCCGGTCCCCGGAGCGGGTCTCGACCGTACCGATCAGCCCGCCGATCCAGCCCAGCGCCCGCAGCAGGTGGTCGAGCTGGTAGGTCGTGGTGGTCTTGCCGTTGGTGCCGGTGACGCCGAAGGTCATCAGGTCCTCGGCCGGGTTGCCCAGCACCCAGGCGGCGACGGAGCCGAGGATGGCGCGGGGGTCGTCGGCGACGATGACCGGCGTGGTGCTGCCGGCCCCGATCAGCTCGGCCCCGCGCGCGTCCGTGAGGACGGCGGTGGCCCCGCGCCCGACGGCGTCCGCGGCGAACTCCGCGCCGTGCGCGCGGGCGCCGGGCAGGGCCACGAACAGGTCCCCGTCCTGGACCACCCGGTTGTCCGAGGCCACACAGGTGACCGCAGCGTCAGCCGCGTGACCTGGGGCGATGGTGAGGCCGAAGGCGACGGCGAGGTCCGAGACCTGGCGCGCTGTCGTGGCGGCCGGGCGGATCCGGTCGATCGGGGATGTCACGGAGAAGAACCTACCGTCTCGCGGGGGTGGGTCTCGTCCTGGGTGTGGGCCTTGGGTGGTGGTTGTGGGGTGGTCTGGTCCCGCCGGGACGGGTGCCGCCTGCACGCAGGTTCATGGCACAGCAATAGTTCAGCCAAGCACCGCGGGCATGACGCCCCGAACCAGATGAATCATGCCGACAGGCATCCGGCCGAAGGTCGCGACCCAATCCTCCACGCAATAGAGCTCAGAATTCTCATCCAAGCCGAGGAAGAATCGTCCGTGGTCCAGAATCCCTATCGGAAAGATCTGGCGACCGAGGTCCTGCGACCATTCGAGAAATCTGTCGCCTTCGCCCACACACTCCCCGGGATCAAAGGTAAACGGCTCCCGCGCACGCGTGATACCTGGGCCTTCGTTCGCTGACTCCAAGCCGCCGAACTCCACGAGAAACTCGGCAGCTGCCCCATGCATTTCAACCCCCTCGGCACGCAGCAACTCGACCCAGGAATCGATGCTGACAGATCTGCCGGGAAACCAGCCGGCTCCCGCAAGCGTCGCATCGGTGATGTCGTCGAATCGGGGTTGCATCACCGCAGAACATTTCCGCGTGGAGTCGCGAGCCACTCGCTGTACCAAGCCTGCTGAGCCTCGACGCTCACCACGTCTGCCACGTCGATGGGATCGAAGATGTCGACCACCGGTGCTTTCTCACCCTTGAACACCCCACCGAGGGCGTACGCGCGACGGCCCTGCGTCCATTGCCGCTGCATCGCAGAAGGATGGACATCCCTTCGGGAACCGGCGCACAAGAGGAGCCGACCACTCGACTCCACGATGAGCCGAAGCTCACGCAAGGCCTCGTAGAAGTCACCACCTGAGCCGTCGATCGTCGTTCCGCCGGGAAGCTCTGCGGAGATGAGGCAATCGACGCCCGTCCGCAATGTCAGTGTCGCCGGTCGCTGTTCGCCGAGCAGTGCAACTTCAGTGCTCTTCATCGACATCTTCATCGTTGCTCCTGGTGTACCGGCCCGCCGCTCGAGCGGCGCCCAGGCAACGGTGACGCAGCGGGGTGTGTTGCTGTGCGTAGACATTGTCTACGCACAGCAACACACCCCGGTAACCAACCCTTTCCCGGACGACGGCCCAGTCCGCCGATCGAGCAGTCGGCCCGGCAGCCCCAGAGCTACCGCGCCACCAGATCCGGCAGCTTCTTCCCCGCGGGCAGCGAGGTGTGCAGGTGGCAGGCCACCAGCCGCCCCGACTCGGCGGCAGCCGTCCGCCCCAGCACCGGCAGCTCCGTGCGACACACGTCCATGACGTGCGGGCACCGCGCCGCGAACGGGCAGCCCGGCTCGCGCTGGGACAGGTCCGGCGGGGCGCCGGGGATACCCGCGAGCTCGCGGCGAGGCCCGTGCAGCGGAGGGAACGACCCGAGCAGCCCCGCGGAGTACGGGTGCCGAGGGCGCTGGTAGACGTCGCGGGCGGGCGCCGTCTCCACGATCTCGCCCGCGTACATGACGGCGATGCGGTCGGCGACCTCCACCAGCAAGGACACGTCGTGCGTGATGAGCACCACGGAGAAGCCCAGCCGCTCACGCAGCTCCATCACCTGCTCCAGGATCTGGCGCTGCATCACCACGTCGAGCGCCGTGGTGGGCTCGTCCATGATGAGCACCTGCGGCTCCAGAGCCAGCGCCATCGCGATCATCACGCGCTGCCGCATGCCGCCCGAGAGCTGGTGCGGGTAGGCCCGCAGCCGGTCGGCCGAGATGCCCACCAGACGCAGCAGCTCCGCGGCCCGCTCCCGGGCCTCGGCACGCCCCATCCGGGGGCGGTGCGCCAGGATGCCGTCGATCAGCTGCTTCTCGACCCGGAACACCGGGTTGAGCGAGCTCATCGCACCCTGGAACACGATCGCGATGTCGCGCCAGCGGGCGGCCCGCAGCTCGGCGTCAGACAGGGCGAGCAGGTCCGCCCGCTGGCCGTCGCGACCCGTGAGCCACACCTCGCCGCCCGTGATGAGGCCTGGCGGCGGCAGCAGCCGCGTCGCGGCGTACGCGAGGGTCGACTTGCCGCAGCCGGACTCGCCCGCCAGCCCCAGCACCTCGCCGCGGCGCAGCGTGAGCGAGACCTCGCGCAGCACGTGCGTGGGGTCGTCGCCGAACCCGTAGTCGACGCTCAGGTTCCGGACCTCCAGGACCGGTTCCTCCGCCGTCGGCCCCGCGTCCCGGGCGACGCCCGGGCTCGTCTCCACACCTGTGCTCATGACCGCACCTCCCGCACCACCGGGGTGAACCCCACGCGCGGCCGGATGCCCCGGCGACGCAGCGAGCGAGCGTGCAGGCCGGTGGACCGCAGGCGGGGGTTGACGATCTCGTCGATACCGAAGTTGACCAGGGTCAGCGCCATGCCGAGCAGCGCGATGCACGCCCCGGCCGGCACGAACCACCACCACGCGCCACGCTGCAGCGCGAGGTTGTTCTGCGCCCAGAACAGGATGGTGCCCCAGTTCCAGTCGCTGACGGGCGTGATGCCGATGAACGACAGCGTGACCTGGGACAGCACCGCGAACGTCACGGTGCCCACGAACCCGGAGGCGATCACGGCCGTCAGGTTCGGCAGCACCTCGGCGAGCACGAGACGCCACGTGCGCTCCCCGTTGGCGCGGGCCGCCTCGACGAAGTCGCGCTTGCGCAGCGACAGCGTCTGGGCGCGCAGCACACGCGCACCCCAGGCCCAGCCGGTCGCCCCGATGACCAGCGCGACGGTGAGCCCGCCGGCCGACGGCAGCTGTGCGGCGATCAGGATGATCAGCGGCAGCTGCGGGATGACCAGGAACATGTTCGACAGCGCGGACAGCGACTCGTCGCCGATGCCGCCGACGAACCCGGCGGTCACGCCCACGAGCACACCCACGACGGTGGCGCTCACGCCGGCCACCAGGCCGACGACGAGCACGCCGCGAGCGCCCACGATGATCTGCGACAGGATGTCGCGGCCGGTGTGGTCGGTGCCGAGCCAGTGCGTGGCGGACGGCGGGCTGAGCAGCGCGTCGCTGACCTGGTTGGGGTCATACGGCGAGAGCCACGGGCCCACCAGCGCCAGCAGCGTGAAGAAGCCCAGGATGACCAGGCCGGTGATGACCTTGCCGTTGCGCAGGAACAGCAGCTGGTTCTTCATCGGTCCTCCGTCCGGGTGCGGGGGTCGAGCAGGGCGTAGGCGAGGTCGGCCACCATGTTCGCCACGAGGACGGACAGGGTGATGACCAGGAAGCAGCCCTGCATCAGCGGGTAGTCGTGGGTGGAGACGGCCTGGTAGAGCGTGTAGCCGATGCCCTGGTAGGAGAAGACCATCTCCATGATGAGCGTGCCGCCGACGACGAAGCCGAGGGACAGCGCGAAGCTGGACACCTGCGGCAGCACGGCGTTGCGGGCGGCGTAGCCGAGCATGACCTGCCGTTCGGGCAGGCCCTTGGCGTGCGCGACGGTGACGTAGTCCTCGGAGGAGACGGTCACCATCATGTTGCGCATGCCGAGCACCCAGCCGGCCACGGAGGACAGCACGACGGTCAGCGCGGGCAGGAACCCGTAGTAGACGACCGAGCCGATGAACTCGCCGCTGAACGCGGGCACGAGCCCGCGGTCGTAGCTGCCGCTGGACGGGAACCAGCCGAGGTTGACCGACAGCACGGCGATCGTGATCAGGCCCAGCCAGAAGTACGGCACGGCCTGGAAGAACGTCGCCACGGGCAGCAGCCCGTCGGCCCAGGTGCCGCGGCGCCAGCCGAGGAAGGTGCCGATGAGCGAGCCGATGACGAACGCGATGATCGTGGCGACGCCGACCAGACCCACAGTCCACGGCAGCGACTGGCTGACGATGTCGGCCACGGGGGTCGGGAAGTGCGTGAACGACAGCCCGAGGTCGCCCCGCAGGAGCAGGCCCCAGTAGTCGAGGTACTGCTGCCACATGCTGGTGTCCTGGTCCAGCCCGAACAGCACGCGCAGCGAGTGCTCGGCGTTGCTGTCGATGCGGCCCTGCATGCGGCCCAGCAGGGCCGTCACGGGGTCGCCCGGCAGCATGCGCGGGATGAAGAAGTTGATGGTGATCGCGGCCCACGCGGTCAGCGCGTAGAACACGACCCTGCGCAGCAGGAACCTCATGCGCCCGCCTCCCCGTTCCCGCTGGTCGAGCCGGACGAGACCCCGCCGCTGGTCGAGCCTGTCGAGACCCGCCCGACGTCGGGCCGCCCTTCCCGCTCGCTGTACCCCCAGCACGCGGCGGCCCGCCCGGGCGTGACCTCGATCAGCTCGGGCGTCTCACCCCGGCACAGATCCGTGGCGTACGGGCAGCGCGGCGCGAACCGGCAGCCGGGCGGTGGGTCGACAAGGCTCGGCGGCTCGCCGCCGGTGCCCTGCTCCCGCACGGCC
>NZ_KI911715.1:1985-5324 GCF_000515355.1 Promicromonospora kroppenstedtii DSM 19349 | reverse complement strand
GAGCCGCCCGGTGCGGCCGGCCAGCCGCAGCAGGCGCAGCACCTTGTCGTCGAGCTCGGCCTCGGCGACCTCGCCGGAACGGACGGCGTCGAGCAGGCCGTCGCCCCAGGCGCCGTCGGGCCCGGGCATCTGCAGGTCCAGGCCGCCGCGCACGGCGGGCGCCACGGACTGCGTGGCCACCCAGTCGCTGACGAACAGACCGTCGTACCCCCACTCCTCCTTGAGCAGGTCGACCACGAGCGGGCGGTGCTCCAGGAGCGGCGCGGCGACGCCCTGCGTGTCGGCGCCGTTGTAGGCGCCCATCACGGACCACGGGTTGACGTCGCGCACCAGGCGCTCGAAGGGCGCGAGGTAGGCCTCGCGCAGCGTCCGCTCGTCGAGGCGCGCGAGGTAGCGGGTGCGCTCGGTCTCGGAGTCGTTGGCCACGTAGTGCTTGACGCACATGCCGACGCCCTGCTCCTGCGCCGCGCCGACCAGGGCCACCGCGATCTCGGCCGTCAGGTGCGGGTCCTCCGAGTAGCACTCGAAGTGGCGGCCGCCCACGGGCGTGCGCTGCAGGTTGACCTGCGGGGCGAGCACGACGTCGACGCCGTGGCGACGGGCCTCGGCGGCGAACAGCACGCCGGCACGGCGGGCCAGCTCCAGGTCCCAGGTCGCGGCCAGCGCGGACGGCGCGGGGAACATCGCGGACGTGCCGCCGTCCGGGCCGCGCACGCCCACCGGGCCGTCGGACAGCACCACCGGCTCCAGCCCGAGACGGGGCACGGCCGTGGTCGTCCACATGGACGCGCCCACGACGAGCGACACCTTCTCCTCGGCGGAGAGCTCCGACAGGAGGCGGAGCAGCTCGGGCTCCGTGGTGCCCTGCGTGGTGACTGTCTGCGATGACACGTGCTTTCTCCGTTCGGCGGTGGACGGCTGCCCGCATTCAACCACACTTACTTACTGGTTAGTAAGCCTGGATTCTCGGTTATCGTGAGCCCATGCCAGAAGCGACCGGGCAGGCTGCCCCGAAGGCCAAGCGACCCACGCGCGACCAGCGGCGGGAGGAGATCCTCGCCGCCGCGACGCGCGTGTTCGGGTCCAAGGGCTACCACCAGGGCTCGCTGGTCGACGTCGCGGCCCAGGTGGGGATCACGCACGCCGGCGTGCTCCACCACTTCGGCAGCAAGGACAAGCTGCTGTGGGAGGTGCTGGAGTACCGCGACCGCGTGGACGTGCAGCACCTGGAGGGCAAGCACATCCCGGGCGGCATCGAGCTGTTCCGGCACCTGGTCACCACCGCGCGCCAGAACGCGGAGCGGCGCGGCATCGTGCAGGCCTACGCGGTACTCACCGGCGAGTCCGTGACCGACGGCCACCCCGCCTCCACCTGGGTGGCCGAGCGGTTCAGCGTGCTGCGCGGCGAGATCTCCCAGGCTGTGCGCGTGCTCGCGGACGAGCGCGAGGTGACCCTGCCCGAGGGCGAGCCCGAGCGCGCCGCGGCCGCGGTGATCGCCGTCATGGACGGTCTGCAGCTCCAGTGGCTGCTGGACCCCGCGGCGGTGGACCTGGCGTCGGGCACGGAGTTCGCCATCGAGTCGATCCTGACGGCCACCCTCGGCGCCCCCGTGCGGATCGCGGCCTCCTGACCCACGACCCGCACGGCGTCACCACTCGGTCTTGAGCCGCCGCTTCTCGCGCTCGCTCGGCGGCACGTCCATCGTCTGCAGGGTGAACCCCATGACCTCGCTGAAGACCGGGGCCGCGACGTCGCCGCCGAAGATCGAGCTGTGCGGGCTCTTGAGGAAGACGGACACGGTGTACCGGGGGTCGTCGGCCGGCGCCACGCCGATGAACGACGCCATGTACGTCCAGCCGTTGCCCGCCGGCATCTGGGCGGTACCGGTCTTGCCCGCCACCCGGTAGCCCGGCACGGCGGCATTCTTGCCCGTGCCCTCGTCGCCGGTCACGGTCTCCATCATCTCGACGAGGGTGTCCGCGGTCTCCTCGGAGATCACCCGCTTGCCCGGCTCCCGCTCCGCCGGCGTGGTGGTGCCGTCCGGGCTGGTGGAGCCCTTGAAGAGCGTCGGCGTCATCCGAACGCCGCCGTTCGCCACCGTCGAGAACACGCTCGTGGCCTGCATCGCGTTGACGGACAGCCCCTGGCCGAACAGCACCGCGTACTGCGTGCGGCCGTCCCAGTCCGCGACGTCGGCGGGCGGCATGAGACCGACGGACTCGCCCGGCAGGCCCAGGCCCGTCGGCTGTCCGAAGCCGAACTTGTACAGGTAGTCCTGCCGCGTCTGCAGCGGGATCTTCTCGCCGGCCTGCACGGTGCCCGTGTTCGACGACTGGGCCAGCACCCCGGTCAGCGTCAGGCGCTCCACCGGGTGCTCGTGCGAGTCGCGGAAGGTCTGCCCGTTGGGCGTCGTGTACGTGTAGGGCACGGTGAACCGGCTGTCCGGCGTCCAGTAGCCGCCCTCCAGGGCGGCGGCCATCGTGACCACCTTGCCCGTCGAGCCGGGGTCGAAGACGTCCTTGACGGCGCGCGACCCGCCCGCCACGGCCGACGTCGTCCGGTCGTTCGGGTCCGTGGCGCCCGAGTCCGCGAGCGCCACGAGCTCGCCCGTGCGGATGTCCTGCACGATGACGATCCCGTACTCCGCCCCGGTGGTCCGCTTGGCCTCGTCGATGGAGTCCTGCGCCTTCCACTGGATGTCGTGCACCAGGGAGAGCTGGATGCTGTCGCCCGGCACCGCCGGGACGGACTCCTGGCCGGCGGCCGGGATGCGCAGGCCGTCGAGGCTGCGCTCGTAGGTGTCGGAGCCGGGCGAGCCCGCCAGCAGGTCGTCGTACGCCAGCTCGATGCCGCCCTGCCCGGCCTGCTCCTCGTCCACGAAGCCGACCAGCGAGCCCGCCACCGTCCCCGACGGGTAGGTTCGGCGCGAGGTCAGGTCGGTGCGGATGTACGCACGGATCTCCAGGTCGGCGATGGCGCGCTGCACCTGGGGCACGACGTTCTTGGCGAGCACGCGGTAGCGCGACTCGCCCACCAGCTTGGCCGCCAGCTCGTTCTTGGGCTCGTCGAGGATCGGCGCGAGCAGCTGGGCGATGCCCAGGGCGCCGTTCTCCACCTTGCGGCCGTCGGCATCGACGCGGCCCGCGCCGCGGAAGTCCTCGATCGCCACCGGGTCGCCCACCACCTTGTACCGGTCCACCGAGGTGGCCAGCACCACGCCGTTCGCGTCCGTGATGTCGCCGCGGTGCGCGGGCGTGACGGCGGTCGCCGTGCGCGCGGCCTCGGCCTCGGCGGCCAGGCTCGGGCCCTGGATGAGCTGCACGTGGACCAGCCGCACC
>NZ_KI911715.1:1815-1885 GCF_000515355.1 Promicromonospora kroppenstedtii DSM 19349 | reverse complement strand
CTGGTCCGCACCGTCGCCTCCGGCGTGCTCGTCGCGATCGCCGTGATCGCGTCCATGCACGCGCTCAGGC
>NZ_KI911715.1:0-1715 GCF_000515355.1 Promicromonospora kroppenstedtii DSM 19349 | reverse complement strand
CTGGCTCGCTACGGCGGGCCCGGCCAGCGGTTCGAGCCGTTCGTGGGCCCGGACTCCGTGGAGCAGGTCCTCGAACGGTTCCGCCAGGCGACCGAGCTGATGAACACGCAGGTGGCTCCGGTAGACCCCGGGCCGGCCATCAGCATGGTCGCCGTGGGCGGCACGCTGCTGGTGCTGCTCGTGGTGGACTCGCTCGCCGGTGCCCGCATGCCGGGCTTCGCCGGGGTGCCGCTGCTCCTCCTGTGGACGCCGCCGCTCACCCTGATCGGCGACGTGCCGTGGCCCGTCTTCGTCATCAGCGTCACCGCGATGCTCCTGCTGCTCACGGTCGACCCGGTGGGAGTGACCCCCGGGCGGCGCGGCGACGCCGACTCCGCAGCCGTGCGCCGAGCGCAACGGTTCCGCTCCGGCATCACCGCGCTGACGTCCGTCGCGGTCGCCGCCACCTCGCTCGGCGTCGCGACCGGCATGGCCGCGCTGCCGGCGCTGGCCGGCACGTGGAACCAGCTCATCTCCACGCCGTCCGACACGGTCGAGCTGTCCTCCGAGCTCGACATGCGCCAGCCGCTGAGCGCCCGCTCGGGCAACACCGTGCTGACCTACACGATGGCCGACGGCGAGCCGACCGGCCCGCTGCGCGTCATGACCCTCACGGCGTTCGACGGCGTGCAGACCAACCGGAACGTGCCCACGGGCGGCCTCGCGGACTTCGACGCGTCGACCGTCCTCGCGCCGCCCGGTGAAGGGGCCACGGGCCAGGGGCGCCAGATGGACGTGCAGATCGGCCAGCTCAACGGCTCGGAGCTCCCGCTGCCGCTCGAGCCCCGGCGGATCGACGTGGGCGGTGACTGGGGCTACGACCCGCTCCGGGACGAGGTACGCGGCGGTGAGGGCACCGAGCAGGGCGCCCCGTACACGGTCGAGATCGTCGACCGGGCACTCACCCCGGAGCTGCTCCGGGCCGTGCCCTCCGGGGGCGACCCCCGGTCGGCCGGCTACACGGAGGTACCGGACACCGAGCACCGGGACGACATCGCCGACTACGCCCAGCGGGTCGCCGGCGACGCGCCGACCCGGTTCGACGCCGCGGTCGCGCTGCAGAACCACCTGCGCTCCGGCGCCGGGTTCGTCTACAACCCGGACGCCGACTACCGGGGCTCGTCCGACACCGTCTGGGACTTCCTGCAGAACAAGGAGGGCTACTGCACGCAGTACGCCCTGTCCATGATGGTGATGGCCCGCAGCCTCGGCATCCCGGCCCGGATCGGCGTCGGCTGGCTGCCCGGCCGGCCCGACGGCACCGGCGGCTACCGGGTCACCGGTCAGGACTCGCACGCCTGGCCCGAGATCTACTTCCCGTCCGTGGGCTGGGTCCGCTTCGAGCCGACGCCGCAGGTCCAGACCGGCCCGCTGCCCGCGTACGCGAACCCGACCACCGGCAACGCGCCCAGTGCCTCCCCCACGCCCTCGCGGGCGCCCGAGGTGCCCACGCAGCAGCCGTCGCAGCGGCCGGACGAGTCCGAGGCGGCTGCCACCCAGAGCGCGTCCGGCAACCAGGTGTCCGACCAGACCCTGCCCGGCTGGGCCTGGGTGGTGGCGGTCGTCGTCGCCCTCGGCGTGCTCGGCGGGGCGGCCTGGCTGCTCCTGCGGCGCCGCACGGAGGTCGAGGAGCTCGACCCGGAGCGGGCGTGGGCGCGGGTGCTGGCCCTGCTGGC
>NZ_KI911714.1:7204-8227 GCF_000515355.1 Promicromonospora kroppenstedtii DSM 19349 | reverse complement strand
AGCCGCTCGGCGTCGCCGGCGGTGTGCAGGGTCATCGCGGCGTCCCAGCCCGCCGGGCGCAGCGGCGCGCTGCCGCAGGCGAGCACCACGGCGTCGGCCACGACGTCTTCGCCCGACGCCGTCCGCACCACCACCTGCTCTCGGTCCACCTCCAGGCGGGTCGCCGGGTCGGCGAGCCGCAGGTCGTCGACGAGGGCCGTGAGGTCGATCCCGAGGTCGTCGGCGAGCCAGACCGGCTCGGTGCGCTTGAGCAGCTCCTTGGACAGCGGCGGGCGGTCGTACGGCGGCAGTCCCTCCGCGCCCAGCACCGTGAGGTGCCCCTCGAAACCGTGCTGCCGCAGCGCGGCGGAGGTCTGCGCGCCCGCCAGCCCCGCACCCACGACGACCACGCTGCTGGGGACCTGACCTGGAGTCGACGGCATGGACCTCACGGTAGCTCGCAGGCCGCCAACCTGGGAATGTGCTCTGTATCAGGTTGCAAGCAGGTCACGGTCCTGCAGAATCGCGACGTTTCGGTTGTACCCTCGTCCCGTGGATCTCAGCGAGACGCGGACTGTCCCTGGCGCACCGGGCGGTGCCACGACCCTCCTCGAGCCGGGCTCGGCGGGAACGGCTACGCTCGACCGCACCGGACGGGCCGACCTGATGACGGCCACCACGACGACCAGCCAGGAGCTCGACCGCAGTGAGCCAGCCAGCGGCGAGGACTCCGACGTGAGCCCGGCGGAGCCCCAGCGCAGCAACCTCGCGATCTGGCTCGTCCTCACCGGCGTGGGTATCTCCGTGCTGCTCGGCATGGTCGCCGGCGCCCGTGCCGGAGCGATCGGCATCGGGGTGGTCCTCGTGGTCTGCGCGATCTTCCGCGCGGTGCTCGACAGCCCCGTCGGGCTCGTCATCCGCACCCGGACCGTCGACATCATCCTGTACGGCGCGACCGCCGTGCTGATCGGCGTCCTCGCCGTGGCGACGCCGAGCATCTGACCTTCCCGGCGGGCCCTCCCGGCGGGGAGGCCCACCCCGCCC
>NZ_KI911714.1:4428-7104 GCF_000515355.1 Promicromonospora kroppenstedtii DSM 19349 | reverse complement strand
CTCGCGCCGGCAGCGCCGCCGTCGTCGGGCGGACCTGGTACGACGTCGGCCTGGCTGGCGGTGGCGAGCATCGCCGTCGGGCAGGCGCTCTACGGCCTGGCGACCGGGCTCGAGAACGCGAACGAGATGGGCTACCGCCAGGCGGTGACGCCCGACCACCTCCAGGCGCGGACCAACACGACGATCCGTAGCGTGAACCGCGCCATGCTCGTGATCGGCGCGCCGCTGGGCGGGCTGCTCGCGGATCATCTCGGCTACCGCCCGGCACTGTGGTGGGGCGTGGCGGGATTCACGCTTGTCGCAGTACTCCTGGGGGTCTCGCGATTCAGGACCGCACGACACCCTCAGGTATCTTGATATCGAGAGATCGGCACATTCCAACACCCGGGGAGTCAGCCACACCCATGTCCAAGATCATCTATACCCACACGGACGAGGCCCCGCTTCTGGCGACGTACTCGTTCCTGCCGATCGTCTCGGCGTACGCGGCCAAGGCCGGTGTGGACGTCGAGACCCGTGACATCTCGCTCGCCGGCCGCATCATCGCCCAGTTCCCCGAGCGGCTCACGGAAGAGCAGCGCCAGGCGGACGCGCTCGCCGAGCTGGGCGAGCTGGCGAACGACCCGTCGGCCAACATCATCAAGCTGCCGAACATCTCGGCGTCGGTGCCGCAGCTCAAGGCGGCCGTCGCCGAGCTCCAGGCCCTCGGCTACGACCTGCCGGACTTCCCGGAGAGCGTCGAGACCGACGAGCAGAAGGACGCACGCGAGCGCTACGGCCGCGTCATGGGCTCCGCCGTGAACCCGGTGCTGCGCCAGGGCAACTCCGACCGTCGCGCCCCCGCCTCGGTCAAGAACTACGCCAAGGCGCACCCGCACCGTATGGGCGCCTGGGCAGCCGACTCGAAGACCAACGTCGCGACCATGGGTCACGACGACTTCTTCTCCAACGAGAAGTCCGTGATCGTCGAGGCCGACGACACGCTGCGCATCGAGCACGTCGCCACCGACGGCACCGTGACCGTGCTCAAGGAGTCGCTGCCCGTGCTCGCCGGCGAGGTCGTCGACGGCACGTTCCTCGACGCCGCCGCGCTCGACGCGTTCCTCGCCGAGTCGATCGAGCGGGCCAAGGCCGAGGGCGTGCTGTTCTCCGTGCACCTCAAGGCCACGATGATGAAGGTCTCCGACCCGATCATCTTCGGCCACGTGGTCCGCGCGTTCTTCAAGCCGGTCTTCGACAGGTACGGCCAGGACCTGGCCGCCGCCGGCCTCTCGGCGAACGACGGCCTGGGCGGCATCTTCGCCGGCCTCGAGTCGCTGCCGAACGGCGCCGAGATCCGCGCCGCGTTCGACGCCGCGCTGGCCGACGGCCCGAAGATGGCCATGGTGAACTCCGACAAGGGCATCACCAACCTGCACGTCCCGTCCGACGTCATCGTCGACGCCTCGATGCCCGCCATGATCCGCATCGGCGGCCACATGTGGGGCCCCGACGGCGAGGAGGCGGACACCCTCGCGGTGATCCCCGACTCCTCCTACGCCGGCATCTACCAGACCGTCATCGACGACTGCCGCGCCAACGGCGCCCTGGACCCGGCCACGATGGGCTCCGTGCCCAACGTCGGCCTCATGGCGAAGGCCGCCGAGGAGTACGGCTCGCACGACAAGACGTTCGAGATCGCTACGGACGGCACCGTCCGCGTCGTCGACGGCGCGGGCAACGTGCTGATCGAGCACGCGGTCCGTGCGGGCGACATCTGGCGCGCGTGCCAGACCAAGGACGCCTCGATCCGCGACTGGATCAAGCTGGCCGTCACCCGCGCCCGGCTGTCCGAGACGCCTGCCGTGTTCTGGCTCAACTCGCGCCGCGCGCACGACGCGAACCTGATCCAGAAGCTCGAGCAGTACCTGCCGGAGCACGACACCGACGGCCTCGAGCTGCACGTCATGGACCCCGCGGAGGCGACGGCGTTCTCGCTCGCGCGCATCCGCCAGGGCCTGGACACCATCTCGGTGACCGGCAACGTGCTGCGCGACTACAACACCGACCTGTTCCCGATCCTCGAGGTCGGCACGTCGGCGAAGATGCTCTCGATCGTGCCGCTGATGAACGGCGGCGGCCTGTTCGAGACGGGCGCCGGCGGCTCCGCGCCGAAGCACGTGCAGCAGCTCGTCGAGGAGGACTACCTGCGCTGGGACTCGCTCGGTGAGTTCTTCGCGCTGGCCGCGTCCTTCGAGCACCTCGCGGTGACCGAGGGCAACGCCCGGGCCCAGGTCCTGGCCGACACCCTCGACCGCGCCACGGGCACGTTCCTGGGCGAGGACCGCTCCCCGGGCCGCCGCCTCGGCACCATCGACAACCGCGGCTCGCACTTCTACCTGGCCCTCTACTGGGCCCAGGAGCTGGCCGGGCAGTCCGACGACGCCGAGCTGGCCGCCACGTTCAAGCCCCTCGCCGAGGCCCTCGCCGGCAGCGAGCAGGCCATCGTGGAGGAGCTGCTCGCGGTCCAGGGCAAGCCGGCCGACATCGGCGGCTACTACCGCCCCGACGGCGCCAAGGCGACCGCCGTGATGCGCCCGAGCACCACGTTCAACGAGGCGCTCGCGTCGCTCTGACGCCCGCCCCCTCGTACGCGAGAGACCCTCAGGTCACCCCGGTGACCTGAGGGTCTCTCGC
>NZ_KI911714.1:3236-4328 GCF_000515355.1 Promicromonospora kroppenstedtii DSM 19349 | reverse complement strand
ACCGTCACCGTGGTCCCGGGCGCCGGCGCCCGTCCGGGTGCGGCGCTGAGCGGCGTCGCACCGGTCGCCGCCGGCATCGACGACGCCTGGGCCGAGACCTCCTTCGCCTGGCGCGCCGTGGGCACCGACGAGTGGCACGACCTCGGCACCGCCGAGGACACCTCGCCGCGCGTGTTCCACGACGTCGCCACCGAGGCGGACCTCCCGGAGGGCACCCTCGTCGAGTACCGCGCGGTCACCCGGGACGCCGACGGCGACCGGGCCGCGGCCAGCTCCTACGGTTCGGTCGGCGTGGACGTCAGCGGCGTCGTCGACGACCCCACGGACCCCGACGTCGACCTGGTCACCGTGCCCGGCTCGCACAACAGCGAGATGGGCTGCGCCGGGGACTGGACGCCGGACTGCGAGGCCGCGCGCCTCACCCTCGCCGACGACGGCACCTACACCGGCACGTTCGAGCTGCCCGCCGGCTCCTACGAGTTCAAGGTGGCGCTGAACGGCTCCTGGGCCGAGAACTACGGCGCCGACGGCGTGCGGGACGGCGCCAACGTCGCCTACTCGACGGGCGGCGGCCCGGTGACCTTCACGTGGGACCCGGAGACCAAGGTGCCGTCCGTGCGGGTCGGCACCCCGGGCACGCCCGGCGAGGGGCAGCAGGCCGCGCACTGGGTGCGCCAGGGGCTGGTCCTGGTCCCGGCCGCCGGCTTCGGCTCCGGGGACACCTGGGCCCTGGAGACGGAGGCGGGGTCGTACCCGCTGGTCCCGGCCGGCGGCACGGGCGACGTGCCCGCGGACGTCGCCGAGGACTTCCCCCATCTGGCCGGCCACCTCGCCCTGGAGGCCGAGGGCCTGACCCGGGCAGAGGCGACGTCGGCCCTGACCGGGGCGCTGCGCCTGACCCGGCACGACGGCGAGACCCTGACCGCCGCCACCGGCGTGCAGATCCCCGGCGTGCTGGACGACCTGTTCGCGACCGACCGCGCCCTCGGCGTGACGTGGCAGGGCAGCAAGAAGGCCTCGTTCGCGCTCTGGGCGCCCACCGCCCGCGCCGTGACGCTGCAGGCCTGGCCCGCCGGCCGGTCGCCGGCCGCC
>NZ_KI911714.1:1109-3136 GCF_000515355.1 Promicromonospora kroppenstedtii DSM 19349 | reverse complement strand
GGACCGCACCGCCGCCCTGGTCGGCAGCCTGCAGGACGAGCTCGGCTGCGCCGCCGACTGGGACCCGGCGTGCGCCGACACGGAGCTCGTCGCCCAGGGCGACGGCACCTTCGTGGCAGAGTTCCAGGTCCCGGCGGGTACCTACGAGTACAAGGTCGCCCTGGACGACGCGTGGGACGAGTCGTACGGGCGCGACGGCGGCTCCGAGAACGCGCCCCTCCACCTGGCCGGGCCCGCGACGGTCCGCGTCACCTACGACGACACGACCCACCGCACCGCCCTGACGCCGCTCGGCCTGGCCGGGAACTACACGGAGGCGGACGACGCCCTGGTGCACGACCCCGTGCGGCAGCCGGGCGGCGACGAGCGCTTCTACTTCGTGATGACCGACCGGTTCGCCAACGGCGACCCGGCCAACGACACCGGCGGGCTGGACGGCGACCGGCTCACGACCGGCTTCGACCCGGCCGACAAGGGCTTCTACCAGGGCGGCGACCTCGCGGGCCTGCGCGAGAACCTCGACTACATCGAGGGCCTGGGCACGACAGCGATCTGGCTTACCCCGAGCTTCCTGAACCGCCCCGTGCAGGGCTCCGGCAACGACGTCAGCGCCGGCTACCACGGCTACTGGATCACCGACTTCACGCGGATCGACCCGCACCTGGGCACCAACGCCGAGCTCGAGGCGCTGATCGACGACGCCCACGTGCGCGGCCTCAAGGTCTACTTCGACATCATCACCAACCACACGGCCGACGTCGTCGACTACACCGAGGGCGCCTACGACTACGTGGACCAGGCGACCGCCCCGTACCGGGATGCCGAGGGCAACCCGTTCGACCCCGCCGACTTCGCCGGCACGGGCGACTTCCCCGAGCTCGACGCCGCCACGAGCTTCCCGTACACCCCCGTCGTCGACCCGGCCGACCAGGACGCCAAGGTCCCGGCCTGGCTCAACGACCCGACGCTCTACCACAACCGGGGCAACTCGACGTGGTCCGGGGAGTCGGTCACGTACGGCGACTTCAGCGGCCTGGACGACCTCATGACCGAGCACCCGCGCGTGGTCGACGGCTTCGAGGAGATCTACAAGGCGTGGATCGACCTGGGCATCGACGGGTTCCGCATCGACACGGTCAAGCACGTGAACTTCGAGTTCTGGGAGGAGTGGTCCACCGAGATCGCCGAGTACGCCCGCGCGCAGGGCGAGGACGAGTTCTTCACCTTCGGGGAGGTGTACGACGCCGACGCCGCCAAGACCTCCCCGTACGTGCGCCGCACCGACATGAGCTCAGTGCTCGACTTCTCGTTCCAGTCGGCCGCCACGAGCTACGCCAGCGGCAACAGCGCCCGCCGCCTGGCCGACCTGTACGCCTCCGACGACCTGTACACCACCCCGCACAGCAGCGCCGCCGCCCTGCCGACGTTCCTCGGCAACCACGACATGGGCCGCGTCGGCTACATGCTGGCGGGTGCTGAGAACCCGCTGGAGCGCGACGAGCTGGCGCACGAGCTGATGTACCTCACCCGTGGGCAGCCGGTCGTCTACTACGGCGACGAGCAGGGCTTCGCGGGCACCGGCGGCGACAAGGACGCCCGCCAGACCCTGTTCGCGACCCAGGTCGACGAGTACGCCGACCAGCCGCTGGTCACCGGCGAGCACGCCGGCAGCGTGGACCGGTACGCCACCGACGCACCGCTCTACGAGCACATCGCCACCCTGGCAGACCTCCGTGAGGAGCACCCGGCCCTGGCGACCGGTGCCCAGATCGAGCGCTACGCCGAGGACGGCGCCGGTGTCTACGCGTTCTCCCGCGTCGACCGCGAGGAGAAGATCGAGCACCTCGTCGCCGCCAACAACGCCGCGCAGCAGCGCACGGTCGCCCTCGACACGCTCACGCCGGGCGCCACGTACGCGCCGCTGTACGGCACCGACGCCCCGGTCACGGCCGACGCGGATGGCGCGGTCACGCTGACCGTCCCGGCCCGCTCCGCGATCGTGCTGGTCGCGGACCGCGCCGTGGGCG
>NZ_KI911714.1:0-1009 GCF_000515355.1 Promicromonospora kroppenstedtii DSM 19349 | reverse complement strand
GCCGTCACCAGCCCGGTGTCGCGGCCGGAGGCGGCCCAGCCGACCGACCTGCCCTCGACCAGGAGCACTCGCGCGCCGGGGTCGCGCTGCTTGATCCCCAGCGCCGTCCACAGGCCGGTGCAGCCGCCGCCGACCACCACGACGTCGGCCCGGACCGGGGCCGACAGGCGCGGGTACCGGGCGGGGGTCCCCAGGTCGTCCTGCCAGACGACCGCTTGCCGGGTCCTTGCCAACGCGTGGTCCACGACGGATCTGGCCGGAACATTGCGCTCGAAAACGGTCTGCTGCAGGCGCCCCATGTCGCAAATCTAGCCAATGACCGATCAACGCCGGTTTCGGTCGGATGAGCGTCTGATGACGCCGCGGACGGGGCTACTTGCCGCCGAGGCAGATCGTCTCAAAGCTGCGGGAGGCGTCGAAGCCGAGCTCCAGCTTGTCCCTGGTGCCCTCGGGGCACTCCACGCCGGCGACGATCAGGCCGGTGACCTTCCGCGCGCCCTTCGACGCGCACGCGAGCTCGGCGCCCTGGCCGTCCACGCAGTCGCCGGTCACCAGCTGTCCGCCGCCGTTGCCGGGGTCCCCAGGGTGGTCGTCCGACAGGTTGCGGGCGCACACGGCCTGGGTCTCGCCGCCGGCCTGGCCGTCCTTCTGGAAGACGACGTCGGTGCCGTCCGGGCAGTGCAGCTGCGCCACCGACACCGCGTCCTGGATGTCGAGGATCGTGACCGTGGCCTCGGGGTCGTCGCAGGGCAGGGGGAGGTAGGCCTCTGCCCCCTCGGTGGCCTCGGGCGACGGGTTCGGTCCAGCGCAGGAGTCGACCGCCCAGGACGCCGCCGCCGTCTCGTCGGTGCCGTCGGGTCCGAAGAAGTGGATGCCCACCGCGATGATCACGCCGGCGGCCAGGAGGAACGCGACGATGGACCAGATCTTGTCCCGCCGGGTGCTGCCGCCACGCCGCTCGCCCCCGCTGCCACCGGGCCGCTGCTCGGGTGCGGCCGGCGCCGGCTCG
>NZ_KI911713.1:5443-7275 GCF_000515355.1 Promicromonospora kroppenstedtii DSM 19349 | reverse complement strand
TGGCGGGCGGTCCCCGAGGGCGCGTCCACCTTGTTCGGGTGGTGCAGCTCGACGACCTCGGCGGACTCGAAGTACCGGGCGGCCTTGGCGGCGAACGTCATCGCGAGCACCGCCGAGAGGCCGAAGTTCGGCGCGATCAGCACGCCGAGCGCGCCCGTGCTGCCCGAGCCCCCGGGCGAGAGCTCGGCGAGGTGCGCCGAGACCCGGGCCCGCGAGGCGTCGTCCCACCCGGTGGTGCCGACCACGGCGTGCGCGCCGGCGTCGAGCACGGCGTGCACGTTGGCCTCGGTGACGGCCGGGACGGTGAAGTCCACGGCGACGTCGGCTCCGGCGAGGGTCTCGGCAGAGACCGTGTCGCCACGCCCGAGGCGGGCCACGAGCCGGAGCCCGTCGGCCGCCTCGACCGCGGCGCAGGCCTGTGTGCCCATGCGGCCGGTCGCACCGAGCACGGCCACCTTGATGTCACTCACGATCTACACCCTAGTTCCTCGTTGAGTGCTGGATATTTGTTGTCCCGGGGCCTCCGGAACAACAAATACCCAGCACTCAGCGGTGCGGTTCAGTCGTCGAACGGGCCCACGCGGACCACCGAGCGCGGGCGCGCGGCCAGGTCCTGGGCCAGGTCCTGCACGTCAGCCGCGGTGACCGCCTGGATACGCTCCAGCGACTCGGCCAGCGACAGCAGGTCGCCGTACACCAGCTCGGCCTTGCCGAGCCGGCTCATCCGCGAGCCGGAATCCTCCAGCCCGAGCACCGTGCCGCCGCTGAGCTGGCCGACGGACCGCTTCAGCTCGGCCTCCGTGATGCCGTCCTGTCCGAGCTTCTCCAGCTCCTCGACGAGCAGCTCGGTGACCTGGTCGGCCTTGGCGGCCGCGCAGCCCGCGTACAGGCCGAACGTGCCGAGCCCGCCGTGCGCCGAGGCGAACGAGTACGTCGAGTACGCCAGGCCCCGCTTCTCGCGGATCTCCTGGAACAGGCGCGACGACATGCCGCCGCCGAGCACCGCGTTCAGCACGGACAGCGCGAAGCGCCGGTCGTCCGTGGCCGAGATGCCCGTGGAGCCGACGATGATGTTGGCCTGCTCCACCGAGCGCTTGATCGTCAGCTCGGTGCCCGCCTCCGGCACGCCGGCCCGGTCCTCCGTGGTGGGCCTGCGGTCCCGCGGCGCCGTGGCCGGGTCGAGGTCCCAGCCGCCGTCGGTCAGCGCCTGGGTGACCTGCTGCACGAGCTTGTCGTGGTCGATGCCGCCGGCCGCCGTGATCACGAGGGTCTCGGGCCGGTAGTTCCAGCGGTAGTGGTCCCAGACCGCGTCGCGCGGCACGGCGTTGATGGTCTCCGGCGTGCCGCCGATGGGGCGGCCCAGCGCGTGGTCCCCCAGGACGACGGCGGAGAACTGCTCGTGCACGACGTCGGTCGGGTCGTCGTCGTTCATCGCGAGCTCTTCGAGGATGACGCCGCGCTCGGTCTCGAGCTCGTCGGTGTCCAGCCGCGCGGAGGTGACCATGTCGGCGATGACGTCCACGGCCATCGGCAGGTCGGAGTCGAGCACCCGCGCGTAGTAGCAGGTGTGCTCCTTGCCGGTGGCCGCGTTGGCCTCACCGCCGACGGCGTCGAACGCCTCGGCGATGTCCATCGCGGAGCGCCGCTTGGTCCCCTTGAAGAGCAGGTGCTCCAGGAAGTGCGTCGAGCCGAAGTGTCCGTCGGTCTCGTCCCGAGAGCCGACGCCGATCCATGCGCCCATCGTGGCCGAGCGCTGGCCCGGCATGTTCTCGGTGAGCACACGGACACCGCCGGGCAGGACGGAGCGACGGATCGTCGCCCCGTCCTGCCCG
>NZ_KI911713.1:3395-5343 GCF_000515355.1 Promicromonospora kroppenstedtii DSM 19349 | reverse complement strand
GCACCAGCAGGTCGCGCGGCCGCACCAGCGCGCTCGCCAGCAGGAACCGGCGGCGCTGCCCGGACGACAGGGTGTGCGGCATGGCGCGCCCGTGCCGTGTGATGCCCACGTGGTCGAGCACCTGGTCGACGACGGCGCCGGCATCCGGCACCCCGTGCCCGCGGGCGGTGAGCACGAGGTGCTCACGGACGGTCACACCGGGAAAGAACGCGTCGTCGTCCAGCACGCCCGCGACGCGGGCGCGGAACCGCCGCTCCCGCTCGTCCACGAGGCGCCCGAAGGCACTCGCCTTTCCCGAGAGCGGCTCCTGGAGGCCGAGCACGGTGCGCAGGAGGGTGGACTTGCCGGTGCCGTTGGCGCCGATCACGGCGACGATGTCGCCGGCCCCCAGGGTGAGGTTCACGGGTGCGCAGACGGCGTTGCCGCCGTACCCGACCACCAGGTCGGACAGCTCGAGGTAGGTCATGCCCAGCCCAACGCACGAGGCCCGGAAAGGTCTCCCGGGTGACTCAGGGCCGCAGGATCTTCCGGGCCCGCGCCACGTCGTCGTTCATCTGGGCGATCAGCGGCTCCATGCCGTCGAACCGCAGCGTCGGGCGCAGGTGGGCCACGAACTCGAGCACGACCGTCTGGTCGTACAGGTCGAGGTCGGTGCGGTCGAGCACGTAGGCCTCGACGCGGCGCTCCACGCCGTCGAACGTGGGGTTGGTGCCGACGGAGATCGCGGCGGGCAGGATCTCCTCCTGGCCAAGGCCCGCGCCGGAGGCAGTCGCGCGGTCGTGGTCGGGCCCGGCGAGGCTCGCGCACGTCGCGGCCGTACCGCGGCGCAGCCAGCCCGCGTAGACGCCGTCGGCGGGCACCAGTCCGGTGATGTCGCCGAGGTTGGCGGTCGGGAAGCCCATCTCGCGGCCCCGCGCGTCGCCGTGCACCACGGTGCCGCGCACGAGGTGCGGGCGGCCGAGCACGTCGGCGGCCTGGTCCACGTCACCCTCCGCGAGCAGCGCCCGCACGGCGGTCGAGGACCAGCGCTGGTGGCCGTCGCCCTCGGCCACGGAGTCGCCGACGTCCTCGATGGCGACGACCTCGAACCCGTGCTGCCCGCCGAGCTCGACCATCGTGGCGAGCGTCCCGGCGTTCTGCTTGCCGAACCGCACGTCGTGCCCCACCACCACGGTCCGCGCCCGCAGGCCGTCCACGAGGTACCGGGACACGAACTCCTCGGGCGTCTGCGCCGCGAAGTCGAGCGTGTAGTTGACCAGCAGGGTCGCGTCCAGGCCGGTGCGCTCCATGAGCGCCAGGCGGTCCTCCAGGCCCGTGATCAGCTCGGGCGCCGACTCGGGCCGGTGCACTGCCGCCGGATGCGGGTGGAACGTCACGGCGACGGCGCTGGCCGCGTCGCCCCGGGCGAGCCGGAGGATGCGGTCGAGCACCGCCTGGTGGCCGCGGTGGACGCCGTCGAAGTTGCCGATCGTCACCACTGATGGCCCGAAGTCCGGGGGAACCTGTTCCAGGTCCGTCCACAGCTGCACGCGGGTTGCTCCTCATGAATCGGGTGGCGCGGGTGCGGGAGCCGCTCGCGCCGCGCCCCGCACCGGTCGCCAAAAGCCTACGGCGTGTTTCGGCGGTCGTGCGCCCGCCCGCCCGGTCAGGGTGCGGGGGCGAGCACCAGGACGGGCTTGGCCAGGCTCTCGCCGCGGCGCTTCGTGTCCTCCAGCAGCGCGACGAGCGTGCCCGACGGCGACAGGGCCGCCACGACCTCGGAACGCCCGGACGGCTCGACCCACTGGCCGTAGCCGAGTGCGCGCACCTCGACCTCGTCGAGCTCGCGCACCGGGAACGTGCCGCGGGCGGCGTCGGCCAACGGGAGAGTGGCCAGCGTGCCGTCGGCGTCCGCCTGGGCCTCCAGCTCCTCCAGCGTGCGGGCGCCCGCCAGCGGGTAGCCGCCCAC
>NZ_KI911713.1:0-3295 GCF_000515355.1 Promicromonospora kroppenstedtii DSM 19349 | reverse complement strand
CGGGGCCGGGGTCGCCTCAGCGGGCTTCCGGGCCGCGGGCTTCGCGGCAGGCTTCGGCGCGGGCTTGGCCGCCGCGCCCTTGTCGGACGCACCGGCGGCGCCACCGACGGGGAACTTGTCGCGCATCGCTCGCTCGACGGGGGCCTCAAGGGTCGAGGACGCCGAGCGGACGAACTCGCCCGCGGCCTTCAGCTCGCCCATCAGGGTCTTGCTCTCCACTCCGAGCTGCTTCGCAAGCTCGTGAACGCGGATCTTCGCCACATCTCTCCTGTCTCGGTCCATCCCGGGACAGGGAGGACCACCGTTAGTACTGCGTACTCATCGCTGGGGACTCATCGGGTGCCCATCGGCTTCAAACCCGCTTCCTTGTCGACGAACTTCATGATTCGGCCGGGCGCTCTGTCGCGCCCGGTCGGAACGGTCTTGCGGTCGGCACCCTCACCGGCCGAGGTGTGCTCGTACCTCGCCGAGATCGAGAGGACCGTCGGTGCGCAGTGCGCGGGGGACGGCCCTGCGACGCTCGGCGAGTTCCAGGCACTGCGGCTCCGGGTGGACCCAGGCACCGCGACCCGGCAGGCAGGCACGGACGTCGACGACGATGCGTCGTGGCTCTGCCACATCGGCATCATGCATCGCGGAGTCCAGCACCAGACGCAGGAGTGCAGACCGCTGGTCGCGCCCCCGGCACCCGACACACGTACGCACCGGGCCCGTGACGGGTGGTGTGGGGTGTGCCGAAAGACGGGCGCGTGGCCCAGACTCGGACAGTCTACCGCGCCGACCCACCGGGCGTTACCGACCGCTCTGTGCGTCGGCGGCGGTGCCACCTGCGTCGGCGTCCGCCGCCTCGTCCGAGCGGATGTCGATCCGCCAGCCCGTCAGCTTCGCGGCCAGCCGGGCGTTCTGCCCTTCCTTGCCGATCGCGAGGGACAGCTGGTAGTCGGGGACGATCGCCCGTGCGGCACGCGCGTCGGCGTCCACCACTGTGACTGACGACACACGAGCCGGGGACAGCGCGCTCGCCACGAAGGAGGCGGGGTCGTCGCTGTGGTCGACGATGTCGATCTTCTCACCGTGCAGCTCGGCCATCACGGCGCGCACTCGCGCGCCCATCGGGCCGATGCAGGCACCCTTGGCGTTCAGCCCGGAGACGCGGGACCGGACGGCCATCTTGGTGCGGTGCCCCGCCTCACGGGCGATGGCGGTGATCTCCACCGAGCCGTCCGCGATCTCCGGGACCTCGAGCTCGAAGAGCTTGCGCACCAGGTTCGGGTGCGTACGGCTCAACGTGATCTGGGGGCCCTTCATTCCGCGGCTGACCTCGACCACGTAGGCGCGCAGCCGCTCTCCGTGCACGTACTCCTCGGTGGGCACCTGCTCGTGCGGCGGAAGCACGGCCTCGGTACCGCCTACGTCGACGAGCACCATGCGCGGGTCACGGCCCTGCTGGATGACGCCGGCCAGGACCTCGCCCTCCTTGCCGCGGAAGGTGCCGAGCACCTGGTCGTCCTCGGCGTCCCGCAGGCGCTGCACGATCACCTGACGGGCCGTCGCGGTGGCGATGCGGCCGAAGTCCTGGGGCGTGTCGTCGAACTCGGGGCCGAGCTCCACGGCGGGTCGGGCGTCCGGGTCCTCGGGGTCCGCCTCGACGGGCAGCTCCTCGCGCGCCCACACCGTCACGTGCCCCGACGCGCGGTCCACCTCGACGCGGGCCCGGTTGTAGGCGTCCGGGGTGCGGTGGTAGGCCGACAGGAGGGCCTGCTCGATGGCCGCGACGAGGACGTCCAGGCTGAGGTCCCTCTCGCGCTCCAGCATCCGGAGCGTGGTCATGTCGATGTCCATGTCAGCCTTCCTCGTTGCGGCCGGGGCGAGACCCGGTCGGGTTGTCCGTACCAGCACCGTCCGAGTCCTCGTCGGTGTCTTCACCTGCACTCTCGCCCAGTTCCGAATCCTCGGCATCCTGGGCGTCCTCGAGCCGTCGGAGCTCGACCTCGACCTTGCCCCGCGTGACGTCCGCGACGGGGATCCGCCGGTCGTCGTCGAGCACCAGGACGGCGCCGTCGGCGTCGTCGAGCACGTCGGTCAGCCGGCCCTCGGCGCGGCTGCCGTCGGTGAGCTTGAGCGTGACCATCCGGGTCCGGGCACGCTTGAAGTGACGCAGCTCGGTCAGCGGCCGGGACGTGCCCGGCGTGGAGATCTCGAGCGTGTAGGCACCGGCGACGACGTCGTCCGTGTCCAGCGCCGCGGAGATCGCGCGCGACACGTCGCCGAGGGCGTCGGAGTCCAGGCTGCCGACGGCGTCGTCCGGCAGGTCGACCGTGACGCGGACCACGGACTTGTTGCCCGCCCGCGTGGCGCTGACCTCCTCGAGGTAGAGCCCGGCGGCCTCGACCACCGGCCCCACCACCCCGCGGACCGCATCCGCCTGCTGTGTCATCGAGTGCCTCCCGTCGGCTCCCCCATGCGCGGGGGCACGGTTCGAGCCGGAACGGTTCGACCGATGTGCTGTTGTTGTCTGCGTCAAGCCTAACGAAGCCTCCGACCTCGGCACTTCGCGAAGAACGTGATGTCCGTGACCCGACCGCAATCGGCCCGGCGACGAACGGGGTTCCGGAACGTGACATCATCGGCCACGATGAACCCCTTCGGCCGAACGGCCCGTACCCGTCGCAGGTCTGGCCTGACCGCGCTGGCCCTGACCTGCGCGATCATTCTCTCAGGTTGCGGGCTGCGGCTCGAGACACCGCCGCCGACCGAGCCGGTGCCCGACGCGGCGGAGGTGCTGCGGCGGACCGCCGTGGCCGACGCCCTGCTCGTGGCCGACCAGGCCACCGCCGCGGCAGAGACCGACGGGGTCAAGCCCGCGGTCGAGTCGGAGCTGATCGAGATCGCCGAGTCCGCGACCGCGCAGGCGGAGCAGCTCGGCGGCGAGTACGACTCCGGCCTCGGGGACCTCGTATCGGAGGGCTCCGGCGCGTCCCCCTCCGCACATGTCCAGGAGCAGACGCCGCGGGCCGTCGTCGCCTCCCTGCGCGACGCCGCCACCCGCACCCGGGCTGCCGCGGACCAGGCGCAGTCCGGACCGCTGGGCCGGCTGCTCGCCTCGATCTCGACGTCGCAGACGCAGCACGCGCAGGAGCTCGCGCGGCTCACCGGCGTCAAGGGCCCGACGCTGCCCTCCACGCAGATCCCCGAGCCCGCCGACCCCGCCCCGCAGCCCAGCGAGGACGACGACGACGCCGCGACCCCGGCGGCCACCGCGAGCGAGGCCCCCGTCGCCCCGACCGGGCTGTCC
>NZ_KI911712.1:1276-1430 GCF_000515355.1 Promicromonospora kroppenstedtii DSM 19349 | reverse complement strand
GGCGGCGGCGCGGACGGCCTCCAGGATCGGCCGCAGCGACTCGGTCGCCTGCAGGTCGCGCAGGCCCGGCGTGTTCGGGGAGGAGACGTTGACCACCAGGTAGTCCGCCCAGGGGGCGAGCAGCCGGGCCGACGTCGCGTAGTCGCCCGCCGCG
>NZ_KI911712.1:0-1176 GCF_000515355.1 Promicromonospora kroppenstedtii DSM 19349 | reverse complement strand
CGTGGTCTGGCTGCGCAGCGGCATCGTGCTCGCGCCGTCGGGCGGGGCGCTCGGCCGGATGCTGCCGCTCCTGCGCCTGGGCTTGGGCGGGCCGCTCGGCGGCGGCCGACAGTGGTGGAGCTGGATCACGCTGGCCGACGAGGTCGCGGTGATCCGGCACGTCATCGACGCGAACGTCCGCGGGCCCGTGAACGCCGTCGCGCCCGAGCCCACCACCAACCGGGAGCTGACCAGGGCGCTCGCCCGGGCGCTGTCCCGGCCGGCAGGGCTGGCGGTGCCGCGGTTCGCACTACGGCTCGCGGTCGGGCAGTTCGCCGACGACCTGACGGCCTCGCAGCGCGTGGTGCCCGCCGTGCTGAACCGCACGGGGTTCACCTGGACACACGCCGGCCCGGAGGCGGCGGCCCGCTGGGTAGCGGGCCGCCCGGCCTCCGGAGCCTAGCTGTACTGATCGTCCGGACCGTCGACCGCGCGGCCGGCCCGCTGATCACGTAGACGCCTGGCGGGTCAGCGGACCTCGCTCACCCGCCAGCCGCCCGGGGTCCAGACCAGGGTCAGGTCCGCCGACTCCTTCGAGGCGGGCACGGCCGTCTCGCCGCCGTCGGACACCTGCATGTGCGCCGTGATCGTGTACTCGATCCGGACGACCGCCTCGATCGGCACCCGCTTGTTCGACGCCTTGCTCTCGCCGGAGTCCGACGTCTGGGTCGTCTTGTTCGACGTCGTGGTCGCGCTCTGCACGGCCGACGCGGCGCCTGGGCCCTGCGTCACGACCTCGGTGGAGCTGATCTCGGCGGAGGCGCCGACCACCTGGGCCTTGTTCTGCTTGAGCTCCTCGAGGATCTGCTGGTCGGCCCGGTAGGCCGGCGAACCCTTGAGGTTGACCATGCTGATGTCGGACACCGCGCCCGCCAGCAGGGCCAGGCGGCGCTCGGTCAGCTCGACCGCGGCGCCCGCAGGGTCCTTGGCATTGCTCACCGGGTTGATGCCGCCCCACACGGGGGTCGAGGGTTCGGGCGACGGCGCCGCGACCGCGGGCTCCTCGCCGCCGAAGGCCTCGGGGATCGCGGTGACGCCCGCGGAGATCCCCGCGACGACACCGGCCGCGATCATCACGGACGCGAGCACGGTGCCCACGGTGGTGCGCGGCTCGACGGCCTTGGCCCCCGGCCGGGC
>NZ_KI911711.1:3284-6730 GCF_000515355.1 Promicromonospora kroppenstedtii DSM 19349 | reverse complement strand
GGCCCCGCGCGTCGTTCTGGGTCATGGCGGCGCTGGGCGCGGTCGCGGCGATCACCTTCGCCTCGGTGCAGGGCGGCGGGCTCGGCGGACTGACCGGGTCGGACCTGCTGCTGCTCGCCGCCGTGGTCGCCTGCGGGCTCGGCTACGCGGAGGGCGGGCTGCTCGCCCGCGAGCTCGGCGCGTGGCAGACGATCTCCTGGGCACTCGTCCTCGCCGCCGCGCCCATGGCACTGCTCACAGCGGTCTCGGTGGTGCGGCAGCCGCCGTCGGGCAGCCCGCTCGACTGGGCAGTGTTCGGCTACCTGGGCACGGTGAGCATGTTCCTGGGCTTCGTCGCCTGGTACCGCGGCCTGGCGATCGGCCCGATGGCGCAGGTCAGCCAGGTGCAGCTGGTCCAGCCCGTGCTGGGCATCGGCTGGGCCGCGCTGCTGCTGCACGAGCAGGTCGGCTGGTCCACGGTGCTCGGCGGGGCGGTCGTGATCCTCTGCGCTGGTGTCGCGGTGCGGTCCCGGCTGCGGCAGCCGGGCTGAGGCCCGCCGTCCGGCGTCGGGCAGACTGGGCGCACGTCCCGCCCCACCTCCGGAAGGAACCCCGCATGCCCCCGATGTCCCGTCTGGGCCGCCTGTTCGCCGTCGTCGCCTGGATCGAGGCGTTCACCTGGGCCGGACTCCTGGTCGGGATGTTCCTCAAGTACGTCACCGAGACCACCGAGGCAGGGGTGTGGCTGTTCGGCCGCCTGCACGGTGGCGCGTTCGTGCTGTTCGTCGTGGTCACGCTGATCGCGGCCGTGCGGCTGAGGTGGGGCTGGTTCCGCACCCTCGTCGCGCTGGCCTCGGCGGTCCCGCCGCTGACCACGCTGCTCGCCGAGTGGTGGCTCAAGCGGACGGGCCACCTCGCGGAGCCGGCCGAGCGGGAGGCCGCGCCGTCGCCGGACACGGAGCTCCAGCCCACGCGCTGACGTCAGGAGAACCTGACGCCGACCAGACGCCGACCCGACGCCACTTGAACCTCACGCCGCGTGAGGGCCCAGCCTGGCGTCATGATCGACACCTACCCCGCATTCGACGTCAGCCCTGTCCCCGTTCCCGGCCCGGACGCCCGGGCCCCCGAGCCGTTCCACGGCATCTACGGCATGCCCATGTTCGTCTCGGTGCCCTCCGCCGACCTGGAAGCGTCCACGGATTTCTGGGTGCGAGGGCTCGGCTTCTTCGAGCTCTTCTCCGTACCTGGCCAGGTGGTCCACCTGCGCCGCTGGACGTTCCAGGACGTCCTGCTGGTCCCGGCGGGCCGGCCCACCGAGGCCGCAGCGCTGAGCGTGAGCTTCTCCTGCGTGCTCGACCAGGTCGAGGGCATCGCCTCGGCCTGCGAAGCGGCGCTGCCCGGCAGCACCACGGGACCTCGGACGATGCCCTGGGGCTCGGTCGAGGTCGAGGTGGTCACGCCGGAGAACGCACGGGTGGTCATGACGGCCGCCCGCCCGTACGACCCCGAGAGCCCCGAGGCCCAGAACCTGCGGGAGATGGGGATCGAGGGGCCCGGGGAGTGACCCGCCTGCGAGACTGGGCCGGATGACGTACGCGAGCGCCACGGACACGGTGCCGCCGGACGGGCTGACTGTCGGCGGCGCCGCGTCCGTCGTGGGTGTCACGGTGCGGACGCTGCACCACTGGGACGAGCTGGGCCTGGCCCGCCCGTCGCGGCGCACGACCGGCGGGCACCGGCTGTACGACGCCGCCGACGTCGCCCGGCTGCACCGGGTGCGCCTCTACCGCGAGCTGGGTCTGCCGCTGGCGGACATCGCGGCTCTCCTGGACGCGCCCGCCGACGACGCCGAGGAGTCGCTGCGCCGACAGCGGGACGAGGTGCGCGAGCACATCGCGCGCCTGCAGCGGTCGGCGGACGCGCTGGACCGGATGATCGAGGCGCGCCGGTCCGGGGTGCTGCTCTCCCCCGAGGAACAGGTGAGCATCTTCGGCGAGCAGTGGCGGCCCGAGTGGACGGCCGAGGCACGGGAGCGGTGGGGCGACGGCGAGCAGTGGGCGCAGTACGCCGAGCGCGCGGCGGACCGCGGGCCCGAGGACTGGCGCCGGATCACGGCGGACGTCGAGGCTCTCCACGCCGACCTCGCCGCGGCCCTCCGTGCGGGCGTGCCACCGGGTAGCGCGGCGGCGAACGACCTGGCCGAACGGCACCGGGCGTCGGTCGGCGCCTACTTCGACTGCACCGTCTCCATGCACGTCTGCCTGGGCCGCACCTACGTGACCGACGCCGGCTTCCGGTCGTTCTACGACGGCCTCGAACCCGGTCTGACCGCCTGGCTCCGCGACATCATCGACGCGAACGCCCGCGAGCGCGGCGTCGATCCGGCGACCGCCGTCTGGGTGTGAGGCGGGACGCACCACAAAGCACGTGTGCCGCGCGGGGCCCGTGTGTAGCATCGAGAGGTCGGCCGTGCGGCGCAGCCGCGGCGGACCGGCCATCAGATGTGACAGCGGCATGAGGAGCGAGAGATGCGGGTACACACCGCGGGATGCGGGGCGGCCGCAGCGGCCTGCTCGGGCAGCGCCCGGACCCGCGTCACAGCTCTCTGATCCCGGCAGCACCGCCCACCGCACCGGTCTTTTCCACAAGACCTTCCACAGGGTGGTGCGCTGTCGGCGGACCTCGGAGGGCGGGCGCGGCATCGTCCCCTGCCCTGCCGCCAGCCGGCCCGGTGACCGATCCGCTTCGGTGACCGTGGCGCCGTCGTGCACTCGCGCGACCACGAACGCCGGCCGGCGGCCTCCGCACGACCGGAAGCCGAGAAACCTGATGAACCCCATGACCGAGAAGCAGATCCGCGCGTCCTTCCTGAACGCGAGCAAGCGGGAGGCCGCACAGGCGACCCTGCCCGACCTCGACGGCCTCGACTGGGAGCGCCTCGACTACCTCGGATGGCGCGACCGCAAGGCGCCCCTGTCCGCGTACGTGGTGCTCGAGCTCGACGGCGAACCGACCGGGGTGCTGCTGCGCTCCACGGACGCCAAGGCCGGCGGCAAGCGCACCAAGGGCGTCTGCGCCTGGTGCGAGGACGTCGTCGTCACCGAGGACGTCTCCATGTACGTCGCCAAGCGGGGCGGCGCGTCCGGGCGCAACGGCAACACGATCGGCACGCTGATCTGCACCGAGTTCGCCTGCTCCCGCAACGTGCGGCGCACGCCCACGTTCACCGAGGCCGGCAACGACCCGGCCATGCGTGAGCTGATCACCGACCGCCGCATCGCCGGTCTGCGCGAACGCGCCGCTCGGTTCGTGGCAGAGGTCGGCAGTACGCGCTGATCCTGGCGTCGGGCGCGCAGGTCCCCTGGGCCTGCGCGTCCGACATCCGCGGGTGGGGCCGGGGCGTCTGCGCCTGGGTGCACCACCTCCGCCTCACGCCGCGGCGCCGCTCTCGACCCGCAGGCGCG
>NZ_KI911711.1:1569-3184 GCF_000515355.1 Promicromonospora kroppenstedtii DSM 19349 | reverse complement strand
GCCATGGATGTGCCCGCGTAGGCGTCGTAGCTGCCGCCCGCGCAGGTGTCGGAACCGGTGCCCTCGGGGACCGTGGACCAGACGTCGCCGTCGCAGCCGGTCAGCCCGCCCGACCCGCCGGGCGCCGAGACGCTCTTCAGGTCGAGCTTGACCGGCAGCTCCGAGTAGTAGGAGTGCAGGCCCGCCGAGTCGGTGGCCCCGACGCAGATCGCGGCGCTGGTGAACGCCGGGTCGCTGCAGAGCGGGGTCGACGAGTTGCCGGCCGCCGCCACCGTCAGGGCGCCCTGCTCGCGGGCGTACGCGATGGCGTCGCGCATCAGGGTGTCGACGCCGATGATCGTCAGCAGCTGCCCGCCCAGGCCGGAGCCCAGGGAGAGGTTGATGACGTCGGCGCCGTGGTCGGCCGCCCAGCGGATGCCGTCCGCGATGTCCCGCGACGACCCCGTGCCTGCCTCGAGCACCTTGACCGGGAGGATCTTGGCGTCCGGAGCGACGCCGGCGACGCCGATGCCGTTGTCCGTCGCGGCGGCCACGATGCCTGCCACGTGCGTGCCGTGCTCGTCGCCGTCGTTGGCGCCGTCGGGGCCGCGGAAGTCCCCGTCGCCGCACGGGCGGACGTCCGCGCAGCCGGTGAAGGTGGCGCCCGGCAGGAGCTGGCCCGCCAGGTCGGGCTGGTCGAGGTCGACGCCCGTGTCGACCACGGCCACCACCACGCCCTCGCCGGTGCTGGCCTGCCAGGCCGTCTCGGCGTTGATCTGGTCCAGGCCCCACTGCCTGTCCCGGAGGGGATCGCTCGTCGCGGCCTGCGCGCCCGGCGCCGCGGCCGTCAGGGCCACCACGACGAGCGCCGCGGAGGTGGCGGCGCCGACGAAGGACTTCCTTTTCATGTATGCCCCCATTGTTCGCACAGGGGCTGATTGCCCCTGAACTGGGGCAAACCTAGGGTGAGACGACTGGTGCCGAACAGGGAGGATGTCCGGTTGCGGGTGAAATTTACCGGATCGAAATCAGCAGGGGTGCTGCGGTCAGGCCCAGGCCTCGGACAGTCCGCTCTCGTCCCCGGCCTCCCGCGACAGCCGCAGCGCCGCGATGGCCGCGCCGAGCAGCAGCGCCACCACCCAGGCACCGAGCTGGTGCCCCTCGGTCGTCAGAGCGGCGGAGGCGATCTCGCGGCCCGCGATACCGGCGGCCGACAGCGGGTTCTCGGTGAGCGCCGAGCCCGGCCAGATGTTCTCCTGCACGGTCAGCAGGGCGGGGCCGGCGGACTGCAGCACCCACACGGTGCCCGCGGCGGGCAGCCAGCCGAGCAGATCGAGGGGCTTGCCGTCCACGCAGAGCCCGAACGCAACGCCGAGCGCCGTCGCGAGCACCCACCACGAGCCGATCGGGGAGACGTCGTTGCCGGGCAGGAGGCCCCAGAGCCAGCCGTCCAGGAGCACCACCGGAAGGGCGAGCGCGACGCCGCGCAGCGCGGCCGGGCCGATGCCGGCCAGGAGCCCCGCGGCGAGGCCAACGAGCCCTGAGCCGACCGTGACGACGAGCATCCCGAACGGCATGGCGTCACCGGGCACGGTGGCGCCGGCAGCGAGCCACCAGGAACTGCCGGCCGCGCCCG
>NZ_KI911711.1:0-1469 GCF_000515355.1 Promicromonospora kroppenstedtii DSM 19349 | reverse complement strand
GGCGGCTCGGGTGGCGGTGGCGGCGGCGGAGACGACTCGTCGTCCACCTCGGACAAACCGTCCACGGACGAGAAGCCCCCGTCCATCCCGCCCGAGGACCCACAGCCGCGCCCCGCGACCACCCCGAAGGAGGACGCGGCGGCCGCGCCGGTCGACACGCCCCCTGTGGTGGCCGAGCCGGCTCCGGCGCCGGAGTCCGACGACGCGCCGGACGACACCACGAAGCCACCGTCCTCCGGCTCCGACTCCGGGTCCGAGCCGGGTGGCGGCACGGACGAGCCCGACCCGCCCAAGGAGCCCGAGGAACCAGCCGAGCCGGAGAACCCTGCGGAACCGCCGGAGGTACCGGAGGAGCCCGAGACTCCCGAGACGCCGGGCCTCGGCAGCGCGCTGGACGAGCTGCTCGCCAGCCTCGGCCTCTCGGACCTCCCGGGCATCGATCTCGCGACCGCCACGCTGGACGAGATCTGGAACCTGCTCTTCGGCACGTTCTCGGACGCCGCCGACGACGCAGAGTCTGCGGCCGGGGACTGATGGGTGTGCGGGCCTCCTACCAGGCCCGCATCTCCTCGATGCTGTGCGGACGCACAGGCCTTCTGGGCGCGAGCCCAAGATCGTCCCGTGATCACAGGGGCGCCTTCCATGCGCATGCATTCTTTGCGAACATGCACGCCCGGGGGCACGCGCGACGTGGTGTCACGGGGTGTCACGTCGCGTGCGGGAGGGGGGCAGCGTGACCGTCACGAGTGCCGACCTCAGCCTGTGGGCGGCTCACCGCCGCGCCGTGGTCTTCACGGTGTCCCGGCGGGTTCCGGGCGTCGACCCGGAGCTGGCCGCGAGCTGCGGCCTCGAGCTGCTGTGCGTGGAGCTCCTCAAGCAGGGCGACCTCGCCGACCCGCTCGCGTTCTGGAGCACCGCGGCCGTCGAGGTGGCGATGCGGATGACCCAGGAGGGGGAGCCGGGCGGCGGTCCCGCGGGCGAGCCCGCCGCCCTGGCGCCGGTGCGGCACGCGCTCGACTTCGAGGTGCTCAACCTGGCCATGGAGCGGCTCCCCGCCGGTGAGCAGCAGCTCCTCTGGGACCACCACGTGGTGTCCCGGCCCGTGTCGGCGATCGCCGACGAGATCGGCGTGCTGCCCTACGCCGCCAAGCGCCGGCTGCGCCGGGCGGAGAACCGGCTCGCGAGCACGTTCGCCACGGCCCACGCCGGAACCACCGCTGACCTGGAGTGCCGGTCCACCCGGGCCGCCCTCCACGACTTCGTACGGAACCGCCTGCTGCCGCGCCGACGCCAGCAGGTCGAGGACCACATGGTGGGGTGCTCGGGCTGCACCCGGGCGTTCGTCGACGTCCGCGAGTCCTACTGGATGCTGCGCGCCGGTGCGCCAGTGCTGTTGCTCGGGACCGTGACGGCGGAGTCGGGGCTGGCGAGCGGGGCCGCCGCGGCGGGTGCGGCGGCCGGAGGGGCGG
>NZ_KI911710.1:163777-165042 GCF_000515355.1 Promicromonospora kroppenstedtii DSM 19349 | reverse complement strand
GGCCGTAGACCGCGTGCGGCCGCAGGACGACGACGGGCCCGCGGTCCTCGCGCGCGGCGTCGGCCGCGAGGTACCGCTCGGCGGCGGCCTTCGTCTTGCCGTAAGGGTTCACGTAGCCGTGCGCGGGCGCCTCGGCCTCGGTCGCGGCGATGCTCGGCGTCCGCGGGTCGTACACGCTGCCGGACGACAGGTGGACGAACCGCGCGCCGGGAAACGTCTCGCGCACCGCCCGGGTGCCCTCGACGTTGACCACCCAGGCTCGGGCGTGGCTGCCGCCGTCGCCGACGGCCGCACCACAGTGCACCACGACGTCGACGTCCTCGGGCCGGTCCTCCTTGGGCAGCGGGCCGTCGCGCAGGTCCCAGAACTGGTGGGCCACCCGGTCGAGCAGCTCGGCGGGTACGCGCGGGACGCGTCGCGAGAACGCGATCACGTCGTGCCCGTGCGCCGCGAGGTCCCGCACCACAGCCCCACCAACAAAACCTGACGAACCGGTCACTGCCACCCTCATGCGCGCACTGTACCCGCGAGAGGTGAAACCAGGTCGACCAGGGCATGACGGTCGGGTTTCCGGGAACGGCCCGCCAGCGGTATGTGCGACGCCTCGACCACCAGGTCGGGCAGCGCGCCGTGGTCCAGGACCTGTCCCACCTGGGCTTCGACCGCCCGCGCCAGGTCCGAGCCCATCCGTACCCGCGGGGTGCCCTGGTTCCGCGGTGCGCCCTCCCGCGGAGCGCCCTCGGTGGTCACCACGAGGACCACCCGCTCGTCGCCGTCGGGCATGGGGACACCCACCATGACCGCGTCGGCGACCCCCGGCAGGTCCCGCAGCCGGGGCTCGAAGAGGCCCGGGTAGATGTTCACCGTGCCGCGGATGATCATGTCCCGGTTGCGACCCACCAGCACGATCCGGCCCTCCGCGTCCTGGTAGGCCAGGTCGCCCGTGCGGTGCTCGGTCGCCCGGGGCCTGCCGGCATCGAGGTCCGCGAGGTACCCCGCCATCAGGGACGGCCCCGTGAGCACCAGCTCGCCGACGGCGGGGCCGTCCGCACCAGCACCGCCGTCCGCACCGGAGCCGTCCGCACCGGCCCCGGACGGATCCTCGTCCAGCCCGACGACGGCGGGGTCGATCCGCACGCCGATGCCGTCCAGCGGGCGGCCCACGAGGTCGCCCGCCGCTCCACCGTCCGGCCCGGCGCTCGTTGCCGTCCCGGATCCGCCGGCGGCCGCGATCTTCTCGTCGGCGTCGGTCATCGCGGCGGGGA
>NZ_KI911710.1:160370-163677 GCF_000515355.1 Promicromonospora kroppenstedtii DSM 19349 | reverse complement strand
GGCGGGCGCCCACGGTCCGGGCCAGCCCGTCGAGGGTGCCGTCGAAGGCCAGCCGACCGTGGTCCACGACCAGGATCCGGTCGCAGAGCCGCTCGACGTCGCCCATGTCGTGCGTCGTGAGCAGCAGCGTCGTGCCGTGCTCGCGACGCTGGGCGACGAGGAACTCGCGCAGCCGCTGCTTGGACAGCACGTCCAGGCCGATCGTCGGCTCGTCGAGGATCACCAGGTCCGGGCGGTGCAGCAGCGCGGCCGCGACCTCGGCGCGCATGCGCTGCCCCAGGGACAGCTGCCGCACCGGCGTGGCCAGGAACTCCCCCATCTCCAGCATCTCGACGAGCTCGGCGGTCCGGACGCGCTCGTCGGCGGCGGTCAGGGAGTGGATCGCGGCCAGGATCGAGAACGACTCCCGCACCGGCAGGTCCCACCACAGCTGCGAGCGCTGCCCGAACACCACACCGATCCGGCGGGCGAGCACGCGGCGCTGCTTCAGCGGGTGCAGCCCCATGGTCGTGACCCTGCCGCTCGTGGGCACGAGGATGCCGACCAGCATCTTGATGGTGGTCGACTTCCCGGCCCCGTTGGCGCCGATGTAGCCCACGGACTCGCCCGCCCCGACGGTCAGGTCGAGGTCGTCGACGGCGACGTGCCGCGAGCGCCGCAGCCGGTTCCCGCGTTCCGGCCGCCCGGTGAACACCCGGGTCAGGCCCTCGGTCTCGATGACGTTCATCCGCCTGCTCCTCGGTAGTGACGAAGACCCCAGCGCCAGGACAGGGCCGCGACCCCGACCGCCCAGAGCGCCGCGACCGGTGCGCACCAGCCCAGCCAGCCCGGCAGGCCCGCGACTCCGGGCGCGCCGAGCAGGGTGGAGACCGGCAGGAACGCCGCGAACGCCACGGGGAAGACCACCCCGAAGACCACCAGCAGGCTGCGCGGCCACACGCTCGGGGGCTGCGTGGCCGCGTACCGGCCTCCGTACACGAACGCGTTGGTCATCTCGGCGCCGTTGACCAGGAAGAACTGGAGCCCGGCCGCGGTGACGAACTGCGCCGTGAAGATGACGAACCCGCAGGCCAGCGCCAGGACGAGCAGTCCGACGGCGCCGGCGGTCCAGTCGATGTCGTTCAGCACCAGGCCGACCGTGAGCGACGTCGCGCCGACCAGGCAGCGCCCGATCCGGCGCAGGCTGAGGTCGCTCGTGACGAGCTGCGCCAGCACCGGCTGCGGCCGCAGGAAGAACACGTCGAGCGTGCCCGCGCGCACGTACACCGGGAGGTTGTCGCAGTGCCCGGCCACGAGGTCGGCCAGGGAGAACGCTAGGTCGGACAGCCCGAACACGAGCATGATCTGCGCGAGCGTGAACCCGCCGATCTGGTCCGTCGCCGAGTAGAGCACCCAGATCTCCCCGAACTCGATGAGGCCCACGAGCAGCGCGCCGACCAGGTCCATGCGGAAGCTCGCGCGGTGGCTCGCCTGCGAGCGCGCGCGGCTGGCGACGACGGCCCGGTAGGCGCGCAGGGTCTGCCGCCCGCGCGCCGGGGACCCGCCCTCCGGCTCAGCCACCCTGCACCTCCAGCCGACGGCGGCCCGCCCGCGTGGTCAGGTGCCCGACGGCGAGCACGATCGCGAGCCACAGGGCCTGCACACCGAGGTGCTGCCAGGCCCCCGTCCCGGTGACCTGGCCGGAGAGCACGTCGACCGGAAGCTGCATCATCGACGGGAACGGCGTGAGCAGCGCGAGGGTCAGCAGCCAGTCCGGGAAGAGGTAGATCGGCGTGTAGAGGCCGGCGAACAGCCCGGAGAACGACATGTAGAACACGGCGACGCCGCGGGACTCCACGAGCCAGAAGCCCGACGTACCCACGGCGTAGATGCAGGCGTGCGAGATGGCGATGCCGAGCAGCAGGCTGATCAGGCCGAGCGCGTATGCGCTCGGGTCGGACGGCAGCACCATGCCCCCGATCGCGACGCCGATGAGCACGCTCGGCAGCCCGCGCGGCAGCAGGCCGAAGAGTCCTTTGCCGACGTCGGTCAGCACGTGGGAGGCCTGGACGCTCACCGGCCGCAGGAAGTCGACGGCGACGTCGCCGGACTTGATCCGGGTCTGCAGGTCGCTGCCGCCCCACAGGTTCACCGACCCGAGCAGCCCCTGGCCCAGCCAGACGAAGGCGGCCATGCTGCCGGCCGTGTACCCGGCCAGCTCACCGCCGGAGCTCTCGACGGCGGCGCCCATGATCGAGCCCTTGAGCACCCCGAACGTCGCGTTCGCGACCAGCCCGGCGAGCGTCGCGAGCGGGTAGGCGGACTGCCCGCGGAAGCCCGCCAGGAGCAACCGCCAGTAGGGGTTCCGGGCGGGTGGGGTCAGCGGGCGCACAAGCGCGAGACATTACCTGCCTGCGCAGGGGCGCACACCTTTTTTCCCGCGGTTCAGAACTCGCCCTGCCACGTGCACACGCACGCCTCGTTGCCCTCGGCGTCGGCCAGCACCCACCACGACGGGGCGTACTTGTCCGTCACGAGCCGCCCGCCGGCGGCGACGGCGGCCGCCACGCGGGCCTCGGCCTGGTCGTGCGGCACCCACACGTCCACGTGGATGCGGTTGCGCTGCTCCCGGTGCTCGTCGCTCTGCTGGAACCAGAACATCGGCAGCCGGCCGTCCGTGTCGAGCAGCCGGCCCGCGGCGGTGTTCCCGCCCCGGTAGGGCTGCGGCTCGTGGCCCAGGACCGCCTGCCAGAACGCCTGCACCGCGGACCCCACCACGGCGTCGACGGCGATGGCGACCTCGCGCAACCCGGTCACGTCCGCCGCGACGCCGACGTTGCGGGCCGCCGCCGAGATCGCGCGCGCGAGCCCGAGGTCCCGCTCGGACAGCCCGCCGACGTCGTGCGACCAGGTACGCACCGTCACGGTCCCGTAGCGCAGGTCGACGTCGGGATGGTGGTTCGCGGCCTCGGCGAGCTCGCCGATCCGGGCGACCAGCACCAGACCGGTGGCGAACGACCCCGTGGTGAACCGCGCGAGCGCCGAGTCCTTGAGCACCCGCCAGTCGTCCGTGCCTTCCGCCGCCGTGAACTCGGCAGGCGTGATCGCATCGCTCATGGGTCGTGCCTTCCCTCGTGCAGCGTCTCGTCCGGGTACCCCCACCATGGCACGAGACACCGACAGCCGACAGGGCCCGTGGTACCGCTCGCCGCCGGCGGCCGGGTGTCGACGGCCGGGTGTCGACGGCCGGGTGTCGACCAGCACGTCCGGCGGCGGACCCTGGTCGGGCCCGCCGCCGGAAGCATCAGCCGGGAGTGCCGGTCAGCCG
>NZ_KI911710.1:150661-160270 GCF_000515355.1 Promicromonospora kroppenstedtii DSM 19349 | reverse complement strand
GCAGCCGCGCCACGTCACGCACCGCGCCACGGTCGGCCGAGGTGGCCAGGGCCGCGTACGCCTGCAGCGCCGGCGACACGTAGCGGTCGCGGGCGACGGGCTGCCACGGCCGCTCCGAGGACTCCATCTTGGCTCGCCGCTCGGCGAGCACCTCGTCCGGCACGTTGATGTGGATCTTGCGGGTGTCGACGTCGATCTCGATCTCGTCGCCGTCCTCGACCAGGCCGATGGTGCCGCCGGCCGCCGCCTCCGGGGACACGTGCCCCACGGAGATGCCGCTGGACCCGCCGGAGAACCGGCCGTCCGTGATCAGGGCGACCACCTTCCCCAGCCCGCGGCCCTTGATGTAGGAGGTCGGGTAGAGCATCTCCTGCATGCCCGGCCCGCCCGACGGGCCCTCGTACCGCACGACCACCACGTGCCCCGGCTCGACCTGCTTGGTCAGGATCTTCTCGACGGCCTCGTCCTGCGACTCGCACACGAGCGCCTTGCCCACGAAGTGGAACACGTCGGGGTCGACGCCCGCCGTCTTGAAGACGGCGCCGTCCTCGGCGAGGTTGCCGCGCAGCACGGCCAGCCCGCCCTCGACGGTGTAGGCGTGCTCGACGTCGCGGATGCAGCCGCCGGCCCCGTCGGTGTCGAGCGACTCCCACTGGTTGTTCGTGGAGAACGCCTTCGTGGTGCGCACGCCGCCCGGGGCGGCGTGGAACAGGCCGAGCGCCCGGTCGGTGGCCTTGCCGCCGCGGATGTCCCAGTCGTCGAGCCACGCGCGCAGCGTGGGCGTGTGCACGGAGGTGACGTCGTGGTCCAGCAGGCCGCCGCGGTCGAGCTCACCCAGCAGAGCGGGGATGCCGCCCGCCCGGTGCACGTCCTCCATGTGGTAGTCCGGGTGGTTGGGCGCCACCTTGGACAGGCACGGCACGCGGCGGCTGATGTCCTCGATGTCCGCCAGCGTGAAGTCGACCTCGGCCTCCTGGGCCGCGGCCAGGATGTGCAGCACCGTGTTGGTCGAGCCGCCCATGGCGACGTCCAGCGCCATGGCGTTCGAGAACGCGGCCTTGGTGGCGATCCCGCGGGGTGCGGCCGAGTCGTCCTCGTCCTCGTAGTACCGGCGGGCCAGGTCGACGATGGTGCGGCCGGCCTCCAGGAACAGCTCCTTGCGGGCGGCGTGCGTGGCCAGCGTCGAGCCGTTGCCCGGCAGCGACAGGCCGAGGGCCTCGGTGAGGCAGTTCATGGAGTTCGCGGTGAACATGCCGGAGCACGAGCCGCACGTGGGGCACGCGTTCTCCTCGACCAGGCCGAGCGCCGCGTCGTCCACGTTCTCGTCCGCCGAGTAGTTGATGGCGTTGATCAGGTTCAGCGGGGTCTTCGCGACGCCGTTCGCCACGACGGCCTTGCCGGCCTCCATGGGGCCGCCCGACACGAAGATCACCGGGATGTTCAGCCGCAGCGCGGCGTTCAGCATGCCGGGCGTGATCTTGTCGCAGTTGGAGATGCACACCAGCGCGTCGGCGGTGTGCGCCTGCACCATGTACTCCACGGAGTCGGCGATGAGGTCGCGGCTCGGCAGCGAGTAGAGCATGCCGGCGTGGCCCATGGCGATGCCGTCGTCGACGGCGATGGTGTTGAACTCCTTGGCGACGCCGCCGGCCTCGCGGATCGCCGAGGCCACGAGATCGCCCATGTCCTTGAGGTGTACGTGCCCCGGTACGAACTGCGTGTACGAGTTCGCGATCGCGATGATCGGCTTCCCGAAGTCCTCGGAACCCATGCCGGTGGCGCGCCAGAGCGCACGGGCTCCGGCCATGTTGCGGCCGTGGGTGGACGTCCGGGAGCGCAGGGGACGACTCATGACTGTTCAGCTCCTTCGATGCTGGGTGGCCGTGCGCGATGCGGGCGAACGGCCTCGTCACGCTACCTCCGCTCCCCCGGGTCCGACAGCGAGCGTCCACAGGGTGACCCTCGTGGCGCGGGCTTTGCCCCTGTCTGAATTTCGCCCGGTGCCGTACCGTCGTAGCAGGGGGTCGCAAGGACGCGGTCCCCGCCGTGCACTCGATGGAGGTTTCCGATGCGGGTGACAGAGGCATTGCGGCGCAAGGGCGGCTCGGTGGTCACCATCTCCAGGGACCGCAGCGTGCGTGACCTGCTCGCCCTCCTGGCCCGGCACCGGATCGGCGCGGTGGTCGTCTCCGACGACGGCGTCGGTGTCGACGGGATCGTCAGCGAGCGTGACGTCGTGCGCCGGCTGCACTCGGACGGCGAGGGCGTGCTGGACGGCCCGGTGGACGCGATCATGACGGCCGCCGTGCACACCTGCGGCCCCGACGCCACGCTCGACGAGCTCATGCCCGTGATGACGGAGCACCGGGTACGGCACGTGCCGGTGGTCGTGGACGCGCGGCTCACGGGGATCGTGAGCATCGGCGACGTGGTCAAGCACCGGATCGCCGAGATACAGGCCGAGCGGGACCAGCTGACGGAGTACATCGCGGGCGGGTCGTAGCCCTCCCGGCGTCGGTCGCCGGGCCGCCGGCCCCGAGAGACCACGACGGGCCGCACGGCGCTCCGCCGCACGGCCCGTCCTGTCTCGTCAGCGCGCGCTCAGCCCTGCAGCGCCCGCCACTCGTCCTCGAGGATGCTCATCACGATCGCGTCGGCCCACGTGTCGCCGTCGCGATAGACGTCCCGCAGCCGCCCCTCCTGCCGGAACCCGAGCGACTCGTAGAGCGCCTCGGCGCGCGGGTTGATGCTGAGCACGTCCAGGCTCACCCGGTGCAGGTGCGGGCCCGGGTCGCTCTCGACCCCCTCGAACGCGAACCGCAGCACCTCGTCGATGGCCTCCCGGCCGTAGCCGCGACCGCGGTAGTTCGGCAGGAGCTGAAGCCGCAGGTTCGCCGAACCGACGGCCTCGTCGAGGTCGTTGAGCACGATCTCGCCGATCATGTCGTCGCTCACCGGCTTGCCGTCCCGCATCGCGGCCGGGCAGATCGCCCAGTCGTACCGGCCGGGCCGGTCGCTGACCGTGCGAGCCCACTCGTCGATCTGGTCGCGCGTGAAGACGGCCGTGGTCCCCGTCAGGCGGGTACCCTCCGGGTCCTGGACGGCCTCCCACAGACGCTCCGAGTCGCGAGCCTCGATGGGCCGCAACCGGGTCATGTCGCCGTGCAGGAGGGGCCCGCGGGTCACCGGCCCTGCCTCACAGCCCGCGCCGTCACTGGCCGATCCGATCCAGCACCAGCTCCCGGACACGCTTGGCGTCGGCCTGGCCCTTGGTCGCCTTCATGACCGCGCCGATGATGGCGCCGACCGGCCCCTGGTTGCCGCCGCGGACCTTCTCGACGATGTCCGGCTGAGCCGCCAGCGCCTCGTCGATCGCGGTGAGCAGGGCGCCGTCGTCGGACACGACCTCGAGGCCGCGTGCCACGACGACCCCCTCCGGGTCGCCCTCGCCGGCAAGGGTGCCGTCGAGCACCTGACGGGCGATCTTGTCGTTGATGCGGCCGGACTCGACCAGGCCCTGCAGCTGCGCGATCTGCGCCGGGGTGACCGACAGGACCTCCAGCGCGACCTCGTCCTGCTTGGCCCGGCGGGCCAGCTCGCCCATCCACCACTTGCGGGCACCGGCGGCGCTGGTGCCCGCGGCGACGGTCGCCTCGATCAGGTCGATGGCACCGGCGTTGACGACGTCACGCATCTCGGCGTCGGCGTAGCCCCACTCGCCCTGGAGCCGGCGCCGGCGCGCGGTCGGCAGCTCCGGCAGCGCGGCGCGGATCTCCTCGACCCACTCGCGGCTCGGGGCCACGGGCACCAGGTCGGGCTCGGGGAAGTAGCGGTAGTCCTCGGCGTCCGACTTCACGCGGCCCGACGACGTGGTGCCGTCCTCCTCGTGGAAGTGGCGCGTCTCCTGGATGACCGGGAGGCCCGCGTCGAGCACGCCCGCCTGGCGGGACACCTCGTAGCGGACAGCGCGCTCGACCGAGCGGAACGAGTTCACGTTCTTCGTCTCGGTGCGCGTGCCCAGGGGCGACTCCGGCGTCGGGCGCAGCGACAGGTTCACGTCCGCGCGGACGTTGCCGCGCTCCATCCGCGCCTCGGACACGTCGAGCGCCCGGAACAGGTCGCGGAGGGTCTGCACGTAGGCCCGCGCGACCTCGGGGGCACGGTCGCCGGCACCCTCGATGGGCCGCGTGACGATCTCCACCAGCGGGATGCCGGCACGGTTGTAGTCCACCAGCGAGTACTCGGCGCCCTGGATGCGGCCGGTCGCGCCGCCCACGTGGGTGTTCTTGCCGGCGTCCTCCTCCATGTGCGCGCGCTCGATCTCGACGCGGAACACGGCGCCGTCATCGAGCTCGACGTCGATCCAGCCGTCGTAGGCGATCGGCTCGTCGTACTGCGACGTCTGGAAGTTCTTCGGCACGTCCGGGTAGAAGTAGTTCTTCCGCGCGAACCGGCAGCTCTCGGCGATGGTGCAGTTCAGCGCCAGGCCGATGCGGATCGCGTACTCGACGGCCTTGCCGTTCACCACCGGGAGCGCCCCCGGCAGCCCGAGGCTGACGGGGGTCACCTGGGTGTTGGGCTCGCCGCCGTAGGCGACCTCGGCCGCGCAGAACATCTTGGTGAGCGTGCCCAGCTCGACGTGCACCTCGATGCCGAGCACCGGGTCGTAGCGGCGGACGGCGTCCTCGTAGCTGACGAGGCCGGTCGTGGTTGCGGCGGTCATCGGGCAAGCTCCGTGGTCTTGAGTTCGGGTGCCTTGTTCAGGAGGGGACCGCCCCAGCCGCTCTCGAGGGCTGCCTCGAGGGCGGCGCCGACGCGGTACATGCGGTCGTCCGCCTTGGCGGGGGCCAGGATCTGGAAACCGACGGGCAGGCCGTCGTCCGACAGGCCGTTCGGCAGGGACATGCCGGGCACGCCCGCGAGGTTCGCGGGGATCGTCGCGACGTCGTTGAGGTACATGGCCAGCGGGTCGTCGAGCTTCTCACCGAACTTGAACGCCGTGGTGGGCGCCGTGGGCGAGACGAGCACGTCGGCCTTCGCGAACGCGGCCGCGAAGTCGCGCTGGATGAGCGTGCGGACCTTCTGCGCGCTGCCGTAGTAGGCGTCGTAGTACCCGGCCGACAGTGCGTAGGTGCCGAGGATGACGCGGCGCTTGACCTCGTCGCCGAAGCCGGCGCCGCGGGTCGCGCCCATGACGCGCTCCGCGGTGACCGGGCCCTCGGCGGGCTCGACGCGCAGGCCGAACCGCATGCCGTCGAACTTGGCCAGGTTGCTGGACGCCTCGGCCGGCATGATCAGGTAGTACGCGTCGAGCGCGTAGGTGAAGCTGGGGCAGGACACCTCGACGATCTCGGCGCCCAGCGTCCGCAGCTGCTCGAGCGACTCGTCGAAGCGGGCGGAGACGCCGGCCTGGTAACCCTCGCCCGAGAGCTCCTTGACCACGCCGACGCGCAGGCCCTTGAGGTCACCGGTGGCGCCCTGGCGAGCAGCCGCGACGACGCCGGGGACGGGCTCGTCGATCGACGTGGAGTCGTGCGGGTCGTGCCCGCCGATCAGCTCGTGCAGCAGCGCCGCGTCGAGCACGCTGCGGGTCACGGGGCCCGCCTGGTCGAGCGACGAGGCCATGGCAATGAGGCCGTAGCGCGAGACGCCGCCGTAGGTGGGCTTCACGCCGACGGTGCCGGTCACCGCGCCGGGCTGGCGGATGGAGCCGCCCGTGTCGGTGCCGATCGCGAGCGGCGCCTCGAAGCCGGCCACCGCTGCGGCGGACCCGCCGCCCGAGCCGCCGGGGATCCGGTCCAGGTCCCAGGGGTTCTTGGTGTTGCCGAACGCGGAGTGCTCCGTCGAGGAGCCCATCGCGAACTCGTCCATGTTGGTCTTGCCGAGGATCGGCAGGCCCGCGGCCTTGATGCGCTCCACGAGGGTCGCGTCGTACGGCGGGACCCAGCCCTCGAGGATCTTGGAGCCGGCGGTGGTGGGCAGGCCCTTCGTCACCACGACGTCCTTGACCGCGATGGGCACGCCCGCGAGCGGGTGCAGTTCCTCGCCGGCCTGACGCCGCGCGTCGACGTCGGCGGCGGTCGCCAGCGCCTCCTGTGTGGCGACGTGCAGAAACGCGTTCAGGTCGCCGTCGACGGCAGCGATGCGGTCCAGGTGGGCCTGCGTGGCCTCGACGCTGGTGAGGGTCTTGTCGCGCAGCGCGGACGCAAGGTCGGACGCGCTGAGCCGGGTGATGTCGTTCGTCATGTCGCTGGTACCCATCTCACTCTTCGCCAAGGATCTGCGGGACCGCGAACCGGCCGTTCTCCTGCTGCGGCGCTCCGGCCAGGACGTCCTCGACCGGCAGCGGGGCCTCGGGCACGTCGTCTCGGAACACGTTCGTCAGCGGGAGCGGGTGGCTCGTGGCGGGCACGTCTGCGGTGGCGACCTCGCTGATGCGAGCGATGGACTCGACGATCACGTCGAGCTCGCCGGCGAGGCGGTCGACCTCGTCCGTTCGCAGATCGATCCGTGCCAGCGCAGCCACGCGCGCGACCTCGTCACGGGAGATGGTGGACATGGCCGCCAGTCTAGTCGCCGGAGGGCGTTCGATCTCCCGCATCCGCGGCCGCCGGGTGTGAAATCTTCCCGGAAACTGCCCGGGAATGCAGGTAGGGGGTGGAGCGACAACCCCGTCAAGGATTATCACTCCACCCCCTCCTGGGAATGGTTGTCCGGCGGCGTCCTACTCTCCCACCCCGTCACCAGGGCAGTACCATCGGCGCTGTGAGGCTAAGCTTCCGGGTTCGGAATGGGACCGGGCGTTTCCCCCACGCTATGACCACCGTAACACTATCGAGAACAGGCAACCCCCACACCCACCATCACCAGTGGGAAAAAAGAGGGGCTGGTGCCCGTGACTCGGGAACCGCATAGTGGACGCGTAGCACAACAAAGAATCTTCTTTTAACTCATATGAGTGTGGTTGAGAAGTTATCGGCAGGTTAGTACCGGTCAGCTCCACAGGTCTTCAGTCCCTGCTTCCACATCCGGCCTATCAACCCAGTGGTCTGCTGGGTGCCTCTCACACACAAGGTGTATGGAAACCTCATCTCGAAGCAGGCTTCCCGCTTAGATGCTTTCAGCGGTTATCCCTTCCGAACGTAGCCAACCAGCCATGCTCCTGGCGGAACAACTGGCACACCAGAGGTTCGTCCGTCCCGGTCCTCTCGTACTAGGGACAGCCCTTCTCAAGTTTCCTACGCGCGCAGCGGATAGGGACCGAACTGTCTCACGACGTTCTAAACCCAGCTCGCGTACCGCTTTAATGGGCGAACAGCCCAACCCTTGGGACCTACTCCAGCCCCAGGATGCGACGAGCCGACATCGAGGTGCCAAACCATGCCGTCGATATGGACTCTTGGGCAAGATCAGCCTGTTATCCCCGGGGTACCTTTTATCCGTTGAGCGACGGCGCTTCCACAAGCCACCGCCGGATCACTAGTTCCGACTTTCGTCCCTGCTCGACCTGTCGGTCTCACAGTCAAGCTCCCTTGTGCACTTGCACTCGACACCTGATTACCAACCAGGCTGAGGGAACCTTTGAGCGCCTCCGTTACATTTTAGGAGGCAACCGCCCCAGTTAAACTACCCACCAGGCACTGTCCCTGATCCGGATCACGGACCGAGGTTAGACATCCGAAGCGATCAGAGTGGTATTTCAACAATGACTCCACCCGAGCTGGCGCCCGAGCTTCACAGTCTCCCACCTATCCTACACAAACCGCACCGAACACCAATACCAAGCTATAGTAAAGGTCCCGGGGTCTTTCCGTCCTGCTGCGCGTAACGAGCATCTTTACTCGTAGTGCAATTTCGCCGAGTTCGCGGTTGAGACAGCGGAGAAGTCGTTACGCCATTCGTGCAGGTCGGAACTTACCCGACAAGGAATTTCGCTACCTTAGGATGGTTATAGTTACCACCGCCGTTTACTGGGGCTTAAATTCTGGGCTTCGCCGAAGCTAACCCGTCCTCTTAACCTTCCAGCACCGGGCAGGCGTCAGTCCGTATACATCGTCTTGCGACTTCGCACGGACCTGTGTTTTTAGTAAACAGTCGCTTCTCCCTGGTCTCTGCGGCCCTCCCCGCGTCCCCCAGCAAGTGGGTTAACGGTTCAGGCCCCCCTTCTCCCGAAGTTACGGGGGCATTTTGCCGAGTTCCTTAACCACGATTCACTCGATCGCCTTAGTATTCTCTACCTGACCACCTGAGTCGGTTTAGGGTACGGGCGGCTAGTCCCTCGCGTCGAGGCTTTTCTAGGCAGCATAGGATCACCAGATTCCCGCATACACGGTCACTATCAGCTCTCACCCTCAATGACACCCGGATTTGCCTAGGTGTCGGGCTACAACCTTGGACGTGGACAACCATCGCCACGCCTGGCTACCTTCCTGCGTCACCCCTGTTAACACGCTTACCTACTACCGGATCAGGTCCCACGCCTCCTCCGCGATGTCACCCGAAGGCAACGGTGCGGACTTGGGATGGTTAGTATCACCGGACTCGGTATGGGCGGTACTTCGCCGGTAGGAGAATATCAACTCCTTGTCCATCGACTACGCCTGTCGGCCTCGCCTTAGGTCCCGACTTACCCAGGGCGGATGAACCTGGCCCTGGAACCCTTGGTCATTCGGCGGACGGGATTCACACCCGTCATTCGCTACTCATGCCTGCATTCTCACTCGTGTAGGCTCCACCGCTGGATCACTCCGCGACTTCACTGCCCACACGACGCTCCCCTACCCACCCACACACCTGAACACACAGAACAAGTCTGGTGCTGGGCTTGCGATCAAACGCAATGTGAGTGCCACGGCTTCGGCGGTGTGCTTGAGCCCCGCTACATTGTCGGCGCGGAATCACTTGACCAGTGAGCTATTACGCACTCTTTCAAGGGTGGCTGCTTCTAAGCCAACCTCCTGGTTGTCTGTGCAACTCCACATCCTTTCCCACTGAGCACACGCTTAGGGGCCTTAGCCGGTGATCTGGGCTGTTTCCCTCTCGACCACGGAGCTTATCCCCCGCAGTCTCACTGCCGCGCTTGCACTTACCGGCATTCGGAGTTTGGCTGACGTCAGTAACCTGGTGAGGCCCATTAGCCATCCAGTAGCTCTACCTCCGGCAAGAAACACGCGACGCTGCACCTAAATGCATTTCGGGGAGAACCAGCTATCACGAAGTTTGATTGGCCTTTCACCCCTAACCACAGGTCATCCCCCAGGTTTTCAACCCTGGTGGGTTCGGTCCTCCACGCCGTCTTACCGGCGCTTCAACCTGCCCATGGCTAGATCACTTCGCTTCGGGTCTAGACCCGGCGACTCAAACGCCCTATTCGGACTCGCTTTCGCTACGGATACCCCACACGGGTTAACCTCGCCACCGAGCACTAACTCGCAGGCTCATTCTTCAAAAGGCACGCCGTCACCCCTACCAAGGAGGCTCCGACGGATTGTAGGCACACGGTTTCAGGTACTATTTCACTCCCCTCCCGGGGTACTTTTCACCTTTCCCTCACGGTACTTGTCCGCTATCGGTCACTAGGTAGTATTTAGGCTTAGCAAGTGGTCTTGC
>NZ_KI911710.1:148596-150561 GCF_000515355.1 Promicromonospora kroppenstedtii DSM 19349 | reverse complement strand
GCTCGGCCACCGCGCCGGCGAGGGTGCGGTCGTCCAGCTCGTCGAGCGAGCCGCGGCCGAACAGCGCCTGGCTCGCCGCGATGACCGCCTCCGTGGCCCCCGCGCCGTGCACCAGCGTGGTGACGTCGCCCGCGAGCGCCTTCTGCGCCTCGCGCGCGAAGGGCCGCTCGGCCACCTCGCGCTCGAGCTCGGCGATCTCCTCACGGGAGCGGAACGTGAACACCTTGAGGTAGTTCACGACGTCGGCGTCGGCCTGGTTGAGCCAGAACTGGTAGAAGGCGTAGGGGCTGGTCATCTCCGGGTCGAGCCAGATGGACCCGCCCTCGGACTTGCCGAACTTGGTGCCGTCGGCCTTGGTGATCAGCGGTGTCGTGAGCGCGTGCGCGCTGACCCCCTCGGCCTTGCGGATCAGCTCGACGCCTGCCAGGAGGTTGCCCCACTGGTCGTTGCCGCCGAGCTGCAGCGTGATGCCGTGCCGCCGGTACAGCTCCCGGTAGTCCATGCCCTGCAGCACCTGGTAGCTGAACTCGGTGAAGCTGATGCCCTCGTCCGAGGCCAGCCGCCGGGCCACGATGTCCTTGGACAGCATGGTGCCCAGGCGGAAGTGCTTGCCGATGTCGCGCAGGAACTCGATCGCCGACATGGGCGCGGTCCAGTCCAGGTTGTTCACCATGCGCGCGGCGTTGTCGCCGTCGAACGACAGGTGCGGCTCGATCTGGGCGCGGATGCGCTCGACCCAGCCGGCGACCACCTCGGGCGAGTTGAGCGTGCGCTCGCCCGAGTCGCGGGGGTCGCCGATGAGGCCCGTCGCTCCGCCGACCAGCAGGTAGGGCCGGTGGCCGGCGTCCTGCAGGCGGCGGGCGGTCAGAACCTGCACGAGGTTGCCGATGTGCAGCGACGGCGCCGTCGGGTCGAAGCCCACGTAATAGTCGACGGTGCCCTCCGACAGTGCAGAACGCAGCGCGGCCTCGTCGGTGGACTGCGCCACCAGGCCTCGCCATTGCAGCTCGTCGAAGATGTGGGTCACCGTGGATGCTCCTTCTGATGGGGGTAGACCGGTCGTTGTCGGTCGGGTACCGCTCGGCGGGCTCGTCGGCCCGATGGTCATAGTCTGCCCGACGGCGGCGCGGGGCTCGCCCTCATTCCATTCCGCCGCGCTCCCGCGCCTGCGCGCTCACGGGCGTGAACAGGTTCACCAGGGTGCCGTCGGGGTCGCGCACGAGCAGCGACCTGTTGCCCCAGGGCATGGTGGTGGGCGGCGTCACGGTGTCCACCGTGCCGGCGAGCCCGGTGAACAGCGCGTCGACGTCGTCGACGAGGAACTCGACGATGGCCGTGCGGTTCGCAGCGGGGCTCGCGGAGCCGGGGCCGAAGAGCTGGACCGTGCGTGTGCTGCCGATCGCCAGGGTGCCCCGGCTCGTGCGCAGCTCGGCGAACTCGGGCGACGGCCGGTCCGCGGTGACGCCGGTGACGCGCTCGTAGAACGCGGTCAGCCGCTCGACGTCGTCGGTGATCAGGCGCACGGAGGCGAAGGTCGTGGGGCGCATGGCGTGGTCCTTCCGGTCGTGGCCGCGGTCGATCCGCGACTCCTGACCAGCGTGCCGTCGCTCCGCGACATCCCTGTGTCGCTGTTTCAGCCGAGCAGTGTCAGGGTGCGCAGGTCGCTGTCGGGCACCTGGACGTCCTCCGGCCGGACGGTCCGGTGGGGCGCGCGCTCGCTGGTGGCCGTGACCCGGTCGACGCGGTCGAGGCGGAAGGCGCGGATCCCGTCGCGCAGCCGGCACCAGGCCAGCAGGTACCACCCCGTGGACGAGCCGACGAAGCCGAGCGGCTCGACGTCGCGCGTCGTCGCGGTGCCCGCCCGGTCGGTGTAGCGCAGGCGCAGGACCCGGCGCGCGGAGATCGCGTCGGTGAGGACGGCGGGGACCGGCGGCACCTGCGGGGGCGCCCCGAGCAGGTGCACGC
>NZ_KI911710.1:143363-148496 GCF_000515355.1 Promicromonospora kroppenstedtii DSM 19349 | reverse complement strand
ATGGCTAGATCACTTCGCTTCGGGTCTAGACCCGGCGACTCAAACGCCCTATTCGGACTCGCTTTCGCTACGGATACCCCACACGGGTTAACCTCGCCACCGAGCACTAACTCGCAGGCTCATTCTTCAAAAGGCACGCCGTCACCCCTACCAAGGAGGCTCCGACGGATTGTAGGCACACGGTTTCAGGTACTATTTCACTCCCCTCCCGGGGTACTTTTCACCTTTCCCTCACGGTACTTGTCCGCTATCGGTCACTAGGTAGTATTTAGGCTTAGCAAGTGGTCTTGCCAGATTCACACGAGATTTCACGGGCCCCGTGCTACTTGGGATCCCCTCCACCAGGCCGCACCATTTCGTCTACGGGACTCCCACCCACTACGGTCCGGTATTCAACCCGGTTCGACTATGACACGACTTTCTTACTGGCTACCAGACTGTCAGATCTGGTCAGAAGGTCCCACAACCCCGCACACGCAACGCCTGACAGCTTGACACGCATACGGTTTGGCCTCATCCGCTTTCGCTCGCCACTACTCACGGAATATCTCTTCCTGTCGGTACTGAGATGTTTCACTTCCCGACGTTCCCTCCACACGCCCTATACATTCAGGCGCGGGTAACCGAACATGACTTCGGCTGGGTTCCCCCATTCGGAGACCCTCGGATCACAGCTCGTCTGCCAACTCCCCGAGGATTATCGCAGGCTACAACGTCCTTCTTCGGCTCCTAGTGCCAAGGCATCCACCAATGTGCCCTTAAAAACTTCAGCAACACTACAATCACAGAAACCAAGACAACATGTCCTGACAAGCAGAACAGTCTTGGAAAAATTCAAAGATGCTCGCGTCCACTATGCAGTTCTCAAGCAACGGACGAACCCACCCAGGCGATCCGTACACACCAACACCGGCAAGCCGGCTGATCTGCGTACGACCCGGTGACCCGTGTCCTCCAGAAACACTCAACCCCTCACCCACCATGCTCACCAGGAGCAGGCGTGCGAGGCAGCCGGTTGCCTCAGGACCCAACAGTGTGCTTGGCGAACCCCCACGACCCGTACCACCACGTTCCTACCAACCCACAAGGAGCCGGCGTACTAGCAGCAGTCACCGGTCAGGTGACTCTTCGTCAATGTTCCACCCATGAGCAACCACCCCAGACGCGTACGGCCTGGGCCTGGCCTCTGCCACCAGCACCAGCATCACTCCGAAGAGCGACCCCACAGGGTCAGCCGGCAACCCCCGGTATCCGGGGCCTGATGGAGATGAGCTCCTTAGAAAGGAGGTGATCCAGCCGCACCTTCCGGTACGGCTACCTTGTTACGACTTAGTCCCAATCGCCAGTCCCACCTTCGACCACTCCCTCCCACAAGGGGTTGGGCCGTGAGCTTCGGGTGTTACCAACTTTCGTGACTTGACGGGCGGTGTGTACAAGGCCCGGGAACGTATTCACCGCAGCGTTGCTGATCTGCGATTACTAGCGACTCCGACTTCACGGGGTCGAGTTGCAGACCCCGATCCGAACTGAGACCGGCTTTTTGGGATTCGCTCCACCTCACGGTATCGCAGCCCTCTGTACCGGCCATTGTAGCATGCGTGAAGCCCAAGACATAAGGGGCATGATGATTTGACGTCATCCCCACCTTCCTCCGAGTTGACCCCGGCAGTCTCCCATGAGTCCCCGGCATAACCCGCTGGCAACATAGGATAAGGGTTGCGCTCGTTGCGGGACTTAACCCAACATCTCACGACACGAGCTGACGACAACCATGCACCACCTGTGTACGAGTGTCCAAAGAGAACCCCATCTCTGGGGCTTTCTCGTACATGTCAAGCCTTGGTAAGGTTCTTCGCGTTGCATCGAATTAATCCGCATGCTCCGCCGCTTGTGCGGGCCCCCGTCAATTCCTTTGAGTTTTAGCCTTGCGGCCGTACTCCCCAGGCGGGGCACTTAATGCGTTAGCTACGGCACAGAACGAGTGGAACCCGCCCCACACCTAGTGCCCAACGTTTACGGCATGGACTACCAGGGTATCTAATCCTGTTCGCTCCCCATGCTTTCGCTCCTCAGCGTCAGTAACTGCCCAGAGACCTGCCTTCGCCATCGGTGTTCCTCCTGATATCTGCGCATTCCACCGCTACACCAGGAATTCCAGTCTCCCCTACAGCACTCTAGTCTGCCCGTACCCGATGCAAGCTCACAGTTGAGCCATGAGATTTCACACCAGACGCGACAGACCGCCTACGAGCTCTTTACGCCCAATAATTCCGGACAACGCTTGCGCCCTACGTATTACCGCGGCTGCTGGCACGTAGTTAGCCGGCGCTTCTTCTGCAGGTACCGTCACTTGCGCTTCTTCCCTGCTGAAAGAGGTTTACAACCCGAAGGCCGTCATCCCTCACGTGGCGTCGCTGCATCAGGCTTTCGCCCATTGTGCAATATTCCCCACTGCTGCCTCCCGTAGGAGTCTGGGCCGTGTCTCAGTCCCAGTGTGGCCGGTCGCCCTCTCAGGCCGGCTACCCGTCGACGCCTTGGTAGGCCATTACCCCACCAACAAGCTGATAGGCCGCGAGCCCATCCCCCACCGAAAAACTTTCCAACACCCACCATGCGGCAGGCGCTCGTATCCGGTATTAGACCTCGTTTCCAAGGCTTATCCCGAAGTGGAGGGCAGGTTGCTCACGTGTTACTCACCCGTTCGCCACTGATCCACCCAGCAAGCTGGGCTTCACCGTTCGACTTGCATGTGTTAAGCACGCCACCAGCGTTCGTCCTGAGCCAGGATCAAACTCTCCGTAAAAGAGAAACATCCACACCCACTCACGTGAGCGCGAACAATGATACTGGCCAGATCAAAACCAAAACTGGTTTATAGTTGATCCGATCCAAAAACGACCCCATCATCCCCGTCCACACCACCATGTGATGATGCGACCTGAAACAAGAGAGTCAAATGATTGGCATTGACTATCAAGCACACTGTTGAGTTCTCAAACAACCGACGCACACCGTCAGACCTGCGACCCTTTTCCGTTCGCATCCCTGTCCGGGGCAGTTCCTTAACCTTACCAGATTCTTTCGGCCGATCAAATTCGCTTCGGTTTCTGAAAACCGGAAGGAATTACAACCCGCCTGCCGAAAATGGCGACCCTATCGACCGGTTCCGGGGATCACAAAGTTCCTCAGATCCTGCGATGTAGGTTTCAACCCCGGCGCGGCCACCCGGTCCCTTTCGGGCCCCGTGTCCGTCTGCCCGTCGGGCTGACCTGGAGAACATTACACACGATCCCGCGAACGCGCCAACTCAGCGGGAGTGGCCTGGCGCACATGACGTTTCCGCAGGTCAGGGCCCGTTTGAACGGGTCCTTGCGCCACCTGGGACGGTACTTGTGACCGGGGCCACGCCACATGACGCACAGGTTCCCCGGATGCGCACCTCGACGGAGGTTTGTTACCCCGTTCCGCGCCGGCTCTTTCCGCTCTCCCACCCGGGCACCCGTGAGAGCGCGTACTACGTTCGTGCCGTGACCCCTGAGTACTCACCGGCGCCGGACGCCGGCAGCGGCGCCGCCCGACACACCTCCATCGGCGTCGTGCGCCGTGCGACCGTTGACGACGCGGCCGAGGCCGCCTGGCTCGCCGCCCTCACCTTTCCCCTGGCCTGCCCGCCCGGCACCCCGGTGTCCGACATGGCCGTCCACATCGCGCACAAGCTGACCCCCGGGCACTTCCGCGAGTGGGCCACCAGCGCGGAGCACGCGCTGCTCGTGCACGACGACGGCACGCGCCTGCTCGGCTACGCGCTCCTCGTGCTGGGTACGCCCGGCAGCGCTGCGGAGACCGCCGCCGTCCGCGCCGCGAGCGGGCGCGAGGCGCCGTACGTCGAGCTGTCCAAGATCTACGTGCATCCCGACGTCCTCGGCGGCGGGGTGGCCGGCGCCCTCATGCGGGGAGCCGTCGAGGCCGCGGCCGAGCTCGGCCCGGGCCTCCCCCTCTGGCTCGGTACCAACGCGCGCAACGAGCGCGCCCAGGCGTTCTATCGCAAGAGCGGGTTCGCGGTGGTCGGGAGGCGCACCATGCGGGTGGGCGATCTGGACCACGACGACGTCGTGCTGCTGCGTACCGAGGCGTAGGCCGCCAGCAGCCCGGAGCAGAAAGGTGTGGCCGGCGCCCTCCGGCGTCGGCCACACCCCACCTACCCTGGCTTTGCGCGCCGGATCAGCAGCGCTTGGCGCGCAGCGACCGGATCTCGACGTACGACCGCTCGGCGTTGCCGAACGAGTCGACCGGGAAGCCCGGCGCGGCCACCGAGGCGGCGTTGTCCTGCTCCCAGATGCCGTGCCGCCGGCCCGAGCCCGCGAGCGCCGACAGGAACTCGGTGTACGGCAGGTCGCCGGCTCCGAACTCCACGATGTCGTAGCCCCCGGTGTTCGCCGGGTTCGCGTCGCCGTCCTTGAGGTGCAGGAGCGGGTAGCGGTGCGGGTCGCGCTTGACGTAGTCCACCGGCTCGAAGCCCGGGTAGCGGTGCTGCCCCACGAACGCCCAGTAGACGTCCATCTCGAGGAAGACCTTCCTCGGGTCGGTGTTGTCGTAGAAGACGTCGTAGAGCCGCACGTCGGGGTTGTCGGTGGCGAAGCCGAACTCCCCGTCGTGGTTGTGCTGGTAGAACTTCAGGCCGCGGGCGGACGCCGCCGCGCCGAAGCCGTTGAACTGGTCGGCGGCGGCGAGGTAGCCGGCGACCGTGCGGTTGCTGGTGGGCGCCTGCGCGGTGCCCACGTGCTCCATGCCGAGGGTCTCGGCGATGTCGAGCTCCTGCTCCATGTTGTTGGCGAAGTCGGAGATCCCGCGGTGGGATCCCACGGCGCGCAGGCCGTTGTCATCGAGCAGCTGCCGGATCTCCTGCGGGGTGATCGCCCCGACCTGGCCCTGCGTGTAGCCGGCGAACTCGACCTCGGCGTAGCCCATGTCGGCCAGCCGCTCGAAGACGGTGCGGAACCCGAGCGAGGAGACCTTGTCCCGGATCGAGTACAGCTGGATGCCGATGTGGCCCGCGGGCACGAGCACCCGGCCCCCGCCCTTGCCGGCGGCGGCCCCGGTCGTCGCTGCCGGGGCGAGCGTCGCCGCGGCGGC
>NZ_KI911710.1:127649-143263 GCF_000515355.1 Promicromonospora kroppenstedtii DSM 19349 | reverse complement strand
GGGGCGAGCGTCGCCGCGGCGGCGCTGCCCGCGAGACCGGCACCGGCCAGCGTTGCCGCACCCACGGCCACGGTGCCGCCGGCCAGCCTCAGAAAGTTCCTGCGGTTGACGTCAGTGCGTGATTCCATCACTGCTCTCCTTCGGTCCGAGCGGCCCCGGACGGGCCGGTCGAGTTCTGTGCGTCGGCGGTCGGGGGCGTACCCACGCCCTCGCCGACCATGGTGAGCGCGTCGAGGTCGAGGCCCCCGGTCGCGGTGATGTAGAGCGTCCCGGTGTCCGACCGGTCGCGGAACGACAGGTCGACGTCGCGCCACGCGCGCGCGTTCACGCTCGCCGTGGCGAACGGCTTGGCCTTGGGCGAGCCCCAGCGGAGCTCGATCTTGCCCTTGCCGCGCACGGTTGCCGTCGCACTGTCGATCCCGGCCAGGCTGACGCGTTCGAGGGCGACCGAGTCCTTCTTGGCCAGTCCGGTCACGTACGCGCCGGCCGACGCCGCCTCGTCCTGGACCACCTCGACGCCGGTGAGCTCGCCGTGCTCGGCCTGCTGCAGCTTCGGGTTCAGGCGCAGGGTGGCCTCGCCGGCGGCCGGCGGGAGGCCGTTGGCCCCGTTGTCGGTGTAGGTGATGACCACGGCACCGTAGAGGTGCGCGCCCGCGCCGTGCTCCGGGGAGTTCGGGTCGGTGGGGAACACACCGGTGCAGCCCGTGCCGGAGACCTCGGGGTGGGCGTGCTCGTCGTGGCCCAGGCCGTAGGACCAGGCGACCCGCTCGCAGACGGTCTCGGTGCCGTCCTCGGCGTCGTTGGTGGTCACCTCGAAGGCGACCTCGTCGCCCCAGTCGAAGAAGCCGCCGTCGGCCGGGAAGTCGACGGTGACCTCGGGCGCCTCGTTGCCGACGCTGATCGAGGTCGAGGTGAGTGCGCGCTTGCCGCTGCCGTCGGTGACCCGCAGGCGCGCGGTGTAGACGCCGAGCTCGGTGTAGGTGTGGGTGACCTGCGGCCCGGTGAGGTCGAAGGTGCCGTCGCCGTCGATGTCCCACTCGTAGGTGAGCGCGTCGCCGTCCGGGTCGCTGGAGGCCGACGCGTCGAACGCGACCTCGACCGGCGCGGACGTGGACGACTCCGGCGTGGCCGTGAACTGCGCCTGCGGCGCCTTGTTGCCCTCGGCGTAGTCGATCCGGTAGAGCCCGGAGTCCGGGTTCTGCCGGAAGAACCCGTCGCCGTACTCCAGGACGTAGAGCGAACCGTCCGGGCCGAACTCCAGGTCGATCGGGTTGTCGTTGATGGGCATGCCCGCCGCGGTGAGCGCCGAGTTGGGGAAGAAGTCCTCGATCTCCCCCACCTCGAAGGTGGACCAGTCCACGCTGAACGCGGCGAGGTAGTCCTGGGAGAACTCGCCGAAGAACGCCTTGCCGTCCCAGTACTCCGGGAGCTTGCCGGGCGCCGTGCTGTCGGCGTCGTAGTGGTAGACCGGGCCGCCCATCGGGGCCTGGCCGCTGCCGGAGCCGAAGGTGACGAGCTCGTCGCGCGGCTGCTGGCCCGGCTGGTCGCCGTAGTACAGGGTGGCTGCCCGCGACGGGGGCAGGTCGGTCAGGCCCGTGTTCCAGCGCGAGTTGTTGACGGGTGCCGCGCAGTCGAAGAACTCGCGCGGGGTGGCGGTCTCGAAGTTCCACTCGTTGTAGGCGGCGTTCGGCCCGTGGCAGTACGGCCAGCCCGCGTTGTGCGGGTCGTCGAGGCCCACGGCGTTCCACTCCACGTAGCCCATGGGGCCGCGGTCCGCGTTCGCCGCACCTGCGTCGGGTCCGTAGTCGCCCCAGGTCAGGGAGTTGGTCTCCGGGTCGACCTCGATGCGGAACGGGTTGCGCACGCCCATCACGAAGATCTCGGGACGCGTGTTCTCGGTGCCCGGTGCGAACAGGTTGCCCGCGGGGACGTCGTAGGTGCTGCCCTCCCCCGGTGGCGTGCCGGCCGGGATGTCGTCCTTGACGTCGATCCGCAGGATCTTGCCCCGCAGGTCGTTCGTGTTGCCCGCCCCCCGTCGCGAGTCGAAGCCCGGGTTCATGTTCGGGGCGTCGTTGTTCGGGGCGTAGCCGTTGGCGCCCGGCGTACCGGCCGGGGTGTTGTCGCCGGTGGACAGGTAGAGGTTGCCGTCACCGTCGAAGTCGATGTCGGCGCCGACGTGGCAGCACTGGCCGCGCTGCACCTCGATGTCGAGGATCGGCTGCTCCGAGTCGAGGTCGAGCGCGTCGCCGGTCCAGGTGTACCTGGCCAGGCGGTTCACGCCCACCCACTGGTCCCAGTAGCTCTCGTCCTCGCCCGCGGGCAGCGTGTTGGGCGCGTTGCCCGCCGGGGTGTCCGCCGCGCCGTCGCCGTCGGCGTCCCGCGGCGCGTACACGAGGTAGACCTCGTTGCTCTCCTCGAAGTCCGGCGCCAGGGCGATGCCCTGCAGGCCGTCCTCGGAGTTGGCGTAGACGTCCAGGGTGTTGACGACCTTGGTGACGCCGGTCGCGGGGTCGGTCACGCGCACCTCACCGTTGCGCGCCGTGTGCAGCACCCGGAGGTCGGGCAGGACCGCCATGTCGATCGGCTCACCGACGTCCTTGGTGAGCAGGATCTTCTCGTAGTTGGCCCAGTCGGTGTCGGCCGCCGCGGCGGCCTCGCCGTCGTGCCCGTCGTGCCCGGGGTGGGCGGACGCCGCCGGCATGGCGACGAGCGCCGTACCGACCAGGGCGGCCGCCGCGAGCGCCGCGAGCGTTCTCTTTCGGCGCGCGTGAGCGCGCGTCTCGATAGTCTTCATTCGTGATGCAGCTCCTCGTCGAGTTGGTCACGCGGACCGGGCCTCGTTCGCATCCCATTCGTCCGGGGCCCGGTCTTCATGCGGGTCCGGTGCCGTACGGCGGCACCGGGGGGTGGTGCGGGTAGCTCTGCCTACCTCCCTGTCAGCGCGCCGGCGGGCGCGCGGGGTTCAGCGGGTCGAGAAGGCGGCGTCGAACGCTGAGTCCGGCGCGTCGTACGCGTGGGAGCGCACGAACTGGAGGGCTTCCGGCGCCCCCACGAGGCGGTCCATGCCGGCGTCCTCCCACTCCACGGAGATGGGGCCGTCGTAGCCGATGGTGTTGAGCATGCGGAAGGCGTCCTCCCACGGGACGTCGCCGTGCCCGGTGGAGACGAAGTCCCAGCCGCGGCGGGGGTCAGCCCACGGCAGGTGGGACGACAGGCGGCCGTTGCGGCCGTTCGTCATCCGCTTCTTCGTGTCCTTGCAGTCCACGTGGTAGATCCGGTCCTTGAAGTCCCAGAGGAAGCTGACCGGGTCGAGGTCCTGCCAGACCATGTGGCTGGGGTCCCAGTTCAGCCCGAAGGCCTCACGGTGGCCGATCGCCTCGAGGGTCCGGACGGTGGTCCAGTAGTCGTAGGCGATCTCGCTGGGGTGCACCTCGTGGGCGAACTTGACCCCCACCTCGTCGAAGACGTCGAGGATGGGGTTCCAGCGGTCGGCGAAGTCCTGGTAGCCGGCCTCGATCGCGGCGTCGGAGACGGGCGGGAACATCGCCACGTACTTCCAGATCGCGGAGCCGGTGAACCCGATGACGGTCTTGACGCCGAGCTTGGCGGCCAGCCGGGCGGTGTTCTTCATCTCCTCGGCGGCACGCTGCCGTACGCCCTCCGGGTCGCCGTCGCCCCAGACCCGGTCGGAGACGATGTCGCGGTGCCGCTGGTCGATCGGGTCGTCGCAGACGGCCTGGCCCTTGAGGTGGTTGGAGATCGCCCACACCTTGAGGCCGTGCCGCTCCAGCAGCTCGAGACGGCCGGCGACGTACTCGTCGTCGTCCCAGCGCCACGGGTCCAGGTGGTCGCCCCAGCAGGCGAGCTCGAGCCCGTCGTAACCCCATTCGGACGCGAGGCGTGCCACCTCCTCGAGCGGTAGATCGGCCCACTGGCCGGTGAACAGGGTGATCGGTCGTGCCATTTTCTTTCCTCCTGTGCGTGACGATCCGGCGTCGCCGGTCGTGCCCATCGGTCTTCGGTCAGCTCGCCCGCCTGCGCAGGACGACGACGGCCGTCACCGCTCCGGCGACGGCGAGCGCCACCAGCGCCCAGGCGGTCCATCCGGGCGGGCCGCCCGTCGGCGTCGGCCCGTCGCCCGCCGAGGTGCCATCGACGGCGTCGGCCTCGACGGTGCTCCCCCCAGCCGCCGGAGCGGACGAGGCTGGTTCGGACGGTGGGGCGGAGGGCGGGGGAACGACGTCGATCTCGGCCTCGACCTTCGCCTTCTTCGGCTCCTTCACCCGCGCGGTCACCGTCCAGTGCCCCTCGTCGAGCAGCGCGGGCTCCGACCGGTACCAGCCGACGCCCTCCGACGCGGAGGTGAGTGTGACGGGGCCGACCTCCTCGCCGGCGTCCGAGGCCGCCTGCACGATCACGACGGCCGACTCCTCGACGGGATGCTGGTCACCCGCCCAGGTCAGCGCCACGGAGACACCGCCTGCGCCGTCCGTACCGAGCTCGATGTCGATCTTGCCGCCGTGCGCGGCGGCCGGAGCCATGGCAGGCACGGCGAGCCCGAGCGCCAGCAGGAACGCCGCGCCGAGGCGGGTGAGCTGTTTCAAGATCGTTCCTCTCCGATTCACAGGGGCCCGGGTGTCACCAGCTCTGCCGCTGACCTCGGGCCGGGGTGTGCCGGGGCGTGCACCGGTAGCCGGTGCACGCCCCAGGTCCGTCAGTCGCACCTCTCTTCGACGGTCACGATGACGTATGCCTTGCCGGACGGGCTGAGCACCCAGTCCCCGACCGGCGTCAGCTCCGTGCCCTTGTTCGGCGTGGCGATCACCCGGTAGTCACCCGGGGCGAGGTCGCCCAGGTCGCGCGGCTTGCCGTCCGCCTCACCGTCGACCCAGTTGTGGACGACGTAGCTGCGGACGCCCGGGAGCGTGACCGGGGCGATCGACCCCCCGGCATCGCACGACGCCGGCGTCACCACGACGGCGGGTGTGCTCGGGTCGGGGCACTCGGGCTCGTCGAGCGTCACGAAGAGCACGGCGAGGCCGCTGGCGTTGACCTTCCAGCCGTCCTCGGCGACGAGGACGTACCCGTCGGCCGGCCGGGCCGCGACCCGGTACCTCCCGGGAGCCAGGTCGTCCAGGTCGGTCACGGCGTCACCGGCGGCGCCGTCGACCCATTCCCGTACCACGTAGGACCGCACCCCCTCCACGTCGACGGTGGACAGCGCGCCGCCGGTCACGACCTCGTTTCCGGACCGGTCGTAGGAGCACGTCGGCTGGACGACCTCGACCCTCGGCGTCGCCTCGCTGGCCGCCGGCTCGGCGATGGTGAACTCGAGGGTCTCGCCGACCACCGTCTCCCCGTCCGCGGACGCCCGCACCTGGACGGTGTGGGCACCGGGCGTCGAGACCTCGACCGGCGCCGTGTACTCGGTCCAGCCGCCGCCGTCGACGTTGACCTCCCGGTACACCGTGGCGCCGTCCGGCCCGCCCGTGGTCTCCACCGTGACCGTGACCGGTCCGAGCCACTGCCCGTCCGGGCCGTCCGGTTCACCCGGGGACAGCGCACCGGTCACCTCGAGCGGCTCGGCCGCGCCCACCACCCGGAAGTGGTCGAACGACGCCGTGGCGGCGGACTGCTGGGAGGCGCCCAGGGCGTACAGCCCCACCCGCGCGTCCTGCAGCCCGTCATGGGTCACCGGGTCGGCGAGCGCCGTCCAGTCCTCACCGTCCGCGCTGTACGCGCCGGTGAACGTCGACCCCTGCTTCGACAGCCGCAGGTGCCACACGGCCGACGTCAGCTCGTTCGCGTTCGGCTGCGGGTCCTGCACCACGGAGTCGACCTCGTTGCGCAGCTCGATGCGCTGTGCGACGGCGGCGCCCGCCGCGTTGTCGGTCAGGAGGTCGAGCTTGACGTAGTTGTCGTCGTCCCCGTACACGATGAGGCCGCCCTGCTGGTACTGCTGGTCGAAGTCCGACCCGTCCACCAGGGTCTCGACCGTCCAGTCGTCGTCCGGCAGGTCCTGCAGCACGATGTTCGGCGTGCCCGTGTTGCTGCCGGTGTAGATGTCCGTGGCGGTCGTGTCGATCTCCAGCGCGCCGCCGGTCACCCGGTGACCCGCCGGGTCCTCGCGCACGATGTCCCAGCGGCAGTCGTCGAGCCCGTCGCCGTCGAACTCGTCGTCCGGGCCGGGGGTCTCGGCCGTGTCGTCCGGCGTGATGTGGAACCAGTCGAACTCGGCGTCCACGACGTCGGCGGCCGAACCCGAGCCCGCGAGGGCGAAGAGCCCGATCCGTGGGTCGTCGATGCCGGCGAGCGACTTGGTCTGCGGCATGGCCGTGAAGGTCACACCGTCCGCCGAGTACGAGGCCGTCAGGTCCTCGCCGTCGCTGCTGGCGAGGCGCACGTACACGGTGTCCGGGTACGCCGCCCCGAGAGCCGCGGTGTTCGAGTCCCCGACCTCGTTCGGTGCGCCGGCCTCCTCCCGGATGTACTGGAAGATACGCGTGGCCGGGTCAGCGGGCGCGGAACGGCCCTCGATCACCATCTTCGCGTAGTTGTCCGCGTCACCGTAGATCAGCAGGCCGGCCTGCTGGTACTGCGCGTGGGCCGGGATCGTGACCTTCGCGGTCGCGGTGAACGGGCCGTCCGGCAGGTCCTGCAGGACGAGGTTCGGCACGGTCACGTTGTTCGTCCCGTAGAAGTCCGAGACGCTCGCCGGGATCGTCAGGTTCCCGTCGGCGACCCGCAGGTCCTGGTTGCGGTCCTGCACCGTCCAGCGGTCGGGGTCGAGGTCGTCCCCGAGGAAGTCGTCCGACCGGCCCGACAGGCACAGGTCCGGCTCCGGGGCGACCCCGGAGACCTCGACCATGGCGTACTCGACGGCGTAGGCGCCGCCCTCGTCGGTGACGCGCACCTGGAGCCGGTAGGTGCCCGGCGCCTCGTAGGTGTGCTCGAACGACTGGGTGCCGTCGACGAACCCGTCACCGAGGCCCGCGTCCCAGGCATAGGTCAGCTCGCCCGACCCGTCCGGGTCGGTGGCCTCGGCGGACGCGGTCACGGTCAGCGGGGCGTCGCCCGCGACCGGGTCGACCGTGAGCTCGACCTCGGGCCGCTCGTTGTCCGTGACGCCTCGGCCGTCGATCTCCATCCAGTTGGCGTTGATACCGCCGGAGAGCAGGACGAAGTGCAGCGAGCCGGAGCCCGACGGCACGTTCGTGAGCTCCGCGCGGACATCCGTGTACTGCTGCCAGTCGCCGGTGCCGGGCACGGTGATGCGGCCGATCTCCGGACCGTCCGGGGCGTCCCAGCGCAGCGACACCTCGCCTCCACCGCCCGCCGAGGCGGCACGCAGCGAGATCGCGTCGACGTTCGCCAGGCTCACCGGCTCGTGCGCCCAGTAGTCGCCGGGCTCGATGAACCCGATGTTCTGCCCGCCGCCCGCGGTGTCGCCCGTCTCCTCGACCTGGACGCCGGGGTCGCCGGCGCCGTCACCGATGCCGTCGACGCGTCCCGTCTCCGTGAAGAACTCCGACTGGACCAGCTTGGGCTGCAGCACCTGCAGGTCGGTCGCTGTCAGCGGTGCACCGGCCGCGCCGCCGTCGTCCGTGTAGAACCCCTCGATCACCCAGAAGATGTTCGACTCGATGCCGTGTCCCTCGTCACGAGCGGTCTGGATGACGCCCGAGCAGCCGCTCAGCTCCTCGAACGGGTGGGCGTGGGAGTCGTGCCCGAGCGACGTGAACAGCGAGACGTCCGCGCAGTCGACCTCGCCGTCGGGGTCGTCGACCTCGATCTCGTAGCGCACCTGGTCGCCCCACTCGAAGAAGCCGCCGTTCTCCGGGAACGTGATCGACACCTCGGGCGCGATGTTGCCGACCACGATCGTCACGTTCGCGACACCGGTCTGACCGGCGGCGTCCGTGGCGACGAGCTGGGCCGTGTAGCGGCCGTTCTCGGTGTAGGTGTGGGTCGGGTTCGCCTCGGTGCTCGGCTCCGAGCCGTCACCGAAGGTCCACTGCAGGGTGAGCGGCTCCCCGGCGGGGTGGCGCGTGCCCTCCGAGGAGAACTGGACGGTCAGCGGCGCCAGGCCGTCGGTCACGTCCGCCGACGCGCGGGCGATCGGGGCCGGGTCACCCTCCACGTAGTCGACCCGGTACACGCCCGACGTGTCGTTGTTACCGCCGAAGCCCGAGCCCCAGTCCACCACGTACAGGGCACCGTCGGGCCCGAAGTCGAAGTCCATGGGCCGGTCGAACCCGGCGCTCGGGTCGAAGACACCCGGCAGGACCCGGTTGATGTCCACCAGGTCGTCCCGCTGCTCTCCCGCGAGCTGGAAGGAGTACATCCGCCCCTGGTTCCACTCGCCGAACAGCGCCTTGCCGTCCCAGTAGGCCGGCCACTTGGTGTCCGACTCCAGCTCCGGGTCGTAGGAGTAGACCGGGCCGCCCATGGGCGCCCCGCCACCGCCGATCTCCGGGAACAGCGGGTTGGTCCCGTAGCCGTACCAGACCTCGGCCTCCACGGCCGGCGGCAGCTGGTCGATCCCGGTGTTGTTCGGCGAGTCGTTCACCGGGCCGCCCGCGCAGTCGTACGCCGCGCCGGACTGCCCCGTGGCGAAGTCGTAGGCGCGGTAGGCGTTGTTGGCGCCCGTGCAGTACGGCCAGCCGTAGAACCCGGGCTCGCTCACGACGTTCCACTCGACCGTCCCGGCAGGACCGCGGTCGGCGTTCGCCGAGCCGGCGTCCGGGCCGTAGTCGGCCACGAGCACGTTGTCGTTCGCCGGGTCGACGCCGATCCGGAAGGGGTTGCGGAAGCCCATCGCGTAGATCTCGGGCAGCGTGTCCGCCGTGCCCGGGGCGAACATGTTGCCCTCGGGGATCGTGTAGGAGCCGTCGTCCTGCGGTGTGATCCGCAGGACCTTGCCGCGCAGGTCGTTGCTGTTGGCCGACGTGCGCTGGGAGTCGTAGTTCGCCCGCCCGGAACGCTCGTCCAGCGGGGCGTACCCCTGGGACTCGAACGGGTTCGTGTTGTCGCCGGTGGCCACGTAGAGGTTGCCGTCGCCGTCGAAGACCATGTCACCGCCCGCGTGGCAGCAGGTCTGGCGCTGCGTGGGGATGATCAGCACCGTCTCCTCGGAGGCCTGGTCGATCGTGCCGGACGCGGCGTCGTAGTCGAAGCGGGAGACACGGTTGTGCGGTCCGTCGTCACCCACGTCCTGCGGCGACCAGAACAGGTAGACCCACCCGTTGGTCGCGAAGTCCGGGTCGAGCACGACACCCGTCAGCCCGTCCTCGTTGGACTGGGTGACCGGCAGGGTCATCGCGGTGCTCGTGGTGTTCGACTCCGGGTCGATCACCTGGACGCGGCCGTCACGCTCGACGTAGAAGACGGTGCCGTCGGGGGCCACGTCCAGCATCATCGGGTTGGCGGTGTCCTCGTCGAGCGGCACCATCTCGTAGCTGTCGCTCTGCGTCGCGTTGCAGTCCGAGTCGACGACCCCCGCCGCCGTCTGCAGCCCCCCGAGCAGGTGCTCGAGGAACTCGGGCTCGCTGTACGAGGCGTCCGTGTGGCCGCCGCCCGTGTACCAGGACCGGCCGCCGTCGTAGGCCTGGCACCAGGCGATCGGGTGCTCGGCCCCCATCGCGCCCGTGCCCGCGTCGTAGCTCGACTCGTCCAGCGAGGCCAGGACGTGCACCTCGTCGCGCGGGTTCGTGCGGAAGTTGTACCACTCGTCGTGCCGGTCCCAGCGGTCCGGCAGATGCGCGGTGGACTCGTGCACGTGGTCCTCGACCTTGACGGTGGCGTCCTGGTTCTGCGGGTGCGAGCTGAAGTAGGCACCCACGAGGTCGCCGTACCACGGCCAGTCGTACTCGGTGTCGGACGCCGCGTGGATACCCGCGTACCCGCCGCCGCCCTGGATGTAGCGCTCGAACGCGGCCTGCTGCTGCTCGTCCAGGACGTCGCCCGTGGTGGACAGGAAGACGACCGCCTCGTAGTCGGCGAGCCCTTCGTCGCTGAAGACGCTCGCGTCCTCGGTGGCCGTGACCGTGAAGTCGTTCGCCGCGCCGAGCTGGGTGATCGCCTCGATGCCCGCGGGGATCGAGCCGTGCCGGAACCCGGCCGTCCGGGAGAACACGAGGGCGTCGAAGGGTTCGGCCGCCGCCTCGGCGGCTGTGGTGACGGTCGTCGTCGAGGCGGGAGATGCGAAGGACGGGGCGGCGGCCGCCACCAGGGCTGGGACACCGAGCGCGGTCACGGCCGTCGCCGCGACCACCGACCGCAGCACGCGGCGGGTTCGTAGCACTTTTCTCACCTGGAGCTCCTCATTGAGTCGGGTCAGTACCAGTGCATTGCGGTAGTGCTCTCCCCCGGCCCGCGGTGGACCGGCCCGAGCGCATCGCTCAGGCCGGTCCTCGTGCTGGTCCGGGTCCGGTCAGACGAGGGACACCCACCCCCCGCCACCGGCGGCGCTGCGCTCGACGGCGTCCAGCACCCGCTGGACGCGCAGCCCGTCGGCGAACGACGGCGTCGGCTGGCGGCCCGCGGCCAGGTCCCCCATCAGGTCCACGACCTGGTGCGTGAACGCGTGCTCGTAGCCCAGCCCGTGCCCGGGCGGCCACCAGGCCGCGACGTACGGGTGCTCCGGCTCGGTGACGACGATCCGGCGGAAGCCCGCGACCTCCGACTCGTCCGTCGCGTCGTAGTAGTGCAGCAGGTTCATGTCCTCGAAGTCGAAGGCCAGCGAGCCCTTGGAACCGTTGACCTCCAGCCGGATCGCGTTCTTGCGGCCCCAGGCGAAGCGCGTCGCCTCGAAGGTCGCCAGCCCGCCGCCCGAGAGGCGGCCGAGGAAGACCGCGGCGTCGTCCACCGTGACCTGGCCGGTGCGGCCGGCGTCGGCCACCGCGGACAGGCCCGACGACGACACGGCCTCCGGACGCTCGTGGACGAAGGTCTCGAGCAGGCCGCTCACCCCGGTGAGCGACTCGCCCGTGACGAACTGCGCCATGTCGACCACGTGCGCGCCGATGTCGCCCAGCGCGCCCGAGCCAGCCTTCTGCTTGTCGAGGCGCCACGACATCGGCGCCTGCGGGTCCGCCAGCCAGTCCTGGAGGTACTGCGCGCGCACGTGCCGCACCTGGCCGATGCGCCCCTCCTGGACGAGCTGCCGGGCCAGCGCCACGGCGGGCACGCGACGGTAGGTGAACCCCACCATCGCACGCACGCCGTGCTCCGCCGCGGCCTCGGCGGCGGCGGTCATCACCTCCGCCTCGGCCACGGTGTTCGCCAGCGGCTTCTCGCACAGGACGTGCTTGCCCGCCTCCAGGGCGGCGACCGCGATCTCCACGTGCGTGTCGCCCGGCGTGCAGACGTCGACCAGCCCGACGTCGTCCCGGGTCAGCAGGTCCTGCCACCCGACGACGGCGTCGTCCCAGCCCAGCCGGTCGGCAGCCGCACGGACCGCCGCCCCGTCCCGACCCGCGACCGCGCGCATGCGCGGCACGATCGGCAGGTCGAAGAACCGCGGCGCCGTGCGCCAGGCCTGCGAGTGCGCCGCACCCATGAACGCGTAGCCGACCATGCCGACGCCGAGCTCGCTCGTTCCCGTACTCATACCGCGCCTCCCCCCACTGTGGTCTCACCGCCGTGTTGCACGCCCGAGCGGGCGTCGTCCCGATGCGTCACAGCGTCAGGAGTCGAAGCCGATGGGCAGGTACTCCTCGACGTTGTCCGCCGTGACGACGGGCGCGAAGAGCTGCACGGTGCGCGGGACGCCGATCGAGGCGAGGTCGCTCACGTTCTTGTTCTGGGCGATCAGGCGGGCGAACTTGACGCCGTCCGCGGCCTGCGTGGAGGGGTAGATGACCGTCGCCTTGACGACGCTCTCCGGGTCCTGGATCTCCTCCATCATGTTGTTGGAGCCCGCACCGCCGACCAGGAAGAACTCGTCGCGGCCCGCGTTCTCGATGGCGGCCAGGACGCCGATGCCCTGGTCGTCGTCGTGGTTCCAGATGGCGTCGATCTTGGGCTCGGCCGACAGCAGGTTCGCCGTCTGCTCCTCGCCGGACTCGACCGTGAACTCGGCCGCGACGCGCGCGTCGACGTCGAGCCCGCAGTCGTCGAGGGCGTCCGCGAAGCCCTTGCTGCGGTCCTGCGTGAGCGGCAGCGAGTCGATGCCGGCGATCTCGGCGACCACGGCGTCCGGGTTGTCACCGAGCTGCTCGCAGACGTAGGTGCCGGCGCTCACGCCCATGCCGTAGTTGTCGCCGAGCACGGTGGCGCGGGCGGCGAACGGGCTGCTGAACTCGCGGTCCACGTTGATGACGGGGATCCCGGCCTCCATGGCCTCCAGCGCCACGTCGGTCAGTGCGGCGCCGTCGAACGGCAGGAGCACGATCGCGTCGACGCCCTGGTCGATGAAGCCCTCGATCTGGCTGATCTGCACGTTGACGTCGTTGGTGCCCTCGGCGACCTGGAGGTCGACGTCCTCGTACTTCTCCGCCTCAGCCTTGGCGGCGCTGGTGATGGCGCCCATCCAGCCGTGGTCGGCGGCAGGGGCGGAGAACCCGATGACGACCTCGTCGCCGGGCTCGTCGTTCTCGGTCACCGTGACGGGACCGGTGGCGGTCTCCTCGCTCTCGCGGGGCTCGTTGCTGGTGCAGCCGGCGACGACGAGCGCCGCGCAGGCCGCGGCGACGACGGCGCCGGAGACCCGGCGCGTGCGAACAATGGACGAGGTCATCGTGATCTCCCTTGATCCGGGGTGGAAATGCTGGGTTGGCTTGTGGAGGTACTAGGTGGTCGAGACGCGCTCGCGCGACGCGAACCACTGCTGCAGCAGGACGGCGCCGACGATGATCGCGCCCTTGGCGATCGCCTGGACCGAGCTGTCGAGGTTGTTCAGGACGAACACGTTGGTGAGCGTCGAGAAGATGAGGACACCGAGAACGGTGCCGGTGATGGTGCCGCGGCCGCCGGCCAGCAGCGTGCCGCCGACGACGACCGCGGCGATGACGTCCAGCTCCAGCAGCGTCCCGTGGGTCGAGGAGCCGGCCGTGGTGCGGGCCAGCAGGATCACGGCGCCGATGCCGGCGGTCAGACCGGCGAGCCCGTACAGGTACAGGGTGTGCCGCTTGATCTTGATCCCCGCCAGCCGGGAGGCCTCCGGGTTGCCGCCCACCGCGACGGTACGACGCCCGAACGTGGTGCGGTTCAGCAGGAACCAGCCGGCGGCCGCGACCACGACGAAGATCCAGACGATCGTCGGCACGCCCAGCGGCCGCGCCTGGAAGACGTCGAAGAACGGCTCGACGTCGACGATCTGGGTCTGCCGGCCCGCGATGATCTCCGCGAGCCCACGGGCCGCCGCCAGCATCGCCAGCGTCGCCATGAAGGCGGGCATCTTGCCGTAGGCGACCAGCAGGCCGTTGATCAGGCCGGCCACCAGACCGACGGCGAGCGCGGTCACCGGGATGACCCACCAGCCGTAGTCCTCCGCCGCGTACTGCGTCGCCAGGGTCGAGGCCCAGACGGACGCCAGTCCGACCACGGCGCCGACCGACAGGTCGATGCCACCCGAGGTGATGACGAACGTCATGCCGATGCTCACCACGCCCGTCACGGCCGCGAGGCTCAGGACGGTGATGAGGTTGCCGGTGCTCCAGAACCGCTCGCCGGCGGTCGCCACACCCACGACGATGAGCAGAATGAGGGCGAGCACGAGGCCACCCATACGCAGGGCCGGGCCCATGAGGGCCGATCGTTGGCTCACGCCACACTTCCTTCCATGACCAGGTCGAGCACGGCGTGCTCGTCGATTTCGCGGGCGGGACCCTCGTGGACCGCCTTGCCGTCGGAGATGACCAGCACGCGGTCCGCGAGGCCGAGCACCTCGGGGATCTCGCTGGACACGACAATCACGGCGGCGCCGTCGTCGGCCAGGCGGCGGATCAGGTTGTAGATCTCGGAGCGCGCGCCGACGTCGACACCTCGGGTGGGCTCGTCGAGCAGCAGAACGCGGCAGCCGTGCACCAGCCAGCGCGCCAGCAGCGCCTTCTGCTGGTTGCCGCCGGACAGGGTGCGGGCGTTCCGGTCCACCCCGGCGGGCCGCAGGTCGAGGGCCTCGACCTGCTCCCGGGCCGCGGCGCGCTCGGCACCCTCGTCGAGCAGCCCGCCGCGGGCGATGCGCGAGAAGGTGGACAGGGTGATGTTGCGGTAGACCGGCTCGTCCAGGAGCAGGCCCTGGCTCTTGCGCTCCTCGGGGCACAGCCCGATGCCGGCGGCCACCGCGGCGTCCACCACGCCGGGGCGCAGGCGTTTGCCGCCCACGCGCACGGTGCCCGAGGTGGCGCGCCGGGCTCCGTAGATCGTCTCGAGGATCTCGGAGCGGCCCGAGCCGACCAGGCCTGCCAGGCCGACGATCTCGCCCGCCCGGACGGTGAGGGAGACGTCGGAGAAGACGGTCCCGAGCCCGAGGTCCTCGACCTCCAGCACCGGTTCCGCGTCCTCGGCCACGCCGGGGCGGTCGGGGAACGCGTACTCGACCGTCCGGCCGGTCATGAGCTGGATCAGCTCCTTGGTCGGGGTGTCCGCCACGACCAGGCTCTCGGCGACCGTGCGGCCGTCCTTGAGCACCGTGATGCGGTCGCCGAGCTGCCGGATCTCCTCCAGGCGGTGCGAGATGTAGACGACGGCGACGCCGTCGGCGGTGAGCTCGCGCACGATGCGGTGGAGGTTGCCGACCTCCTCGGAGTCCAGCACGGCGGACGGCTCGTCCATGATGACGACGCGCGCGTCACGCGAGAGTGCCCGGGCGAGCTGCACGATCTGCTTGCCCGCGGCAGGCAGCGAGCCCACCTCGCGGTGCGGGGAGATCTCCTTGTGACCGAGCCGGTCGAGGATCTTGCGGGTGTTCCGGGCCGCCTCGGACCGGCGGCTGACGCCGCCCGTCGCGAGCTCGTGGCCCAGGTAGATGTTCTCGGCGACCGTGAGGCCGTCCACGACGTCGAGCTCCTGGTAGATCGTCGCGATACCGAGCCGCAGGGCGGCCACGGGGTTCGCGATGACCACCGGCTCCTCGTCGATCAGGATCTCGCCCGCGGTGGGCTGGTGGGCGCCGGCCAGGGTCTTGATCAGGGTGGACTTGCCAGCCCCGTTCTGTCCCAGCAGGCAGTGCACCTCTCCGGGACGGACCTCGAGGTCCACGCCGTCGAGCGCTCGCGCGCCAGGAAATTCCTTCACGATGCCACGCATGCGCAGCAGGGGCTGCTCTACCCCGGAGGGGTCCACGTCGACCATGTATCGAACGTAGTTGGACTTCTGCCGACGGTCAAGCAAAAGTCGCGACTTCGCCCGCCATGATTCACTAGAGGCATGGTGGAAGTGGCACGGGAAGTGTTTCAGCAGGCACCCAAGGTGTCCGGCGCGGGCGATATGTTCCAGCTCCTGCGAGACGGCAGACCCCGCACGCGCGCGGATCTCGCGGCGGTCACAGGGCAGGCGCGCTCCACAGTAGCGGCGCGCATCGACCTGCTCATGGCGGCGGGGCTCATCGCCCCCGCGGGCGAGGCGACGTCGACCGGCGGCCGCCCGCCCGCGACCTTCGCGTTCGCGCCGTC
>NZ_KI911710.1:118748-127549 GCF_000515355.1 Promicromonospora kroppenstedtii DSM 19349 | reverse complement strand
CCGCCCGCGACCTTCGCGTTCGCGCCGTCGGCCCGCGTGGTCCTGGGGGTGGACCGTCGGCGCGACGCACGCGCGGCTCGCGCTGACCGACCTCGCGTCGACCGTGCTGGCGCAGCGCGACCTGCCACTCGTCATCACGGACGGGCCGGACCTCGTGCTCGACCGCGTGGCCGAGACCGGGGCCGAGCTGCTGCGTGAGGCCGGCCGGCCGGCGACGGACCTCGCCGGCGTCGGCGTCGGTCTGCCGGGGCCCGTGGAGCATGCGACCGGCAAGCCGAACAACCCGCCGATCATGCCCGGCTGGGACGACGCGGACGTGCCGGCGATCCTCGGTGCACGGTTCCACGCGCCCGTGCTCGTGGACAACGACGTGAACATCATGGCGCTGGGCGAGCACCGCGCCGCCTGGCCCGACGTGGCCGACCTGCTGTTCGTCAAGGTCGCCACGGGCATCGGCGCGGGGATCATCGCCGACGGCGCGCTGCGGCGCGGTGCGCAGGGGTCGGCGGGCGACATCGGGCACGTGGCCGTGCCGGGCGTCACCGATGTCGTGTGCCGCTGCGGCAACGTCGGGTGCCTGGAGGCCATCGCCAGCGGACAGGCCGTGGCGAGCCGGCTGGAGGGCGCCACCACGCCCGCCGACGTCGTCGCCCTGGTGCGGGCCGGCGACGTGACCGCGAGCCAGGCCGTGCGCCAGGCCGGACGCGACATCGGCGCGGTGCTGGCCACGAGCGTGAGCCTGCTCAACCCCTCGATGATCGTGATCGGCGGCATCCTGGCCGACGCCGGGGAGCACATCGTGGCGGGCATCCGCGAGGTGGTCTACCAGCGCTCCCTGCCCCTGGCGACCCAGCACCTGCGGATCGTCACGGCGCGCACCGGCACCCAGGCGGGCGTGCTCGGCGCGAGCGCCATGGCGGTGGACCAGGCCCTCTCCTCCGACGCCGTGGACCGTCTGGTCGCCTGACCCGGTCCACCACGTGTCAGACGCTCAGATCCCCCGGGGGATCTGAGCGTCTGACCTCTGTGGGCTAGCTCAGGTCCTTGACCCGGACGTCGCGGTAGCTCACCGCCTCGCCCTGACCGTGGTTCTGGAGCCCGATGAACCCCTGGGCGAGGTCACGCGCGGGGTCGGTGCTGACGAAGTCGTTCACCAGCTCACCGTTGAGGATCACCTTGATCGCCTGCCCCTCCACCCGGATCTCGTAGGAGTTCCAGGACCCGACCGGCTTGAGCGCCCGCTCCACGGCCTCCGGGTCGGCGCCCTGGAAGGTGTAGATCGCGCCCGTGGTGCGGTCCGGCTCGTCGGTGGCGTCGATCTGGATCTCGTAACCCTGGTTGACGGCGACCCACGGGTCGTTGCCCGGGTCCGGGAAGCCGACGAAGACGCCGCCGTTGTCGTCCTTCTTGAGCTTCCAGTCGAGCTTCAGGCTGTACTCGTTCAGCTCCGTGGAGTGCCAGAGCAGACCCATGCCCCCGCTGCCGCGCAGGGTGCAGTCGCCCTGCCGGCCGAAGGAGCCCGGTCCGGCCATGTTCCAGCCGTCCAGCGAGGCCAGCGTGCCGTCGAACAGCGCGGTGTAGCCCCGCTCGTACCGCTGCGGCGCGCAGATGTCGGCCCCGCCGCCGACCTTGAGGAGGTCGAGGTTGACGTTGCCGTCGTCGTCCTCGTCGTAGCGCAGCGTGATGGTGTTGACGCCCTTCTTCAGCGGGAGGTCGCGCGTCGCCGTGGCCCACGTCTTCCAGTCGCCCGTGGACTCCAGCGCCCACGGCTCGACCTCCTGGCCGTTGACCAGCACTGACACCGTCTTGGTGCCCTGGAACGGGTTGGGCCCGTTCGAGTAGCGCAGGCTCACCGGCTGGGTGCCGGCGCGCTTGACGGTGGTGGTGAAGGTCGCGGACGCGCCGACCTGGCCGAAGCCGGCCGCGAACCCGGAGCCGGAGTAGCCGTTGTGCTCGTTGGCCACGTTCGCGCTGCCACGGAGCGTCGCCTCCTCCGCCTCCTGGAACCCCGCCGGCGCCTTGTAGCCCGGGATCGCGTTGAGCGTGTACCAGGCCTCCGTGTTCCACAGCTCCCGGCCCTCGGCGTCCGCGAACGGACGCGGGCTGCGCAGGTGCACGACGTAGCCGGGCTGGCGCCCGTCCACGGTGAGCGTCACCTTGGTGCGGTCACGGGAGACCTTGGCGTCCGCCACGAACAGCTGCTGCTCGTCGACCTTCGGGCCGCCGTAGGCGCGCGTGGGCACGTAGCGCCAGTGGTCCATGCGGAACGCCGCGTTCGGGTCCTCGGCGATCTTGTCCACCGTCTCCTGCGAGAGCGGCTGCGTGTACTCGACCTCGAAGCCCTTCTTCGTGACCCGCATCTCGGTCATGTCGAAGGCGTCCTCGCCGTTGGGCGCGAGCTTCTGCAGGCCGTAGCGCAGCTTGCCGGGCTCGCTCCAGTTGCCGCCCTCGCCGATGCCGCCGACGTACAGGGCGCCGTCGGGCCCGACGACGGTGCGGTTCACGCCCGCCTCGAGGCCGGCCGAGTGCCGGAACACGGCGCCCTGGTACTCGCCACCGACCTTCTCCAGGAAGCCACGCTGCAGCCCGCCGTAGGTCACGTCACCGAACACGAGCTGGCCCTCGTACGGGCCCTCCTCGATCTGCACCGGGGCGCTCGGCGAGTTGCCGATCTCGTTCTGCGGCACCCACAGCGCCGGCGCCGAGACCGGCTTGGCGTCGTAGGGTCCGGCGGGGTTGGTGAAGTGGTTGAAGAACTTGCCCTGCTCGATGTGCACGAGCTTGGAGCTGGGCAGCCAGGCGCCCTGGTTGTCCATCACGAACAGCTCGCCGTCCGGGCCCTTGACCATGCCGTTCGGCGTGCGCAGGCCGCCGGCCACGAACTCGACCTCGCCGGTCTCACGGTCCACCTTGATGGCGGTGCCGCGGTTCTCGGCGGGCTGCGGGTCCGTGGTGGCGCCGCCGTTGTTGATGGCCACCGAGAGGTTCACGTAGAAGCTCTCGTCGTCGTACAGCAGGCCGAACGCGAACTCGTGGAAGTTGCCGCCGAACGGCCACTCGGCCACCGTGCGGTGGTCGTCGTAGAAGCCGTCGCCGTCGGGGTCCGTGAGCTCGGTGAGCTTGTCGCGCTCCGAGACGTAGATGGAGTCCCCGATCACGGCGATACCCATCGGGTTGAACAGGTCGGTGGCGACCTTCTCGTACGTGACCTCGTCCTTGGAGGTCTCGCCGGTCACGTTGTCGAGGAGGAAGACCTCGCCGGGCTCCGGGTCCTCGACCCAGCCACCGGGGCTCACCGAGCCGGACGTGACCACGGCGAGGCGGTCGTCGTCGGTCCAGTCGAGGCCCGCGACCATGGGCTCGAAACCGTCGGGCCGCAGGTCGGTCAGCGTGTAGCCGGGGTAGACGGAGTCCAGGCGCATGCCGTCGCCCGCCGAGTCGTCCTGGCCCTCGCAGTACTTGGTGCCCGGAGCGGTCACACGGACGACGCCGGCCTCGGTGCTCAGCACGCTGGACGGCACGACGACGAAGTCGCTGGTGCCCGGCGTGCGCCACTCGAGCTTGAGGATGTTGTCGTTCGTGTTGTCGAAGTACTCCACGCGCAGGTCGTGGTAGCCGGCGGTGAGCGCGACGGTGCCCTCCTTCGACTCCGCGCCGTGCAGACCGTCGTTGTCGATCACCTCGGCGTCGTCGATCACCAGGCGCGAGCCGTCGTCGCTGGTCAGCCGGAACTCGTAGTTCCCGTCCGCCGGCACGTCCAGGTTGGCCAGCGCGTGCGCGATGAAGCGCTCGCCCATGCCGAAGTCGGCCTCGGTCGAGTAGTCGATGGTGGGCTTGAGCTGGTCGACGTTCGGCGTCTGGCCCGAGCGGAGCGTGCACAGCTCGCTGAGGTCGCGGGCCAGGTCGTAGGTGCGGAGCGTGACACCCGGTTCCTGCGGCGGCAGGTCGTCCGCGGCGGTGGCGACGGGCACGGCCCCGGACAGCATGACCGCTGTCAGCACGACGGCGGTCGCGCCTGCGGCCGCCTGTCTCGTGCGGATCTTGGTTCCACGTTGAAGCATGAGGTCTCCTCGGTCGGCATTGACCTTGCGGGGAGAACCTACGGGGGACTTCTGTCGGCCGTCAAGCAAAAGTTGTCAGATGTGGAGCGTTATGCGGGGTGCACGGCGGGGCCGGCGCCTCGCGCCGACCTTTGTTCGGCAGTTGGCATCGAGCTCGGCACAGGCCTGTGCCGAGCTCGATGCCAACTGCCGACTTCCCGCCGAGCGGTCGAGCTACAGCGCCGCGGGGCCGCCCTCCAGGAGCGCCTTGAACCCGTCCTCGTCCAGGGTCGGGATCTCCAGGGCCTCGGCCTTGGCCGCCTTGGTCCCGGCGTTCTCCCCCAGCACCACGTAGTCGGTCTTCTTGGAGACCGACCCGGAGGCCTTGCCGCCCGCGGCGATGATGGCTTCCTTGGCGCCGTCGCGCGTGAAGTCCACCAGGGAACCGGTGACCACGACGGTGAGGCCCGCCAGGGGCCCGGTGGGCTCGGTGTCGGCCTCGGCCATCGCGGCCGGACCGGGGTGCCCCGGGGTGGCGAGCCGGACGCCGGCCTCGCGCCAGGCGGTGAGGATGCCCTGGTGCCAGTCGACCGCGAGCCAGGCCTTGATCTCGGCGGCGATCACGGGGCCCACGCCCTCGACGGCCGCGAGCTCCTCCTCGGATGCCGCCTCGATCGCGTCCACCGACCCGAACCAGCCCGCGAGCGCCCGGGCGGCGACGGGCCCGACGTGCCGGATGTTGAGCGAGACGAGCATGCGCCACAGGTCCTTGGTCTTGGCGCGCTCGAGCTCCTCGAGGAGCTTGGTCGCGTTCGCCGACGGCGCCCAGTCCGGCAGGGTCTCGCCCGCCTCCTCGGCGGCGGCACGCTGCGCCTTGCCGTGCGTGAGCTTGCGGCGGAACGGGGCGCGGCGGCGCACCACGCCGTCGTCGTCCATCTTGGGCAGGCCGGTCTCGGCGTCGCGGACCACGGCCTCGATGGGCAGCAGCTGGTCGAGCGTGAGGGAGAACAGGCCGGCCTCGGTGATCAGCGGCGGGGTCTCGGGCACGTCGGGGTGGGTGAGCGCGGCGGCGGTCACCTCGCCCAGCGCCTCGATGTCGAGGCCACCGCGCGAACCGATGTGCTCCACGCGCCCGCGCACCTGTGCGGGGCAGGACTCCGCGTTGGGGCAGCGCAGGTCGACGTCCCCCTCCTTCATGGGCCGCAGGGGCGTGCCGCACTCGGGGCAGTTCGCGGGCATCACGAAGTCCTCGCGCGGGTAGCCGTCGTCCGCGAGGGCGGACACCGGGCCGATGATCTCGGGGATCACGTCGCCCGCCTTGCGCAGGACCACGACGTCGCCGATACGCACGCCCTTGGCCTTGACCACGTCCTGGTTGTGCAGCGTGGCCTGACGCACCGTGGAGCCGGCGACCAGCACGGGTTCCATCACGGCGTACGGGGTGGCACGACCGGTGCGGCCGACGCCGATCTGGATCGCCAGCAGGCGGGTGTTGACCTCCTCCGGCGGGTACTTGAAGGCGATGGCCCAGCGGGGCGCGCGGCTGGTCGAGCCGAGCTTGCGCTGCTGCTCCAGGGCATCGACCTTGAGGACGATGCCGTCGAGCTCGTGCTCGATGTCGTGGCGGTGCTCCCGGAAGTACTCGATCATCTCCAGCGCGCCGTCCAGGCCGCCGACCACCCGGTTGTGCGGCGAGACGGGGATGCCCCACTGCTCGAACAGGGTGTACGCGTCGGACTGCCGCGCCAGCTCCTCGTGCTCGCCCGCCTGCCACTGCAGGGCGCCCACACCGTGCGCATACATGCGCAGGCCCTCGACGCGGGCGATACCAGCCTCCAGCTCGAGCCCGTCCTTGTTCTCCAGGAGCTGCCGCAGGCCGCCCGCCGCCGCGTTGCGCGGGTTGGCGAACTGCGGGAAGCGGCGGAGCGCGGCAAGACGTGCCTTCTCCACGTCGAACTCCTTGGCGCCGGGCTGCCGCTCGGCCCGTTCCTGCGCCGCGTCCACGAGCCGGTCGCGGAGCGTCGCCTGGAGCTCGTTGAGCCGGGCGAAGGTCGCCACCGGGATGAACACCTCGCCGCGCACCTCGACCAGGTCAGGGTGACCCGTGCCGTCGAGCTGCTGGGGGATGCCGGCGATGCGCAGCACGTTCCGCGTCACGTCCTCGCCCACTCGCCCGTCGCCGCGCGTGACGCCCCGGACGAGACGGCCCTTCTCGTACACGAGCGAGATCGCCAGCCCGTCGATCTTGACCTCGCACAGCAGCCCGGGAGTGTCCGTGCCGAGGTCACGGTGCACCTTGTCGGCCCACACCCCGAGCTCCTCGGTGCTGAACGCGTTGTCGAGCGACAGCATCTGCTCGATGTGCTCCACGGTGACGAAGCCCGCGGTCGCGACGCCGCCGACGCTCTGCGTCGGCGACTCCGGCGTCATCAGACCGGGGTGCGCGGCCTCCAGCTCCTCCAGCTCGCGCATCCGCACGTCGTAGTCGGCGTCGGACGACACCGGGGCGTCGTTCTCGTAGTACGCCCGTCGATCCTCCTCGATCCGGGCGACCAGCTCCGCCCATCGGCGCTGCGCCGCTGCCTCGTCGCCCGTGTCGGCCGGTCCTGGGATGCCCGTCGTCTCGCTCACGGACACAATCATGGCGTGAACCACTGACATTCGAGCGGTCACCATTGCGCGCCCGCGGCGAAGACGCTGCCGACCAGGCCATTCGCCGCGATCCGCCCACTATCGCGCAGGAGCACGTCCCGCTAACATTCGAGCAAAATGCCGCAAATCTACTGAGAGCAGGGGTCCCTTGAAGATCGCCGTCGTCGGTGCCGGGTTCGCAGGTCTGGCCACCGCGAAAACCCTCCGCGAGTTCGACCACGAGGTCACCGTCTTCGAAAAGGCACCGGATGTCGGCGGTGTGTGGAGCGCGACCCGTCGATACTCCGGCCTCCGGACGCAGAACAACAAGGATTCGTACGCGTTCTCGGACCTCCCGATGCCACGGGAGTACCCGGAGTGGCCGACGGGCGAGCAGGTGCAGGCCTACCTGGAGCGGTACGTCGCGAAGTTCGAGCTGCGCCCCTACCTCAGGCTCGCGACCGAGGTCGTGCGCGCCGAGCTGACCGACGCGGAGGACGGCTGGATGGTGACGGCGCGCCGCATCGGCGCCCCCGTCTCGGCGCCCGAGCGGTTCGACCACCTGGTCGTGGCCAACGGGATCTTCTCCGACCCGGTCTTCCCGCAGTACGAGGGCTACGCCGACCTGGTCCGCGCCGGCGGCAAGCTCGTCGCGTCCAGCCAGCTCAACAACCTCGAGGACGCCCGCGGCAAGAACGTCGTCGTCGTCGGCTACGGCAAGTCCGCGTGCGACGTCGCCGCCGAGATCGGCGTGGTGGCCGAGTCCACCACCGTCGTCGCCCGGCGTCTGCTCTGGAAGATGCCGAAGCGCATCGCCAACTCGCTGAACATGAAGTACCTGCTGCTGTCCCGCCTCGGCGAGGCCCTGTTCAAGTACCAGGAGCTGGACAACGGCATGGAGCGATTCCTGCACGGTCCGGGCGACAAGGTCCGCGCGAGCATGCTGTCGAGCATCGGGTCGGTCGCGACCTGGCAGTTCAAGCTCAAGAAGCTCGGGCTCGTGCCCACGGGCGAGTTCGCCGACATCGCCAACAGCACGGTGTCGCTGTCGACCGACGGGTTCTACGAGCAGGTCGCGAGCGGTGCGATCAAGGTGCACCGCGACACCGAGATCCAGCGCTTCGAGGCCGAGGGCGACCGCCCCGTCGCGGTGCTCAGCGACGGCAACCGCATCCCGGCCGACCTCGTGGTCTGCGGCACCGGCTTCCACCAGCGCGTGCCGTTCCTGGACGACGCCGTGTCCGCCCGCCTGCTGGACGACGAGGGCAACTACAAGCTCTACCGCCAGATCCTGCCCGACGGCGTGCCGAACCTGACCTTCGCGGGCTACAACTCGTCGCTGTTCTCGCCCCTGTCCGCCGAGGCCGGCGCGATCTGGATCGCCGCCTACCTGGCCGGCGTCGTGGACCTGCCCCCCGTCGAGGAGCGCCGCAAGCACGTGGCCGAGCGCGTGGCGTGGATGGAGAAGCGCACGGGCGGCAAGCACGCCCGCGGCACCAACGTCATCCCGTTCTCGATGCACCAGATCGACGAGACGCTCGACGAGGCCGGCGTGAACATCAGCCAGCGCGCCCAGGTCGTCCAGTGGCTCCTGCCGATCGACCCGTCCGTCTACAAGAACGTGGTGCCGCGCCTCAAGGAGCGCATCCAGGCGCGGTCCGCCAAGGAGCGGGTCGGCTCCGACTCCTCGTCCGTGGGCTGACCGCCCGCCGACCCGGAAGCCGTCCTTCTGCGACACGGTAAGGACACACCGCGGGCCCGGCCGAGAGAATCGGCCGGGCCCGTGGTGTCTGTGTCGGACGGCGGAGCGTCAGGACCGGCTGCCGTCCGCCAGCGGAGAGGTGAAGCGCACCGGCAGGCTGCGCGGGTACCGCGACCACGGCGAGACCGACATCTTGATCGAGTCGTAGGCCACGGTCAGCTCCATGTCGAGGATCCTGCGCAGCAGGGTGTCCACGGCGATGCGGCCGATGAGCGGGCCGATGCGGTGCGCGGGGCACGAGTGGGCCCCGGCGCCCCACGTGAGGTGGAACCGGCTGCCCAGCTCCTCCCACGGGTCGTCGGTGCGGATGGCGCGGTCGGCGTTGGCCGCCGCGACCGCGGGGACCAGCGCGTCGCCGAGCGCGATCC
>NZ_KI911710.1:115698-118648 GCF_000515355.1 Promicromonospora kroppenstedtii DSM 19349 | reverse complement strand
GTCGAGCGCTGCGGACGCGGCGTCGGCGCGCTCCTCGGCCCGGCGGTAGGCGAGGACCAGGTCCTCGTGCGAGGCGAGGTCGTCCCGCGAGGACCGGGCGGCGATCAGCGCCGCCGCCACCGCGAGACCGACGGCGGCGATGCCGACGAGCCAGGCGGGCCACGTGGAGCTGGCGCCGGTGGCGGTGAACAGGACGGGTGCAACGAGGACGTAGGCGATCACGCCGGCGACGCACACCCAGGGCGCGACCTGGCGCAGCCTGCTGGGCGGAGGAGAAGAAGACATCGAGCTCACCGAGCCGATCCCCCTAGTAGTTGTGTCGTCAGAGTCCGGGTGGTCCGGACGACGGATGCCGCTACCTGGACCTCGAACTCGGCTGAAGAGGGCGAACAACCCCCTGGAGTGCAGTTTCTACCACAGGGCGTCCCACACGTGGAAGGGCACGACCGTGGTGCGAAGTGCGAAAATATGTGCCAGTGAGGAATGGGGACAGACCGTGGCCGAGTAACCCCCCAAATCAGCAAAAAACGGGCACACACGGTTCAGGCGAGCGGCAAGCGGGCCCGACGGCGGCGGGCGTCGCGACCGGCCGCGTAGGGTGCTCATCATGAGCGCCGAGCCCACCCAGACCGACACCCGAACCGCTCTCCCCGCGACCCCGCTCGACCCCGCGACGGACCCGTTCGCCTGGCTCGAGGACGTCCAGGGCGCGGACGCCCTGGACTGGGTCCGCGAGCGCAACGCGCACAGCGCGGCCGCCCTGGGCGGCGACCGGTTCACGACGATCGAGGGCGAAGTCCGCGAGGTCCTCGACTCGGACGACAAGATCCCGCACGTCTCGAAGGTCGGCGAGCACTACTACAACTTCTGGCAGGACGCCGGGCACCAGCGCGGCCTGTGGCGCCGGACCACGCTCGACTCCTACCGGACGGACGCGCCGGAGTGGGAGACCGTCCTGGACCTGGACGCGCTCGCCGAGCAGGAGGGCGAGAGCTGGGTCTGGCACGGCGCGAGCGTGCTGCGCCCGACGCCGGAGCAGCTCGCGGCGGGCGAGCCCCGGCGGCACGCGCTGGTCGACCTGTCGCCCGGCGGCTCGGACGCGGACGTCACGCGCGAGTTCGACCTGGTCACCAAGCAGTTCGTGGCGCCGGAGGACGGCGGGTTCGTCCGGGCGGAGGCCAAGGGCGGGCTGTCCTGGGTCGATCAGGACAGCGTGTACGTGGCGACGGACTTCGGCGAGGGCACCATGACGCCGTCCGGCTACGCCCGCCAGGTCAAGCTGTGGCGACGGGGCACCCCGCTGGAGGAGGCCACGCTCGTCTACGAGGGCACGGCGCAGGACATGGCCATCGGCGCCTACCGGTCGCACACGCCCGGGTTCGAGCGCGACTTCGTGTACCGCGCGCTCCGGTTCTACGCCCAGGAGACGTTCCTGGCCACCGGTGTGGGGACTCCCGACCAGGAGCTGGTGAAGATCGACGTGCCCGACTCGGCGAACGCGAGCGTGCACCGCGAGTGGATGCTGGTGCGGCTGCGTGACGACTGGACGGTGGGCGGGACCACGTACCGCGCCGGGTCCCTGCTCGCCACGCCGTTCGACGACTTCATGGCCGGCTCGCGGGACCTGACCGTGCTGTTCGAGCCGACGGCGACGACGTCGCTCGCCGGGATCACCTGGACGCGCCACCACCTGGTGGTCAACGTGCTCGACGACGTGAAGAACCTGCTGCACGTGCTGACGCCGCCGGCTTCGGCGGCCGACGAGGAGTGGGTCCGCTCCGAGCTGCCCCTGGGCGGGGAGCTGCTCACGGTCGGGGTGGGCGCGGTGGACGTCGTCGACTCCGACGACGTCTGGGTGGTCACCACCGGGTACCTGACGCCGTCGACCCTGGGCCGGGCGACCGTGGGCGCGCAGGAGGCGCCCGAGGTGCTCAAGTCCGCGCCGTCGTACTTCGAGGCGGCAGGCCTGGAGGTGCGCCAGGAGTTCACGACGTCGGACGACGGCACGCGCGTGCCGTACTTCGTCGTCGGACGGGCGGACCTGGTCTCGGGCGAGGCCGGTCCCGCGCCGACGCTGCTGTGGGGCTACGGCGGGTTCGAGCACGCGATCCTGCCCGGGTACTCGGGCACGATCGGGCGCGCGTGGCTGGACCGCGGCGGCGTGTACGCGGTGGCGAACATCCGCGGCGGCGGCGAGTACGGGCCGGCCTGGCACCAGGCGGCGCTGAAGGAGAACCGGCACCGCGCGTACGAGGACTTCGCCGCCGTGGCGCGCGACCTCGTGGCCCGGGGCATCACCGTCCCCGCGAAGCTGGGCATGGAGGGCCGGTCCAACGGCGGGCTGCTTGCGGGCAACATGCTCACCCAGTACCCGGAGCTGTTCGGCGCGATCATCGTGGGCGTGCCGCTGCTCGACATGAAGCGGTACTCGCACCTGCTGGCGGGCGCGTCGTGGATGGCGGAGTACGGCGACCCGGACACGGCCGACTGGGAGTTCGTGAAGACGTTCTCGCCGTACCACCTGTTCGACGCCACCCGTGAGTACCCGCCGGTGCTGTTCACGACGTCGACCAAGGACGACCGGGTGCACCCCGGGCACGCCCGCAAGATGGCGGCGCTCATGCTGGCCGCGGGCAAGGACGTGACGTACTACGAGAACATCGAGGGCGGCCACGGCGGCGCGGCCAACAACGCGCAGGCGGCGTACATGGCGGCGACCCACTGGACGTTCCTCTGGAACCGCCTGGCGGGCTGACCACCTGAGGCTGACCGGGTCGGCCTGACCCTTCACCTTCGAGGCCCCCCTTTTCTTCGCTTTGAGCGACGTCAAAGCGAAGAAAAGGGGGGCCTCGAAGTGGAGTCAGGCCTCGGCCTTCTCCGCGAGGGTCTCCGCCACGCGGCCCAGGTTGGCCAGCTCCGCACGGTGCGCGTCCACCGGGCCGAGGGCTCG
>NZ_KI911710.1:109398-115598 GCF_000515355.1 Promicromonospora kroppenstedtii DSM 19349 | reverse complement strand
CGTCCAGCGTGCCGGACCGTACGCCGCGCTCCTGGCCGCCGCCGTGCAGCACGGCGTCGAGCGCGAGGTCGCGCCGGGCGAGCAGGGCGCCGACTCCGACGGGGCCGCCGAGCTTGTGGGCCGAGACGGTCATGGCGTCCACGCCGGACTCCGCGAAGTCGACGTCGGTCTGGCCGACCGCCTGGACGGCGTCGGTGTGCACGGGGATGCCGTAGGGCCGGGCCGCGCGCACGACGTCGCGGACCGGCTGGACCGTGCCGACCTCGTTGTTGGCCCACATGACGCTGATCAGCGCGGTCTCGGCGGCGTGGGCGGCGAGCTCGGCGCGCAGGGCGTCGAGGTCGAGCCGGCCCTCGGCGTCGACGGGCAGCAGCACGATCTCCGCGCCCGCGTGGCCCGCGAGCCAGAACGCGGGGTCGAGCACGGCGTGGTGCTCGACGGCGGAGACGAGCACTCGGGTGCGGCGCGTGTCCTGCGCGCGGCGTCCCCAGAAGATGCCCTTGATCGCGAGGTTGTCCGCCTCGGTGCCGCCCGAGGTGAAGATGACCTCGCTCGGCCGGGCGCCCAGCGATCCCGCCACCGTCTCGCGCGCCTCCTCGACGGCGCGGCGCGACGTACGGCCCGCGGAGTGGAGCGACGACGCGTTGCCGGTGCGCTGCGCCTCGGCGACGTACGCCGCGAGCGCTGCCGCCGACATGGGCGTGGTGGCGGCGTGGTCGAGGTACGCCCCTTCGGGCTCGCGATGCTGCTCACCGTGGGCGCCGCTCGCCGTCAGGGGCGTGCGCGCCGGGTCAGGGGGCGGAGTGGTCACGATCATCAAGCATACGAACGCTTCGGGGGCGGGAACGCTTCCCGAGGTGTGAGCCGCGCTATGCCCGCGCCCGGCCCGTGCCCGCCCCACGCCGGTCTCACTCCCTGGGGAACACGTGGCCCAGGTCGGTCTCCCACTGCTCCAGGGCGCCCGCGGGCAGCTGCCAGACGTACTCGTTCTTGAGCTTGCCGCTGTCCGTGGCGAACGGTCCGGTGCGGTGGGCGTAGAAGGCGATGGTGGGCAGCGTGCCCTCGGGGGCGGTGCGCACTCCGTTGTCGAAGTCACCGTTGCGACGACGCAGCTCGGTGATGACTAGGGCGCGGTACCGGTCCTGGTCCAGGGTGCCGTCCTGCGTCGCGGCGGCGCTGAGCTGGAGCGCGATGTGCAGCTGGCGGTCGCCGTTGGCGTCCTCGTAGCTGATCAGGCGGTGGTTCTCGACCGCCTCGAGGAGCTCGGGGTCGCTGTGCACCACGTCGCGCAGGGCGTCGGGGCCGATGACGGCGCCGTTGTAGTCGACGGACAGGTCGGACCGCCCGTAGTGGAACAGCAGCGGCAGGTCGAGGAACTTCTCGGCGACGACGTCGTGGTGACCGAGCTCCTTGAGCACGGGCAGCACGTCACGGACGCGCAGCACGTGGCCGCGGTCGTGGATGTTGTACCGGACGCGCGGGTTGATGTTCCGGTCGCGGGCGATGGTGACGACGAGCTCGCCGGCGTCGTTGGTCTCCACGAGGTAGTCGAACGGGTTGAACTGGAAGATCATCGGGAGCACGCCGTACTCGCCGGTCCGGGTCAGCCGCTCGGACAGCCGCGGGTCGGCGGCGACGGCGCGGCGCAGCGCGACGGTGAAGTCGGTCTCGATGCTGAGGTTGATCTCCAGGTCGCTGGCCCCGTACGAGCCGAACACGCTGTGGGCGTACTTCAGGATGTGCGAGCGCATGTTCTCGCTGATGCCCTCACCGCCGAACGCGGCCACGATGTCGTAGGCGGCCCAGTCCAGCCGGTCGTCCTCGAACAGGGACTTCAGGAACGGCGGGTAGCTGGTGATGATGTAGGTGTAGTCGGTCCCGAACTCCTGCATCGTGGCGATGACCTTGTCCTTGTCGGGCCCGCAGGACTTGATCATCGTGACCTCGGTGAGCGAGGACGTGACGTTCATGCCGGTGGCCCAGGCCCCCAGCGAGAAGGCGTTCAGCACGAACGGCTTCTTGCGCAGGGACGACGCCGTCCGCGCGAAGCCCACCTGGAGCAGCTGGCGGGTCGCGGCGCGCTCCTCGCGGCCGCGCACCCAGCTCGTGGGCGTGCCCGAGCTCCCGGAGGACTCGTCGACGACGACGCCGCGCCGCGGCAGGGTGCCGCCGATGCAGCGCTCGGGGATGCTCCACCGCTTGACGTAGGACTCCTTGTCCATCTCCGGGATGCCCCGGAACGTCTCGGCCAGCGAGCCCGTGCGGCGCAGCCTGCTGTCGCGGCCGTGCTCGGCAAGGAACGCGCGGTAGGCGGGCACCTCGCGCGCCGCGAGGTCGAACGTGCGCCAGGCCCGCAGCCGGCCGAGCCACCAGCGCAGCGGCTCGATGCCCGGCCCGAGCAGCACCTTGTGCGTGTGGACGCTGTGGGTCAGCGGGCGCACCACGGCGTCCACGAGGCCCACGAGGGTGAAGGCGAGAACTCGTCTCATCGGTCGGCTCCCAGCAGCATCGAGGCGGCCGGACGGCGGTGCGCCACCGGCGGGGTCTTGCTGTACCCGAACCGGAACAGCATCCAGGCCATGCGGTCGCCGTTCTCGTCGGCGGAGATCTCCCGCGCGAAGGCCTCGTGCGAGCCGGGGTTGGTGATCACCGTCCCGAACGGGTGCAGCCGCACGCCGTGGGCGGTGAGCTCGAGCCACAGGCGCATGAAGGTGCGTCCGGCCTCGATGTGGTCGGCCGGCCGCGCGAACGGCCCCTCCAGCCAGCCGAGCTGCCGCACCCCGCGCATCGTGTTCAGGTACATCGCGCGGATCGCCCCGCCGACCACCGGCGCGTCCCACAGGCCGCGGTGGCTCATGGCGAACCGGAGCAGACCCCCGGGCATGAGCATGGCCTCGGCGCTCAGGCCGTCGCCCCGCTCCCGGGCGTCGTCCTTGCTGAACCGCAGCCAGGTCATGATCTCCTCGTACACCGCGTCGTTGCGCAGGTCGGAGAACAGCGTCGCCTGGTTGATGTGCACCAGCCGGCGCACGACGGCGCGGTCGGCGGTCGTGCGGAACGTGTGCCCGGCACCGCGTGCGACGTCGGCCGCGGCGGCCACGACGTCGTCGGGCACGAGCCGGGCGTCGTAGGGACGGCGCGAGGTCTGGCGGGACCGGAAGAGCTCCAGCCGCGCGCGGGCGTCGTCGGACACCGGGCGCGGGACGAGTCGGACCGTACCCAGGCCGTGCAGGCGGTCGGTGCCGGAGAAGTCCATCTCGCCGTCGTCGATGCTCTCCTCGACCCCGTACCCGAGCCCCTCGGCGACGGTGCGCAGCGACTCCAGGAAGACGCCGGCGCAGACGTGGCCGAACGGGATGCCGAACGACTCCGCGGGCAGCCCGAGGTCGAGGTCGTAGTAGAGCTCGGCGGTGGACTCGTCCACCGGCCGCAGCTTGATGGGCTGGGAGTTGTGCGGGGACGGGTAGTGCCGGGCGTCCTCGACGATGCTCGGCCACGGCTCGGTGTGCGACACGAGCGCAACCTAGCGCGAGCCACCGACATGCCGACCCCAAAGACGTCAAAGCGTTATGCATGCAAAAGTGCGGGATCGCTGGTCGGGCTCGTCGAGAGCCCACAGGTCTCGACGAGCCCGACCAGCGATCCCGCACTCAGCGGGTCAGGTCAGCGACTCCTGGTCAGTGGCGGTCGCGGTAGACCTGGACCACCGTCGGGCGCGGCCCGCGGAAGTCGCCCGCCTCCGGGCGGACGCCGTCGGCCACGTAGTCCGGGAAGAACGAGTCCGGCGCCTCGAAGCTGCCGTTCTCGCCCGGGTGCTGCACGTTCACGTAGACCATGCCGTCGCGCGAGTCGACCAGCGGCCCGCAGGTCTCGGCGCCCGCGGGAACCGAGAGGAACTGCTGGACGTGACCGCGCTCGCGGCCCGCGACCGGCACCTTGAACAGGCCGTCGCACTTCGCGATCCCCGACGAGCTGGGCTGGCCGTCCGTCGAGATCCAGAGGTTGCCCTCGGCGTCGAACGCGAGGTTGTCCGGGCAGGAGATCGGCGACACGCGGTCCTTCGGGTAGCCCGCGAAGTACGTGCCCTCGACGGCGGGGTCGCCCGCGACCAGCAGCAGGTTCCACGTGAAGCGCGTGGACGTCTGGTCGCCGGACGGGATGATCTCGACCACGTGGCCGTCCCGGTTGCCGTTGACGGTGGCGCCGCCCACGACCTTGTGGGTGCGCGGGTTCGCCTCGGTGGCACCCTCGGTCGCGTTGCCCGGGGTGCGGCCCGAGTTGTTCGTGCAGGCCACGTAGATGCGGCCCGTGACCGGGCTGATCTCGACGTCCTCCGGGCGGTCCATCTTGGTGGCGCCCACCTTGTCCGCGGCGAGGCGCGTGTAGACCAGCACCTCCTCGACGGACATGCCCGGCACCTTGCTGCGGCCGTCCTTGACCAGCGGGAGCCACTCGCCCGTGCCGTCGAAGGCGCCGTCGGCCGGGACCGCGCCCGAGCCGTCGATCTGCGCGGCCGGCGAGTCGCCCGTGAACTTGGCGACGAACAGGTCGCCCTCGGACAGCAGGGTCTTGTTGTGGGTGCGCGCCCAGCGGGACTCGCCCTTGGCGACCCGCTCCTTGGACACGAACTTGTAGACGTAGTCGAACGCCTGGTCGTCGCCCATGTACGCCACGGCGTGGCCCTTGGCGGAGAGCGTGACGTTGGCGCCCTCGTGCTTGAACCGGCCCATCGCGGTGTGCTTGACGGGCTTCGCCTGCGGGTCGTACGGGTCCAGCTCGACGATCCAGCCGAAGCGGTTGGCCTCGTTCTCGTAGCCCTCGGACTGCGCGAAGCGCGGCTCGTCGGCCTCCCAGCCGTAGCTGGTGGAGCTGCCGATGCCGTACCGGGCGTCGGCGGTCGGGTTCGCTCCCGCGGCCACGAAGTAGCCGTTGAAGTTCTCCTCGCCCGACAGCACGGTGCCCCAGGGCGTGGTGCCGCCGGCGCAGTTGTTCATGGTGCCGAGGACGCGCCTGCCCGTGGGATCGGCGACCGTCTTGAGCAGGTCGGAGCCGGCGGCCGGGCCGTCGAGCACGAACTCCGTGTCCAGGTGGATGCGGCGGTTCAGCACGCTGATGCGCTGGTAGTCCCACGGCTTGCCGGTGCCGCGGCGGCGGACCTCGACGACGGCCATGCCGTGCGCGGCCCGCTCGATCGCGCGCGAGTACGCGTTCTTGGCGCGGCTGCCGTCGGCGGCGACGTCCCAGTACTTCTCGGTGGGCGGGAACATGATCTCGGGGTTGGTGTACTCGAGGTTCGAGACCAGGATGCCGCGCGTCCCGCGGTGCTTCTCACCGGGACGGATCGGCAGGATGTCGAGGTAGTCGCAGTTGTAGCCGAACTGCTTGGCCTGCTGCTCCGGCGACTGGTTGTTCGGGTCGAAGGTGCGGCCGCCCGGAAGGATCGGGTCGCCCCAGCGGATGATCGGGTCCCAGGTGTAGCCCTCGGGGACCACCAGGGCGTCGACGTCGACGGGCTGCGGGTCGATGGCGCCGAAGGACAGGCCCTTGCCGTGGCCACCGCCCGGGAACCGGCCCTCGGGCAGCGTCGCGGCCTCGGCCGACGGCGCCGTGGCGCCCTGGGCGCCGATCACGACGGCACCGGCGGCGACCGCCAGGGTGCCGAGCATCGCGCGGCGCGACAGCACCGAGCTCACGACGTCCTTGAAGTACTCGTTGGCGCTCTCGTTGGGAGCGGGGTGCAGGCACGCGTCGTTGCACTTGAGGCGACAGGTGACAGGGCTGCGCTTGCCACGCGCATGCGTGTGCACCGTCAGCAGCGGGCGGTTCTCAGGGGTAATCGTCATCGGAGGCTCTCCGGTCCGAAAAGGGGGGTGGGACGTCGTCAACCTAGGAGCAGGCGATGTCTGCCCTACGAAAGGTCAGGTACGCCCAGGTGAACGGAAGGTGGCCAGGAGGTGGGGCCGCAAGAGCGGCCGCTAGCCGACGAGAGCGTGGCTCGTGACGTCCAGCCAGCCCTCGGCGCGCAGGAGCTGCTCGGCGCCGCGGGAGCGCAGGCCGCGCTCGCACACGACGACGACGGGCCCGTCGGCAGGGTGGTCCAGCAGCTCGGCCGGGAACCGGCCGGCGGCGAGGTCCTCCAGGCGCGCGAAGACGGCGCCCGGTACGGCGCCCGGGACCAGGCCGACGTCGAGGAGCAGGAC
>NZ_KI911710.1:109144-109298 GCF_000515355.1 Promicromonospora kroppenstedtii DSM 19349 | reverse complement strand
GACCAGGCGCAGCACCCGGAGCAGCCGCTCCGGGTCGGTATCGCCGGTCACCGTCACCGCCCACGGCACCCCTTGCATCAGGGTCGCCGACGACGCCGCGAAGCCGCTGTGCTCGGTGCCCGACATCGGGTGCGCGCCGACGTACCGCTGACCC
>NZ_KI911710.1:103580-109044 GCF_000515355.1 Promicromonospora kroppenstedtii DSM 19349 | reverse complement strand
CACGGCGGCGGCCAGCGCGGCCGCGACGACGGCGGGCAGGTGCAGCTCGTCACCGCTCACGCACGCGCCCGCGCGAGTGGGCTCCGCCTGGTGCACGGTCTCGACGCCGTACGCGCCGAGCTGCGCCAGCACCTCGACGGTCGGCGCCTCCAGGGCGACTGCCTCGACCCGGCCCAGGCCGCGGGCGATGGTGAGCAGCTCCAGCGTGCTGGTGCGGACCTCGGTCGCGGGGTCCAGCAGGACCAGGACGGTGCGGTTGGTCATGACATGCCTCTCAGGCTGGTCGGTCCAGGCTCGGTAGGGCCTGGTCTCACACCAGGTCGTTGCGGATCAGGAAGTCGGCCAGTGCCACGCCGCCCTCGCCCTTGTCGGTGACGAGCTCCACCTCGGGGCGCGCCGGGCGAGGCGCCGCCGACAGCGTCTCGGTACGGGCACCGGCCGTGCCCGCGACGGCGGGGTCGAGCCCGAGGTCGGCCGGCGACCAGACCTCGATCTCCTTGCTGCGCGCCGCCATGATGAGCTTGAACCCGGGGAACCGCGGCTGGTTGGCCCCGTCCGTCACGGACAGGACGGCCGGCAGCGACGCGGTCAGGGACTCGGTGACGTCGTCGATCTCGCGCGTGATCGTCAGCGCGCCGTCTGCCAGCTCGACCTTCTTGGCGAGGTTCAGCGTGGGCAGGCCGAGCTCGGCGCCGAGCAGCGTCGGGACCACGGAGCCCAGGCCGTCCAGGGCGGCCATGCCGGTCACCACGAGGTCGACGGGCGCCTGCTCGCCCAGCTTGCGGACGGCGGCGGCGAGCACCGCGGCGGTGCCGAAGTAGTCGGAGCCGGCCAGGGCGTCGTCGGACACGCGGATGCCGCGGTCCACGCCGAGCTGGAACGCCTTGCGCAGCGCGACGTCGCCGTCGGGACCGGCCATGGTGACCGCGACCACCTCGCCCTCGCCGGGCCCGAGGCGGCCGGCCTCCCGCTCGGCCTCGACCAGCCGCAGGGCGGCCTCGATCGCGTTCTCGTCGAGCTCGTTGAGGGTGCCCTCCCCGGCGGTGCGCACCACTCGGCCCTCGGAGAAACCACGCTCCGTGTTGATGTCCGGGACGTACTTGGCGGTGACCACGATGCGCATGGGGTAACCGTACGACGTCCGGCGGCGTGGGACGGATCCGGTCCAGGAGCGGGCCTGAGACGATGGGGTATATGTCGCAGTCACGTCGAGCAGAACCGCAGCGAGCGCCGGGTGACCCGGTGCCGCGTCCGGTCGTCCGGCCGCTCATCCGGCCGTCCGCCCGCCGCAGCCACGTGCCGCCGCTCGGCGTGTACGTCACGCCCGACGGCGGCATCGACGCGGCGGTCCTCGCGTCGCACGCGACCGCCGTGGACCTGTGCCTGATCGACGTCACCGACCCGGCCCTGGACGAGCACGACCCGGCCCGGTACCGCGAGCGCCGGTTCGAGATGGTGGGTCCGGTGTACGGCGTCTGGCACACGCACGTGCCGGATGTCGCTCCTGGTCAGCGCTATGGCTTCCGGGTGTACGGGCCGTGGGAGCCGCGCGCGGGGATGCGGCACAACCCGGCCAAGCTGCTGGCGGACCCCTACGCCCGCGGGTTCGCGGGGCGGCTGCGGTACGGGCCCGAGGTAGTCGGGTCGGTGAGCACGGAGCGCGAGGACGGCTGGTGGCTGGGCGACCCGTACGGCGCCCCGGACGAGACCGACTCGCTGGCGTACGTGCCGCACTCGGTCGTCGTCGGGCAGCTGCCGCCGCCCCCTCCCCTGACCCGGCCGCGTGTGCCGTGGGCCGAGACGGTGGTCTACGAGGCCCACGTGCGCGGGCTGACGATGCTGCGCGAGGACATCCCCGAGGAGCTGCGGGGCACGTACGCGGGGATGGCGCACCCGGCCGTCGTCGAGCACCTGAAGAGCCTCGGGGTGACGACGCTGGAGCTGCTGCCGATCCACAAGAGCGTGGCCGAGCCACGGCTGGCGGCGCACGGGCTGACGAACTACTGGGGCTACAGCACGCTCGGGTTCTTCGCACCCAACGCGGCGTACGCGACCCGGGCCGCGCAGGAGCAGGGTGCGGAGGCGGTGCTGGACGAGGTGCGGGGCATGGTCCACCTGCTGCACGAGGCGGGTATCGAGGTGCTGCTCGACGTGGTCTACAACCACACGTGCGAGGGCGGCGACGACAGCCTGCACCTGGCCTGGCGCGGCCTGGACAACCCGGTGTACTACCTGCACGACGGCGCCTCGCCGGCGGCTCTCGCGGACGTCACGGGCACGGGCAACTCGCTCGACTTCCGGCGTCCGCGGGTGATCCAGCTCGCGCTGGACTCGCTGCGGTACTGGGCACAGACCGTGGGCGTGGACGGGTACCGGTTCGACCTGGCGGTGACGCTGGGCCGGGGCAACGTGGGGTTCGACCCGGACCACCCGTTCCTGGTGGCGCTGCAGACGGACCCGGTGCTGTCAGGGCTCAAGCTGATCATGGAGCCGTGGGACGTGGGGCCGGGCGGCTGGCAGACGGGCTCGTTCCCGCCGCCGATGGCGGAGTGGAACGACCGGTTCCGCGACGCGGCGCGGGGGTTCTGGCTGGACGCGCCCAAGCAGGGCGTGCGCGGGCAGGAGATGCGCGGGCTGCGCGACCTGGCGACGCGCCTGGCCGGGAGCGCCGACCTGTTCGGGCCGGGCGACCCGCCGCTGGTGCGCGGCCCGGTCGCGTCGGTCAACTACGTGACGGCGCACGACGGCTTCACGCTGGCCGACCTGGTGGCCTACGACCACAAGCACAACGAGGCGAACGGCGAGGACAACCGCGACGGCTCGGACAACAACCTGTCGTGGAACCACGGCATCGAGGGCCACACGTCGTCGGGCGACGACGCGACCACGGACCCGTGGCAGGCGATCGTGCCGCCACGCCGCAAGTCGCAGCGCAACCTGCTGGCCACGCTGCTCCTGGCGGCGGGCACGCCCATGCTGACGGCGGGCGACGAGCTGGGCCGCAGCCAGGGCGGCAACAACAACGCCTACGTGCAGGACAACGAGACGTCCTGGATCCGGTGGGCCCTGGACGACGCCGCCACGGACCTCCTGGAGACCACGCGCTACCTGCTGGCGCTGCGCCGCGAGCACCCGGCGCTGCGCGCGGACTCGTTCTACCTGGGCTCGCCCCGACCGTACGAGACCGACCCGGACCTGCTCTGGTACTCCGAGACGGGTGCGCCCATGGAGGTGGACACCTGGAACCAGCCCGGGCGGCGCGTGCTGCAGATGCTGCGACCGGGCCCGGCGGCGGGCGACGCCGACGTGCTGCTGGTCATCAACGGCGGGCTGGACGGCGTCGAGATGACGCTGCCGCCGCGCGACGGCGCTGCGCCCTGGGAGCTGGTCTGGGACTCCGCGTGGGACGCCCCGGAGGTGCCCGACGACGAGCGGGGCCCCCGCACGTCGGTCACGCTGGACGCCCTGAACATCAACGTGCTGCTGTCGCGGGGCGACCGTCCTGGCTAGAGTGCCCACATGACTGACTCCGTCCACAACAAAGACGTTGCCACCACGGGGAACACCGACGTCATCGTCATCGGGGCAGGCCTGTCGGGCCTGGTGACGGCGACCGAGCTGACCGCAGCGGGCAAGCGCGTCATCCTGCTCGACCAGGAGCCGGCCGCCTCGCTGGGCGGGCAGGCCTGGTGGTCGTTCGGCGGGCTGTTCCTGGTGGACTCGCCGGAGCAGCGCCGGCTCAAGGTGCGCGACTCGGCCGAGCTCGCGTTCTCCGACTGGCTGGGTTCGGCGCGGTTCGACCCCGGCGCCGAGCGCGGCGAGGGCCCGGACCGGTTCGGGTACCGGTGGGCCAAGGGGTTCGTCGAGTTCGCCGCGGGCGACCTGCGGCCCTGGCTGCACGCCAAGGGCGTGCGGTGGTTCCCGCTGGTGCAGTGGGCGGAGCGCGGCGGCTACCCCGCCGGCGGGCACGGCAACTCCGTGCCGCGCTTCCACGTCACGTGGGGCACCGGCCCCGCGATCGTCGAGCCGTTCGTCGCCGCGGCGCACGAGGCCAACCGGGCCGGCCTGCTCGACCTGCGGTTCCGGCACCGGGTGACCTCCCTGGTGGTCACCGACGGCCGGGTCACCGGCGTGCGCGCCGAGGTCCTGGCCGACGACGACGCCGGGCGCGGCGAGCCGTCCAGCCGCACCGTGACGGGCGAGGTCGAGCTGTCCGCCCAGGCCGTCGTGATCGCCAGCGGCGGCATCGGCGCCAACCACGACCTGGCGCGGGCCCGTTGGTCCGCGGAGGCCGGGCACCTGCCCGGGCGCATGCTGTCCGGCGTGCCGGACTCCACGGACGGGCTCATGCTGGGTGTCGCCGCCGAGTCCGGCGCCGCCCTGGTGCACGAGGACCGCATGTGGCACTACCCGGAGGGCATCGCGAACCACTCCCCGGTCTGGACCCGGCACGGCATCCGCATCCTGCCCGGGCCGTCCTCGCTGTGGCTCGACGCCGACGGCAACCGGCTGCCCGGCCCGCTGTTTCCCGGGTTCGACGCCCTGGGCGCGCTCCAGCACGTGACCACCCGCGGCGACGACCACTCCTGGTTCGTGCTGAACAAGACGATCATGGAGAAGGAGTTCGCGCTGTCGGGCTCCGAGCAGAACCCCGACCTGACCGGCAAGTCGGTGCCGCTGCTCCTGGAGCGGGTGCGGGGCCGGTCGGTGCCGGTGCGCACCTTCGCCGAGCAGTCGGAGGAGTTCCTGTGGGCCGACACCCCCGCCGAGCTCGCCGCCAGGATGAACGCGCTGACCGAGGCCACGGACGGGTCGAGCGGGCACGTGGACGCCGACGCGCTGGCCGCCCTGATCGCGGCCCGGGACGCCCAGGTCGCGACGGGCCTGGGCAAGGACCCGCAGGTCGTGGCGACGGCGGCCGCGCGGCACTTCGTCGTGGACAAGACCATCCGCGTCTCGCCGCCGCGGGCGCTGACCGCCCCGCAGGACGGGCCGCTGCTGGCCGTGCGCCTGTCGGTGCTGACCCGCAAGACGTTGGGCGGCCTGTGGTGCGACGAGACCGGCCGCGCCCTGACACCCGACGGCGAGGTGCTGGAGGGCCTGTGGGCCGTCGGCGAGGCCGCAGGGTTCGGGGGCGGCGGCTCGCACGGGCACCGCGCGCTGGAGGGCACCTTCCTGGGCGGCTGCCTCTTCACCGGGCGGACGACGGGCCGTGCGCTGGCGGCGGCGCTGTAGTCCTGGCGCCGATCGGCAGAGTGGTCGGCAGCACGTCAGGTGATCGGCTCCTCCGGCTGCCGACCACCTGGCATTCTGTCGACCACCCGAATCCGCGCTCGGGCTAGCGGAGGAGCGCTTGGCCCTGGTCCAGGGCCACCAGCACCGCGCCCTGCGAGCACGCCGCGACGAGCGCGGCCGGCCAGTCGCCCGTGAGCGGGACCGCCTCGACGTCCGCGGCGCCCGCGGC
>NZ_KI911710.1:101208-103480 GCF_000515355.1 Promicromonospora kroppenstedtii DSM 19349 | reverse complement strand
GCACCGCCAGCGGCTCCGACGGCGGGCGCCTCGACGTCCGACACGTGGTCGGCGGGTACCGCCTCCCGGACGCCGGTCCCCCCGGCGTCGCTCACAGGCGCGCCGTTCTCGGGCGCACGATTCTCAGGCGCGTTCTCTGGCGCGACAGGGACCCCCGCGGGCGGTGCGGCGGGGACGGGCTGGGCCTTCGTAGGCTCGGACTGCTCCGGAGCGGTCACGGGTTCGACCTTGTCTGCGGATCGGGGAACCGGCTGCGCGGTCGGTCGACCGGCCGGTACTGCGGGCTGCGCGGCCTGGGTGGCCGACGGACGTGCCGGGGGTTGCAACTGCTGTCGCGGCACGCTGCCAGGGCGTTTCTGGTACAAGCGAGGCGGGATGGCCGGGGCATGATTGGTCCCGGCATTCTCGTCTGATGTCGGCTCGAGCGGTTCGTCACGCTCGGTCGGCTGACCCATCGGCACGCTCCGTGCAACTACCCGAGACGCGGGCTCTCCGCGTCCCCCGAAGGGCGCACCTGACCTGCGGCGAATCCGCTGGACAGAATCGCCCTGGCGGGCATCCTATCCAGCGGGAATCCTGCCCAAGGCCTCGTACCGGACGCCCCGAGGTGGAGGTTTCGTATCAATCCTGCCCACCATCCTGAAGCACCCTGCGAAGAAGCGCAGAGGTCAGGCAGCAGGCCGATCCCGCCGGGCCGGAACCTCGGAGAACCAGGACGACGGCAGGAACGCGACGACCGCCAGGATCGCCACCCCCGAGTACGACCAGACCATGCCGAGGATGCCCGCCGGGACAACGACGTCGCCCCCGGAACCCGGCAGCGACAGGGCCTGCACGACGGCGACCCAGCCGACGCCGAAAGCGAGCAGCGTGCCGTAGCCCGCCCACGCGCGGGCGAGCACACCGGCCGCCGCCGTGAGCGCGAACGCGAGCGCCAGGCCCAGGTACAGCGAGTCGTCCCCGTACCGGTGCACGACCGTCCCGAGGGCGCCCATCACCACGCCGAGCGCGACGGCCAGCAGGGTGCGGACGATCGTTCGTCCGAGAGGACGCCGGGGTGAGTTCACCCGAGCATTGTCCAGCATGCGGCTGGGAGCACACTGCATGTGGAACACTCCCGCGGGTGAACACCCTCCAGACACAGACGCAGCTCATCGTCCGGCAGCGCATCCGCATGCTGGTCAACCAGTACGAGGTGCGCGGCGCGCTGCCCGACGGCTCCGAGGGCGACCTCTACGCCTTCGCCCAGCAGAAGCGCGTCGCGTTCCGCGAGCAGGTCACCCTCTACACCGACGACACCAAGCGGGAGGCGGTGCTCGGCTTCAAGGCCCGCCAGGTCGTCGACCTCGGCGCGACCTACGACGTCGTCGACGCGGGCGGCACGCCGATCGGCACGTTCCGCAAGGACTTCGCCAAGTCGCTGCTGCGCAGCACCTGGCATGTCGAGCAGCCCGGCCTCGGCGTGGCCACGGGGACCGAGCGGAGCCTGCCGATCGCCATCATCCGGCGGCTCGTCGAGCTCGCGTGGCTGCCGTACCACTTCGACTTCGTGATCGACGGGCGCCCCGCGTTCAGCGTCGAGAAGAAGTGGGGCCTGCGCGACCGGTACGTCGTGAACGTCCAGGACTCGCGGCTCGACCGCCGGCTCGTGACCGCCATGGCGATCGGCCTGGACGCGCTCCAGGAGCGCTGACCCCGCCGGCCGCCGTCCGCCGCCCGCCGCCCGCCGTCCGGATGCGGCAACCGACCGACCTCGGCGATGCCCTCCCTTTTGAGGCCTAAGTTTCTTCGCTTTGCGGCTGCCCAAAGCGAAGAAACTTAGGCCTCAAAAGTGTTGGGGCGACCGGGGTACCGGTCAGCGGAGCGGGTCTGCGACGGCGTAGGTCTCGGTCGTCAGGATCGGGGCCAGCACCCCGTTGGACAGCGCGTACCACCCGGCGATCGCCCCGACGGTCTCCGGCAGCACGTCCGCGTGCTGCACCTGGGTCGCATGCGCCCGCATCGCGGCCACGACCCGCCGCAGCACGCCGCGCACGTCGACCCGTGCGGCGGAGCCGAACCGGGTGATCGGTAGTCCGTCAGGTGACCGGTAGTCCGAGCTGCCGACCACCTGACCTTCTGCCGACCACTCGGGCAGGTCCTCCTTCGCGAACGGCGGAAGGTCCTCCGCCGGGTCCGGGAGGGTGAGGGCGTGGGCAGCAACGAGGGCCTGCGCCTCGGGGAGGGCGGCGAGCGTGGCGCGCGCCGCGCGCACCTCGGCCGCCGGTGCGAC
>NZ_KI911710.1:90119-101108 GCF_000515355.1 Promicromonospora kroppenstedtii DSM 19349 | reverse complement strand
ACGCGCCCAGCGCGGGTCCGTCGCCCTCCAGCCCGGCCCGGCCCTCCGACGTCGTACCCGGCAGGGCGATGACCTCGCCGCGTTCCCCGCGGGTGCAGGTCACGAGGTGCACCGGCCGCCCGGCCGCGGCGAACGCGGCCAGCAGGCCGCCGGTCGACAGCGTCTCGTCGTCCGGGTGCGCGTGCACCGCCAGCAGCCCGGAGAAAGCACTGAGTGCTGGGCCTTCGCCCGCGGAACGAAAGTTCATGGGCGAAGGTCCAGCACTCAGCGGTGGGACGTCAGGAACGCTTGGCGCGAGCCGTCGCGCGGGCGCGGTCCGTGGCGTTCAGGAGCACCTTGCGGATGCGGACGACCTCAGGGGTCACCTCGACGCACTCGTCCTCCTGCGCGAACTCGAGGGACTCCTCGAGCGTCAGCTTGCGCGGCGGGATCAGGTTCTCGAAGTTGTCGGCGGTCGAGGACCGCATGTTCGTCAGCTTCTTCTCCTTGGTGATGTTGACGTCCATGTCCTCGTTGCGCGAGTTCTCGCCGACGATCATGCCCTCGTACACCTCCTGCGTGGGGTCCACGAAGAAGGAGCCGCGCTCCTGGAGGTTGATCATGGCGAACGGCGTCACCTTGCCGGAGCGGTCGGCGACCAGCGAGCCGGTCATGCGCGACTCGATCGGGCCGTGCCACGGCTCGTAGCCCTCGGAGATCGACGCGGCGATACCGGTGCCGCGGGTGTCCGTGAGGAACTGGGTGCGGAAGCCGATGAGGCCGCGCGCCGGGACCATGAACTCCATGCGGACCCAGCCGGTGCCGTGGTTCGTCATGGTCTCCATGCGGCCCTTGCGCTGGGCGAGGAGCTGCGTGACGGAGCCGAGGTACTCCTCGGGCACGTCGATGGTCATGCGCTCCATCGGCTCGTTGACCTTGCCGTCGATCGTCTTGGTGACGACCTGCGGCTTGCCGACAGTGAGCTCGAAGCCCTCGCGGCGCATCTGCTCCACCAGGATGGCCAGCGCCAGCTCACCGCGGCCCTGCACCTCCCAGGCGTCCGGACGCTCGGTCGGCAGCACCTTCAGCGAGACGTTACCGATGAGCTCGGAGTCGAGGCGGTCCTTGACCTGGCGGGCGGTGACCTTGTGGCCCTTGCCGCCCTTGCCCGCGAGCGGGGAGGTGTTGATACCGATGGTCATCGAGATGGCCGGGTCGTCGACCGTGATGAGCGGCAGCGGACGCGGGTCGTCGAGGTCCGTGAGGGTCTCGCCGATCATGATGTCCGAGATGCCCGCGACGGCGACGATCTCGCCGGGGCCGGCCTTGTCCGTCGGCACCCGGTCGAGCGCCTTGGTCTCCAGCAGCTCGGTGATCTTCACGCTCTGCAGGCTGCCGTCGTGGCGGGCCCACGCGACGTTCTGGCCCTTGGACAGGGTGCCGTTGTGGATGCGCAGCAGCGCGAGGCGGCCGAGGAACGGCGACGCGTCGAGGTTGGTGACGTGCGCCTGCAGCGGCACGCCCTCCTCATAGGTCGGGGCCGGGATCTTGTCAAGGATCGTGGCGAACAGCGGCTCGAGGTCCTCGTTGGCCGGCAGGCCGCCGTCGGCGGGCTGGTCGGTGGAGGCGCGGCCGGCCTTGGCGGACGCGTACACGACGGGCACGTCGAGGATGGCGTCCAGGTCGAGGTCCTCGACCTCGTCCGACAGGTCGCCGGCCAGACCGAGCAGCAGGTCGGTGGTCTCGGCGACGACCTCGCTGATGCGGGCGTCGGGGCGGTCCACCTTGTTCACGACGACGATGACGGGCAGCTTCGCGGCCAGCGCCTTGCGGAGCACGAAGCGGGTCTGGGGCAGCGGGCCCTCGGACGCGTCGACCAGCAGCACGACGCCGTCGACCATGGACAGGCCGCGCTCGACCTCGCCACCGAAGTCGGCGTGGCCCGGGGTGTCGATGACGTTGATGGTGATGCCCTCGGGCTCACCGCTCGCCGCGGCCGCGGGGCCGGCGTACCGGATCGCGGTGTTCTTGGCGAGGATCGTGATGCCCTTCTCGCGCTCCAGGTCGCCGGAGTCCATGACCCGGTCCTCGAGGTGCTGGCGGGCACCGAACGCGCCGGCCTGCCGAAGCATGGCGTCCACGAGCGTGGTCTTGCCGTGGTCGACGTGGGCCACGATCGCGACGTTACGCAGGTCGGATCGGGTCGCACGGGCCGAGGTCGGCGCGGTTGCAGGCACGGTCACGGAGCACTCATTTCCAGAAGGGAGGTCAGGGGCGCGGACTCTGGCCCGAACGGACCGGTCTCGCAGCACCACCCATCTTACCCGCGAATCGAAATCGCCAGGTGTCGACCGTGTCACTGTGCGGTGAACACCCCCGGACGCAGCAGACCCTCGGGTCACCGGAGTGACCCGAGGGCCTGCCACGTGCTCACGAGGAGCGGGTCAGCCGCCGATCTCCAGGCTCGCGCCCGGGATCGCCGCCAGGAGGTCCTGCGTGTACTCCTGCTGCGGGTTGTCGAACACCTCGTCGGTGGTCGCGTGCTCCACGATGCTCCCGTCCTTCATCACGGCCACCAGGTCGGCGATCTGCCGGACCACGGCCAGGTCGTGCGTGATGAACAGGAAGGACAGCCCGAGCTCGGCCTGCAGGTCGTTGAGCAGCGTCAGGATCTGCGCCTGGACCAGCACGTCGAGCGCCGAGACGGCCTCGTCGAGCACGAGCACCTCGGGCTTGAGCGCCAGCGCACGCGCGATGGCGATGCGCTGCCGCTGCCCGCCCGACAGCTCGTTCGGGAACCGGCGCATGGTGGCCTGCGGCAGCGACACCATGTCGAGCAGCTCGCGCACCCGCGCCTCGCGGGACTTGCGGTCACCCACCTTGTGCAGGACGAGCGGCTCCTCGATCGACCGGAAGATCGAGTACGTCGGGTCCAGTGACCCGTACGGGTTCTGGAACACCGGCTGCACGCGGCGGCGCAGCGAGAACTGCTCCTTCGCGGACATCTTGCCGACGTCCTTGCCGTCGAACATGACGGTGCCCGACGTCGGCTCCAGGAGACCCAGCACCATGTTGGCCGCCGTGGACTTGCCGGATCCCGACTCGCCCACCAGCGCCAGGGTGTGGCCCTTGGGCAGCGTGAAGTCGATGCCGTCCACCGCGGTGAAGTTCGTGTGCGAACCCGGCCGGGAACCACGGATGTGGAACACCTTGGTGAGGTCCTTGGCGACGACGACGTCGGGCACCGTGGCCTCCGCCTCGTCCGCGTGCTCGGCGAGCAGCTCGGAGGACTCCAGGCCACGCTCGTGCGCGGACTGGATGCGGCGGGACGCCAGCGACGGGGCCGAGGCGACGAGCCGCTTGGTGTACTCGTGCTGCGGGTCCTGGAGGATCTGCAGCGCGGGCCCGGACTCGACGATCTTGCCCTTGTACATCACGACGAGGTGCTCGGCGCGCTCGGCGGCCAGGCCCAGGTCGTGCGTGATGAACAGGACGGCGGTCCCGAGCTCGGCGGTCAGCCCCTCCAGGTGGTCCAGGATCTTCTTCTGGACCGTCACGTCGAGCGCCGAGGTCGGCTCGTCCGCGATGAGCAGCTTGGGCCGCGAGGCCAGACCGATCGCGATGAGCGCGCGCTGGCGCATACCGCCCGAGAACTCGTGCGGGAACTGGCGCGCGCGCCGCTCCGCGTCGGGCAGGCCGGCCTCACCCAGCAGCTCGGCGACGCGCGCGGTGCGCTCTGCCTTGCTCCCCTGGAAGCCGTTGGCGACGAGCGCCTCGTCGATCTGCGTGCCGATGCGCCAGACCGGGTTCAGGTTGGACATCGGATCCTGGGGTACCAGGCCGATCTCGCGGCCGCGCAGGTCCTCGGTCTGCTTGCGGCCCAGCCCGACGAGCTCACGCCCGCCGAACGAGATGGACCCGCCGGTCACCTTGCCGGTGCCCGGCAGCAGGTCGATGATCGCGTGCGCCGTGGTGGACTTGCCGGAGCCCGACTCGCCCACGATCGCAACGGACTGGCCCGGGTAGACCGTGAGGTCCACGCCGCGGACGGCGTCGACGACACCGGCCGCCGTGGTGAACGAGATCTTCAGGTCCTTGATCTCGAGCAGCGGGGTGCTGTCGTCGCGCTTCTCGGCGGGCACCGGGGCGTCCTCGGTGGCCCCGTCGGTGAGGGTGATCGTGGTGGTCATCGCTTCCTCGCCTTCGGGTCGAGGGCGTCGCGCACGACGTCGCCCAGCAGGATGAAGCCGAGCACGGTGAAGGCGAGTGCGGCGGCCGGGTAGAACATGATCTCCGGGTTGGTCCGGATCGAGGCCCGCCCGTTGGACAGGTCACCGCCCCAGGAGACGGTCGAGGGGTCGAGGCCGATACCGAGGAACGTCAGCGTGGCCTCGGCCACGATGAACGTACCGAGCGCCACCGTCGAGTAGACGATGATCGGCGCGGCCGAGTTGGGCAGCACGTGCTTCCAGAGGATGGCGCCACGGCTCATGCCGAGCGCCTTGGCCGCCGTGACGAACTCGTTGTTCTTCACGCTCAGCACGGCACCTCGGGTGATCCGGGCGATGGTGGTCCAGCCGAAGGAGGCCAGCACCAACGCGACCGCCAGGGCGCTGCGGGACGGCACGATGCTCAGGATGACGATCGCGGCCAGCACGAACGGCACGGCGAAGAAGATGTCGGTCAGGCGCGACAGGATGGTGTCGAGCCAGCCGCCGTAGTAGCCGGCGATCGCGCCGACGACCGTGCCGAGCAGCACCACGAAGGTGGTGGTGAGCAGGCCGACCAGCACCGAGGCCTCGGCCCCGTAGAGCGTCCGCGTGTAGATGTCGCAGCCGTTCTTGTCCGTGCCGAAGAAGTGCTCGCCCGACGGCGGGAGGAGCGAGTTCGCGAGGTCGCAGCCCGAGCGGGGCAGCTGGTCGGTGAACAGACCGGGTGCGATCGCCACGACGATCACGATGACGATCATCGCCGCGGAGACCCAGAAGAGCACCCGGTGGCTCATCTCTCGCCACGCCTCCTGCCACATGCTGGAGGGTGCCGTGTCCGTCGAGACGGCGTCCACCACACCCACCTTGACCTCTTCGGGTGCGGCCACGTAACGGTCCTGGCCCGGACGCGGGGCCTTGTCGTAGCGGTTCTCAGGCATAACGGATCCTCGGGTCCAGGACGGCGTAGAGCAGGTCCACGAGCAGGTTGGCGACGATGTAGATGAGCACCAGCACGGTCGACAGGGTCACGATCGTGACCGACTCGCCGCGCTGGATCGCGTTGAACAACGTGCCGCCGACGCCGTTGATGTTGAAGATGCCCTCCACGACGATCGACCCTGCCATGAGGTTGCCCAGGTCCACACCGACGAAGGTGACGACAGGGATCAGCGAGTTGCGGAGCACGTGGCGGTTGACGACCCGGCCGCCGGAGAGTCCCTTGGCACGCGCGGTGCGCACGAAGTCGGCCGTGGCGTTCTCGATGACCGAGGTGCGGGTCAGGCGCAGGATCTGGGCGAACGACGTCGTGGCGAGCACCACCGCCGGCATCAGCAGGCTGACGAAGTCGGGATCTCGGCCGGCGGTGACGGGCAGCCAGTCGAGCTGGACCCCCACGACGATCTGCAGCACGAGGCCGGTGACGAAGGTCGGCAGCGCGATGAGCAGCAGGCTGAACACGAGCACCGTCGAGTCGAAGAACTTGCCCTTGCGCAGGCCGGCGAAGAGACCGAAGGCGATACCGAAGACCGTCTCGATGACCAGAGCCATGATCGCGAGCTGGAACGTGATGGGCAGGGCCTCCACGACGACGTCCGACACGGGGCGGCCGGTGAACGTGCTGCCGAGGTCGAAGGTGAAGATGCCCTTCAGGTAGTACAGGTACTGGACGATGAACGGCTGGTCGAGGTGGAACTGGGCGCGGATCTGCTGCTGCACGGCTTCGGGCAGCCCTCGCTCACCACCCAGTCCGGCCACGGGGTCACCAGGGCGCAGGAACACCAGCGCGTAGAGCAACAGGGTGGCGCCGAGAAACACAGGGATCACCTGCAGCAGCCGGCGACCGAGATACCAAAGCATCGAGAATTCTCCTTGGGCGGTTTCAGCGAACCATTCTCCCGGATAACTCCCGGGTGACGCGCCGCAGCACAGTCGAAGGCGGGGCACGCATGGTGCGTACCCCGCCTCACCTGGAGCGGAACGTCACGCCGGGGTACCGGTCGTGATCAGGCTCACTCCGACTTGGTCACCTGGTACAGGATCGGGTCGCTGTCCCAGCCGAACACGACGTTGTCGACGGACTCGGACCAGCCGCCGGTCGCGTTGTTGTACCAGAGCGGAATGCCCGGGAGGTCCTGGAACAGGATCGTCTGGGCCTCCTTGTAGAGCTCGATCGCCGCGTCCGGGTCGGACTCGCCGTTCGCCTCCTTCAGCTTGGCGTCGAACTCCTCGGACGAGTAGCCCATGTCGTTCGAGCCGGCGCCCGTGCCGTAGATCGGGCCGAGGAAGTTGCTCATGGCCGGGTAGTCGGCCTGCCAGCCGCCGCGGAAGAGACCCTTGATCTCCTCGTTGTCACGCGCGTCGAGGAACTCGTCGAACGTGGGGTAGGCGTCGAACTCGCAGTCGATGCCGAGCGTGTCGCGGATGCCGTTGCAGGTCGGGTCGATCCACGACTGGTGGTCGCTGTCCGCGTTGGAGGCGATGAACAGGGGCTCGTCACCCCACGGCTCGATCTCCTCGGCCTGGGCCCAGAGCGCCTTGGCCTCGTCCGGGTTGAAGTCGAGCACCTCGTTGCCCTCGAGGTCCTCGGTCCAGCCGTTGATGACCGGCGAGGTGAAGTCGGTGGCGGGGGTACGCGAACCGGAGAAGACGGTCTCCGTGATCGACTCGCGGTCGATCGCCATCGAGATGGCCTGACGGCGCAGCAGGCCGGCCTCGCCGGACAGCTTCTCGTTGTACTCCGGGACGTTGATCACCTGGATCACGGCGGCGGGCTGGTTGACCGCGCGGTCGCCCAGCTCGTCCTCGAACGTGCCGAAGGCGGAGGCCGGGACGTTGGTGACGATGTCCAGGTTGCCGTCGAGCAGGTCGTTGTACGCCGAGTCCTCGTCGGTGTAGGCGACCAGGTCGACACCACCGTTCTGGACCTCGCGCTCGCCCGCGTACGTCTCGTTCGGGCGCAGCTCGATCAGGGAGTTGTGCTCCCACGTCTCCAGGACGTAGGGGCCGTTGCCGATCGGGGCCTCGCCGAACGCCTCCGGGTCCTCGAAGAACGACTCGGGCAGCGGGTAGAACGCCGAGTAGCCCAGCCGCAGCGGGAAGTCAGACTCGGGCTGCGCGAGGGTCGCGGTGAACTCGGTGTCGCTGACGACCTCGAGGCCCGACATCTCCTTGGACGCGGGCACCTCGCCCTCCTTGGGCGCGCCCTCGGCGTCGAGCTGGTCCTCCGCGAGCTGGAGGTCGGTGAACCCCTCGATGGGCTCGAAGAAGTAGCTCAGGTTCTGCGCGTTGGGGCCGTAGGCGCCGTAGTTCCAGGCGTCCACGAAGCTCTGGGCCGTGACGGGCGTGCCGTCCGAGAACTCCCAGCCGTCCTTGAGCGTGATCGTCCAGACCTTGTTGTCGTCCGACTCGATCGACTCCGCGACCTCGTTGTGCACGACACCCTCGGCGTCGTAGTAGACGAGACCGGCGAAGACGTTGCTCGTGACCTTGGACCCGAAGGTCTCGTTGGTCATGGTCGGGATGATCGGGTTCTGCGGCTCACCGTTGCCGACCGTGACGATGCCGGTGCTGGCACCCTCACCGGTCTCTTCGCCGCCGCCGCCACCGCCGCAAGCGGTCAGCACGAGCGACGAGGCGAGCGCGAACGCGCCGAGCCCCATAAGTCGCTTTCGAGGTGTCACGTGTCCTCCTGGGTAGCAGTACACCCCGGTGCGGCGGGTGCCGTCCGGAGCGATGCGGACGCTTCGTTGCGCCCCGTGGTATCACGGAATAACGTAACCGCTCCCTGCCCCCGCCGATGACCACCACCATGGAAACGCCACCGAGTTGTGACCATCTCGGTATGTGGGAGTAACACCGGGTAACAGTTCTGACCAGGCGGTTCTCACAGCCGTAACACAGGCGCCGAGAGGCCTTCGACCAGGAAATTCACCCGTTGCCTCCAGCCACCACCCGGCCGTCGCGCAGCTCCACCACCCGGTCGGCCCGCGCCATCAGCTCCGGGTCGTGCGTCGAGACGACGGCGGCCACGCCGCGCTCGTGCACCACCCTGGCCAGCAGATCCATCACCACGGCCGCCGTGCCCGAGTCGAGCTGACCGGTGGGCTCGTCCGCGAGCAGCACCTCCGGGTCGGCGACGAGCGCGCGGGCGATGCCCACCCGCTGCTGCTGCCCGCCCGAGAGCTCGTACGGCCGCTGCTTCGCGTGCCCGCCGAGGCCGACGGCGTCCAGCGCCTCCGCCACCCGCCGCGAGCGCTCGTCCTGCGGGGTGCGCCGCAGGCGGAGCGGGACCTCCACGTTCTCCGCGGCGGACAGCACGGGCACCAGCCCGAACGACTGGAACACGTAGCCGATCCGGTCGCGCCGCGCGGCCAGCACGTCGCGCTCCCCCAGCGCGGACAGCTCGGCGTCGCCGAGCCACACGCCGCCCGACGTCGGCCGGTCCAGCCCGCCGAGCAGGTTCAGCAGCGTCGTCTTGCCCGAACCGGACGGGCCGCGCACCACGAGCAGCTCGCCCGCGGCCACCTCGAGGGTCGCGTCCGCCAGCGCGCGCACCTCGCCGGCACCGGTGCCGAACACCCGGGTGAGGCCCTGGGCACGCAGCACGGTGCGGGCCGGGGTGGTGGTGGTCATCGGTCCTCCTCGGTGGGGGTCTCGCCAGGCGCGACCGGCGGGTGCGGTTCGATCAGCGGGGCCGGCTCGACCTGCGGGTGGGACTCCGCCGTCTGGCCCGGCGCAGCCGGCCACACGCCCACGTGGTCGGGCTCCAGCGCCAGCCGCACGCGGTCGCGCAGGTCGAGCGCGTGCACGAAGTCCTGCGGCAGCTGCAGCCGGCCGACCCGGTCGACCACCGCGAACTCCTCCGCGACGTGCCGCTCTGCGCCGTGCTCGTCGACCTCCGTGCGGCGCAGCGTCTCCGTCGACGTGCGGCCGTCTCGGATCTGGACGGTGCGCGCGACGTGCTCGGACACGGTCGGGTCGTGCGTCACGATCAAAGTGGTCACGCCGGTCTCGCGGTTGACGCCACGCAAGGCCTCCAGCACCTCGACCGAGGTGGCCTCGTCGAGCTCGCCGGTGGGCTCGTCGGCCAGGAGCACGCGCGGGTTGTTGGCCGCGGCCACCGCGATGGCGGTGCGCTGCTGCTCGCCGCCGGACATCTCCCCCGGCCGCCGACCGGCCACGTGCCCGACCTCCAGCAGCTCGAGCAGCTCCTCGACCCGGCGCGCGCGCTCGCGCCGCGGCAGCGAGCCGGCCAGCTCCAGCGGGAGACGCACGTTCTCCGCCGCGGTGAGGTAGGGCAGCAGGTTGCGCGACGTCTGCTGCCAGACGAAGCCGACGGTGGACCGCTGGTAGCGCACCCGCTCGGCGTGGCCCATGGTCAGCAGGTCGGTGCCTGCCACCACCGCGGAACCGCCGGTCGGCGTGTCCAGGCCCGACAGGATGGTCAGCAACGTGGACTTGCCGGAACCGGACGCGCCGACGACGGCGACGATCTCCCCGGGCTCGACCGTCAGCGTGAGGCCCTGCAGGGCCTGCACCTCCACGCCGTCGGTGGCGAAGATCCGCACCAGGTCGGCGCACCGGATCTCGCCGCCTTCCGCGGGCCCGGCCGAGGCCGGTGCGCCGCCCGTCAGCTCGATGGTCGTGCTCATCGGTTCTCCCTCATGTCAGTCGTTGCTCCCCATCCGGAGCTGGGCGGCCACCTCGCCGCGGCGGCTCAGTGCCGCCGCCACGCCGACCGAGGCCAGCACCACCACCACGAAGCCGACGGCGGCCGCGCCCAGCAGCGCCGGGTCGTACTGCGCGTCGGGCTGGGTCGGGCCCCCCGTCAGCGCGGTGACGTCCACGGCGGCCAGCACCACCTCCGGCACCACCACGCCGAGCACGGCGCCTATCACGAGGGCCACCACCGCCCACGGCCCGATCTCCCAGCCGACCAGCCCGCGGCCCTGCCGGGGCGAGAGGCCGAGGGTCTGCAGCACGGCGAGCAGCCGCGCCCGTGCGGGGGCGGCGAGCATGAGCGTCATCACCACGGCCCCAGCGCACAGCAGGCCCGCGAGCAGCACGGCCAGCACGAACGCGACGGCCAGCCCGCCCGAGACGGGCGCCGCCAGCACGGCGTCGGCCTCCTGGTCCGGGTCCTCCACGACCGACGACGGGAGCAGCCGGGAGATCTCGCCCGTCACGGCGGCGCGGTCGGCGTCGTCGGTCAGGCCCACGAGCGCGAGACGCGCGTAGGTGACGTCGCCCGTGGCCTCGGCGAGGCGGTCGCCGTCGGCCAGCACGAGCGAGCGGCCGGCCGGCAGTCCCGGGAGCTCGTCGACCACATCGACGACCTGGACGGGCACGTTGCCCGCCTGCGTCGTGAGCGTGATCCCGGTGGTCCCCGGCCCGACGCCCGGACCGGCCGCACCGGGGGTGAGGATCACGGGGAGCGCCCCGTCGGCGTCTGCGCCGCCCTCCCCGGCCAGGTCGGTCAGCACCTCGGGGGCGCCCTCGACGTCCTGCTGTGCGACGGCCAGCTCGGCCGCGTCCACGGTCCACACCTCGGCCCGCGGCGAGGAACCCGCTCCCTGCAGCACACCGTCGCCGACGTCGCCCACCGGCGACACGGCGGCGACGCCGTCGATCGCCGCCACCTGCTCCGCCACCGGCGCGTCGACAACGGGACCCGAGACGCGCAGGTCCGCGCCGGTCGCCCGCCAGGCCTCGCGGACCACGCCGCCGGAGACCGTGGAGTACAGGACGGCCGAGGTCGCCGCGACGGCCACCGCGAGCACGAGCGCGATCGCCGGGACGG
>NZ_KI911710.1:89897-90019 GCF_000515355.1 Promicromonospora kroppenstedtii DSM 19349 | reverse complement strand
CGCTCTCGGGCGCCGTGATCCGCACGTCAGCGCCGTTGGTGAGCACGTCGACGTCCTCCCGCAGGCGTTCGGCGGTGCCGGTGTAGCCGCCGGCCAGGGTCGCGGCCCCACCGGCGAGCACG
>NZ_KI911710.1:89667-89797 GCF_000515355.1 Promicromonospora kroppenstedtii DSM 19349 | reverse complement strand
GGGCGCCGTCGGTCCCGCCGCCCTCGGCGAGCTGCCCGAGCTCGACCGTCGCGACCGAACCGTCGGGCGCCGCGAGCACGAGGGACAGGTCGAGCTCGTGCCGGGGCGCCCAGTCGGCCAGCTCGGTACT
>NZ_KI911710.1:89476-89567 GCF_000515355.1 Promicromonospora kroppenstedtii DSM 19349 | reverse complement strand
GGGCACCACGGTCCAGCGGGCGAACGGGACGGTGTCCAGGCCGGCGATGACGTCCGCGCTCACGACGACAGGACCAGGGTGAGCGCCGTCC
>NZ_KI911710.1:89298-89376 GCF_000515355.1 Promicromonospora kroppenstedtii DSM 19349 | reverse complement strand
GCGCGAGCCAGGGGTACGCGCGGACCGCGAGCAGCGTGAGCGCTAGGGAGACCAGCAGGGGCGCCGCGGCGACGAGCG
>NZ_KI911710.1:88047-89198 GCF_000515355.1 Promicromonospora kroppenstedtii DSM 19349 | reverse complement strand
TGGGTGCCGGACGCACCACGGGCCCGCAACAGGGCGAGCGCCGAGCGCCGACGGTCGACGACGAGGCGAGCCCCCAGGGCCAGCACGGCGACGGTGGCGCCGAGCGGGCCCACGGCGAGGACGGCGACGATCGCGTCGACCCCGGTGCGCTGCGCGAGCAGGCTCTCCAGGATCTCGGTGAGCCGGCTGGTGGGCCGCAGCTGGAGCGGCGTGGGGTCGTCGGGGCCGGCCGCGACGGGGAACGTCCTGGCCGACTGGCCCTGCATCTGGGACAGGAGCTCCGGCACCTCGGCGGCCGTCAGGCCGTCGGTGCTCACCGGGAACCAGACGCGGGTCTCGGCCACTCCCAGGGTGAGCGGTGTGAGCATGGCCGGGTCCACGTAGGCGGTCGCGGTGCCGAGCAGGCCGCGGTTCGGGTCCACGATCACGGAGGCCCTGGCGCCCAGGGCGTGGTGCAGCCAGTAGTCGGCATCGGGGTCGCCGGTGTCGAAGATCCCCGTCACGACGAGGGATGGGTAGCGACCGGCCAGGGCGATCACGCCCGAGCCGGAGAGGTTGTCGTACCGGCCGCCGAGCTCCCAGCCGTACGTCTCGGCGACGGCGCGCGACACGGCGACCTCGAACGCCGGCGCCCGCTCGGTGGGCTGGCCCACGGACTGCTCGTCCCCCAGGAACACGGGCCCCGCGGTCGCGGTGGGCCAGCGCCCCTCGATCAGCTCGGCGTGCTCGTCCAGGTCCGGGGCCGTGCGGAGGAACACCTTGGCCTCGGCGAGCTCGGAGCTGGGTACCGGGACGGTGTACGCGGGGTCGGTCGAGGTCACGTGGAAGAGCGGCGCGCCCATGACCGAGCGCAGCGGCTCGGGGGACTCCGCGCGGACGGCGTCCAGGTTCTCGGCGAACGGCGCCCAGTCCGGCTCGTCTGGCACGCCGCCGCCGACCGCACCCGGGTCGTAGAAGCCGCCGGACGGCGCCTGGCCGGGAATCGAGCCCACCACCGAGATCACGTCCCGGGCCGGCCCCGAGGCGGTCGCGGTCTCGTAGGCCACCTGGTCGGCGTGCATGGTCGCGACGGCGCGCGGCGCCGTGGACAGCACCCCGGCGGCGAGGAACGCGACGACGCCGAGCACCGCCGTCGCGCCCCACGACGTGCG
>NZ_KI911710.1:87791-87947 GCF_000515355.1 Promicromonospora kroppenstedtii DSM 19349 | reverse complement strand
GTGAGTACCAGCCCCGAGGGTCCGTCGAAGGTCTCCGACGGCGTCCATCCGGGCTGCTCGACGTCCTGCCCGCCCGCCGTGATGCCCTCCACGGAGAGCGTCGCCTCGGCGATCGACCAGCCGGGGCGGGTGTCGACGTCGAGCGCGGCGATCCGC
>NZ_KI911710.1:79464-87691 GCF_000515355.1 Promicromonospora kroppenstedtii DSM 19349 | reverse complement strand
CGCGGTGCGCCGTGGACCGGCGGGCAAGGAGGGTGGCTCGACTCACGGGGCCAAAGTAGCCCGGCCCTGTGACACGCACGACCAAACTGTGGCTGCCGGAAGCAACGATCCGGTCACGCAGCCCTGCGGCCCCGGAAATGAGTTCGGTCGGTTGCTCTGAGTTCGGTCCGAAAATGGACCGAACTCAGAGCAACCGACCGAACTGGAAGGCTCTCCCCAGGCTCAGCGCTGCGATGCCGGGACGTACGGGCGCTCGGTGGCGCCGGTGTAGACCTGGCGCGGGCGCCCGATCTTGGTCTGCGGGTCCTTGATCATCTCGCGCCACTGGGCGATCCAGCCGGGCATGCGGCCCAGCGCGAACAGCGGTGTGAACATGGCCGGCTCGAAGCCCATGGCCTTGTAGATCAGGCCGGTGTAGAAGTCGACGTTCGGGTAGAGCTTGCGCTCCACGAAGTAGTCGTCCGAGAGGGCGATCTCCTCGAGACCGCGCGCGATGTCGAGCAGCTCGTCCTTGGCACCGAGCTTGTCGAGCACCTCGTCGGCCGACTTCTTCACGATCGCGGCGCGCGGGTCGTAGGACTTGTACACGCGGTGGCCGAAGCCCATCAGGCGCACGCCGTCCTGCTTGTTCTTGACCTTCTCCATAAAGGTCTCGACAGTCTCGCCACCCGACCGGATCTTCTCCAGCATGGTGAGCACCGCCTCGTTGGCGCCACCGTGCGCGGGGCCCGAGAGCGCGTTCACGCCCGCGGCCACTGATGCGTACAGGGTCGCGTTGGAGGAGCCGACGACGCGCACGGTGGACGTGGAGCAGTTCTGCTCGTGGTCCGCGTGCAGCACGAGAAGCTTCTCCAGCGCGTCCACGATCACCGGGTCGGCCTCGTAGGCCTCGTACGGCGTCGCGAAGGTCATGCGCAGGAAGTCCTCGACATAGCCGCGCGAGTAGTCCGGGTACAGCAGCGGCTCGCCCACTCGGCGCCGGTGCAGGTAGGACGTGATGGTGCGGGTCTTGGCCAGCAGCAGCACCGTGGCGAGGTCGACCTGGTCGTCGTCCGCCGGGTCGAGCGACTCCGGGTAGAACGTGGACAGCGCGTTGACCGCGGAGGCCAGCACGGCCATCGGGTGCGCGTTGCGCGGGAACGTTCCCATGAAGGTGCGGAAGTCCTCGTGCACCAGGGTGTGCCGGTTGACGCGCTCGGTGAACGCGTCCAGCTCCGAGGTGCTCGGCAGCTCGCCGTAGATGAGCAGGTAGGCCACCTCGAGGAAGCCCGAGCCGGCGGCGAGCTGGTCGATCGGGTAGCCGCGGTAGCGCAGGATGCCGGCATCGCCGTCGATGTAGGTGATCGAGGACTCGCACGACGCCGTGTTCATGAACCCGGGGTCGACCGTGACCAGGCCCGTGTCCTTGAGCAGCGACGACACGACGATGCCGTCGTTGCCCTCGCTGGCGGCGACGACAGGCAGGGTGTGAGTGGTTCCGTCGACGGCGAGCTCGACGCGGCTCGAGCCGTCCAGCGGTGTGGAGGTCATGTCTTCCTTCCTGAGTGGCGCACGAGGGACGCTGCTGTGAAAGAAAGGTGTCGGGACAGCGTCGACCTGGGGCACGACAGTATCGCGCCCTGCTCTAGTTTTTCCAATCCATCGGTCAAGGCTGCGTGATGCGTGTCACAGCATCGGCAATCTGTGCGTCAGTCGAGGTCAGCGCCACACGCGTGTGGGTGCCGTCGCCGTACAGATGACCCGGTGCGGTGAGGATCCCGCGCTCGGCGAACCACTCGGCCACCGACAGGCCCGGCCGCCCGTCCGGAGCCGCCACCCAGAGGTACAGACCAGCGGTCGACTCGTCGATGACGAACCCCGCCTCGGTGACGGCGGCGGCCAGCGCCCGGCGACGGGCGCCGTAGGCCTCGCGCTGCGCGGCGACGTGGGCGTCGTCCGACATGGCGGCCGTCATCGCGGCCTGGACCGGCGCGGGCACGATCAGGCCGAGGTGCTTGCGGGTCTGCGTGAGGTCCGCGACCAGGGCCGCGTCGCCGGCGAGGAACGCGGCCCGGTAGCCCGCGATGCTCGACTGCTTGGAGAGGGAGTACGCGGCCAGCAGCCCCTCGTGGGACCCGCCGCACACGCTCGGGTCCAGGATCGAGGGCACACCGCCGGTGCCGGTGGTGGCGTCGTACGGCGTGTCCCACACCAGCTCGGCGTAGCACTCGTCGGAGACGACGACGGCGCCGATCGCCCGCGCGGCGTCGACCACGGCGCGCAGCGCGGCGGCGTCGAGCACGCGGCCGGTGGGGTTGCCCGGGCTGTTGACCCAGACCATCTTCACGTCGTCCCGACCAGCCCAGTCGGCGACGTCGTCCGTGGCCAGCGGCGTGGCACCGGCCGCACGGATGCCCGCGAGATAGGTGGGGTAGGCCACGGCGGGGTGCACCACCACGTCGCCGGGGCCCAGGTGCAGCAGGGAGGGCAGCAGCCCGACGAGCTCCTTGGAGCCGATGGTCGGGACCACGGCCGCGGGGTCGAGGCCCGGCACGCCGCGGCGCCGGGCGAACCAGTCCGCCACTGCCTGGCGCAGCGCCGGGGTGCCCGCCGTCATCGGGTAGCCGGGCGCGTTCGAAGCGGCCTCGAGCGCCTTCCGCACGACCTCGGGCGTCGGGTCCACGGGCGTGCCCATGGACAGGTCGATCAGCCCGCCCGGGTGGGCCCTCGCCGTGGCGGTGATGCCGTCGATCGAGTCCCAGGCGAAAGGGAGGTCCGAGAGGTCGTGCAGACCCATGCCGGCGGGCCGTCAGGCCTGGGGCGGAAGGGCCGCGATCATCGGGTCGTCCTTCTCGATGACGCCCATCTTCGCGGCGCCGCCCGGGGAGCCCAGGTCGTCGAAGAACTCCACGTTCGCGCGGTAGTAGTCCTTCCACTCGTCGGGGACGTCGTCCTCGTAGTAGATGGCCTCCACCGGGCAGACCGGCTCGCAGGCGCCGCAGTCCACGCACTCGTCCGGGTGGATGTACAGGGAGCGGCTGCCCTCGTAGATGCAGTCCACGGGACACTCCTCGATGCACGCCCGGTCCTTGACGTCGACGCACGGCTGAGCGATCACGTAGGTCACTTGGAGGGTGTCCTTCCACTTCCGGACTGAGGATCATGCACGATGCCGACCGCGGGACCGGCCCGGCGGGGCGATCCTAGTATCTCCCGGGACGCCCCCTGGTCCCCACCGGTCTCACGCTGCGGAAGGAGAAGTGACGTGACATTCGCTACACCGGCCGCGCCCGGCGGGTGGCGGGGCCTGCGCCCCGGTACCCGCGTGGTGGTCCGGAGGCGGCTCCCACCGGCCGGCCCGGTCGTGTCCGACGGCGGCACGGCGCACCGCTGGACCGACCTGATCGGCCACGTCGTCGAGATCTCGGACGCCGGCCTGCGGCTGCGCACCGACCCCGTCCCGGGCCGCGGCGAGCCGCAGGAGGTCGACGTGGCGGCCGCCGACATCGAGGCCGCCAAGCCGATCCCCCCGCGACCCGTCAGGCGTTCTGGTCCACCCAGATGACGCCGGTGGGGCACATGCTCACGGCCTCCTGCACCGCGAAGTCCTGGTCGGCCGCCGGCCGCTCGTCGAGCAGTACGACGATGCCCTCCTCGTCCTGGTCGAACACGTCGGGTGCGAGCAGGACGCACTGGCCGGCGCCGCAGCAGGCGTCACGGTCCACGTTGATCTTCATGAGGGTCACTCTTCCCACTTGACGGGCAGTTCGTCGAATCCGGCCACCAGCAGGCCCTCCTTGCGCGGCACCGACTCGACGTCCACCGCCAGCTCGAGACTCGGCACCTTGCGCACCAGCGCGGCCAGCACGATCTGCAGCTCCGTGCGGGCCAGCGACTGGCCGAGGCACGAGTAGGCGCCCGCACCGAACGAGAGGTGGGGGTTCGGACGGCGGCCCAGGTCCATCTCGTCCGCCCCCTCGAACGTGCCCTCGTCGCGGTTGGCGGCCGCGAGGCTGCACACCACGGTCGTGCCCGCGGGGATGCTCTCCCCCGCGATCTCGATGTCCTCGTCCACCCAGCGCACCATGCCGAAGCCCGCGTTCGGGTCGAACCGCAGCGACTCCTCGACCGCGCTGCGCACCAGCGAGGGGTCGGCGACGAGCCGCTCCCACCGGCTGCGGTCGCCCAGGAACAGCGCCATCATCTTGGCGATGTGGCTCGCGGTGGTCTCGTGGCCGGCCACGAGCAGCGCCATGCTGGTGCCGATCACGGTCTGCGCCGTCAGCCGGGGGTCGTTCTGGTCCACCAGCGCGATCAGCTCGGAGATGAGGTCGTCGCCCGGCTGTGCCCGCTTGGCCTCGACCAGGGCGGCCATGTACGCGCCGAACTCCTGGCGTGCCGCCGAGATCTCCTCCTGGGAGTACCGGGTGGTGCTCAGCGCCGTGTCCGACCAGTACGGGAACCGCTCTCGCTGGTCCTCCGGCACGCCCAGCAGCTCGCAGATGACCCAGACAGGCAGCGGGAACGCGAGCGCCGGCACCAGGTCGGCCGGGCCGCCGGCGGCCAGCATGTCGTCGATGAGCCGCTCGGCCCGGGCGGTGATGCCGGGGGCCAGCGCCTGCACCCGCTTGGCGGTGAACGTCGCGTTGACCAGCCGCCGCCAGGCCTGGTGCTGCTCCTCGTCCGCCATCACCCCGGTCGGATCGTTGCTGAACGTGCCGCCGTCGTCCTGGGAGCCCACGCCCGTGCCACCGGACGGGATGACACGGCCGAACCGGCCGTCGGTCAGCATGGCGCGGACGTCGTCGTACCGGGTGAGCAAGGTGGCCTCGCCGCCGCTGGCGAGGCGCACCTTGGCCACAGGACACTGCTGGCGCAGCTCCTCCCACTCCGGTGGCGGCTCGATCGCGCGGTCCGACGGGATGGGGTAATCGAGCAGGTCAGACATGGTGTCCTCCGGTTGGCTGAGGGGGTGTGCCCGCCCCATCCAATACCGGTCCGGCTGAATCGGACAAGGGTGTCCGGTTCTCAGGCGTTGGCGACCAGGCCCAGCTCCGCGACGCTCGCCAGGTGCCGGTGCCGCGGCACGATCCGCACGGTGTAACCGAACGGCCCGGACGTGTCCAGGCCCACCTCGCCGCCGAACGCGTGCCGCCCCGCCTCGTAGGACTCCACGAGGGCGAGCGGCTCGGCCGTGAACTCGTCGATGACGTCGGCCTCGGTGACCCGGCCGTGCACCACCTGCACGTCCACGTCCTCGGGCGAGAGCGGCCCGAGCGAGACGTAGGCACGCACCGTCAGCCGGTCGCCGACCCGCACCGCCTCGCCGATCCCCGCCGACTCGACGTGGTCCACGCGCACCTGCGGCCACGAGGCGCGCACGTGGGCCTTCCAGCCCGCGAGGTCCTTGGCCGCGGCGAACCCGTCGACGGCGAGCAGCCGCCCGGCCTCGGCCGCCGGGGCGTACAGCCCGTGCACGTACTCGCCGACCATGCGCGTGGCCTGCACCTTCGGCCCGAGGGTGGCCAGCGTGTGCCGCACCATCTCCAGCCAGCGGCTCGGCACGCCGTCGGCGGACCGGCCGTAGAAGGCGGGCGCCACCTGGGACTCGACCAGGTCGTACAGGGCGGCGGCCTCCAGGTCGTCGCGGCGGTCGGCGTCCTCGACGCCGTCGGCCGTGGGGATGCCCCAGCCGTTCTCGCCGTCGTACCACTCGGCCCACCAGCCGTCCTCGATGGAGAGGTTCAGGCCGCCGTTGAGCGCCGACTTCATGCCCGAGGTGCCGGAGGCCTCCAGCGGTCGCAGCGGGTTGTTCAGCCAGACGTCGCAGCCCGGGTACAGCGACTGCGCCATGCCGATGTCGTAGTTCGGCAGGAACACGATGCGATGGCGCACCTCCGGGTCGTCGGCGAACCGGACGAGCTGCTGGATCAGCCGCTTGCCGGAGTCGTCGGCCGGGTGCGACTTGCCGGCCACGATGAGCTGTACCGGCCGCTCCGGGTGCAGCAGGAGCGCCTTGAGCCGCTCGGTGTCGCGCAGCATGAGCGTGAGCCGCTTGTAGGTGGGCACGCGGCGGGCGAAGCCGATGGTGAGCACGTCGGGCGACAGCACGTCGTCGACCCAGCCGAGCTCGGCCGGGGACGCCCCGCGCTCGCGCCAGGACTTGCGCACCCGGCGCCGGGCCTCGGCCACGAGCTCGGCACGCATCTCCCCGCGCAGGGCCCACAGCTCGGCGTCGGACACCTTGCCCGGGTCGAGCCAGCCCCCCGACGCCTCGGGTGCGGTGATCTCGTCCAGCCCCATCCGCTCGGCCTCGACGGCGGCCAGCCGCGGCGCCACCCAGGTCGGCGAGTGCACGCCGTTGGTGACCGACGTGATCGGCACCTCGCGCGAGTCGAAGCCGGGCCACAGGCCCTCGAACATCTCGCGGGAGACCTGGCCGTGCAGCAGCGAGACGCCGTTCGCCCGGCCGCCGAGCCGCAGGCCCATCACCGCCATGTTGAAGACGGTGGGGTCGCCCCCGTCGTAGTCCTCGGCCCCGAGCGCGAGCACGGTCTCGGTCGGCACGCCCGGCATGGTGTTGTCGCCACCGAAGTACGCGCTGACCAGCTCCTTGGGGAACCGGTCGATCCCGGCGGGCACCGGCGTGTGCGTGGTGAAGACCGTGGCCGCGCGCACCGCCTCGTGGGCCTCGCCGACGCTCAGGCCGGCGCCGACGAGCTCGCGGATGCGCTCCACCCCGAGGAACCCCGCGTGGCCCTCGTTGGTGTGGTAGACCTCCGGCTCCGGCGCTCCGGTCAGGCGCGACCACGCGCGCAGCGCGCGCACGCCGCCCACGCCGAGCAGGAGCTCCTGCTGCAGGCGGTGCTCGCCGCCGCCGCCGTAGAGGCGGTCGGTCACCCTGCGGGCCGCGTCGTCGTTCTCGGGCACGTTCGAGTCGAGCAGCAGGAGCGGTACCCGGCCCACGGCCGCGACCCAGACGTGCGCGTGCAGCGTGCGCCCGCCGGGCAGGGCGAGCGAGATGACGGCGGGCGTACCGTCGTCCTCGCGCAGCACCGCGAGCGGCAGGCCGTCCGGGTCGAGCAGCGGGTAGGTCTCCACCTGCCAGGCGTCGCGCGTGAGCGACTGCCGGAAGTAGCCGGCGCCGTACAGCAGACCCACGCCCACGATGGGCACGCCCATGTCGGACGCGCTCTTGAGGTGGTCGCCCGCCAGGATGCCGAGGCCGCCCGAGTACTGCGGCAGCACCGAGGTGATGCCGAACTCCGGCGAGAAGTAGGCGATCGCGCGCGGCAGCTCGCCGCCGGCCGGCGTGGTGCGGCCCTGGTACCAGCGTGGGTCGCGCAGGTAGTGGTGCAGGTCGTCGGCCGCCGCCCGCACGCGCCCCGTGAACTCCTCGTCTCCTGCGAGCGCCGCGAGGCGGTCGGAGCCGAGCGCGGCGAGCAGGGCGACGGGGTCGCCCCGGACGTCGGACCAGAGGTCGGGGTCGATGCTCGCGAACAGCTCGCGTGTCGGCGCGTGCCAGGACCAGCGAAGGTTCTGGGCCAGCTCGTCGAGCGCCGCGAGCTGCTCGGGGAGGACCGTGCGGACGGTGAATCTGCGGATCGCTCTCACCGGCAGAACACTACGCACTTGTCCCGGCGAGCACACCTGTTGCCGCGGGCTTCACCGACCCGTCCGACGACGTTCACCGGACCTCGGCGCGCCCCGCAGGCGAGTGACCCGAACCGGTCGATAGCGTGTTCCGGTGAGCCCGCACACGACTCCCGGCCGGATCGGCCGCATCCCCGTCCTCGAGGTCGCCCCTGTCGTCGAAGGGGGCCGCTGGCCTGCGAAGGCGGTGGTCGGCGAGGTGGTCCCCGTGGAGGCCACGGTCTTCCGCGAGGGGCACGACGCCGTGTCCGCGACGGCCGTGCTGGTCGCCCCGGACGGGTCGGACCACTCGTGGGCGCCCATGACCGACGTCGCGCCCGGTCTGGACCACTTCCGGGGCGAGCTGCAGCCCGACGCCGAGGGCGACTGGACCTTCCGCGTCGAGGCGTGGTCGGACCCGTACGCGACATGGGTGCACGACGCCGGGATCAAGATCGCGGCGGACATCGACACGGAGCTGATGCTCGCCGAGGGCGTGCGCCTGTTCGAGCGGATCTGCCGCCTGGTGCCGGGCGACGCGCTCGTCGCGGGAGGCCGGACGGCGCGCGACGCGCGGGTGCTGACCGCCGCCGGCAAGGCACTGGCCGACGCCCGC
>NZ_KI911710.1:75005-79364 GCF_000515355.1 Promicromonospora kroppenstedtii DSM 19349 | reverse complement strand
GGTTCGCGGCGGCGACGGCGCCCGAGGTCACCGACGCCCTGCGGCGCGCGCCGCTGCGCGAGCTGGTCTCGGCGTCGGACGCCTACCCGCTGCGGGTCTCGAGGCGCCTGGCGCTGGCCGGGTCCTGGTACGAGATGTTCCCCCGCTCCGAGGGGGCGTACCAGAAGAAGGACGGCACGTGGGTGTCCGGCACGTTCGCGACGGCGGCGAGGCGGTTGCCGGCCATCGCGGCGATGGGGTTCGACGTGGTCTACCTGACGCCGGTCTCGCCCATCGGCACCACGTTCCGCAAGGGCCGCAACAACACGCTGGAGGCGGCGCCCGGCGACCCGGGCAGCCCCTACGCCATCGGATCGGCGGACGGCGGGCACGACGCGATCCACCCGGACCTGGGCACGGAGGCAGACTTCCGCGACTTCGTGGGCGCCGCGCGCGCCGTGGGCCTGGAGGTGGCGCTCGACATCGCGCTGCAGTGCTCCCCCGACCACCCGTGGGTCACCGAGCACCCGGAGTGGTTCGTGGTGCGCGCGGACGGGTCGATCGCGTACGCGGAGAACCCGCCCAAGAAGTACCAGGACATCTACCCGCTCAGCTTCGACACCGACCCGGACGGCCTGTACGCGGCGGTGCTCGGCGTGATCCGCACGTGGATCGACCGGGGCGTCACGCTGTTCCGCGTCGACAACCCGCACACCAAGCCGCTCGACTTCTGGGAGTGGCTGCTGGCCGAGGTGTACCGGACGAACCCCGAGGTCATCTTCCTGTCGGAAGCGTTCACCAAGCCCGCGATGATGCAGACGCTGGCCCGGATCGGCTTCCACCAGTCGTACACCTACTTCACCTGGCGCAACACCAAGGAGGAGGTCGCGGAGTACCTCGCGGAGGTGAGCGGGCCGCAGGGCTCGGTGCTGCGCCCGTCGTTCTGGCCCACCACCCACGACATCCTGCCGCCCTACCTGATCGAGGGCGGCGTCTCGGCGTTCGCGGTGCGCGCGGTGCTGGCGGCCACGGGCTCGCCCACGTGGGGCATCTACTCCGGCTACGAGCTCGTGGAGAACGTGCCGCGGCCCGGCGTGGAGGAACAGATCGACAACGAGAAGTACGAGTACCGGCCGCGCGACTGGGCGCGTGCCGACGAGTACGGGATCGCCCTCCTGCTCGGTGAGCTGAACGCGATCCGCCGCACGCACCCGGCCCTGGGCCAGCTGCGCAACCTGACCGTGCACCCGACCACGAACGACCAGGTGGTCGCGTACTCGCGCCGGATCTCGGCCGATCACGCGTCGCGCGCGACAGGGGCGGCGGCGGGCCGCACCATGAGAGCAGGGGGTAACGATCGGCGTGCCCCGCGGCACGACGACGTGATCGTGGTCGTGCTGAACCTGGACCCCCGGAACGTGCAGGAGTCTGTAGTGCACCTGGATCTCTCCGCCCTCGGCCTCAGCGCCCCCGACGGCGACGACAACGCCCCGTTCTACGTGGCGCACGACCTCCTGTCGGGCGAGACCTACGGCTGGGGAGCCCATCCCTGGGTGCGCCTCGACCCGCAGGTCCGGGTGGCCCACGTGCTGCAGGTGGGCCCCGCATGACGACGTTCGGGCCGGGTGGCCCCGCCGTCGGGCCCCCGGAGGGATACCCCGCACAGCCGACGCCGGAGCGGCCGGCCGCGCCACAACGCCCGGCCATGCCCAACCCGCCGTCGGTGCCGGTGCCCGTCCAGGCGCTGCCGCCGCGCCGGCAGCCGCGGGTGGACGCCCGGCGCAAGGGCCTGTCCGACGACCCCGAGTGGTACAAGAAGGCGGTCTTCTACGAGGTCATGATCCGGTCGTTCTCCGACTCGGGCGACAACGGGACCGGCGACCTGCGCGGCCTGGTGGAGCGGCTCGACTACCTGGAGTGGCTCGGCGTCGACTGCCTGTGGCTGCCGCCGTTCTTCCCGTCCCCGCTGCGCGACGGCGGGTACGACGTCGCGGACTTCACCGCCGTCTCGCCGCAGTTCGGCACGATGGCGGACTTCAGCGACCTGGTCGCCGCGGCGCACGAGCGCGGCATCCGCGTGGTGATCGACCTGGTCATGAACCACACCAGCGACGCGCACCCGTGGTTCCAGGCGTCCCGCGCCGACCCGGACGGCCCGTACGGCGACTTCTACGTGTGGAGCGACGACGCCACGCGGTACCAGGACGCGCGCATCATCTTCGTGGACACCGAGACGTCGAACTGGACGTTCGACCCGGTGCGCCGGCAGTACTTCTGGCACCGGTTCTTCAGCCACCAGCCCGACCTCAACTTCGAGAACCCGCGCGTCGTCGAGGCCATGCTCGACGTCGGCCGGTTCTGGCTGCAGCTCGGGGTGGACGGGTTCCGGCTCGACGCCGTGCCGTACCTGTTCGAGTCCGAGGGCACCAACTGCGAGAACCTGCCCGAGACCCACGCGTTCCTGCGCCGGGTGCGGCGGATGATCGACACCGAGTTCCCGGGCCGCATCATGCTGGCCGAGGCGAACCAGTGGCCCGCGGACGTCGTGGAGTACTTCGGCACGGACGACGACCCCGAGTGCCACATGTGCTTCCACTTCCCCGTGATGCCGCGCATCTTCTACGCGATCCGCGACCAGCGGGCCCGCCAGCTCCTGGAGATCCTCGCGGACACGCCCGCCATCCCGGCGGGCGGGCAGTGGAGCACGTTCCTGCGCAACCACGACGAGCTCACCCTGGAGATGGTGTCCACCGAGGAGCGCGCCAGCATGTACGGCTGGTACGCCCCCGACCCCCGGATGCGCGCGAACGTGGGCATCCGACGGCGGCTTGCGCCGCTGCTCGACAACTCCCGCAAGGAGATCGAGCTGGCCAACGCGCTGCTCCTGTCGATGCCGGGCACGCCGTGCCTCTACTACGGCGACGAGATCGGCATGGGCGACAACATCTGGCTGCCGGACCGCGACGCGGTGCGCACCCCGATGCAGTGGACGCCGGACCGCAACGCCGGCTTCTCCACCGCCGACCCCGGCAAGCTGTACCTGCCGCTGGTCCAGTCGCTGGTGCACCACTACCAGCACACCAACGTGGAGGCCCAGCTCGCGCAGCCGACGTCGCTGCTGCACTGGATGCACAACATGCTGGCCTTCCGGCGGCTGCACCCCACGTTCGGCACGGGCGACTTCACGGCGCTGGACTGCAACGACGAGTCGGTGCTGGCGTTCACGCGCTCCTCCTCCGAGGAGACGCTGCTGATCGCCGCGAACCTCTCGGCGACCGCCCGGTCCTCGACGATCAAGCTCCCGGGGTACGCGGGCTGGACGCTCACCGACGTGTTCGGCGGGGCCGGGTTCCCGAGCGTGGGCGACGACGGCATCCTGACGATGACCTGGGGCGCACGTGACTTCTACTGGCTGGTGCTCGCTCCGCCCACGCCGGCCGGAGCAACGGCCGCGCCGGATGACACGGCAGGGCAGGCGCGAGCGGTGTGAGCCCGGTACCCCCCGTCCACGTCTCCCCCGGAGCCGCGCACCTCTCCCCCGAGGTGCTGCGGCTGCTGGACAAGTGGCTGCCCCAGCAGCGCTGGTACCCGGTGCCGGCCGAGGGGGTCACGCACCAGCCGTGGCTCACGGTCACGTTCGGGGGCGTCGCCGACGTGGTCGTCGCGCTCCTGCGGCTGGCCGGGCCCGGGCTGGCCGCCGGCGACGAGTCGCTGGTGATCCAGGTCCCGCTGGTGCTGACCCCGACCGCGGAGCCGGAGGCCGACACGGCCGAGACCGAGGAGGCCGGGCTGATCGGCACGGTCACCACCGCGTCGGGCAGGGTCACCGTGCACGACGGCGGGGTGCACCCCGTCGCGTGGCACGCCTACTTCACGGCAGCACTGCCCGGCACGTGCGAGCCGGAGGACTGCGCAGAGCTCGCCGGGGCGCGGCGCATCTCCGGCGAGCAGTCGAACACCTCCGTGGTGCTGCCCGCCCTGCCGCACGCGACGGGCCGCGGCGGGATGCTGAAGATCCTGCGGACAGTGGCGCTCGGCCCGCACCCCGACGTCGTGATCCCCGCGGCTCTCACCCGGGCCGGCTGGGACGGCGTGCCACGCTACCTCGGGTCGGTCGAGCTGCCGGCCGACGGTCCCGGAGCTCCTGGCACTCCTGGGGATTCCGGGGCGGCCGTCGAGGCGCCGGCCCGCGCACACCTCGCCGTGCTCTCCGAGCTCGTGCACGAGGCGACGGACGGGTTCGAGCTGGCCTGCGCCTACGCGGCGCGGGACGAGGACTTCGGGGAGCGCGCGCTGGAGCTCGGCGCCGTCGTCGCGCACCTGCACACCGCCCTGCGCGAGGCGCTGGGCCCCGGCCCGGCGCTCGAGCCCGCGGGTTTC
>NZ_KI911710.1:67515-74905 GCF_000515355.1 Promicromonospora kroppenstedtii DSM 19349 | reverse complement strand
TACCGCGAAGCGCAGAGCAGGGTGGGGGCCGAGGAACGAGGCACCCGCCCGGAACGGAGCGCAGCGGGACCCCGACCAGAAGACGGAGAGGGGTACCGCGAAGCGCAGAGCAGGGTGGGGGCCGAGGAACGAGGCACCCGCCCGGAACGAAGCGCAGCGGGACCCCGACCAGAAGACGGAGAGGGACACCGGCAGGTCAGCGGCGAGGACCACGCGACGCCGCTCGCGGCGCAGGAGGTGGCGACGCCCGGCACCGTGCTCGACGTCGGCACCGCCGAGCTGATGCTGCGCGCCCTGACCGTGGACAAGGCCCTGTACGAGGTGGTCTACGAGTTCCGGCACCGCCCGGCGTGGATGCACATCCCGCTCGCCGCGGTGGCGCGCGTGCTCGGCTCATGAGCCCGACCACCTGAGGTTCTGTTCAGCCCACGAGGCTCTGCCCGCATCCACCGGTTTGAACCGTTGCAACCTCGTGGCCCGAACAGAACTCCCGCACGGCAGCACGGCAAGCCCTGTGGACAAGCGGCACCAAGAATCACCATCGGCTGCAATGGGGCGATGAGATCAGCAGCGGGCCTTCCCCCGCCTCTCCTTGAGGTCGCCCGTGGACAGGGCGGCCTGGTGTCCACGGCACAGTGCGAGGAGCACGGTGTGCTGACGAGCCGGCGCAGTCGGCTCGTCGCCGCGGGCACCTGGAAGCGACCGGCCCGCGGCGTGTACGACACCCGTGAACGCGATGCCACCATGCACGAGTTCGACCAGGAACGTTGGCGTACCGTCTGGCTCGCGCTGAAGTCGTACCCCAGGTCGGCGGCCGTCGGCGAGATCGCGCTCATGATGCACGGCGCCGAGGGGCTGCCCCGCCGGCTCACCGCAGAGGTAGCACTGCCACGCGGCACGTACGCCCGCCCTCGAGCAGGCGTGCGAGTACGCCAGGTCGACCTGCGCGGCCACGCGGTCAAGGTGCTCGGCCGTCATGCGGCTCGGGCCCCTCTGGCCCTGGTCCAGGCGATGCGGACGCTCTCACGAGACAGCTGGGTCCAGTGCGCGGACAGCCTGCTCCACAAGAAGGTCGTCAGCGCGCAGGACCTCGTCGAGGTGCGGGCGCTCGCGCGTCGAGCGGGACTGGTCGAGCGGCTCCACTGGGCCGACCTCGTCGACGGGCGCGCCGAGTCGCCCCTGGAGACCGAGGCACGGCTGCGGTGCGTCGACGCCGGCTTCCCGCCGGACGACCTGCAGCGCGAGTTCCGGGACGGCGAGGGGAAGTTCCTGGGACGCGCCGATCTCGTGTGGCACCTCGGCGACGGTCGCTGGCTGATCGTCGAGATCGACGGCGGTGCCTTTCACTCCACGGACGACCAGCTCGGCCGGGACGCCGTCCGGCAGAACGACCTGCTCGAGGGCGGCAGGACGATCGTCCTCCGCTTCCGTGGCGCACACCTCAGGCAGCCGCAGGGGCTGACGGAGCGGATCGGCCGGGTCCTGACCCGCTCCGGCTGGCAGCCTGGACGGGCTCTCCCGACCTGACGTTCTGTTCAGCCCACGAACCTTTGCCCGCCGTGCTCGGTTTGAAACGTCGCAAGCTCGTGGCGTGAACAGAACACCAGGTCGACGCGCGATCCGTCCGCGTTACGTGTCGCACGCCACGTACCCGGCATGGAAAGGTGATCCCATGGCTGACCTGCCCGACGTCGACCTCGAGGCGCTGACCGCCGTCGCGTCCGGAACCCACCACGACCCGCACACCGTGCTCGGCCCCCACCTGCTCGACGGGCCGTGGACCGTGGTCCGCGCCCTGCGCCCGCTGGCCGACGAGGTGGTCGTCGTCACGGCGAGCACCGAGGTGTCCGCCACGCACCAGGGTGCGGGCGTATGGGCCGCCGTCGTCCCGGCCGCCGAGGAGGCGGACGGGTCGCGGCACGCCCCCGACTACCGCATCCGCACCCGGTCCGGCACGGACACCTGGACCTCCGACGACCCGTACCGGTTCCTGCCCACGCTGGGCGAGGTGGACCTGCACCTGATCGGCGAGGGGCGGCACGAGCAGCTCTGGCAGGTGCTCGGCGCCAACCCGCACCGGTACCCGAGCGGGTCCGGCGACATCGCCGGCGTCGCCTTCGCCGTGTGGGCCCCGAACGCGCGCGGCGTGCGGCTCGTGGGCGACCACAACGGCTGGGGCGGCACGCACCCGATGCGGTCGCTCGGGCACACCGGTGTCTGGGAGCTGTTCGTCCCCGACGTCGGCCCGGGGCTGCGCTACAAGTTCGAGATCCTGGGGGCCGACGGCGTCTGGCGTGCCAAGGCCGACCCGCTCGCCAAGGCGACGGAACATCCGCCCGCCACGGCCAGCGTCGTCACCGCCTCGGAGCACACGTGGCACGACGAGGCGTGGCTGGCCGCCCGGTCCGCGTCCGACCCGCACTCCGCGCCGCTGAGCGTGTACGAGGTGCACCTGGGCTCCTGGCGGCCGGGCCTCGGCTACCGCGAGCTCGCCGAGCAGCTCACCGACTACGTCGTCGAGCAGGGCTTCACGCACGTGGAGCTGCTGCCGGTGGCGGAGCACCCGTACGGCGGCTCGTGGGGCTACCAGGTCACGAGCTATTACGCGCCGACGTCGCGGTTCGGCTCTCCCGACGACTTCCGGTACCTGGTGGACCGGCTGCACCAGGCCGGGATCGGCATCGTGCTGGACTGGGTGCCCGCGCACTTCCCGCGCGACGAGTTCGCCCTGGCCCGGTTCGACGGGACGCCCCTGTACGAGCACCCGGACCCGCGGCGCGGCGAGCAGCAGGACTGGGGCACGCTGATCTTCGACTTCGGCCGCCGCGAGGTGCGCAACTTCCTGGTCGCCAACGCGACGTACTGGTTCGAGGAGTTCCACGTCGACGCCCTGCGGGTGGACGCCGTCGCCTCGATGCTCTACCTCGACTACTCGCGCAAGGACGGCGAGTGGACGCCCAACGTGCACGGCGGCCGGGAGAACCTGGAGGCCATCGCGTTCCTCCAGGAGGCGAACGCGACCGCCTACCGCCGCACGCCCGGCGTCATGATGATCGCTGAGGAGTCGACGGCGTTCCCGCAGGTCACCGGACCGACGTCGAGCGGCGGCCTGGGCTTCGGCCTGAAGTGGAACATGGGCTGGATGAACGACACCCTGCGCTACCTGGCGGAGGACCCGTACAACCGGCGCTACCACCACGGCGAGCTCACGTTCTCGCTCGTGTACGCGTTCACGGAGCAGTTCGTGCTGCCGATCAGCCACGACGAGGTGGTGCACGGCAAGGGTTCGCTGCTGCGCAAGATGCCGGGCGACCGGTGGCAGCAGCTCGCCGGCGTGCGCTCGTTCCTGGCCTACCAGTGGACCCACCCGGGCAAGCAGCTCCTGTTCATGGGCTGCGAGTTCGCGCAGGACACGGAGTGGGCGGAGTCCGAGGGCCTGCGCTGGGACCTGCTCGGCGACACCGGGCACTCGGGCGTGCAGCACCTGGTCCGCGACCTGAACGCGCTGTACCGCGCGACACCCGCGCTGTGGGAGCTGGACTTCGACCCGGCGGGCTTCGAGTGGCTGGAGTCCGACGACGCCGACCACAACGTGCTCGCGTACGTGCGCCGGTCCCGCTCCGGGGACCCGGTGGTGGTGGTCGTGAACTTCGCGGGCGTGCCGCACGAGGGCTACCGGCTGCCGCTGCCGGACGTGCCCCGGACCGGTGGCGCGGCGGGGGTCGAGCCCGGATCGCTGGTCGAGCACGTCCAGACCCTCCCGCCCGCCGAGCCCGCGGAGACGTCGATGCGGGTCGCGCCGGCCGATGCCGCGACTCTGGCCGAGCCGGTGACCGCTGGCGGCCCGGTGTGGCGCGAGGTGCTCAACACCGACGCGACGGTCTACGGCGGCTCGGGCGTCGGCAACATGGGCAGCGTCCAGGCCGAGCCGGTCCCGCACCACGGCCGCGCGTGGTCGGCCCCGATGCGCATCCCGCCGCTGGGCGCCCTCGTCCTGGTCCCGGAGTAGCCCTCCTGGAGCGGCCCAACTCTTTCGAGGCCTGGGTTTCTTCGCTTTGAGGCGACTCAAAGCGAAGAAACCCAGGCCTCGAAGGTGATCGGCAGGTCAGACTGCCGACCCGGCCGACCGGCGCGCCCGGTCAGTACAGGCTGATCGCCAGGCGCTTGCGGGCCTTGCTGACGCGCGGGTCCGTGGTGCCGGCCACCTCGAAGAGCTCCAGCAGCCGCACCCTGATCTTCTCCTTGCCGTCGGCGTCCGTCTCGGTCAGCAGGTCGAGCAGGCGCGCGAACGCGTCGTCCACCTTGCCGCCCAGCATGTCCATGTCGGCGACGGCGAGCGCCGCGTCGACGTCGGACGGCGCGGCCGCGGCGGCCTGGCGCACGGCCGCGAGGTCGGAGTCGTGGGTGCGCTGCATGAGGTGCACCTGGGCGAGGCCGGCGGTGGCGTCGGTGTCCTTCGGGTCCTGGCGCAGGGCCTTCTCGTACGCCGCGGCGGCACCCGCGAGGTCGTCGCGCTCGATCGCGTCGTACGCCTCCTGGTGCAGCGGGGGCAGCGGCTGCTCCGGCTCCGGCTCGGGCTCGTCGCCCGTGGGGGCGGCTCCGCCCGGGGCCAGGCCGGTGACGCCGTTCTGCTCGGCGGCGGCCAGCACCTGGTCGAGCACGCCGCGGATCTGCTGCTCGTCGGCGGCGCCCTGGAACAGGGGCAAGGGCTGGCCCTGCAGCACGGCGACGACGGTCGGCACGCCCTGCACCTGGAACGCTGCGGCCACCTGCGGGTTGGCCTGCGCGTCCACGCGGCCCAGCAGGAACCGGCCGGCGTACTCCTGCGCGAGGCGGCCCATGGTGGCACCCAGCTCGGCGTTCGCCTGGTCGGTCGGGATCCACAGCAGGATCACCACCGGGTAGGTGGTCGAGTCGCGGACGAGCTGCTCGAAGTTCGCCTCGCTGACGTCCACCACGAACCCGCCGGCTTCGGGGGCGCCACCGGGCTGCCCGGGCGGCGGTGCCTGGGGACGGTTGAGTGCGGACAGGTCGACGGCGCCGCGCACCGCGAACTCGGGCTGCGCGCTCCGGGCGGGGCCGGGCTGGGGGGACGTACTGCTCATGGGGGCAATCCTAATGAACCACGCGATCGATACCCGTCGACTCCGCTCTGGGCGATCAGCGGGTCACTTGTTCGAGACCGAGGTGGGCACGCGGTGGAAGCCCAGCAGGGTGACCTGGTCCGGCGAGCCGGCAGGCGGCACGTACAGGGCGACCAGGTCGCGGTAGACGACCTTCATCACCTCGGTGCCCTTGGCGTTGCCCCACAGCGCCTTGGCCGACGGCGTGCTCGGTGTCAGCCGCCATCCCTTCTCCGCCTTCAGGGTCTCCTGGCTCGCCAGCGCCGCCAGCACCACGGCGCCGCCGTCGGCCGTGCGGACCGCCTTGACCGGGTCCTTCGTCGGCTCGTACCCGACCTCGAAGGTGCCCTTGGCGCCCTTGTCCTCCTTCTTGATCGCCGCGAGGTAGCTCTCGCCGGTGTCTCGCAGGTACTGCCGCAGGTCGTCGTCACCGAAGCTCTCGGCGTACCTCGACCGGTCGTCGATGCTCAGGACCGACGCGTACTGCTGCGCGACGTCCTGCGGCGAGATCTTGAGACTCGTGTCGTCCGCCGGGACGGCGGCGCTGCCCAGGTCGGCCGGTGCGAACTGCGGCATGGTCACCCCGGGCACCAGGTAGACGAAGCCCCACATCTTGTACTGGTCGCGGGCCGAGGGCTGCTCGAACGCCGCGAGCAGCGGCGGGGCCTTCTTGGAGGGCTGCTCCGTGATGACGAAGCTGCTACGCGGCCAGCCCTGCTCGGACGGCAGGATCAGCTGCCGGCCGGCCAGCGGCAGGCTGACCAGTGCCTTGTCGTCGCCGGACGCGGCGATCCGCATCTCGGCCCGGCGCAGCCCGAGCGCGGGACCGGCGAGCCGCTCCTCCAGTGCCTGCGCACCCTCGTCGCCCTTCGCACCGTCGACGACCGCCGTCACCTGCTCCAGGATCTTGCGCTCCTGGGTCTCGCTGACGACCGCCGCGACCACCGGGGCATCGGCGACCGGGACGGGGAGCTCGGTGGTGCACCCCGTGAGCAGGAGTGACGTGACGGCGAGCACGCCCGGGACGAGCCCGGAACGCGGAAAGGGTGGCCTCCGTGAATTCACGGAGGCCACCCTAGCCAGGGCTGACAGCGGGGTCAGTGAAAACGTCAGCCGTTCGAGACCGACGACGGCACGTGCTCGTAGCCGACCAGGCTGATCTGGTCCTCCGAGTCCTTCGGCGGCACGTACATGGCCACCATGTCCTGGTAGTTCACCTCGACGACGTTGGTCACGTCCTCGTCACCCCACAGGGCCTGGGTCGTCTTGGTCGGCGGGCCGATCTCGCAGCCCTCCTCCCTGGCGGTGATGGTCTCCTTGCTGATCATCGCCGCCATCACGAGGGCGCCGCCGTCAGCGGTGCGGACCGACTTGACCGGGTCCTTGGTGGGCTCGTACGCGACCTCGAAGGCGCCCTTGCAGTCCTCCTTGTTGATCGCGTCGACCTGCAGCTTGCCGTAGTCCCGGAAGAACTGGCGCAGATCGTCGTCGGCGAAGTTGCCGGCGTACTTCGAGTCCTTGTCGACCGTCAGCACCGAGGCGTACTGCTTGATGACGGTCTCGGGGGTCTCCTTGAGGCTCTCGTCGTCCGCCGCCACGGCGGCGCTGCCCAGGTCGGCCTCCGCGAACTGCGGCATGGTCACGCCCGGCAGCAGGCGGACCCAGCCCCACAGCTTGTACTGCTCGCGGGCCTCGGCCTGGTCGAACGCCATGAGCACGGGCGTGGTGAGGTCCTTGGGCTGCACCGTGATGGCGAAGCTGCTGCGCGGCCACTCCTGGTCGGAGGGCAGGATGACCTGCTGCATCTCCATGTTCAGGTCCGTCAGCGGCTCGTCGTCCTTGCGGGCTCCGGCCACCTTGAGCTGGGTCTCGCGGATCGTGAGCGCGGGCCCGGACAGGCGCTCGCCCAGCGAGTCCGCCTCCTTGGACTTGGTCACGCCCTCGACGACGCCGGACACCTTGTCCAGGATCTTGCGCTCCTGGGACTGCGTCACGACGGCCGCCGCGACCGGTGCCTCGGGCTTGGGTACGGGAAGCTCCTCGGCGCAGCCGGCCAGCAGGCCGGTTGCGAGCACGGTCGCTACCACGGCCATGGATCGGGTCGTGGTGCGTCTCATCTGTTACCTCCGTCGTCGCTCCCGGTCACACCCCAGGTCTGGCGCCACGCCGCGGCACGGCTGCTCGGGGTCTCCTGCTCGGGTTCGGGCTGGGGTTCCGGCTCGGCGGCCGGCACGGCCGGCATGGCGCCGGTCGCCGCCCGGCGCTGC
>NZ_KI911710.1:67129-67415 GCF_000515355.1 Promicromonospora kroppenstedtii DSM 19349 | reverse complement strand
ACCCGACGCCCGTGCCCGTCGGCACCGCGACCGTCGTGATCCCGTCGGTCAAGGGCACCAAGGCCAGCACGAAGGCCGGCGCGGCTGCCTCCGACTCGGCGTCCTCCCCCGCGGAGAGCGAGGAGGCGGACGCCCCGGTCGCCGAGAAGGCCGGCGCCTCGAAGTAGTCCTTACAGCCGCTGACACAGGTCGGGGCGCGATCCACCACCCGGCGGATCGCGCCCCGACCTGTTTGCTCAGGTGATCAGTGGTGGGCCACGACGTGGGCGTGCAGCAGGCCGAGGGC
>NZ_KI911710.1:61915-67029 GCF_000515355.1 Promicromonospora kroppenstedtii DSM 19349 | reverse complement strand
CCGCACCATGTGCTCGGCCTCGGCCAGCGGCGTGATGGCGTCCTCGGCGCCCACCACGACGGCGACCGGCGCGTCCAGCCTCTCGAGGACGGCGGTTCGGTCGGGGCGGGCCGCCATCGCGCGCTGCGACCAGGCGACGCCCGCGGGCGACTGTGCCCGGATCCAGGAGTCCAGCAGGGGGAACAGGTTGCGCCGGTGCTCGGTGCTCGTGGCGCCGACCAGGTTGGCGGGCATGCCCAGCACGGCGTCCACGGTCTGGCTGGCGTCGACGGCGGCGGCGATCCGCAGGCGCTTGACCCGCGCCTCCTCGGTGTCCGCGGTCGACTTCGTGTCCACCAGGCCCAGGCCCGCCACGAACCCTGGATGCCGCTCGGCCAACGCGAGCGCGACGTACCCGCCCATCGAGTGCCCGACGACGATCGCGTTGCCCTCCCCCGCCTCGGTCATCGTGCGGTACACCGCGTCGGCGATGTGCTCGATGCTCGGCGGGAAACCGTCCAGGTCGCTGTGCCCGGCGCCGGGCAGGTCGACCCCGATGGCCCGGATGCCCGGCGGGAGGTGCTCGGCGCACGCCACCCACATGCGGTGGTCCAGCGGGAAGCCGTGCAGCAGCACGAGCGGCACCCCGCCGCCGTCCTGCAGCGTAAACGTGGCCAGGTTCCGGGTGGCTCGCGAGGTCATCATCGTCCTCCTGTGGTGGGTGCTGGTTCGGGTACGACCGTTCAGGAGGTGCCCAGAGGCCCGTCCCAGTGGGTCGGCAGCGGGAGCGGGTGGTCCGGCAGGACGTGGCCCACGATCTCGTTCAGCGCGCGCGCGACGGCGGGTTCGCCGACCCAGAGGTGCTTCGCGCCGTCGACGCCGATCACCTCGGCCTGCGGCACGCGCGCGAAACGGCGCCGGGCCTCCTCGGGACGCAGGTAGTCGTCGAGCTCCGGCACCAGCACCACGAGCGGCCTGCCGAACGCCGCCCAGCGGTCCAGGTCCTCGTCGGTCGCGCGGTGCAGGGGCGGCGACAGCAGGATCGCGCCCTCGATGCTCGGGTCGGCGCCGTGCTTGAGGACCAGCTCCGTACCGAACGACCAGCCGACCAGCCACGGCCGGGGCAGCCCGCGGAACTCGGCGAGCTCGATCGCCGCGGCGACGTCGTACTTCTCCGCCTCGCCGCCGTCGAACGCGCCCTCGCTCGTGCCGCGCGGGGAGGACGTGCCCCGCGTGTTGAACCGCAGCACCGCGAGGCCCGCCAGCGCGGGCAGGCGCCAGGCCGCCTTGCGGTACACGTGGGAGTCCATGAACCCGCCGTGCGTGGGCAGGGGGTGGAGCGTGAGCAGGCTGGCCGCGGGTTCGCGGTCCGCGGGCAGCGCGAGCTCGCCCACGAGGGTGAGGCCGTCGGCGGTGTGCAGCTCGACGTCCTCCCGCTGTGCGGGCAGGACGGTGAGCGAGCGGATCTGGTGGGTGGTCTGGCCGGAGGCCGCGCCCGGCGTCGCTTCAGTGGTCATCGGGTCCATTCTCCTCCCGCGCGCCGGAGGACGCGTCGGCGCTGGGCGTGTCGCGGCGCGGGGCCGGACGTTCAACGCAGGTTCGCGCGGCGCTGCCAGCAGCTGTTGTGCCAGTGCCGCCGGGCGTCCAGCCCGGCCTCGGCGCCGCCGAACCCGTCCGTCTTCCACGCGACGACGTGCGGCGTCCCCGGGGTGACCTCCTGGCGGCAGGCCGGGCAGACGTAGGTCTTGTCGGAGGACCGGATGCGCTGCACCACCCACTCGCCGTCGGCCGCCGACTCGCTGCGGCGTCCGCCCGTGGCCCGGTCCACGTCGAGGGGGACATGGTCCGCGGCATACGGACGCTTGCTGGAGCGGCGGTTCGACGGCATGGCATCTATTGTTCCGCAGGGCGGAGCGGATGGCTCAAGGCTGCCGAAGAACAGCCCACATCGCGCACCACAACGCCTGGGAGCCGCACTCATCTCCGCCCGCTAGAGTGTGGCGGTCCCCAGCAAGGCGCACACCGACCGAAGGACTACTCGTGAAGCACCGCACTACTGCCGGCCTGGCAGCCGTCGCGCTGGCATCCATCGCGCTCACCGGCTGCGCGAGCGGCGACGACGGCGGGAGCGGCAACGCCGCCGCCTCCTCCTCCACCGGCAACGTCTGCGAGGTGACGGCCGCCGCGGAGCCGTCGCCCGCCCCCAGCCCGTCCGAGGAGGACGTCAAGGCGGTCGACGCGATCGAGGTCTCGGGCCCGGTCGGCAAGGAACCGAAGGTGACGTTCAAGGCGCCGCTCGAGGTCACGACCCCGACGTCCCGCGTCGTGGACGAGGGCACCGGCGAGGAGCTCGCCGAGGGCGCCCAGGTGACCATCAACTACGTGGTCATCGCCGGCAAGGACGGCTCGACGAGCGGCTCGACCTGGGAGACCAAGAAGCCGGAGTCGTTCACGCTCGGCGACCCGCAGTACGACCTCCTGAACGACCGCCTGATCGGCCAGAAGGTCGGCACGCGCCTGCTCATGGCCAGCACCGCCATGGACCAGACCATCCAGGTGACGATGGTCGAGGTGACCGAGGCCAAGGAGATCCCGACCCGCGCCGAGGGCACCGAGGTGGCACCCGAGGAGGGTCTGCCCGCCGTCGAGCTCGCCGACGACGGCCAGCCGACCGTGACGATCCCCAAGGACTACGAGGAGCCCACCGAGCTGGTCGTCCAGCCCCTGATCGAGGGCGACGGCGCCAAGGTGACCAAGGACCAGACGGTCACCGTCCAGTACGCGGGCTGCCTGCTCGACGGCACGTCGTTCGACTCCTCGTGGAGCCGCGGCACGCCGACGTCGTTCCCGCTGAACGGTGTAATCCCCGGCTGGACCAACGGCATCGCCGGCCAGAAGGTGGGCAGCCAGGTGCTGCTCGTCGTCCCGGCCGACCAGGGCTACGGCGAGCAGGAGAACGGCGCGATCCCGGCGAACTCGACGCTGGTGTTCGTGGTCGACATCCTTGAGGCCAAGGCGGCCTGACGCTCCCCGGCCCCACGCGGGCCGACGTGAGATCCAACGCACACAGTGTGCATCGCCGCAGGTGGCGGCACAGACGTGGCGGGTACCCGAGCCGGGTGCCCGCCACGTCTCGTAGGGTCTTCCCATGACCTCGACCGACGTGCCTGCCCCCGAGTCCGCTCCCGTTCCGGAGCGCGAGGTGCTCACCTGGGAGACCTTCCCCGTCGCGGTACGCGACCTGGCCCACAAGGTGGTGGACAGCGGGTTCGTGCCCGAGGTCGTGATCGCCGTCGCGCGCGGCGGCCTCGTACCGGGTGGCGCCATGGCCTACGCGCTCGGCACCAAGGGCGTGGGCACACTGAACGTCGAGTTCTACACGGACATCGGTAAGACGCTCGAGGACCCGCGGGTCCTGCCGCCCCTCATGGACACGTCCGAACTGCCGGGTGCGAAGGTGCTCGTGGTCGACGACGTGGCCGACTCCGGCCGAACCCTCGCCCTGGTCATGGACCTGCTGGAGAAGAAGGGCGCCGAGGCACGCTCAGCCGTGCTCTTCACCAAGCCGCGCACCATCATCCAGCCGGACTACTCGTGGAAGGACACCGATCTGTGGATCACCTTCCCCTGGTCCGCCGAGCCCCCGGTGACGGGCGCGAGGTCGATCGACGCGTGAGCCGCTGGGCTCCGGCGTGCACGGTCAGCGCCACGAGGCACGTGACCAGCACACCGAGGGCCAGCCCTGAGGCCACGTCGTGCACGTAATGGACTCCCGCCGCGACCCGGGCGCCCGCGACGGCAAGCGCCAAGGGCACGACGACGGGCCACAGCCGAGGTGCGACGAACAGGCACGACATCGCCAGCGCCCCGGCGATGGTCGAGTGGTTGCTCGGCCACGACCAGTCCCCGGGTGCCGGGCACGCGAGCACCGTCGCTACGTCGACCGCCCGGCACGGCCGTTCCTCGGTGACGAGCAGCTTCACGGCCTCGCTCGTGGCGTATGCCGCTACCGTGCCTGCGCCAGCCGCGGCGAGCAGGCCGAACCGGGGACGGTCACGGAACCACGTGAGCAGCACGAGCCCGGCCGTGATCGCTACCAGCGCCATCAGCCCCTTGTCGGCGACCAGTCCCGCGAGCGACGCCAGGGAGGACGCGGCGGTCCCGCCGGCGGCGCCCACGAAGAGCGCGGCCCGTGCAGGCCACGCGAGGAGCGCGAGGGCACCGAGGATCAGGACTGCGCCGAGCGCGACGGGCAGGGCGAGGTGCGGGACCGGGCCGCGGGCCGGGGCGGCCGGACGGTGTGCCGGCGGCGCATGGTGTGTGGTGGTCATGCCGAGAACGCTATGAACATGCGGGGCGGCGGGGATCTGGCGTAGGTCAGGAGTCGTCTATGACCCAGGTCCTAGATCTCTGGCCCGAAGATCAGACCCTGGCGGGAAGCACTCCCTCGGCCCGTCGACGACGATGGTCCGGTGACCCAGACGTCCCCGCCGGCCGAGTTCGACCCTGCCACAGAGCACGCCACAGCGACCACCGCCGGGGCCGTCCCGGCGCGCCGCTCTGCCCGTCCCCTCGGCCTGGTCCTGACTGTCGTGTTCGCCATCCTCCTGGTGCTCGCCGGCGTCGACCCCTGGTGGATGATCCCGCTCGCGGCGGTCGCCGCGCCGGTGGGCCTGTTCGAGCGCGGGGCACGCCTGGGCGTCCTCGCCATGGCCCTCGCCGCGGGAGCAGGCGCCGCCGCCGTCATGGTCGGCTGGGCCGATCTGCGCGACGCGCTCGTCACCGCCGCCCGTGGGGTCGTCACCGGCGTGCTGCCGTGGACCGTGGCCATGGCGTGGCAGGCACGCAGGTCCGCCGAGGCGGACGCCACCATGATGCTGGTCCGGGAGCAGGACGCCCGACGGCTCCGGGCCGAGACCGATCTTGCACGACAGCGGCTGCACCTCGCCGAGGGTCTGCACGACGACCTGGGACACGCCCTCAGTCTCGTCGCCCTCAACCTGGGCCGACTCGAGCTCGACCTGGAACGTGGTCTGGGTGATGGCCCGGGACGGGCCGGCGGGGCGCCCCCGGGGCATGACACGGAGCACGACCCGGAGGCCGAGCGCCGCCGGGCGGCCGCCGACTCCGCGCGG
>NZ_KI911710.1:59535-61815 GCF_000515355.1 Promicromonospora kroppenstedtii DSM 19349 | reverse complement strand
CACCCCGAAGACCGCGTCGCGGCGCGGCAGCTCGGAGCCCGACTGGCGGGTACGGACGGCGGACGGAGCGTCCTTCTTGCCGCCGCCCTTCTTGCCGCGGCGGGCACCGAGCAGCATGAAGACGCCGAGGATCAGGGCGAAGCCGCCACCGAGCACGCCCGGCCACAGGTACGGGGTGTTGACGGGGCGGGGCCAGGTGAGCTGCAGCGTGGGCGCCTCGGCACCCTTGCCGACGCCCGCGGCCAGCAGCACGACGCGGCCGGGCTGCTCGGTCCAGCGCATCTGGACCGTGCCCTCACCGCTGACCTCGGTGATCCACATGTCGGAGCCGGCCGGGTCCGGGCCGCTGGCCGGCTTCTCTGCCGGCTCGGCGGACTCCTCGTCGTCGGTGGTGGCAGGCGTGCCCGGGGCGACGCTCAGCGTCTCCCACGAGGACAGGCCGGTCACCGAGTCGTAGGGGTCGCTGCCGACCCAGCCGAGCACGTCGACGTCGGACCCGAGCGCGAGCGTGACCTTCTGCCCCTCGGGAACAGTGGCTTTCACGGTGACCTGGTCGTCGACGAGGCCCAGGACGCCGGGCTCGGTCACGACCATGGTTCCGTCGCCGCTGGGGGTCGCGGTCGCGACGACGGTGTCGGAATCGCGCAGGACGGTTGCCGTCGCGATCCCGAATCCGATCCCGCCGAGGCCGGCCACGATCAGGAGGATCGCCAAAAACCTTTGCACCACCGATTCCCTTCGAAATTTTGGGCGCGAGCCCGTCGATCAGGTGGATGTTCCAGCATAGGGACCGAACTCAGAGCACTGTCCAATGACAGGTGTGCATGTGAGGTTCGGCCGGGACTCTCACTCTTCCTTCACCGAGGTATGCCTGAACCGCCACGGCGGTCCAGGGGTCCCGGGCCAGCGGGCAGTATTCCACGCATTGCGTAGATTGCATCCCACTGCGGAGTATCCACATCCGCAGAAGGCACGTATTCTGGGCGCCGGACGGGCCGTACAAACGGCGTCCCAGGGGGGAGCCTGACCCGCGCCTCACCAAGTTCCGACACTGGAGGTCTGCACCGTGTCCGACGAGCGCTCGCTCTTCCCGACTGCCATGCGTGGTTACGACCGCGACCAGGTGCACGCGCACCTGGACCGACTGAACCACGCTCTCGAAGAGGCGCGCAGGCAGGTCGAGGCCTCTGACGGCCGCGCCATGCAGCTGACGCAGGACCTGAACGACGCCAAGCGCAACCTGCGCGAGACGGAGAAGCCGTCCTACGCCGGCCTGGGTTCGCGCATCGAGCTCCTGCTGCGGTCCGCCGAGGACCAGTCGACCGACATCATCAACCAGGCCAACCAGCAGGCCGCCGACATCATGGCGCGCGCCAAGCTGTCGGGCGGGCAGGTGCGCTCGCGTGCCGAGTCCGAGGTCGCCGAGATGCTCGCCAGCGCTCGTCGCGAGGCCGAGGAGATCCGCACCACCATGGCCGCCGAGGCGGAGGGCCACCTGCTCGCCGCCCAGCGCCGCGCCGAGGAGCTCGTGGGCTCTGCCGAGCGCGAGTCCGCGCAGATCGCCAGCGCGATCAAGGCCGAGGAGAGCGAGCGCCGGGCCAGCCTGGAGCGCGAGCTCGGCACCCTGCGCTCCACCGTCGAGCGGGAGACCACGGAGCTTCGCGTCAACACCGAGCGGGACACTGCCAAGCTGCGCGCCCAGGTGAACGCCGAGACCACCGAGCAGCGCGAGACCGCCGAGCGCGACTCGTCCGCGATGCTCGCCAGCGCCCGCGCCGAGGCCGAGCAGATCCTGTCCGAGGCCCGCCGTCAGGCAGCCGAGGCGTCGAACGCCGTCACCACCGAGATGGAAGACCTGCGCGAGCAGGCCCGCGCGGCGCTCGCCCAGGCCGAGCTCGACATCGCCACCCGCAAGGAGGCGGTGGAGAAGGAGCTCGCCGAGCGGCATGAGACGGCCAAGGCCGAGACCGCCAAGCTCGTCAAGACCGCCGAGGAGCACGCGGCCGAGGCCGAGAAGCGCGTGGCCGTGGCGCTCGAGCAGTCGGAGAAGATCCGCTCCGAGTCCGACGTCTACGTCAAGGACCTCGTGGCCGACGCACGCAAGTCCGCGGACCGCATCGTCGCCGACGCCCGCGAGTTCGCCGAGCAGACGATCGACGACGCCCGCGCCGAGGCCGAGTCGAGCCGGTCCGCCGCTCAGCACCAGCTCGAGGACCTCACGCGCCAGCACGACTCGATCAACTCCTACCTCGAGGAGCTGCGCGGCATGCTCGGCACGCC
>NZ_KI911710.1:58796-59435 GCF_000515355.1 Promicromonospora kroppenstedtii DSM 19349 | reverse complement strand
GCCGCCGACTCCGCGCGGGCGTCGGTCGGGCTCGCCCGTCGACAGGTCTCCGATGCCGTGGCGCGCCTCGGGGCGTCCGTCCAGACCCTGCGGACCGGCTTGCCCGACGAGGCTCCGGCCATGGCGCTCGGGGCGGACCTCGACGTGCTCGTGCGGGATGCCCGCCGGGCCGGTGCCGACGTCGAGCTCAGCGGTTCGCGCGCACCCGGACGCCTCCTGCGCTTCGGCCCCGTCGTCGCACGAGTGGTCCAGGAAGGTCTGACGAACGCGCTCAAGCACGCGCCGGGTCAGCCGGTCCGGATTCGCCTCGAGGCGGGCGATGACGAGCACCGGACCGAGGGCCAATCCGGGGGCGACTACCGGAGCGAGGACGCCGCGCGCCTCGTGGTGACCGTCTGCAACCCGTTGATCGCCACCCCCGCCGCCTCCGCTGCGGACGGCACGAGCGGCACGGGCATCCGTTCCCTTGCCGAGCACGTGCGCGCTGCCGGCGGATCCGTCGAGGCCGGACCGGCGAGCGGCGAGTACGTGCTCCGTGCCGAGCTGCGCCCGGTGGCCGGTCCTCCGTCACCCGCGGTACGCGTACCGCCCGCGCGTCCCGGCGAGACGCCGGGTCGCTCCGCGGATCCCGCACCGCGG
>NZ_KI911710.1:48209-58696 GCF_000515355.1 Promicromonospora kroppenstedtii DSM 19349 | reverse complement strand
GGCGTCGGGGCGGAGCGCTGCTGGTCGCCGCCGTCCTGGTACCGACGGCCGCCCTGGTCGCGGTCGCCGCTGCGATCCAGCTCGCGGACCACGTCACCGCGCGGGCCGCGCTCCTCGATCCGGCGGCCTTCGCGCGCATCGCCGAGGGGGACCCGCGGTCCGCGGTCGAACCACTGCTGCCCGAGGCCACGCTCCAACCACCATCGGGCGCCGACCCGTCGTGCGACCACTACTCCGTCACGGCGGACCCCCTCGCCGACGCGTCCGGCGATACCTACCGGATCTGCTGGTCGGACGACCGTGTGTCATCGGCGGACCTCGTGACCCGCGGCGCGTCGTGAGCGGGTCTGGCGTCGCGGACGCATCGGGCATCCCGACAACCGGGCCCTTGCGCGTGGTCCTCGCCGACGACGAACCTCTGGTGCGAGCCGGGCTGGCCGGAGTCCTGGAGACCGACGAAGGCATCCGGGTCGTCGGGCAGGGCTCCTCGGGCGAGGAGGCGCTGGCCGCCGTCCGGGCACACCGGCCCGACGTCGTGCTGCTCGACGTGCGCATGGGCACCATGAACGGGCTGGAGGCCCTGGCGAAGATCAAGCACACCGCAGGGGCGCCCCCTTGTCTCATGGTCACGACGTTCGGTGAGGACGAGTACGTCGCCGAGGCGGTCCGACTGGGCGCCGACGGTTTCGTGCTGAAGTCGGGAGACCCCCGCGAGCTGCTGCTCGCCGTGCGTGCGGCCGCGGCCGGCGGGGCGTTCTTCTCGCCGGCGGTGTCGCGGCGGCTGCTGCAGACCGGGCTCGGCACGCGGTTCGTCGCACGGCAGGACGCCCGGGAGCGGTTCGAGCGGCTGACCCGACGTGAGCAGGAAGTGCTCGTCCTGCTTGGGGACGGACTGTCGAACGCCGAGATCGCGGACCGGCTGCATCTTGCCGAGGGCACGGTCAAGGTGCACGTCACGTCGATCCTGCGCGGCACCGGCGCCCGCAACCGTGTCGAAGCCGCCCTCATCGCGGCGCAGGCCGGCGCTCCGTAGTCGCAACGACGAGCTGCCCGGAACCGCGGGAATCCCCAGTTCCGGGCCGCTCGTCGGGCTGGGCGGCCGGTCGTCGGCAGCAGGGCGCCGCCCGTCACCAGGAGCTGGTCAGAGCTCCACGGTGAGCTCCGCGTCACGGAGGTCGAGGCGGTCCAGCAGCCGGTTGTACGGCCCGAACGTCTGCTCGACCTCCGCGGGGTCGAGGTAGTCCGACAGGTCGTACTGGTGGGACGGGGTGCCCTTCGGCTTGGCGACGACGTCTGCCAGGTGCTCCTGGTCACGGGTGGTCCAGGTGGCGCCGATCGCCGCGTACAGCCGAGGCACCTCGGTGAAGGGGTCGGCGCTGAGCTTGTGGTACGGCACGTCCACGATCGAGGCGGGCGGCAGGTTGCGGCGCAGCTCCAGGCCGCGGTTCACCTGGTCGACCAGGTGGTCCAGGGCGAACCGGCCGATCACCTGGCGGTCGGTGTCGTGCTGGTACATCCCCCAGAAGGTCTCCATCAGGCTGCAGAACGACCCGATGACGGTGACGGGGTCGCGGTGGGTCCACACGAACGTGGCGTCCGGGAAGACCTTGAGGATCGTGTCCATGTCGGCCAGATGCGCCGGGTACTTGAGGAACCAGCGCTTGGCCGCCCGGCCGTGCTGCAGGACCTGCAGGCACGACTTGAGGTACTCGTAGTCGGCAGTCTGGTCGCGCTGGGCCGCCCAGGCGCTGTAGGACGGCATCAGGCCGTGCAGGACCGGCCAGTGGCTGCCGTGCGGCAGGAGGAACATCGATTCCTCGGGGCGGTCGACGTTGATGGGGTGGATGTGCGGGATGTCCGGAGCGAACCGCTCCATCAGCCCGGCGCCCTGCTCCATCTGCTTGATCAGCTTCTGTTCCGACCGCGGATCCTCGAGGCCGGTGTTCTGCATCTCCCACAGCAACGGTGCGCGGTGCTCGGGCGAGGCGGACAGGACGCGGTGGGCCAGCGTCGTCGCGGTGCGCGGCAGCCCGCAGACGATCACCGGCGCCGTGATCTGCTCGTCGGCGATCTCCGGGTGCTCCGCCAGCAGGTGGTTCACCCGCAGCCGGTTGACATACCGCGCCTTGACGTCGGCCAGGATGAGGGACCAGCCCAGGGGTGACAGCTGGGGGATCTCGGCCGCACCCCTCACGATCACGCCGAGGTCGTCCGCGAACTGACGATCCTCGGTGCCCGCCTTCTTCTCGACCTGCGCGACCGCTTTGGCCCAGGACCGGTCGGGTTCCTCGTACCCCTTCACGATCGGTCCCAGCACGGTGTTCAGCGCGCGGGTCATGCGGGGCGTGCGACTCACAGATCCTCCAGGGGAAATTGCTCGGGGGTAGAACTCGGACAAGAACTGGGTGCGGGGCCCGGCACGGGCCCCGGTGGGCGACGTGGTCGGCGGCGCGCTCTCGGCCTGGTCACTCGGCCCAGGGCGACGGGCTGGTGGCGCGGAAGGTCACCGGCAGCGCGGCGGGGCGACGGAAGCGCAGGTCGGGGACCCAGCGGATCTCCTCGGCGTGGGTCGCCAGCGCGGGTTCGAGCTGCCGCAGCAGGGTCTCGACCGCGGTCCGGACGATCAGCCTCGCCTGGCGGGGCGCCGGGCACCGGTGCGCCCCCGCTCCCCAGGCCAGGTGCGCTCGGTTGCCCAGCCCGTCCCAGGCGTCGCCGCGGATCCTCGGGTCCGAGGCCGCCGCCCCGACCGCCAGCAGCACGGCGTCACCCCGCTCGACGTACGCGTCGTCGCCGAACAGGTGTCCCTCCTTGACGGCGAACCGCGGTACCAGCACCGTCACCGGCGACGCGTTCCACAGGACCTCGTCCAGGGCCTCGTCGGTCCCGAGCCGCCCGCCGGCCAGCCGCCGGAGGAAACCCTCCTCGCTCAGGGCCAGGAGGAGGGCCTGTCCCAGCCACGCCTGCACGCCCAGGCTCGCGCTCGTGACCAGGGAGAGCATCCCGGTCACGGCTTCGGCGGTGCCCGCGTAACCGGAATGCTGCGCGAGCAGGCCGATCGGCGTCAGGCCACCGCTCGCATCGCGCCCCATGACCTGTCCGCCGAGCAGAAAGCTCAGCTCGTCGACGATGGCGCCGTCCCCGCGCCCGGCAGCCATGTCCTCCGCGATCTCGAACACCTGGCGCCCGGTCCTGGGGTCCAGCCCGAGCACCGCGCCGAAGGCGCGATGGGACACCGGCACGACGTAGTCACGCATCAGGTCGGCGCCGTCCCCGGCCACGAGCCGGTCGACTACCTCCTGGCACACGTCCCGGGTGATCCGGCCGACCTCGGCAGCGTCCACCGCCTCGAGCACCTCGTCGACCGGACCCCGCAGCCGGGCATGTACCGGGCCCGACGCCGTCTCCACCCGCCGCGTCGCCCCGTGCTCGAAGGACGGCCGGAAGGACGCCGGCAGCGGCCCGCTCGGCTCGCCGTTCCAGGCGCCCGTGTCAGTGGTGACCATCCCGGAGCCCCGGGCGAGCGTGGCGAGGGTCTGGTATCCGCTCACGAGCCAGGCACGCGCGTCCGAGCCGAGGCCGACCGGGGCAGCCTCTCCCCAGTCCTGCCGCAGCTGCGACCAGGCGGCATCGATGTCCCGCGCCGCGAGCACGTCGGCGAGCGGGGGGACGTCGACAGGGTCGAACAAGCGCATCGGGAGACCACCGGATCGTGGCGACCCGGACAACACCGGACGTGGGGCGTGCGTAGCCGCAGTCTGATTCGTCATCGTTCTTTTCCACCAGGGGCAGGGCGAGACTTCGGAGACCGTGACGACCCTAGCGGCCAAATACCCCATATGGGCACAATTTCACCACGTCGGATCCGCGCGAGTGTCCGCCCGGCCGGCCCCGGGTGTGGGCGCACGCCCGTCGAACGGTCTCCGCCGTACGCCTCCCGCCTCCCGGACCCTTGGGAGCCGGCACACCACGGAGGACCGGAACCGCAGACAGCGCGCTTCCGGTCCTCCGCTCAGGTGTCGCCCGACAGGCCGACAGGCGCCTCCTAGTACGCCGAACCGGTCGGCGGCGTCGGCGGCGTCGGCGGCGTCTGGGGTGTCTGGGGTGCCTGCGGAGCGGACGAGGTCCGCGTCGGCGAAGCCTCCATCCTGCGCTCCAGCCTCTCCAGCGATCGGTGCGCCACGTCACGACCACCCATCCCGTATGCCAGGGCGGCGGCCAGCGCCGCACCGACAACGATGGAGCCGAAGGCGAGGTTGATGATCGAGTCCGCCAGGCCCATGTACTGCAGGCCGATCGCCACGAACAGGATGATCGTCCCGTACCTGAGAATCGTGGCCGCGGTGCCCTCACCGACCACACGCTTGATGACGGTCGCCACGAAGAACCCGGCCGCGATGATCGCACCGCCGAACAGCACGCGCCCGGCCAGCTTGAGCACCTCGTTCAAGATGTCGGTGATGGCCGGGAAATTCAGCAGCTGCGCGGCCATGATCGCGAAGAAGACGAGGATCGCGGCCTGCGCGATCTTGGCGATGACGGTCGACGGGCTGGTACGGCCGGTCGTGATCCCGGCCTCCCGGACGACACGGTCGGTGCCGACCCCCTGCAGCACACTCTCCAGGAGATCGGCGACGAATCTCGCAATGAGGTAACCGATACCCAGGATGACCAGAGCCGCGATGATTGCCGGGATGGCCCCTAGGATCAGGGTGAGCATCTCCTGGGCCGGCTCGGAGATCGACCTGATGCCGAGAATCTGCAGCGCCGCGATGGCGACGACCACCACGATGACGGCAAAGACGAGGTTGGCGATCACCGACGCGATGCGGGCATTCGTCTCGCGGGCCTCGACCTGGTTGTCGACCGGGGGCGTCGAGTACTGACCGGTCTCCGGGTCGTAGGACTCAGCGCCCGCCTGCGGCTCCGCCCCCGTCTCCCGGCTGGCCGCCGCCCTGGCCCGACCGAAGAGACGTGCGAAGTCGACCGCGCCCAGCGCCGCCACGATGATCTGCTTGACGATCTTGGCGATGAGGTAGCCGATGAAAAACACGACCGCCGCACCAATGATGTTCGGCAGGTATCCAAGGATGGTCTCGAGCATGCCCTGGAGCGGGCCCAGCACCTGTTCGAGGTGTAGCACCTGGAGCACGGCGATCAAGCCGAAGAGCCAGATGAGGAGCGCGATGATCTGACCGATCGACGTGCCGACGTCGCGGCCGTCAGCTCCCTGGCGCCGCAGGAATCCGATGCGCGAGACCAGCTTCGCGACCGCCCATCTGACGAGCCGTGCGACGAGCCACGTGACGACCAGGATCACCAGGACGATGGCGATCGTCCCCAGTATCCCGGCCCAGTCGTAATCCTCTGCGATATTCATCTCGAGCGTCCTCCCTGAAACAGAGCAAAATGCCTCGGGCATCGATGGCGACAGGTGCCATACTGTGGACGCTACCCACATTCTTCCTGCTCGCGACTTGTTCTCGTGGTATCGGCCAGGGCGAGAGGACAAAAATCGCTTCTCCGCAATAGCGCAAAGACCCGAAAACGCAGTAATTTGCGTTTCCGGGTCTTTGATCGACGCACTGGGCGACCGGTCAAGCGTGCAAGGTCAGAAGTCCCAGTCGTCGTCCTCGGTCTCCACGGCCTTGCCGATCACGTAGGACGATCCCGACCCCGAGAAGAAGTCGTGGTTCTCGTCAGCGTTCGGCGACAGCGCCGCGAGGATCGCGGGGTTGACGTCGGTGTCCTCCTTGGGGAACAGCGCCTCGTAGCCCAGGTTCATGAGGGCCTTGTTGCCGTTGTACCGCAGGAACTTCTTGACGTCCTCGGTCAGCCCCAGCTCGCCGTAGAGCGAGTCGGTGTACTCGACCTCGTTCTCGTACAGCTCGAAGAGCAGGTCGAACGTGTACGCCTTGAGCTCGTCCTGCTCGGGCTGCGTGAGCTTCGCGAGGCCCTTCTGGTACTTGTAGCCGATGTAGTACCCGTGCACTGCCTCGTCACGGATGATCAGGCGGATCAGGTCGGCCGTGTTCGTGAGCTTCGCCCGCGAGGACCAGTACATCGGCGCGTAGAAGCCGGAGTAGAACAGGAACGACTCGAGCATCGTCGAGGCGACCTTGCGCTTCAGCGGGTCGTCGCCCCGGTAGTAGTCGAGGACGATCTCCGCCTTCTTCTGCAGGTGCTCGTTGCTCTCCGACCACTCGAAGGCGGCGTCGATCTCCGGCGTGGACAGCAGCGTGGAGAAGATCGAGGAGTAGCTCTTCGCGTGCACGCTCTCCATGAAGGCGATGTTGGTGTACACCGCCTCCTCGTGCGGGGTGAGCGCGTCCGGGATCAACGACACCGCGCCGACCGTGCCCTGGATGGTGTCCAGGAGGGTCAGACCGGTGAACACCCGCGACGTCATGGTCTTCTCGTGCTCCGAGAGCGTGTTCCACGACTGGATGTCGTTCGACACCGGGACCTTCTCGGGCAGCCAGAAGTTACCGACCAGGCGGTCCCAGACCTCGAGGTCCTTCTCGTCCTCGAGGCGGTTCCAGTTGATCGCCGTCACGCGATCGATGAGCTTGAGCTTGCCAGTTGGCGACATGGGAGTTCCTTCAGGAGCGACGGTGGTACGGGTGAGCCTGGCGGTGCGGACCGGTCAGCGTGCTGCTGTCACAGCATGCAGCTGACGCAGTTCTCGACCTCCGTACCCTCCAGTGCCATCTGGCGCAGGCGGATGTAGTAGAGGGTCTTGATGCCCTTGCGCCACGCGTAGATCTGCGCCTTGTTGACGTCGCGCGTGGTCACCGTGTCCGGGAAGAACAGGGTCAGCGAGAGGCCCTGGTCCACGTGCTGCGTCGCCGCGGCGTACGTGTCGATGATCTTCTCGTAGCCGATCTCGTACGCGTCCTGGTAGTAGTCCAGGTTGTCGTTCGTCATGTACGGCGCCGGGTAGTAGACGCGGCCGAGCTTGCCTTCCTTGCGGATCTCGACCTTGGCCGGCACCGGGTGGATCGACGACGTCGAGTTGTTGATGTAGCTGATCGAGCCCGTGGGCGGGACGGCCTGGAGGTTCTGGTTGTACAGACCGTGCTCCATGACCGAGGCCTTGAGCTCACGCCAGTCGTCCTGCGTCGGGATCGACACCTCGGCGTCGGCGAACAGACGCGCGACACGCTCGGTGGCCGGCTTCCACTCCTGCTCGACGTACTTGTCGAAGTACTCGCCCGTGGCGTACTTCGAGTCCTCGAACCCGCCGAACTTCTGCCCGCGCTCGATCGACAGGCGGTTGGACGCCGCGATCGCGTGGTAGGCCACGGTGTAGAAGTAGATGTTCGTGAAGTCGATGCCCTCGTCGGAGCCGTAGTAGATGCGCTCACGGGCGAGGTAGCCGTGCAGGTTCATCTGGCCCAGGCCGATCGCGTGGCCCCGCTCGTTCGCCAGCTTGATCGACGGGACGGACTCGATCGACGTCTGGTCGCTGACCGCGGTCAGCGCGCGGATCGCGGTGTCGATCGTGCGGCCGAAGTCCGGGGAGTCCATCGCCTTGGCGATGTTCAGGGAGCCCAGGTTGCAGGAGATGTCCCGCCCGACCTCGTCGTACGAGAGGTCCTCGTTGAACGTCGACGGCGTGGAGACCTGCAGGATCTCGGAGCACAGGTTCGAGTGGGTGATGCGGCCCTTGATCGGGTTCGCCTTGTTCACCGTGTCCTCGAACATGATGTACGGGTAGCCCGACTCGAACTGCAGCTCGGCGAGCGTCTGGAAGAAGTCGCGCGCGCTGATCGTCGTCTTGCGGATGCGGTCGTCGGCGACGAGCTCGTCGTACTTCTCCGAGATGGAGATGTCCGCGAACGGCTTGCCGTAGACCCGCTCGACGTCGTAGGGGCTGAAGAGGTGCATGTCGGCGTTCTTCTTGGCCAGCTCGAACGTGATGTCCGGGATGACCACACCGAGCGAGAGGGTCTTGATGCGGATCTTCTCGTCCGCGTTCTCCCGCTTGGTGTCGAGGAACCGCATGATGTCGGGGTGGTGCGCGTGCAGGTACACGGCACCGGCGCCCTGGCGCGCACCGAGCTGGTTCGCGTAGGAGAAGGAGTCCTCCAGGAGCTTCATCACGGGGATGACGCCCGAGGACTGGTTCTCGATGTGCTTGATGGGCGCGCCGTGCTCGCGGATGTTGCTCAGGAGCAGCGCCACGCCACCGCCGCGCTTGGAGAGCTGCAGCGCGGAGTTGATGCCGCGCGCGATGGACTCCATGTTGTCCTCGATGCGCAGCAGGAAGCAGGACACGGGCTCGCCGCGCTGCGCCTTGCCGACGTTGAGGAAGGTAGGCGTCGCCGGCTGGAACCTACCGGAGATGACCTCCTCGACGATGTCGCGGGCCGTCTGCTCCACGCCGTCGGCCAGGCCGAGCGCGACCATGGCGACGCGGTCCTCGAAGCGCTCCAGGTACTTCTTGCCGTCGAACGTCTTGAGCGTGTACGACGTGTAGTACTTGAAGGCGCCGAGGAACGTCTCGAAGCGGAACTTCTTCGAGTACGCGAGCTGGAACAGCTCCTTGACGAACGAGCCCGAGTACTTGGCGAGCACGGTCGGGTCGTAGTACTTGGCCTCGACGAGGTGCTCCAGCTTGGCCTCGAGGGTGTCGAACTCGACGGTGTTCGGGTTCACGTGCTGCAGGAAGTACTGGCGGGCCGCCTCGCGGTCCTTCTCGAACTGGATCTTCCCGTCCGGCCCGTACAGGTTCAGCATGGCGTTGAGCGAGTGGTAGTCCATCTGGAGGCTCTCCAGCGGGATCTCGCTCAGGCCTTCGGTCAAGCCGAGAGGCTCAGTGGTTGTTGCTGCCAAAATCGTCCCAATCCGTTGCGGACGCGCGTGACGTCCTGCGCAGTTCCGAGGAGCTCGAAGGCATACAGGTACGGGACATCACACTTGGCGGCGATGATGTCTCCGGTAATGCAGTACGCAGCCCCGAAGTTGGTGTTACCCGCGGCGATGACGCCGCGGATGAGCGACCGGTTGTGTTCGTCGTTGAGGAACTTCCTCACCTGGCGCGGGACGGCCCCGCCCTCGTTGCCGCCACCGTAGGTGGGGGCCATGAGGACGTAGGGCTCGTCCACGCGCAGGAAGCCGTCGGCCGGGCGGAGCGGGATCCGGTGCACGGACATCCCCTGCTCGTCGAGAGCGAGCTTCTCGACGAACCGGTGCGTGTTCTCGGACACGCTGGAGAAGTAGACGAGAGAGCCCACGTCACGCCTCCTTGCCGACGTAGCGGTGGTGCAGGTCAGGCCGAAGCGGCCTGAAGCGCGGCGACCGCGCTGATCTGGTCGGGGCGAAAGCCCGACCAGTGGGTGTCACCGGCCACCACGACCGGTGCCTGGAGGTAACCGAGGCCGCGGACCATCTCCAGCGCCTCGGCGTCCTGCGTGATGTCGACGACCGTGTACTCGACACCCTTGCGATCCAGTGCCCGGTACGTCGCGTCGCACTGGACGCATGCCGGCTTGCTGTAGACCGTGACGCTCATGTCCGCCTCCTCTGACCTCGAAGAACACCCGTGAACTTACGTCCGTGTGCTTTGTTCGCGGGTGTGCGTCTCCCGCTGCACCAAACACTACACCTAGGGTCTGACACCCGCTCGGTCACGACATGTAGTGGTTCGGGACGTGGTAGGCACTACGCCGGGAACGCTCGTGACGCTCATGGACCATGCTGCCACGAGCCTCTGACACCGCCTGGGAGGCCGCGCGCGCGGGTTCGCGGGGCGCCGTCGGAGGGGCCGCCGGGGCGGCCCGAAAGGGCACCTCGACGGCCTCTCGGGGCCAGAAAAATATCTGAGTCCACGGCGTGTCGCGCCCCTTCGGCGTGTCACCGCGGGCGGAGTTTGTCGGGCTCGCCACACGACGGACGTCCGTCCCTGGGAATACCTCGCCGCCACCCGGGCCGGACGGGCCCGCGGGTCCCCTGGCCGGCCCGGTACGCACCCGCCGGAGCGCCTACCCGTCCCGGCCGGGACGGTGCCAGCCGGCGCCGTCCACACCTCCGGGCACGGCGGTGCCGGAGTCGTACGGGGCCCGCGTGAGGTGGAAGGTGCCGACGTCCAGCGCGACGGGCGCGCCGTCCGCCTCGACCACCCGGAGCCGCTCCCCCAGCCAGTACCCCCCGTCGACGCCACGGAGCTCGCCGGGGACCCCGCCGGAGACCCCACCAGGGACGACGTCGAAGAGCGTGCCGCGGCCCCCGCTGTTCCGCGACCGCAGGTCGACCCGCCCCGCCGCGTCGACGCGCACGTCGAACGGGACCGGGCCCCAGTACCAGGTCCCGGCGATCCCGGCCCGTACGAGCCCGTCCGGGCCCCTCTGCCGCTCCGTCCGGGGCTCGCCGGCCACATGCTCTGCCGCGGCCGCCCCGTCGCCCTGGAACGCCGCCAGCAGCTCCGTGCCGTCGCCGAACCCGGCCGTGGACGAGCCGCACACCGCGACCACGTCGCCCGTCGTCAC
>NZ_KI911710.1:47462-48109 GCF_000515355.1 Promicromonospora kroppenstedtii DSM 19349 | reverse complement strand
GGGCCGCCGGCGGGCCCGGCGTCGTCGACCACCACGCGTGGCACCGCCAGCTGCCGGCGCAGCTCCAGCGGGAGCACGGCCTCGCCGGCGTCCCGGTCCACCTCGCGACCGACCAGCCACATCCCGAACCGCACCAGGTCCGACGGCGTGGACCACACCTCACCCGCCGGGCCCGCCGCGCGGTAGTCGGGGACGGGCTCGTGGTGCACCAGGTCGGCGTCCGGGTGCACGGCGTAGCCGTCGACGTGGGGGCCCACGGGCACCCGGCCGGTGGCCGTCATGCCCAGGGGCTCCCACAGCTCGGCGCGCAGCACCTTGTCCCACGAGTCCCCGCGGACCACCTCGACCAGGCGGCCCAGCACCGCGAACCCGGGGTTGCTGTAGTGGTACTGCTCGCCCGGGTCCCAGAGCTGCTCGACACCGGAGGCGGCCAGCTCGTCCCACGTCGGCCCGCCGTGCCGCTCCCACCACGGGCCCGGGAACTCGGCCTGCAGGCCGCTGGTGTGCGTCAGCAGGTGCCTGATGGTGGCGTCGGGGGCCGGTGCGTCCGGCAGGTGCCGCCCGATCGGGTCCGCAAGCGCCACGAGGCCCTCGGAGACGAGCCGCAGCACGGCCACGGCGATCATCGGCTTGGTGATCGACCCGAT
>NZ_KI911710.1:34882-47362 GCF_000515355.1 Promicromonospora kroppenstedtii DSM 19349 | reverse complement strand
CGGCGGCCACGCGAGCCCACACCACCTCGCCGCCGCGGCCCACGGCCGCGGAGAGGGCGGGCACGCGGCGGGCCGCACGGGTCCGCTCCAGCAGGCCGGTCAGGACGTCACCGAGCGAGTTCATGGCGAGACGGTATCCCGTTCCGCGCGCGTCACCACGGACGCCCGCTCTCGTCGATACGAACGTAGGGATCGTCGGCGCATACAGGGCGCATGCACCGACGATCCCTACGTTCACTCGATCAAAAGCGGGTCAGGACGGGGATACCTCCGACGTAGCAGGGAGCGTGTTGCTCGTGGCCAGGCGGCGGTACCAGTGCGCCGAGTCCTTCCACGTGCGCTCCAGCGTGTCGTAGTCCACGCGGATGATGCCGAACCGGCGGTCGTACCCGTAGGCCCACTCGAAGTTGTCGAGCAGCGACCACGCGAAGTACCCGCGCACGTCCACGCCCTGGTCGTGGGCGAGCCCCACGGCCTCGACGTGGTCGTGCAGGTAGGAGACGCGCTCCACGTCGTGCACGCGGGCCACACCGTCCTCGACCACGACGGTGTCGGCGAACGCGGCGCCGTTCTCCGTGACCATGAGCGGCTGGTCGGGGTAGGTCTCGCGCAGCGACACCAGGAGGTCCGTGAGGCCGGCGGGCTCGATGTTCCAGCCCATGGCCGTGTAGGGGCCGGGCTGCGGCAGGAACTCGACGTCGTCGGCCGCGATCCACGGGGTACCCGCGGAGTCCTTGTGCCCGTCGGCCTGCTGCCGCTCCCCCTCGCCGGAGAAGTGCCGCACGCGGGCGGTCGAGTAGTAGTTGACGCCCAGCACGTCGAGCGGCTGCCTGGTGATCTCGAGGTCGCCGTCCTGCACGAACGACCAGTCGGTGACCGACGCCGTGTTCTCCAGCAGGTCGGCCGGGTAGGCGCCCTCCAGGACCGGCCCGAGGAACGCCCGGTTGGCCAGCGCGTCGACCTGGCGGACCGCGGCCTGGTCGGCCTCGGACGACGGGTCGTCCGGCCGGAAGACGTGCAGGTTCAGCGTGATCGAGGTCTTGGCGGCGTCGCCGAGCACCTCGCGGATCTGCTGGACGGCGAGACCGTGCGCCAGGTTGAGGTGGTGCACCGCCTGGAGCGCGGCCAGGGACTCGGTGCGACCCGGGGCGTGCACGCCGGAGCCGTAGCCCAGGTACGCCGTGCACCACGGCTCGTTGAGCGTGGTCCAGACGTCGATGCGGTCGCCGAGCTCCTCGGCCATGCGCCGCGCGTACCTCGCGAAGGCGTATGCCGTCTCGCGGTTGGTCCAGCCGCCGGCGTCCTCCAGCTCCTGCGGGAGGTCCCAGTGGTAGAGCGTGACGACGGGCTTGACGCCCGCGGCGATCAGACCGTCCACGAGGTCCGAGTAGAACCGGATGCCCTCGGCGTTGAACTCGCCGGAGCCGCCCGGCTGCACCCGCGGCCACGCGATCGAGAACCGGTAGGCGCCCAGGCCCAGGTTCTTGATGTGCTCGACGTCCTCCTGCCACCGGTGGAAGTGGTCGTCGGCGACGTCACCCGTGTCACCATTCAGCGTCCGGCCCGGCGTGTGCGAGAACGTGTCCCAGATGGACGGACCACGTCCGCCCTCGGTCGCACCACCCTCGATCTGGTACGACGCGGTCGCCGATCCCCAGAGGAAATCAGTGGGGAACTTCCGTGCACTCACAGTGCCACCTCTCCCGGGCCGGTGGCCCGAACGGTCTTGCCATCGTTCTCGACGCTCCATTCGCCAGGAGCGTCAGCACTGGTCACGTGCACGACGCCGGACTCGTACCGCACACGGAACGTCGCCGGGGCGCCGGTGCCACCGGGGACCAGGATCTCTTCGTCGAACCCTTCGGGCAGACGGGTGCAGCGTAACGTCACGCCCTCGGCCCAGGCATAGTCGGGCCGGTCGTCGCGCGCCCCGACGGGCAGCACGGTGCCGGGCCGTAGGAGCACGGGCAGGGTGTCGAAGCCGTGCTCCTCGGTGACCCACCGCGAACCGGTGACGGTCTCGGCGAGGCCGTCTACCGCCACCTCCGCCAGCCGGGTCCATTCCCCGTCGGGCAGGTAGTACTCCGCGCGGGACTCCCCGAACACGGGCGCGACCAGCAGCGACGACCCCAGCATGTACTGCGTGTCGACGGTGGCCGCGGTCCGGTCGGCCGGGAACTCCAGCACCATGGGCCGCATCACGGGGAGCCCCGCTCCGGCGGCCTCGGCGCCGGCCCCGCCGAGGTACGGCATGAGCCGCATCTTCAGCCGGGTGAACTTGCGCGTGACGTCGACGGCCTCGTCGTCGAACGCCCACGGGACGCGGTACGAGCTCGAGCCGTGCAGGCGGGAGTGCGAGGACAGCAGGCCGAACGCCGTCCACCGCTTGAAGACGGCCGGGTCGGGCGTGCCCTCGAAGCCGCCGATGTCGTGGCTCCAGTAGCCGAACCCGGACAGCGACAGCGAGAGGCCGCCGCGCAGCGACTCCGCCATGGACACGAACGTCGACTCGCAGTCGCCGCCCCAGTGCACCGGGAAGGCCTGGGTGCCCGCGGTCGCGGACCGGGCGAACAGCACGGCCTCGCCCGTGCCGCGCTCCTGCTCCAGCAGGTCGAAGACCGTCTTGTTGTAGAGCGACGCGTAGAAGTTGTGCATGCGCTGCGGGTCCGACTCGTCGTGCCAGACCACGTCGGTGGGGATGCGCTCGCCGAAGTCGGTCTTGAAGCAGTCCACGCCCTGGTCCAGCAGCACGCGCAGCTTGTCCTGGTACCAGGCGGCGGCATCGGGGTTGGTGAAGTCGACCAGCGCCATGCCGGCCTGCCACTTGTCCCACTGCCAGACGTCGCCGTTCGCCGTGGTGACCAGGTAGCCCTTCTCCGCGCCCTCCCGGAACAGGTGGGAGCGCTGGGCGATGTACGGGTTGATCCACACGCAGACCTTCAGGCCGCGGTCGTGCAGCCGCTCCAGCATGCCCTCGGGGTCCGGGAACGTGGCCGGGTCCCACACGAAGTCGCACCAGTGGAACTGCCGCATCCAGAAGCAGTCGAAGTGGAACACGGAGAGCGGGATGTCCCGCTCGGCCATGCCGTCGACGAAGCTCATGACCGTGGACTCGGAGTAGTCGGTGGTGAACGACGTGGAGAGCCACAGGCCGTACGACCAGGCGGGGACGACGGCGGGCCGCCCCGTCAGCGCCGTGTACCGGCGCAGGATCTCGGCCGGGGTGGGCCCGTGGATCACGTAGTACTGGAGCGTCTGCCCTGGCACGGAGAACTGGGTGCGGCTGACCACCTCGGAGCCCACCTCGAACGAGACCTTCTCCGGATGGGCCACGAACACGCCGTAGCCGCGGTCGGTCAGGTAGAACGGCACGTTCTTGTAGGCCTGCTCGCTCGCGGTGCCGCCGTCCTCGTTCCAGACGTCGACGCTCTGGCCGTTCTTCACGAACGCGCCGAACCGCTCGCCCAGGCCGTAGACGTGCTCGCCCACGGAGAGCCCGAGCTGCTCGTGCACGAAGTCGCCCTCGGGTGTGCTGGCCAGCCCGACGCTCCGGGCGGACGACGTGGTGAGCACCTCGCCGCCGGCCACGAAGTCGACCCGCCACTCGCCGTCCGTCGACACGCGGGCCGTGAGGCCGCCCGAGGTGAGCTCGGCGGGACCCTCGCCCGGGGCGGCGGGCGTCACGACCTTGACCACGCCCGGCTCCCGGTTGACCGCGAAGTGCGGCCCGGGGTCGCGGCGGCCCTGGTGGTGCTCGATGCGCACGCCGATGACGTCGTCGGCCGGGGCGTCGAACGTGACGGTCACGAGCGGACGGTTCAGGGTGTCGCCGCGCTTGGTGATCGGCGCGGTGGGTGCGTAGACGGTCAGCGTCTCGTCGCCCGCCTCGACCGAGTCGATGTCGCGGGGACGGAGCACCTCGACGCCGGGGCGCAGCTGCCAGTAGCCGTCGGTGAATCTCATGGGTTGGGCCTCACTCGTCTCTGGATGGCCGTGTGGTGGGACGGGGTCACTTGACCGCCCCGGCGGTCACGCCCCGGGTCAGGGTGCGCTGGAAGATCAGGAAGAAGATGACGGCCGGCACCAGCGACACGAGCGAGCCCGCGTTGATCGTGGGCGCGTCCATCATCCGGTCGCCCTGCAGCGAGGCCAGGGCGATGGGGATGGTCTGGGTGTCGTTGCTGGTGAGCATGACCAGCGGGATGAAGAACTCGTTCCAGGTCCAGATGAAGAAGAAGATCATCAGCACCGAGAGCGTGGGCCGCACGATCGGGAACACGACCTGCCAGAGGATGCGCCAGCGGCTCGCACCGTCCAGCGCGGCCGCCTCCAGCAGCGCGGGCGGGAACGTGCCGAGCACGGACGAGAGCAGGTAGGTGCCGAACGCCGACTGGATGACGGTGAAGATGATGATCACCGACCACTGCGAGTTCGACAGACCCACCGACTGCGCCATCGTGAACAGCGGGTAGATCAGCGCCTCCTGCGGCAGCATGTTCGCCAGCAGGAACAGCGCGATGATCCACAGCCGTCCCTTCACCCGGCCGATGCCGATCGCGTACGCGTTCAGCAGCGACAGCAGCGCGCCGCCCACGGCCACGAGGGCCGAGATGAACACCGAGTTCCACAGCTTGACCGGGAAGTCGGTGCGCTCCCAGAAGGCGACCACACCGTCCAGGTAGAGCGACGACGGCAGGGACAGCGGCCCGTTCGCCGCGTAGTCCTGCGGCGACTTGAAGGCGTTGAGCAGCATGATCCCGAACGGCGCGAGCACCGCGAGCCCCACGAGGACCGCGGCGGCCAGGACGAGCCAGCGGCCGGCACCCCGGCGGTACCGGGAGTCGACGGCGGTGGCCCGCACCTGCGCGGGCCGCGGGTCCGTTGCGACGGCGGCCATGTCAGACCCCCTCCCTCTCACGTCGTTCGGCCCGGTTCTGCAGGCCGAGGATGATCAGTGCCACGGCCACGATCACGAGCGTGAGCACGGTGGCGATGGCGGACCCGTAGCCGACCTGGGACTTGTCGAAGAAGTTCAGGTACGAGTAGTAGCTCGGCACGAGGGTCGAGCTCTCTGGCCCGCCGCGCGTGAGCACGTAGATGGGCCCGAACACCTTCAGGGCCGCGACGGTGCAGGTCAGGGTCACCACGAACGTCTCGGGGCGGATCTGGGGCACCGTGATGGCCCGGAACCGGTCCCACCAGCCGGCGCCGTCGAGCTCGGCCGCCTCGTAGAGCTCCGGGTCCACCCGCTGCAGGGCCGCCATGAAGATGACCACCGGGTAGCCCATCTGCACCCAGATCAGCACGAGCATCACCGAGGGCAGGGCCGTGTCGGGGTCACCCAGCCAGTTGGGCGGCGTCTCGACGCCCAGCCCGCGCAGGATCACGTTCAGGGCGCCGGTCTGGGAGTTCAGGATCCAGTTCCACAGCACGCCCGCCACGGCGACGGGCAGGATCTGCGGCAGGTAGTACGTGGCGCGCAGCACCGACGAGACGCGCTCCCCGAACCGCCGCCCGAGGTAGTCGAAGAGCACCGCCGCGAGGACCAGGCCCAGCAGCGTGGGCACCAGCACCATCGCGACGATCATCGCGAGCGAGTTGCCGAACGACGTCCAGAACTTGTCGTCGCCCAGCAGGTCCACGTAGTTGCCCAGCCCGTTCCACCGCAGCGGCGCCATGCCGCCGCGCCACTTGAACAGGCTGAAGTACACGTTGGTCAGCAGCGGGTAACCGATCACGACGCCGAACGCGACCGCGCCGGGCAGCAGGTAGGGCAGGTACCCCACCCACTGCGGCCGACGACGGCGCGTCCCGCGCGACGCTCGCGGGCGGGCGTCCGCCCGCGAGCGCGGTTCGGTCAGGGCGGTGTCAGCCATCGAGCAGGTCGGCCTTGCCCTCGTCGTACGAGCTCTGCAGCCCGTCGAGCACCTCGTCCGGCGTCTTGGACCGGTTGACCAGGGACTGCAGCTCGCTGACGAGCACGTCGTAGTAGCCGGCCACGGGCCAGTCGGGGTAGTACGCGAGGCCGTCCTCGTCGAGGATCGCCTGGAAGTTCTCGGTCAGCTCGCGGGTGCGCTCGTCGTCGATCACGGAGGGGTCGCCCGCCACGGGCAGGCCGCCCTCGGTGGCCAGCACGTTCTGCACCTCGGGGCGCAGCGTGATGTCGATGAACTCCTCGGCCAGGCTCGGGGAGTCGGCGTTCGCGGGGACCACCCAGAGGTTTCCGGACGAGCCGGTGTGCAGCGTGTTGCCCGGGAAGTTGAACTGGCCCCAGTCCGCCTCGGTCTCGGCGGCGAGGCGGCCGAACCACCAGGAGCCGCTGACCATGAGCGGGTAGGTGCCGTCGATGAACGAGACGCCCATGTCCTCGGCCGTGAGGGCCGCGGAGTCGGAGGCGATGTAGCCCTTCTCGATCCACTCGTCCAGCTTCTCGGTGGCCTGCGTCATGGCATCGTTGTGGAAGTCGACGTCGTTCGCGAAGAGCTGGTAGTCGTCGACCAGCGCACGGTCACCGTAGGCGAGCACGAGCTCGTACCAGAGCTGGCCCAGCGGGTACTCGGCGCCGGCCTCGGCCAGGGGCGTGATGCCCTCCTTCTTGAAGGCGGCCAGCACGTCCTCGAACTCGTCGAGGGTGGTCGGCACCTCCAGCCCGAGGTCGGCCAGCATCTCCTTGTTGTAGTAGACGCCCACGAACTCGCCGTAGTTCGGCACGCCGTACCACTCGCCGGAGCCCATCAGGCCCTGCTCGTCGTAGGTGGCCGTGGTGGCGAGCGAGCCGGACAGCTTCTCGTCCCAGCCGCGCTCGGTGGCGGCGTCCGTCAGCGGGGCGAGCAGGCCCTGCGCCGCGAGCTGGCCGGCGGTCGCGTTGCCCTTGTTGAACTCCATGACGTCGGGCACGTCGTCGCCCGTGAGCACGATCTTGGCGTTCTTCTGGATCTGCTCGAACGTCTGCTTCTCGACGTCGACCGTGACGTCGGGGTTCTCCTCCTCGAAGATCTCGATGGCCTTGGCCCAGGCCTTGCCCATCGCCGAGTCCTCGTTCTCGTAGTGCCAGATGGTGAGCGTGCTGTCGTCGGTGTCGCCACCGCCGGCGCCGCCCTGGCCGGTGCAACCGGCCAGTGCCAGGGCGCCGGCCATCGCCGCCGCCACGGCCGTCATCGTCCGCTTGTGCTTCATTGCATCTCCTTGGTCGGGCCCGGACTCCCGCGTCCGGATCGTCGAAGCGGTTCAACACGCTAGCCCCAGGCCCTCGCTAATGTCCAGTAGCATTTTTGGCCGAGGGGGCTAGTCTTCTGTCGAAGCGCTTCCCCAACATGCGGCACACTGGTGTGCCCGGCACCGCACGACCTGCACCGGGACCAGGCACACTCACCCGGACAGATGACCGGTACCGACTCGAATGGAGCACCGTGGCTACGATCGACGACGTCGCGAGGACGGCGGGGGTCTCGACCTCGACCGTGTCGTACGTGCTGTCCGGCAAGCGGCCCATCTCCGCGCCGACCCGGGCCCGGGTCGAGCGCGCGATCGAGAAGCTCGGCTACCGGCCGCACGCCGGCGCACGGGCCCTGGCCTCCGCCCGGACCAACGTCATAGCGCTCATGGCGCCGCTGCGCGTGGGCGTGAGCGTGCCGGTGATCATGCAGTTCGTCGCCGGCGTCGTCACCCGGGCGCGAGACTTCGACCACGACGTGCTGCTGCTCACCCAGGACGACGTGAGCGGCCTGGACCGCGTGACCGGCGGCTCGATGGTGGACGCCCTGGTCATGATGGACATCGAGGCCGACGACCCGCGCGTGCCCCTGGTGGCCGCCGCCAAGCAGCCCACCGTGCTCATCGGCCTGCCGCAGGACCCGGAGGGCCTGAGCTGCGTGGACCTCGACTTCGAGGCGGCGGGCCGGCTCGCCGTGCGGCACCTGGCGCACGCGGGTCACACCGACGTCGCGCTCATCGGATCGCCGCCCGAGGTGCTGCGACGGCACACGTCCTACGCCGAGCGGATGATGCGAGGCCTGCGCGACCAGGCCCGCAGCTCGGGCGTGACGGTCAAGGTGGAGGCCTGCGACTCGTCGCCGGCGGGTGCCGCGACGGCCGTGGACGCGCTGCTGTCCACCGCCCCGGACACCACGGGCATCGTGGTGCACAACGAGGGTGCGCTGCCACACGTGCTGGCCCGGCTCGCCGAGCGCGGCCTGGTGGTGGGCTCCGACATGTCCGTGGTGGCGGTCTGCCCCCGGGACGTGGCGTTGTCCCAGCGCATCCCGATGACCAGCATCGACCTGCCCGCCGAGGACATCGGCAAGGTGGCCGTGGACATGGTGATGGCGCGCCTCGAGGGCGAGCAGCCGTCCGAGACGAGGCTGCTCGCCCCCGTGCTGACCGAGCGGGACAGCTCGGCGCCCGGCCCTGCCGCCGACGTCGGCTGACGGCGGGGGCGGGCCGCCGCTCATCCCTTGATGGCCCCGAAGATCACGCCCTTCGTGAAGTGCCGCTGCACCAGCGGGTACACGACCAGGATCGGCACGATCGCCAGCACCATCACGGCCATCTTCACCGGCAGCCCGGTCACGGCGCCGTCGGCGACGTCGACCTGCCCCACGCCGCTGCCCGGCAGCGTCACCCCCTGCAGCACGTAGGACCGCAGCACGAGCTGCAGCGGCCACTTCGCGTTGTCGTTGATGTAGAGCATGGCGTTGAAGAACGCGTTCCAGTAGCCGACGCCGTAGAACAGCGCGACGACCGCCACGACGGCCTTCGACATGGGCAGCACGATCTGCCCCAGGATGCGCCAGTCCCCCGCGCCGTCGATCTTGGCCGCGTCCGTGATGGACCGGTCGATGCCCATGAAGAACGCCCGCAGGATGAGCACGTTGAACGCGCTCACGGCGCCCGGCAGGATGAGCGACCAGTAGCTGTCGATCAGCCCCAGGTTGCTCACCAGCAGGTACGTCGGGATCATTCCCGCGCCGAAGAACATGGTGATCAGGAAGACGAACAGGATGGGCCGGTGGGCGAAGGAGCCCGGCCGGCTCAGGCCGTACGCCGCCAGCACGGACACCGTGGTCGAGAGCACGGTGCCGACCACGGTGACGCCGATGCTCACGATCGTGGCCCGCGTGACGATCCCGCCGGACAGGATCTGCTCGTAGGCCGCGAACGTCAGACCGCCCGGCACCGTGACCAGGCCGCCGGACCGGGTGATGTCCGCCTGGGTGGAGAGGCTCGTGAGCACCACCGTGTACAGGGGGTAGACGACCGTGGCCACGATGAGCAGCAGCGCGGCCCCCTTGACCAGGAGCCCCAGCGGGTTGGGGTCCTCCTCCCAGACCGGGCGGTTCCGGCCGCGCAGCAGGGCGCGGTACCGGCTCGGGCCGCTCGCCGGCTGCCCGGCCCGGCCCGGTCCGGGTGTGGTGGACGACGGCGCCCGCCGTGCCGGCGTCGTCGTCCGGATCTCGTTCTCGTTGTCGGTCTCGGCACTCATGCGCGCTGATACACCCCCGCCTCGCCCACCAGATGGGCGAGCTTGTTGGCCCCGAGCACCAGGGCGAGCGACACCAGGCCCTTGACGAGCCCCGCGGCCGCCGCGAAGGCCCAGTCGCCGTTCACGACGCCCTGGTAGTACACGAACGTGTCGAGCACCTCCGCGACGTCGGTGCCGACGGCACCGCGCTGGAGGATGAGCTGCTCGAACCCGACGGTGAGCGCGTCGCCCAGCCGCAGGATCAGCAGCAGGATGATCACCGGCCGCAGCGCGGGGAGGGTCACGTGCCACATCCGTCGCCACCGGCCGGCGCCGTCGACCACCGACGCCTCGTAGAGCTGCGGGTCGACGGTCGCGAGCGCCGCGAGAAAGATGATGATGCCCCAGCCCGCGTCCTTCCAGACCGACTGCGCGGTCAGCAGCAGCAGGAACGTGTCGGGGTTGGTCATCAGGTCGAAGCCCGAGTACCCCGCCTCGCGCAGCCGGGTCGCCACCATCCCGGCCCCGCCGAAGATCTGCTGGAAGATCGTCACGACGATCACCCAGGAGAAGAAGTGCGGCAGGTAGACGATCGACTGGATGGTCGTGCGCAGCCCGGGCGACAGCACGCTGTTCAGGAGCAGCGCGAGCACGATCGGCACCGGGAAGAAGAACACGAGCTGGACCGCGGTGATGACCAGCGTGTTCGCCACGGCGTCGAGGAAGAGCGGGTTGGTCAGGACGCGCGCGAAGTTGGCCCACCCGATGAACGGGCTCTCGCGGATGCCGACGTACGGCGAGTAGTCCTGCCAGGCCACCACGTTGCCGAGCATCGGCACGTAGGCGAACACCGCCAGCAGGAGCACGGCCGGGGCCACCATGATCAGCAGCGTGCGGTCGCGCCGGGCCCGGACGGTCCAGGGGATCCTGCGCCGGGGCGGGGCGCCCGGCGGCGAGCTGGCGGCGGTCACTGCTCGTCCAGGATGCCCTGGTAGAACGCCCGCAGCTCCTCACCGCCGCTGCTGCGCCACGTCTCCACGGCGTCGTCCAGGTCCGCGAGGGTCTTGCGGCCGCGCGCGATGTCCTTCTCCAGGTCGACGAAGGGTGTGCCGAGCGACGCGAACTGCGACGGCTCGGTGATCTGCTTGCCGTAGAAGAGGGGCTCCTCGACGTACTGGGAGGCGTCCGCCATCCACGTGCAGTAGGCCTCGACGTAGCCCTCGAACTGCACCTGCGCGTTCACCTTGGGCGGGTCCACCAGGAAGATGTACGACGGCGCGACGTCGTCGGCCGCGGCATCCGTCGCCTGGGGCAGTCCGTCGCCGTCGATCTCATAGTGCTCGCCCTCGACGCCGAAGTTGACGAGCTGGAACTCCGTGGTGCCGAACGGCGAGGCGAGGAAGTCGGCGGCGGCGAGCAGCTCCTCGATCTGCGCCTTGTCGTCCCGCTTCTTCAGGAACGAGAACATGTCTGCCGGGGCGCCCTTCCAGATCCGCGGCGTGCCGCCGTCGTGGGCGAACGGGTCGAACGGCCGCGGGTCGAAGTCCGGGTTGCTCGGGAGCACCCGGCCGAGCGACTCGTGCCAGCCGCCCACGCCGTCGTTGACGATGAGGATCTCCCCCGACTCGAAGAGGGGCTTCATCTCCTCGGGCTTGTCGGCCACGGCCGTCGGGTGCACCGCGCCCGACTTGTACAGCCGGGCCTGCCAGTCCAGCGCCGCCCGGTACTCCTCGGACTCGACGCGGCTGACCAACGAGCCGTCGTCGGCCAGCTTCCAGCCCTTCTCCGGGGGCACCGCGAACATCATGTTCGCCGTGATCCACTGGTCGGCCGAGCCCCAGCGCTTCTTGCCCGGGTCGGTCAGCTCCTTGGCGAGCTCGATGAACTCGTCGGCGGTCTTCGGCTGCTCGGTGATGCCGAGCTCCGCGAGCAGGTCGGCCCGGTAGAACGTCGCGAGGTGGACCAGCTCGCCCGGGAACGGCAGGCCGTAGAGCTTGTCGTTGAAGACGCCGAAGCGCCAGGCGTCCGTGGGGATGTTGGCGAGGTTCTTGTACTTCTTGACGTTGTCGCCGGACAGGTACGGCGTGAGGTCCTCGAAGAGTGCGTCGACGGCCTGGGCGAACCGGGGCGGGAAGTTCCAGGTGGGCACGCACACCCAGTCGGGGACGTCCTTGGCCGAGGCGAGCACGGCCGCGAGCTTGTCGCCGTACGTGTTGCCGTCGGAGATCTGGAACTCGACGGTGGTGCCCATCGCCTCGCTCACCGCGTCGAAGTAGGGGTTGCCCGACGTCTTCGGGATGGCGCTCCACAGCGGCGTCATGGCCGAATAGGTGCCGCCTGACCCGGGCGGGGTCGCGAAGGCCGTGACGAGCTCCTCCGGGATGGACGCGTAGCCGGCCGTTGAGCCGTTCACGGAGGGGAAGTCGGGCTTGACGTACTCGACCGGCACGTAGGTGGGCAGGACGCCGGAGCTCACGGTGCCACCACCCTGCGCTGTGCTCGCCGGGCCGCTGGTACAGGCCGTGAGCAGGGACGGTACGCCGACGACGCCGGCACCGACTGCGAGGAAACCGAGGAACGACCGGCGGCTCAGCCCGCCGGCCAGGTGAGGTGCTGTCATGGCTCTTCACTCCTTTGTGGACAGCGCGGCACGTCTGTGTGCCCGGACACGATGGCGGATCACGCGGTTCGACGTCGAAGCGCTTCGACCTACATCGCTGGCAGAACAGTAGGGCAAACCTTGAACACGAGGCAATGATTCGCCCCAATTAGGCAATTGATCATTGAACCGTTTCGAGGGTTTGCTCTACTCTTCGACCCGACGCCGCAAGACCGACGCCGCAAGACCGACCCGATGCCAAGGGAGCACGACGACGTGCCGAACCAGACGCAGCCCCTGTTCCGCGACCCCGCCGCAGCCCTGGCCGACCGGGCCCGCGACCTGCTGGACCGCCTCACCCCCGACGAGCGGCTGGGCCTGCTGCACCAGCACCAGCCCGCGATCGAGCGGCTCGGCCTCG
>NZ_KI911710.1:34530-34782 GCF_000515355.1 Promicromonospora kroppenstedtii DSM 19349 | reverse complement strand
CAGGAGGCCGGCAACGGCCTGGTGGACGTGCTGTCCGGGGACGCGGAGCCGTACGGCCGGCTCGCCCAGACGTGGCCGGCGGACGAGGCGCAGGCCGGCGACCTGTTCGACTACGACGTGGCCCGCCAGGGCATCACCTACCGGCACCTGGCGACGGAGCCCGCGTTCTGGTTCGGGCACGGGCTGAGCTACACGGAGGTCCGCTACGAGGGCCTGCGGCTGGTGCGGTCCGACTCGGGCGGCGACGACGCG
>NZ_KI911710.1:33551-34430 GCF_000515355.1 Promicromonospora kroppenstedtii DSM 19349 | reverse complement strand
GCAGCCGGTCGGGCTGGGCGCCACGTGGGACGCCGACCTGCTCCGCCGGCTCGGCGACCTGGTCGCCACCGAGCTGCGGGCCAAGCACGCGGCCGACCCGGCGGCCTCCCTGAACGTCTGGGCGCCCGTGGTGAACCCGCTGCGGCACCCCGCCTGGGGTCGCGGCGAGGAGGGTTATGCCGAGGAGCCGCGCCTCGTGTCGCACCTGGCGACGGCGTACTGCGCCGGGCTGCGCGGGGACCACCCGACGGTCTGGAAGACGGTCCCGGCCCTCAAGCACTTCCTCGGGTACGGCAACGAGACGGACCGCTCGGCGACGTCGTCCAACCTGTCCGAGCGGACGCTGCACGAGTACGAGCTCCCCGCCTTCCGCGGACCGATCGAGGCAGGGGTCGCCGGCGCGGTGATGCCGTCGTACAACCTGGTCAACGGGGTTCCCGCGCACACGTCAGGTGACCTGCTGGCCGAGCTGCGCTCCTGGGCGCCCGGTTCCGTCGCCGTCGTGTCCGACGCCGGCGCGCCCACGTTCCTGGTGACGATCCAGCGGGCGTACGCCTCCCACGCGCAGGCGCACGCGGCGGCCGTGCGCGCGGGACTGGACTCCTTCACCGACAACGACACCGACCCGTCGGTCACGCTGGACCGGCTGCGCGAGGCGCTGGCAGCCGGGTTGCTGACGCAGGGCGACGTCGACACCGCCGCGCTGCGCATGCTGGAGCTGCGCCTGCGCACCGGCGAGCTGGACGGCACCGCCGACCCGTACGCGGGCATCGGGGCCGACGCGATCGACCTGCCGGAGCACCGGGCCCTGGCACGCGAGGCGGCGGCGAAGTCCGTGGTGCTGCTGCGCAACGACGGGACGCTGCCGCTGGGCGCGCC
>NZ_KI911710.1:33292-33451 GCF_000515355.1 Promicromonospora kroppenstedtii DSM 19349 | reverse complement strand
GGGCGACGGGGTGCTCACCCTCCGGTCGGTCGCCTCGGGGCGGCTCTTGACGGGCGCGGGCTGGATTCTCAGGGCCGACGCCGAGCGGGTCGGCGGCTGGGTGGTGCAGGAGTCGTTCCGCCGTCACCACCACGCGGACGGCACGTGGTCGCTGCTGCA
>NZ_KI911710.1:18785-33192 GCF_000515355.1 Promicromonospora kroppenstedtii DSM 19349 | reverse complement strand
CGGCTCGCCCCGGGCGCGGCGGCCGAGGTCACCGTCCCGCTGGACCTGGGCGCCCTCGCCGTCCGGTACGACGGCGCGATGGTGCTGCAGCCGGGCACCTACACGGTGGCGTCCGGGCCGTCCGCCGGGGACCTTCGGGTGCGGGCCGAGCTGACCGTCAGCTGAGCTCGCGCTCCGCGAACTCCCGGTCGAGGATCGCGAAGACCAGCTCGGTGGACCACACGCCGTCGCGCACGTCGCTCTCGACCAGGCGGGCCTCCTGCCGCATGCCGAGCCGCTGGGCCACGCGGACCGAGCCGAGGTTCTCCTCGTCGATGCGCGCGAACACCCGGTGGAAGCCGTAGGACTCGAACGCGAGCCGGAGCGTGGCCCGGACCGCCTCCGTGGCCAGGCCGTGCCCGCTCACGTCGGGGTGCAGGGCGTAGCCGACCTCGGCCTGCCGGGGCGCGGCCGCCCACTTGAGCATCGTCTCGCCGACCACCTCGCCGTCCGACTCGACGGCGAGCACCTGCACGTCACCGGCCTCCTCGAACGGGGCGCTGGACCACGTGCGGAGCTTCGTCCGGGCCGTGGCCCGGTCCCACGGCGGCTGGTACATGTACCGCACGACGTCGGGGCTCGACCGCCAGGCGAGGAACGCCTCGGCGTCGTCCGGGGCGACCGGGCGCAGGGTGAGGCGCGCGGTGACCACGGGCCAGCCGGGGTCCGACCGGTAGGCCCGCGCCGGCGTGGCGAGCGCGGGCAGGGCGTCGGGCGCGGCGTCGGGTCCGGGGGCGGAGGCAGGCGGTACGGAAGAGGGCACGATCCGACCGTAGCGTCCAGAACCCGGTATGCCACCGGAATTCGGTCGGTATCGCCCGGCGGACCGGCGCGTCCGGTGTGTCCGCCCGGGGCGCTCAGCGTGCCTCGAACGCCACGCTCTCCCAGTCGGCCGGCACGTCGCGGGGCTCCCACGAGGCGTCGGGCGTCCAGTCCGCCCAGGACTTGTCCCACCAGATCGTCCCGGCGTCGAGCAGGCCGGCGATCCGGGCGCCCTCCGCGCGGATCTGCGCCATGCGTCCGGGGTACCGGGCAGGGCCGGTCTCCTCGAACTCCACGACGTCCTTGAACTCGTAGGTCTCGGCGTCGGCCGCCCACCAGACGTCCAGCTCGTGGTCGAGCGTGTCGAACCCCATCGGCGTGCGGCGCGGCGCGTCCTCCAGGTTGAAGTACCAGCCCTGGAACGCGCGCTCGGGCCCGTCCCAGAACAGGAAGAGGGAGTGCTCCACCCCGGCCCAGTGCAGCTCGAGACGGCCGTGGCCGCGCCACTTCCTGCTGCCGGCGGTCTTCCACGGGTGCTCCCCCACCGGGAACGTGCCGGTGGCCGGGTAGGCCAGCGGGGTGCCGCCGGGCGTGTAGGTGACCAGCAGATCGCCGTCGTCCTGTACGCACACCTGCGGGATCGCGATCCAGGGCTCGCCGCGCATGATCTCGCGGCGCACCACCGTCTGGCCGGGCAGGAAAACTTCGGGCGTCATGCGGGGAACGCTAACAGCGGCTCGTTACGCCCTGGCGACATCCACGTTGACACCATGGCGCAGCACCCGCAGCGGCCGCAGGTCGGCGTCCGTCACCAGGATGTCGGCGCGCGCGCCCGGCACCAGTGCCCCGACCTCGCCGGTCAGGCCCAGTACCCGGGCCGGCACCGCCGTCGCGGACAGCACGGCGTCGACCAGCGGGACGCCGCCACGCACCGCGCACCGCACCACGTCGACCAGGTGGGCGGTGCCACCCGCGATCGGCCCCTCCTCCTCGGGCGCGCCGGGAGCGGCCTGCGGCGTCGCGATCCGGGCGACGCCCTCGTGCACGACCACCGACATCGGGCCCAGCTCGTACCTGCCGTCCGCCACCCCGGCCGCGGCCATCGCGTCGGTCACCAGGACCACCTGGTCCGCGCCGACCATGTCGAACACCGAGCGCACCGTGGCCGGGTCGAGGTGGACACCGTCGCCGACGAGCTCGACGATCATGTCGCCGCGGGCCGCCGCCGCCAGGCAGGCCGCGATGGGGCCGGGTTGCCGGTGGTGCAGGGGGCGCATGCCGTTGAACAGGTGGGTCGCGGTCATGGGGGCACCCAGCGCGGCGGTGACCTGCTCGATCAGCGCCTCGGCCTGCTCGGTGGTCCCGTCGGTATGGCCCAGCGAGGGCAGCACGCCCGCCTCGACCAGCGCCTCGGCGACTCCGCCGGGCCCGGTCACGCCCGGAACCTCGGGGGCGACGGTCATCGTGCGCAGGTACCCGCGGGCCGCCCGCGCCATCTCCGCCACTAGCTCGACACTGCCTTCTTGCAGGTCAGCCGGGTTGTGGGCGCCGCGGCGGCGGTAGGACAGGAACGGCCCCTCCGCGTGCAGCCCCTCGATCTCCCCGGCCTCCGCGAGCTCGGCCAGCACCGCCGCCCGCTGCACCAGCACCTCGGGCTGGGCCGTCACGAGCGACGCCAACAGGGTCGTCGTGCCGTGCCGGCGGTGCTCCAGCACGCCCGGAAGCGCCTCAGCGGCCGTCGTCACGTCGGGGAACGACGCGCCGCCCCCGCCGTGGTTGTGCAGGTCGACGAGGCCCGGCAGCACGTACGTCGCTGGCGCCGGTGGCACCTGCTCCAGGGCGGGGCCGTGACCGGCCCCGAGGGCGTCGACCACGGAGCCGGCGAACTCGACCCGTCCGCCCGAGGTGACCACGACGCCGTCGTCCACCACGGAAGACGCCAGGACCAGGCGCCCGCGCACGACTACCACTTCGCTCATGCCCGACATCCTGCCATCCGCCGGGCAATGCGCTGCCGGCGGGACGCTCAGCGCAGGGCTCGGCGGGCTAGAAGAGGCGCGTCGTCGGGTCGTCGACGCCACGCATGGCGTCGTAGTCCAGCAGGAGCGTGGCGATGCCACGGTCCTTGGCCAGGACCCGGGCCTGCGGCTTGATCTCCTGGGCCGCGTAGACGCCGCGGACCGGGGCCAGCAGCGGGTCGCGGTTCAGCAGCTCCAGGTACCGCGTGAGCTGCTCGACGCCGTCGATGTCGCCGCGGCGCTTGATCTCCACCGCGACGGTGGAGCCGGAGCCGTCCCGCGCGAGGATGTCGACGGGGCCGATCGCCGTGGGGTACTCGCGGCGCACGAGCGTGTGCCCGTCGCCCAGCAGCGCGATCTGCTCGGCGAGCAGCTCCTGCAGGTGCGCCTCCACGCCGTCCTTCACGAGGCCGGGATCGATGCCCAGGTCGTGGCTGGAGTCGCTGTGGACGGTGAACAGCTCGACCTCGAGCCGGTCGTCCGACTTGGCGTGCTGGACGGTCCACACCTCGGTGACGCCGCGCTCGGCGGCCTCCTCGGAGGGCTCGCGCACAGTCAGGGTGCACGGAGGGCTCATCCAGTTGAGGGGCTTGTACGAGCCGCCGTCGGAGTGGATGAGCACGCTGCCGTCAGCCTTGACCACGAGCAGCCGCGTAGCCTGCGGGAGCATCGCGGTCAGGCGGCCCGTGTAGAGGGCGGAGCAGTCTGCCACGACCAGCCGCATCAGAGAACCAGATCCTGTCGTCCGGGAGGGGCGGCCTCGAGCCAGGAGGCGAGGCCGAAGTAGTCGCCGGCAGCAAGATCGAGCTCGAAGTCGAGCCCGTCGTACCGGCACTGGACGAGGTAGTGGTCGCCCTGACCACGCTCGTCCGGGTCGAGCGGGGTGCGGCTCGTGACGGTGAGCCGCTCCCGGTACCACGTGCGGGCCGGACGGGGTGACAGCGACCAGCACCGCCACCACTCGATCCGGCCCACCGCGTACTGTGCGATGCCCGGTGTCCAGGAACCCTCGGGGTTACCGGTCGCCCGGGCACTGCAGTCGAACGATCCGACCCTCCTGGAGAGGGTCCGCAGCCGGGAGATCCCGGCCGCGATCACGAGCGCGAGCGCCCCCAGTACCGCTATCGCGATCCATACGACGCCGGGCACGCGCGCTCTCCCTCAGACCAGGGAGATCTCGTCGACCACGAGGGTGACGAGGTTGTTGTCCACGGACATGAAGCCGCCGGTGACCGTGGCCTCCACGGCCGGGCCCGACGCCGTCTCCACCTTGATCGTGCCGGGGCGAAGCACGGCCAGCAGCGGCGTGTGGTTCGCCAGGATGCCGATCTGGCCGTCCGCAGACGGCGCGCTCACCTGGGTCGCCGCACCGCTCCAGACCTTGCGGTCCAGGGACACGAGGTCCACGCTCAGCTCTGCCACGAGAGCTCCTTCCGATGTAGCGGGCGTGCTGCCGCCCCTGCCGGGTTGCCCGAGTCTAAGGGGTCCGGCGGGGCGGCATCACGCACGGGGGGACGTACGAGACCTCAGGCCCCGTACTCCTTCTGGATCCGTGCCCAGTTCTCCTCGAGCATCTCGAGGCCACCGATGTTGTAGAAGGCCTGCTCGGCGATGTGGTCGAACTCGCCGGCGCAGATCTTCTTGAACGCCTCGATGGTCTCCGACAGCGGCACCGTCGAGCCCACCACACCCGTGAACTTCTCGGCCATGTAGGTGTTCTGGGAGAGGAACTGCTGGATACGACGCGCACGCGCGACGACCGTCTTGTCCTCCTCCGAGAGCTCGTCCACACCGAGGATCGCGATGATGTCCTGGAGCTCCTTGTTGCGCTGCAGGATCGACTTCACCTCGGTGGCCACATCGTAGTGCTCCTGGCCCACGTAGCGGGGGTCCAGGATGCGCGAGGTGGAGGCCAGCGGGTCGATCGCCGGGTACAGACCCTTCGACGCGATCTCACGGGAGAGCTCGGTCGTCGCGTCCAGGTGGGCGAACGTCGTGGCCGGGGCCGGGTCGGTGTAGTCGTCAGCCGGCACGTAGATGGCCTGCAGCGACGTGATGGAGTGACCACGCGTCGAGGTGATGCGCTCCTGGAGGAGGCCCATCTCGTCGGCCAGGTTCGGCTGGTAGCCCACGGCGGACGGCATACGGCCGAGCAGCGTGGAGACCTCGGAGCCGGCCTGCGTGAAGCGGAAGATGTTGTCGATGAACAGCAGCACGTCCTGCTGCTGCACGTCACGGAAGTACTCCGCCATGGTCAGGGCCGACAGGGCCACGCGCAGACGCGTGCCCGGCGGCTCGTCCATCTGGCCGAAGACGAGGGCCGTCTTGTCGAAGACGCCGGCCTCGTCCATCTCGGCGATCAGGTCGTTGCCCTCACGGGTGCGCTCGCCGACACCGGCGAACACGGACACACCACCGTGGTCCTGGGCCACACGCTGGATCATCTCCTGGATGAGGACCGTCTTGCCGACGCCCGCACCACCGAAGAGACCGATCTTGCCACCCTGGACGTACGGGGTCAGCAGGTCGATGGACTTGATGCCCGTCTCGAACATCGTGGTCTTCGACTCGAGCTGGTCGAAGGCCGGGGGCTTGCGGTGGATCGGCCAGCGCTCGGTGACCTCGAACTTCTCGCCCTCCTGGAGGTTCAGGACCTCGCCGGTGACGTTGAAGACCTTGCCCTTGGTGACGTCGCCGACGGGCACGCTGATGGGCGAGCCGGTGTCGGTGACCAGGGCGCCGCGGACCAGGCCGTCGGTCGGCTTGAGCGCGATGGCGCGCACCAGGGAGTCACCCAGGTGCTGCTCGACCTCGAGGGTCAGGGTGAACGTGTTCTCGTCCTCGCCCTGGCCGGACAGGTCGATCTCGACGGTCAGCGCGTTGTAGATGTCGGGGATCGCGTCCTCGGGGAACTCGATGTCCACGACGGGGCCGATCACCCGAGCGACCCGGCCGGTGCCGGGCCCGCTCGTGTGCTCGACCGTGGATTCCACGGTGGTGGCGGTCATACTTGCCTCGCTTCGGTGGGCCGGAGGGTCCTCCGGCGGGGAGTCTGTTCGGTCTGTTCAGGACGCCAGGGCGTCGGCACCGGAGACGATCTCGCTGATCTCCTGGGTGATGTCGGCCTGGCGGGCCTGGTTGGCCAGTCGGGTGTACGTACGGATCAGGTCCTCGGCGTTGTCCGTGGCCGTGTGCATGGCACGCTGGCGGGCGGCCAGCTCCGACGCGGCGGCGTCGAGCAGCGCCGCGTAGATGCGCTGGTCCACGTACCGCGGGAGCAGTGCGTCGAGCACGGCCTCCGGGGAGGGCTCGAAGTCGTAGAGCGGCAGGACCTCGTGCTCGTCCGCCTCCACCACGCCCTCGACGACCTCCAGCGGCAGCATCCGCACCACGTGGGGACGCTGCGTCACCATGTTGACGAACTGCGTGGAGACCACGTGCAGCTCCGACACGCCGCCCTCGGACTCGTCCGCGAGGAACTTCTCGAGCAGAGCCTGCCCGATCTCCTCGGCGACCTCGGCCGACGGACGCTCCGACCCGTAGGTCCACGTCCTCTCGGTCTCGCGACCGCGGAACGTGTAGTACGAGATCGCCCGGCGGCCGGTGACGTAGAGGAGAACCTCCTTGCCCTCGGCCGCGAGCTGCTGGGTCAGCCGCTCGGCCTCACGGACGATCGACGCCGGGTAGGAACCCGCCATGCCACGGTCCGACGACACCACGAGCACCGCGGCGCGCTTGGCGCCCGCGACCTCCCGCGTGAGCGGGTGGTCGATGTCGGTGTGCGTGGCGACCGCCGAGACCGCACGGGTGATCGCCTGCGCGTACGGTGCCGCGGCCGCCGTCCGCGCACGGGCCTTGCCGATGCGGGACGCGGCGATGAGCTCCTGCGCACGGAACATCTTCTTCAGCGACTGCGTCGACTTGATCCGTGCCTTATAGACGCGCTGGGATCCACCGGCCACGGGTCAGGCCTTCTTCTTGACGACGACCTGTGCCTGCTCGACGTCGACGGGGCCACCCTCGACCTCACCACCGACGAGCGCGGTGCCGTCGGCACGCTGGAAGCCGGCACGGAAGTCGTCCACGGCGGCGCTGAGGGCCTCCTCCGTGTCGGACTCCAGCTTGCCGGTCTCGCGGATCGTGGAGAGCACGTCCGTCTTGCGGCGCAGGTGGTCCAGCAGCTCGGACTCGAACCGCTTGACGTCCTCGACCGCGACGTCGTCCAGCTTGCCCTTGGTACCGGCCCAGACGGCCGCGACCTGGTCCTCGACCGCGTACGGCGAGTACTGGGGCTGCTTGAGCAGCTCCGTCAGGACGGCGCCGCGCTGCAGCTGGGCACGCGAGGCCGCGTCGAGGTCGGACGCGAACATCGCGAACGCCTCGAGCGAGCGGAACTGCGCCAGCTCCAGCTTCAGCGTGCCGGAGACCTTCTTCATCGCCTTGATCTGCGCGTCACCACCGACTCGGGAGACGGAGATACCGACGTCCACGGCGGGGCGCTGGTCGGCGTTGAACAGGTCGGACTGCAGGAAGATCTGGCCGTCCGTGATGGAGATGACGTTGGTCGGGATGTACGCCGAGACGTCGTTCGCCTTGGTCTCGATGATCGGCAGACCGGTCATCGAGCCAGCGCCCAGGTCGTCCGAGAGCTTGGCACAACGCTCGAGCAGACGGGAGTGCAGGTAGAACACGTCACCCGGGTAGGCCTCGCGGCCCGGCGGACGGCGCAGCAGCAGCGACACGGCGCGGTAGGCCTCGGCCTGCTTCGACAGGTCGTCGAAGATGATCAGGACGTGCTTGCCCGAGTACATCCAGTGCTGGCCGATGGCCGAGCCGGTGTACGGGGCCAGGTACTTGAAGCCGGCGGGGTCGGAGGCGGGAGCCGCGACGATCGTCGTGTACTCCAGCGCGCCGGCCTCCTCGAGGGCGCCACGCACGGAGGCGATGGTCGAGCCCTTCTGGCCGATGGCGACGTAGATGCAGCGCACCTGCTTGCTCGGGTCGCCGGTCTCCCAGTTCGCCTTCTGGTTGATGATCGTGTCGACCGCGATCGCCGTCTTGCCGGTCTGGCGGTCACCGATGATCAGCTGACGCTGACCACGGCCGATCGGGATCATCGAGTCGATCGCCTTGATGCCGGTCTGCAGCGGCTCGTGCACCGACTTGCGCTGCATGACGCCGGGCGCCTGGAGCTCCAGGGCACGGGTGCCCTCGGTGGCGATCTCGCCCAGGCCGTCGATGGGAGCGCCCAGCGGGTCGACCACGCGGCCGAGGTAGCCCTCGCCCACGGGGACCGAGAGCACCTCACCGGTACGGCGGACCTCCTGGCCCTCCTCGATGCCGGTGAACTCGCCCAGGACGACCACACCGATCTCGCGGACGTCCAGGTTCTGCGCGAGGCCGAGCGTGCCGTCCTCGAAGCGAAGCAGCTCGTTGGCCATCACGCCCGGGAGGCCCTCGACGCGGGCGATGCCGTCCGCGGCGTACGCGACGCGGCCCACCTCCTCGGTGACCGCTTCCTGGGGCTCGTAGGCCTTCACGAAGCTGTCCAGTGCGGCGCGGACCTCGTCCGGCCGGATCGTCAGCTCAGCCATTGATCTTCTCCTGTCGTGGCCGCGAAAGCCGCGGCGGAAGGTTCTTGTTCACGTTTTCAGCCGGCCAGACGACGCGAGGCGTCAGCAAGGCGCGACAGGACGGTGGAGTCGACGACGTCCGCGCCGACCTGGATGCGCAGGCCGCCGACGACGGTCGGGTCCACGGTGACGTTCAGCTGCACGGGCTTCCCGTACGAGCGCTCGAGGATCGCGCCGAGGCGCTCCTCCTGCTCGCGGGTGAGCATCGTCGCGCTCGTCACGGCGGCGACCAGGCGCTGGCGGCGCTCCGCCGCGACCTCGCCGAACCAGCCGATCGTCTGCACGAACCGGCGACCACGCAGCGACGACGTCGCGCGCTGTGCCAGGCGCTGGGTCACGGTGTCGACCTTGCCACCGACCAGTGCGTCCACGAGCGCCACCCGGCGCTCCGGAGCCGTCGAGGCGTCCGAGAGGACCTGCTTGGCCTCCCGCTGCCCGACGAGCGACCGGCTGAGCCGGAACAGCTCGTCCTCGACCGTCTCCAGCGTGCCGCGCGCCTCGGCGGAAGCCAGGACGGCGTCCACGCCGAGGCGCTCGACGGCGTCCGTGAGGTCGGCGTCGCTCGCCCAGCGCGCTCGGGCGAGCCCGGACACGAGGTCGATCACGCGCTCGTCGAAACCGCCCAGCAGGCTGGCCACCAGACCCGCCTTGGCCTCGCCCTCGCGGGAGGGGTCGGCGAGCGAGCGGCGCAGCGCGGCGGAGTCGTCGAGCGCCGACACCAGGGTGAGCAGCTGCTCACCCAGGGTCAGCGCGTCCGCACCCGCGGCGCGCAGCACCGGCTCGAAGCGCTCCTGCGCCGCAGTCAGCGATGCACCGCTCGATCCCCGCATCACGCCTCCTTGTTGCTTGCCACGGCCTGGCTCGCCTCGAGCTCGTCGAGGAAGCGGTCCACGACGCGCGACTGCCGGGCCGAGTCCTCGAGGGACTCGCCCACGATCTTCGACGCGAGCTCGGTCGCGAGCGAACCGACCTCGGTGCGCAGCGACACCGCGGCGGACTGCCGCTCGGCCTCGATCTGACGGTGCGCGGTCTCGGTGATGCGCTCCGCCTCCTCGCTCGCCTTGGCCCGGAGGTCCTTGACGATCGCGGTGCCCTCGGCACGTGCCTCCTCGCGGACCTGCGCCGCCTGGGCACGGGCCTCGGCGAGGAGCTCCTGCTGCTGGGCGAGGGCCTCGTCCGCCGCCTTCTGGGCGGCCTCGGCCTTCTCGATGCCGCCCTCGATGAGGGCGGCACGCTCGTCCAGCACCTTGTTCATCTGAGGCAGGATGAACTTGTAGAACGCGACGGCGATGATCACGAGGACCACCGCAGACCAGAGCAGGTCGTAACCGGCGGGCAGGAACAGCTCGATGCCCTGCGGCTCGTCCGTCTGCGCCGCTACCAGGGCGGCGCTCGAGTGCGCCGCCATCACTGGAAGAGGAAGCCGGCGACGAGCCCGAGGAGCGCGAGCACCTCGACGAAGGCGACACCCAGGAACATGGTGGCGCGGAGCTGGCCGGCGACCTCGGGCTGGCGGGCCATGCCCTCGATGGTCTTGCCGATCAGGATGCCGAGGCCGATGCCCGGGCCGGTCGCGGCGAGGCCGTAGCCGATCGCGTTCACGTTGCCGGTGACCTCGGCGAGAGTGGTGACGTCCACTTGCGTCTTCCTTCCGTTGGGCGCCGGACCGGTATTGGTCCGGCGTCGCGTGGTGTGCGAAGGCGCGTGCTGCGCCCGTCGCGGGTTTTCCAGGTGAAGCTATGCAGCGCCGCCCGGAGGAGCGAGCACCGTCAGTGCTCCTCCTCCAGCGACATGTTGATGTACACCGCGGCCAGCAGGGCGAAGATGTACGCCTGCAGGAACGCGACCAGCAGCTCGAAGAGCGTCATGAAGATGCCGGCCGGCAGCGTCAGAGCGCCGAAGACCATCAGGCCGCTGCCCGCCGAGTCGATCAGGAAGAACTGCGTCGCGGCGAAGCAGAGCACCAGCATGATGTGGCCGGCGACCATGTTGGCCACCAGCCGGACCATCAGCGAGCCCGGCCGGATGATCAGGATCTGCAGCAGCTCGATCGGCGTCAGGATGAAGTAGATCGGCCACGGCACGCCCGGGGGGAACAGGTTCGCCTTGAGGTACCCGCCCAGACCGTGCTTGCGGATGCCGACGGCCCAGTAGGTGACGAACACCCACAGCGCGAGCAGCAGCGGCACACCGATGCGCGAGGTCGCGGCGAGGTTCAGGCCCGGGATGATGCCGGTGAGGTTGAACGCCAGGATCGTCACGAAGATCGTGGTGAGCATGGGCAGGAAACGCTTCGCGTTGTCCTTGCCCAGGATCTCCTCGCCGACCTGCACCCGGACGAAGTCCAGGATGTACTCGACACCGGCCTGGAAGCGGCCCGGCACGACCTTCGCCCGGCGCGCGGCGATCATGAAGATCGACAGCAGCACGATGGTGGCGATGATCCGGATGATCCAGAGCCGGTCGATCTGGAAGATGGTGCCTTCGAAGAGGATGCCCGACGGGAAGAAGTCGGCGATCGACGGCGTGTGGAAGCCGCCCTCACCCTCGTGGCCTTCAGTGGCGGCGAGGATTACGGACGTCGCATACGTGGACAGGAGGACTCCCAGGTGGTCATTCGGCCCCGCGCGCGTTTCCCGCTGTGTGGCGGAACGGGCGCGCCGTCGGGCCTGGCCGTCATGGATTCGTCGTAAGCCTAACCTATGTCACATGGGGTTTAGGCCGTAGAACCGCATGACGCGGCCCCTTGTGACTTATTGCGCAACCCCGCGTCAGGTCGTGGGTCGCTCATGAGGCTCGGTCAGGGCGTGGTGTCGGTCTCGACGTAGGGCACGCGGCCGTTGCGCACGGCGCGGTAGTCGAGCACTGCGGAGCCCACGGCGCCGAGCAGCAGCACGACGAACAGGACGACCCGGTCGTAGAAGTCGAACTGCGTGATGACCACCAGGACGACGACGAGCACGATCATCTTGGCGAGCCAGCTGCCCATCACGACGGCGCCCATCGCGGTGGCGCCCTTGCCGACGGTGTACAGCATCGACCACACGGTGGTGCCGCAGAAGAACGCGGCCAGCGCCGCGCCGATCAGGGCGCCCCAGAGACCGGGCAGGCCCGCGACCAGGAACCCGACCACGGAGCCCAGCACCGCGAGACCGGCGACGAGGATCAGGCAGTCACGCAGGGCCGTACGCAGCACCGCCTGCTCAGCAGCGCCCCGCGGGGCGTTGGGGGCATCGGGCAGCTGCTCGGTCATTCGACGGTCTCCTTGGTCTTGACGTGCGCCTTGGCGGCGACGCTCTCGGTGGTGCTCCCGGTGGCGCTCTGCGGCACGAGGGCGGGCTGCGCGGCGCCGACGGCGGCGGGCACCTTGGGGGTCTGCCCCGACAGGGCGACGTCGTCGTCCAGGAACCGGCCGCGGTGGCGCAGCGGGCCCAGCGTGGCCAGCAGCGCGAGCACCACGATCACGGCGGTCCAGACCAGGACGATCTCCCAGTCCCACCGCACGAGCGCCGCGGCGCTGAAGGCGAACACGGCGGTCCACACGTACAGGATCACGACCGCGCGGCGGTGGGAGTGGCCGAGGGCCAGCATCCGGTGGTGCAGGTGCATGCGGTCCGGCGCCATGGGCGACTTGCCCGCGGCCAGCCGGCGGATCACGGCCAGGCCCATGTCGAGCAGCGGCAGCATGAGCACCGCCACCGGCAGGAGCAGCGGGATGAACGCGGGCAGGGCCTGCGAGCCGGTCATCACGTCGGGCGTGATGTTGCCCGTCACGGTGATGGCCGCGCCGGCCATGACGAGGCCGATCAGCATGGACCCGGCGTCGCCCATGAAGATCCGCGCCGGGTGGAAGTTGTAGGGCAGGAAGCCCACGCACACGCCCACGAGCACCGCCATCATCAGCGACGCCAGCGAGGAGTAGTCCTCCGCCGAGACCTGCTGGGTGAGCCCGTAGGTGTACAGGAAGAAGGCGGCGCCGCCGATGGCGACGATGCCGGCCGCGAGACCGTCGAGGCCGTCCACGAAGTTCACGGCGTTCATGGCGACCACCACGGCCAGGACCGTGATGACCAGCGAGGTGCGCGAGGAGGTGATGGTCGTGCCGGCGATCGGCAGCGTGATGAGCTGCACGCCCTGCAGCGCCATGAACCCGGCGGCCAGCACCTGGCCCGCGAGCTTGGTGACCCAGTCGAGGTCCCACTTGTCGTCCGCCCAGCCGAGCCCGCACACGATCGCCGCGCCGCCGACGATGCCCCACGCCTGGCGGTCGGAGAAGACGCCGGACAGGAAGGGCATCTGGGAGGCCAGCATCACCGAGACGACGATGCCGATCAGCATCGCGAGCCCACCGAGGCGCGGCGTCGGCACCAGATGCACGTCGCGCGCCCGGACCGCCGAGATCGCCGAGGTCTTCAGGGCCACCCACCGCGCGAAGGGTGTGGTCAGGAACGTGACCGCGGCGGCCACGAGCATCAGGAGCAGGTACACCCTCACTCGTCGTCCTCCGCGGCAGGGGCGGGAGGCTCGATCGGGTCGTCCTCGGGCGACGCAGCAGGGCCTTCGACGTCGGCGACCTTGCGCAGCTCCGCCAGGCTCACGGCACCCTCGCGGACGATCCGCAGCACGGGGCCGGTCGCGTCCACGATCGTGGACGCGACGCCGCCGGGAGCCTCGCCGCCGTCCAGGTAGACCGCGACGGACGCGCCGAGCTGGTCGCGCGCGTTCTCCACGTCCTGCGCGGCCGGGCTGCCCGACTTGTTCGCGCTGGACACGGCCAGCGGGCCGGTGCGCTTGAGCAGGGCGAGCGCGGCGGCGTGGTCCGGCATGCGCAGGGCGACGGTGCCGCCCGTGTCGCCGAGGTCCCACTGCAGCGACGGCTGCGCCTGCAGGATGACGGTGAAACCGCCGGGCCAGAAGGCCTCGACGAGCCGGCGGGCCTCGTCGGGCACGTCGGTCGCGAGACCGTCGAGGGTCGCGACGTCACCGACCAGGACCGGCGGGGGCATCTGCCGGCCGCGGCCCTTGGCCGCGAGCAGGGCGGCCACCGCGACCTCGTCGAACGCATCGGCTGCGATGCCGTAGACGGTGTCGGTGGGCATGACCACCAGGGCTCCACGGGAGATCGCGTTCACTGCCTCGTCGATCGCGGGGCCCCAGGTCTGCGGGTCGGTGGCGTCGAGCACGGGCTGCACAGGCACACTCACGCGGACCAGTCTTTCACGCTTCGGGACCCTCCTGATGCCCGACGCGGCGCGCGACCACCATGCGGGGCCGGCCGGTGAGGTCCTTGCGGGTCTCGGGCTCGCCGAACACGGGCCGCCCCTCGGCGTCGCGCGCGGCGGAGACCATCGCGCGGGCGGCCTCCGCCTGGACCTCGGCGTGCTCCATGACGTAGAGCCCGCCCGGGCGCAGCAGCCTGGCCGCCGCGTCCGTGATGCCGCGCGGCACCTCCAGCCCGTCCGGGCCCAGGCCGTAGAGCGCGACCGCCGGGTCGTGCTCGGCCACCTCCGGGTCCACGGGCACGGCGTCCGAGGGGACGTACGGCGGGTTCGAGACCACGACGTCGGCCGTCCCGTCGATCCCGTACAGCGCGGTGCGGGCATCGCCCTTGACCAGCCTGACGATGCGCTCGGGCGCCTCCTGGAGCTCCGAGGCCGGGTCTGCGGCCGGGTCCAGGACCGCTGCGGGGTCCAGCCCGGCCGCGACGGCGCTCAGGGCGTCGACGTTGCGCGCCGCCCAGGCGTGGGCGTCCTTGTCCAGCTCGACGGCGTGCACGCGTGCGCCGGGCACCTCGGTCGCCACGGCCAGCGCGATGGCGCCGGACCCGGTGCACAGGTCGACGACGACCGCGCCCGCGCCGCCACGTTCGCCGACCACCTTGGCGGCCTCGTCGATCGCCACCTGCGCGACCTCCTCGGTCTCGGGCCGCGGCACGAACACCCCCGGGCCCACGGC
>NZ_KI911710.1:17296-18685 GCF_000515355.1 Promicromonospora kroppenstedtii DSM 19349 | reverse complement strand
CGCCGAGACGACGTCGCCCAGCACCGCGGACGCCGTGGGCCGGCCGCCGGCGCCCTGGCCGTAGAACATGAGCGGGCCCGCGGCGTCGGCCTCGACGAAGATCGCGTTGAACGCGCCCTTCACGCCCGCCAGCGGGTGCTCCAGCGGCACGAGCGCCGGGTGCACGCGCACGGCGACGCCCTCGCCGGTCTGCTCGGCGATGGCCAGCAGCTTGACCGCGTGTCCGGTCCGGGCGGCCCATGCGACGTCGTCCGAGGTGACCCCGGTGATGCCCTCGCGCGCGACGTCGTCGGCCGAGACGCGGGTGTGGAAGGCGAGGCTGGCCAGGATCGCGGCCTTGGCCGCGGCGTCGTAGCCCTCGACGTCGGCCGTGGGGTCCGCCTCGGCGTAGCCGAGCTCCTGCGCCTGCTTGACCGCCGCGTCGAGGTCGAGGCCGCTGGTGGCCATCTGGTCGAGCACGTAGTTGGTCGTGCCGTTCACGATGCCCAGGACGCGGCGCACGTGGTCGCCCGCCAGGGACTCGCGCACGGGACGCACGATCGGGATGGCGCCCGCGACGGCGGCCTCGTAGTAGATGTCGACGCCGGCGGAGTCGGCCGCCTTGTAGAGCGTGGGGCCGTCGGCCGCGAGCAGCGCCTTGTTGGCGGTGACGACGGCGGCCCCGCCCTCGATGGCGCGCAGCAGCAGGGTGCGGGCCGGCTCGGTGCCGCCCATCACCTCGACGACGATGTCCGCGCCGTCCACGAGGGACTCCGCGTCCTCCGTGAGCAGCTCACGCGGTATGGCGGCGTCGCGGGGGCGGCTCGCGTCGCGGACGGCGATGCCGGCGAGCTCGAGCGGCGCGCCCGCGCGGGCGGCGAGATCGGTGCCCTGCTCCAGCAGCATCCGGGCCACCTCGGTGCCCACGACGCCACAGCCCAGCAGTGCGACACGCAGCCCGCGGGCGGGCTCGGGGACAGGCACAGCGATCCTGCTTTCGTCTTCGGGGGACGTCCGCTCCCGGTGCGGTTCCGCACGGGCCGGGACGATGCGACCAGGGTAACCGGAGCGTCCGGCATGCGGGCGCTGTGTCTCACGACAGGTGTTCGCCGAAAGGAGAACGCCTGCCGGGAACCCGCCCCTCGGTCGAGGGTGGTTCCGGACAGGCGTCCTCACTCGGCGGGGCGGGCCCCGCCGGCCGGCCTCAGGCCTCGTTGACTCCGTGGCAGACCTTGTACTTCTTGCCCGAGCCGCACGGGCACTGCGCGTTGCGCGGCGTGCCGGGGAACGTCCGGCCGTCGCTCGTGGCGGCCGTGGCCTCGCCGTGCAGCGACGCCCGGCGACGGGCGCCGTCCGACGACTGCATGAACGCCGAGCCCGAGCCGTCCTCGCTGGGGGCCGAGTAGGTCA
>NZ_KI911710.1:15301-17196 GCF_000515355.1 Promicromonospora kroppenstedtii DSM 19349 | reverse complement strand
CTGGATCGCGGGCGCCGCGTTGTCCGGGTGCCCCTCGAACTCGGTGGCCAGCCCCAGCACCGTGGCGGCGTCGATCGCGCGTGGGTCGGCCAGCAGGGCACGGGCGGCGACGATCCCGGCCACGACGGCGGCCGACGACGAGCCGAGCCCCCGGCCGTGCGGGATCACGTTGTGGCACGTCATGTGGATGCCGGTCGGCACGGCGCCGGCCAGGTCCATCGTGCGCCGCAGCGCACGCACCACCAGGTGGTCCTCCCCGAGGGGGACCTCCCCGGCACCCTCGCCCTCGACCTCCACGACCACGTCGGAGCTCGCCACCAGGCGCACCTCGACCTCGTCGTACAGGGCCAGCGCGAGACCGAGCGAGTCGAACCCGGGCCCGAGGTTGGCGCTGGTCGCGGGCACCCGGACCCGCACGTGGTCGGCGCCGAGCTGCATCAGAGTGAGAGCGCGTCGGCGATCGAGACGACGTCGGCGGAAACCCGCACGGGCTCCACCTCGCCGCCGTCCGGCGTCCGCAGCGCCCAGCCCGGGTCCTTGAGCCCGTGGCCGGTCACCGTGATCGTGATGCGCGCCCCAGCGGGCACGAGGCCGCGCTCGTGGCGCGCAAGCAGACCCGCGACCCCCGCCGCGGAGGCCGGCTCGACGAACACGCCGACCTCGGCCGACAGGATGCGGTGCGCGGCGAGGATCTGCTCGTCCGTCACGGCCTCGATGACGCCGCCGGAGGTGTCCCTGGCCTGCTCGGCGAGCTCCCACGAGGCGGGGTTACCGATGCGGATGGCCGTGGCGATCGTGTCCGGGTCGTCGACGGGGTGGCCCTTGACGATCGGCGCGGCGCCGGCGGCCTGGAAGCCCCACATGGCCGGCGTGCGGCTCGCGACGCCGGACTCGGCGTACTCGGTGAAGCCCTTCCAGTACGCCGTGATGTTCCCGGCGTTGCCCACGGGCAGCAGGTGGATGTCCGGGGCGTCCCCCAGCGCGTCCACGATCTCGAAGGCGGCGGTCTTCTGGCCCTCGATGCGGTCGGGGTTGACCGAGTTCACGAGCTCGACGGGGTGCGTGTCGGCAAGCTTGCGGGCCGCCACCAGGCAGTCGTCGAAGTTGCCGTCGACCTGCAGCAGGCGGGCGCCGTGCGCCACCGCCTGGCTCAGCTTGCCCATGGCGATCTTGCCGTCGGGCACCAGCACCGCGCAGAGCATGCCGGCGCGCGTCGCGTAGGCGGCGGCCGACGCCGACGTGTTGCCCGTCGACGCGCACACCACGGCCCGCGCGCCGCGGCCGGCTGCCGCGGAGATCGCTGCCGTCATGCCGCGGTCCTTGAACGAGCCGGTCGGGTTCATGCCCTCGACCTTGACGTAGACGTCGGCACCCGTGCGCTCGGACAGCGCGGGGGCAGGCACCAGCGGCGTGCCACCCTCGCCCAGCGTCACGATCTTCTGCTGGAGGTGGGCGGGCAGGCGGTCCGCGTACTCGGTGATCACACCACGCCACAGGCGCGAGGTGGGCGGGACGCCGGAGCCGGCGGACGGGACGTTCGGTTCAGCGGGCAGCACAGGCACGGTTCAGCCTTCGACTCTCAGGACGGACGTGATCTCGCGGACCGGTTCGAGCGTGCGCACGGCCGCGATGGTGGCGGCCAGCGACGCCTCACGGGCGGCGTGGGTGGTCAGGAGCAGCTCGGCGGTGCCCTCGGAGGGTCCCGTCTGGCGCACGGTGTCGATCGAGACGCCGTGGTCGCCCACGACGCCCGCGACCTGCGCGAGCACGCCGGGCAGGTCGGCCACCAGCAGGCGGACCTGGTAGCGCGTCACCGCGGCGTCCGCCGGGAGCAGCGGGCGTGCCGCGTACGTGGACTCCTGCGGGCCCTTGCCGCCGAGCACGCGGTGGCGCGC
>NZ_KI911710.1:10906-15201 GCF_000515355.1 Promicromonospora kroppenstedtii DSM 19349 | reverse complement strand
GGCCTGCCCGTCGCGACCGACGCCGCGGGACGCGACGGCGTGCTGCACCTCGGCCCGTTCGCGCTGGTGCCCTGGGACCAACCCGCCCAGCTGGTCATCGCCGCCGTGGTCGTGCTGGCCGCGATCCTGACGGCGCGGGCCCGGCGGCGGCTCAAGGCCGTGATCCTGGCGGGCGTGGCCGGCTACGGCAACGCGGCCCTGTTCCTGCTGCACGGCGCCCCGGACCTGGCCCTGACCCAGGTGCTGTGCGAGACGCTGACCCTGGTGGTCATGGTGCTGGTGCTACGCCGTCTGCCCCCGTACTTCTCGGACCGGCCGCTCGCGGCGAGCCGCTGGGTGCGCCTGGCGATCGGCGTCGTGACCGGGCTGGTCGTCATGACGTTCGTGGCCGCCGCTCCACTGGTCCGCGTGCACACCCCGGTGTCGGTGGACTTCCCGGTCGAGGCCGAGACCTTCGGCGGCGGGCGCAACATCGTCAACGTCACGCTCGTCGACATCCGCGCCTGGGACACCGTGGGCGAGATCTCCGTGCTCCTGGTGGCCGCCACCGGCGTCGCGTCGCTCGTCTTCCTGCGGCAGCGCAGCGGCGACGTCCTGCGGCTGGACCGGGCGGCGAACGCCCAGGCCGTCGCCTCCGGCGAGCGCGCCGGGAACCAGCCGGCCCGGCGCGGCAAGTGGCTGCTGGCCGGGCCGACGCTCGACCCCGGGCAGCGCTCCATGCTGTTCGAGGTGCTGACCCGCGTGATCTTCCACCCCATGATCCTGTTCGCCCTGTTCCTGCTGTTCAGCGGGCACAACGCGCCCGGCGGCGGGTTCGCGGCGGGCCTCGTGACCGGCCTGGCCCTCACCGTCAGGTACCTGGCCGGCGGCCGGTTCGAGCTGGGCGAGGCCGCGCCGGTGCACCCCGGCCTCGTGCTCGGCACCGGCCTGTTCCTGTCGGCGGGCGTGGGGCTCGTGGCGCTGCTCGCCGGTCAGGAGGTGCTGGAGAGCACCATCCTCGACCTGCACATTCCGGTGCTGGGCGACGTCCACCTCGTCACCAGCCTCTTCTTCGACATCGGAGTGTTCCTCGTGGTCATCGGCCTGGTCATCGACATCCTGCGGAGCTTCGGCGCGGAGCTGGACCGGCAGGCGGAACCCTTCGCCTGGTCGATCGGCGAGCGCCGGCGGGTCGAGGTCCGTACCGGGGGTGACCGCGCATGATCGTGCTCGACACCGTGCCCTCTGGCGCCCTCCTCCTGACGGTCGGCGTGCTGTTCGCCGCCGGGGTCTACCTGCTGCTGGAGCGATCCCTGACCCGCGTGCTCCTCGGCTTCGTGCTGCTGGGCAACGGGGCCAACCTCGCGATCCTCGTGGCGGGCGGCCGCGCGGGCGCCCCGCCCATCACCGGCGCCACCGCGGAGCCGATGAGCGACCCGCTGGCCCAGGCGATGGTGCTGACCTCGATCGTCATCACGCTCGCGCTGGTCGCGTTCGTGCTGGCCATGGCCTACCGGTCCTGGCAGCTGCACGGGCACGACGAGGTGCAGGACGACCTGGAGGACACCCGCATCGCCCGGCTCGCCGACGCGGACGCGCCGTCGTACGCCGACAGCGACGCCGAGGAGTCCGGGTCCACGCTCGACGAGGAGGCCGTCGCCGTGCGGGACGAGGTCGCGCTGCCGGACCGCGAGACGCCGTCCGGCACCACCCGCGGAGGGGAGGACGCATGACCCCGTGGAGCCTGGAGACCCTCGTCCCCCTGCCCGTGCTGGTGCCGCTGTTCGCCGCGGGCCTGGCCCTGGCGCTGCACCGGTACGAGCGGGCGCAGCGGATCATCTCCGTGGTCGCCCTGTCCGTGGTGGTGGCCGCTGCCGCGGGTCTCGTGGTCGCCGCCCAGGACGGCCCGGTCGTCATCGACGTCGGCGGATGGGCGGCCCCGGTCGGGGTCAACCTCGTGGCCGACCCGCTGGCCGCCCTGATGCTGCTGGTCAGCAGCGTGGTCCTGCTCTGCGTGCTGCTCTACTCGATGGCGCAGGGCATCGCCGACGGCAACGACCGCACGGCGCCCGCCACCAGGGACACGAAGATCCTGCAGGAGGCCATCCGGGGGCAGGACGCGGACGCCGACGAGGACACCCGCCGTGACGTGCTCCCCGTCGCCATCTTCCACCCGACGTTCCTGATCCTCGCCGCGGGCGTGGCGGACGCGTTCCTGGCCGGCGACCTGTTCAACCTGTACGTCGGCTTCGAGATCCTGCTCGCCGCGTCGTACGTGCTGCTCACGCTGGGCGGCACCGTGGAGCGCATCCGCGCGGGCAGCGTGTACGTGGTGGTCGCGCTGCTCAGCTCGATCGTGTTCCTCGTCGCCGTCGGCCTGGTCTACGCGGCCACGGGCACGGTGAACATGGCGCAGCTCGCCGAGCGCCTGCCCGACATCGACCCGGGCGTGCGGCTCGGCATCCAGGGGCTGCTGCTGCTCGCGTTCGGGATCAAGGCGGCCATCTTCCCGCTGTCCGCGTGGCTCCCCGACTCCTACCCGACGGCGCCGGCCCCGGTCACCGCGGTGTTCGCGGGCCTGCTCACCAAGGTGGGCGTGTACGCGATCCTGCGCACCCAGACGCTGCTGTTCCCGCGGAACGAGGCGCTGGAGGCGGTACTCCTCGTGCTGGCGCTGGCCACCATGATCGTCGGCATCCTGGGCGCGGTCGCACAGGACGACGTGAAACGTCTGCTGTCGTTCACGCTGGTGAGCCACATCGGCTACATGATCTTCGGCGTCGCGCTCGCCACCCAGGCGAGCACCGCCGCGGCCATCTTCTACGTGGTGCACCACATTACGGTGCAGACCGCGTTGTTCCTGGTGGTGGGGCTCATCGAACGCCGCACCGGCACCACGTCGCTGGACCGCCTGGGCGGCCTGGCGACGATGGCGCCTGGCCTGGCCGTCCTGTTCTTCGTGCCCGCGATGAACCTCGCGGGTATCCCGCCGCTGTCCGGGTTCCTGGGCAAGGTGGGACTGCTGGAGGCCGGTGTGGTGGACGGCTCCGGGCTGGCCTGGGTGCTGGTGGTCGGCTCGGTGGTCACCTCGCTGCTCACGCTCTACGCCGTGGTCCGGGCCTGGAACAAGGCGTTCTGGCAGCCCTGCCCGGAGAAGCTGCCCGAGCCGACGCCCCTGCCCTGGGGCATGGTCGGCCCGACGGCGGCCCTGGTCGCCGTGAGCGTCGGGCTCACCGTGGTGGCCGGCCCGCTGTACGCCTACGCGGACCGCGCGGCCGAGTCCGTGATGGACGGACGCACCTACATCGAGGCCGTGTTCCCCGACGGCGCGCCACGCGGTACCGGCGAGTCGAACAAGACCACCGACCACACCGAGGAGGTGGCGCCGTGAAGCAGTCCGACCCTGCCCAGGGACCGCGGCGCCGGCGTGCGCGCCGGCTCGTGACGCTCTGGCCCACGATGGTGGTGGGCGCCCTGATCTGGGTGCTCCTGTGGGGCGACCTGTCGTGGGCGAACGTCATCTCGGGCGCTGTGCTCGGCGCCCTCGTGGCGCTGGCGTTCCCGCTGCCGCCCATCGGCACGGCCACGACCGTCCGGATCGGCCCGCTGCTGCACCTGCTCGGCCGGTTCGTCGGCGACCTCGTGCTCGCGTCGTTCCAGGTGGCGTGGACCGCGGTGGTGCCCGGCCGCGCAGCCCGCGGTGGGCCGACGCCGCACGGCGCGCTGGTCTCGGTACCGCTGCGCACCGACTCCGACCTGTTCATCGCCACGACGGCGGGCCTGTCCTCGCTGGTGCCCGGGACGCTCGTGATCGACCTCGACCGGCCGACCCGGACCCTGCGGCTGCACGTGCTGGACATCGCGGCGTCGGGCGGCCCCGAGGCCGTCCGGGACGCCACGCTGGACCTGGAGGCCCGGCTGCTGCGTGCGTTCGCGCCCAGCGCCGAGCTGGCCCGTGCAGGGCTCGCTCCCTACTCCCTGGACAAGGAGGAACGCCGATGATGCTCGCCGTCGGAGTGGTCGCGACCACCCTGCTCGCCGTGGGCGCGCTGCTCGCGGTGGTCCGGATCGAACGCGGTCCCACCATGCTGGACCGGACGGTGGCGTTCGACGTGCTCACCACGGCCCTCGTGGGCGCCATCGCGGTCGAGGCCGCGATCTCGCGCCGCACCGAGTCCGTGCCGATCCTCGTGGTGCTCTCGCTGGTCGGGTTCATCGGGTCGGTGACGATCGCGCGGTTCGCCGCCGTCGAGCCGCCCAAGAACGGCACGGCAGCGCAGCGGTCCGGGCCGCGGCCGGGTGCGGGCGCCGCCGGT
>NZ_KI911710.1:7438-10806 GCF_000515355.1 Promicromonospora kroppenstedtii DSM 19349 | reverse complement strand
GGCCTGCGCGACGGCGGCGTGCCCGGCCGGGTGGTGCCGGCCCTCGTCCGCACCGGCCACGGACGGGACCAGGTGGGTCTCGGCGCCCGCGCCCGCGGACGCAACCTGACCGGTTCCGTCCGCATGACGAGACGTGGGGCGCGGGCCCTGGGACAAAGATCCATGTGCATCCTTGTGGACGACGTCCTGACGACCGGCGCGACGCTCGCCGCCGTCGAGCGGGCCCTCGAGCGCCGCGGTCACGACGTCCTGGGGGCAACCGTGCTGGCAGCGACGCCGGCCCCGGGGCGCGCGACGCGGATTGCTCGGCACGTGCCCATCGGGTGAAAGCGACGTATCGATCCGAACCTCAAAGTGTGACAGATCTGTGTCGTCTTGTTCACCGTTAGTTGGGACTGTCGTTACTCAGGTGACGGAGTTAGCCTGAACGTCCCACGCAGGATCCGAGGGCCGACGGAGTCGTCGGCCGCACGCGACGGGAGGTGGTTCGTGCCCGGCACCAGCAGGGGGTGCCAGACCCAGTAGAGACGGGCGCGCGCCGCCGGCAAGGGACGGCGTGGCCCAGTGTTCCCGGAGCGGAGATACGCACATGGAAATTGTCGTTGTCGGCAGGCACACGGACGTGGCAGACCGTTTTCGCCAGCACGTGGAGGACAAGCTCGCCAAGGTAGAGCTCCTGTCCCCGTACGTACGCCGGGTGGATGTGGAAGTCACGCACGAGAACAACCCGCGGCTCTCCGAGAACCGCGAGCGCGTCGAGCTCACGCTGCGTGCGAAGGGCCCGGTGATCCGCGCCGAGGCAGCGGCTGACGACCGCTTCGGCGCCCTGGACCTCGCCATCGACAAGCTGAACGAGCGACTGCGCCGAGCCCGGGACCGCCGCAAGGACCACCGGAACAACAAGGTGCTCGCACCCGTGGACGTCCGTACCCTCGACGAGATCCTGACCGACGCCGAATCCGAGGACGGACCCGAGCCCCAGATCTCGACCCCGGCAGCGCTGGCCGCGCCGGGTGACTCCGTGGAGACCACGATCGGCGACTCGCCGGTGGTGATCCGGCAGAAGCTGCACCACGCCGACCCGATGACCCTCGACGACGCCGTGTACGAGATGGAGATGGTGGGCCACGACTTCTACCTCTTCATCGACAAGGAGACGTCACGCCCGTCCGTGCTCTACAAGCGCAAGGGCTGGTCGTTCGGTGTGATCCAGCTCGACAACCCGTGCGGCGGCGCCCCGGTCACCGACCTGGCGTAGCCGAGGCCGGGCCGCGCCGAGGGCCCGGCGGAACGCAAGGGGCGAGGCGGAACCGCACAGCGGTTCGGCCTCGCCCTTGCCGTGCGCCCGGACGTACCAGCGCACCAGTGGGTCAGCCCGGGTAGGACGCCAGGTCCACGTCCTCGGCGATCGGCTGCCAGACGCCGGTCACCTCGTGCTCCAGGTCGCCGTCCTTCGTGACCACGAGGATCCCGTGGTCGTTCACGCCCGCCGCGATCTGCTCGACGTCGGTGAGCCCCGGCAGCTGGCGCGACTGGCCGCCGGTGCTGGCCTGGCCACCCACACCCGAGGTCCAGACGGTCGACGTGCCGTCACCGTCCCGGGCCAGGAGCGCGAGCGTGGTGAGTCCGCCCCAGCGGGCGTCGACGGTGTCGACCACCGGTGCCGCCACCGTCAGCGCGGGCGCGAGGCTGACGGGAGTGTGCTGGGCGTCGCGCACCACGCCCGCCACCTGCACCTGCCGGCCGGACGGTGTCTCACTGACGACGGCGACGCGCGCGCCCTCCGGCGACACGGACACGCTGATCACACGGCGCCCGCTGAGCCATTCGGGCTCCAGCTTGACCACGTCGAGCGTGTCCGTCGCGACCTGCAGCTCGCCCTGCCCGCCGCTGGTCCAGGTGCTGCCGAACTTGTCCACCGACGGCGCCGCCAGGTCGGTGCCCTCCAGGATCGGCACGGGTCCCTCGCCCTCGTCGAGGGACAGGTTCACGATCTGGTCGGTTCCGTCGCGCACCACCGTCGGCGTGGTGGAGGGGCTGACAGCGAGCGCGGTCGGGTCGATCCCCGACAGGTCGACGGACATGTCGTGCTCCGCGAGCCGGCCGTCGTCCACCCGGTACAGGTCGCCGTCCTTCAGCACGATCGCCTGGGCGATCGTCGTCGGCAGGTCAACCTCGGCGGCGTCGACGGACAGCCTGTTCTGGTCGCTGTACAGCTCGACCGGGATCACGCGGCCGGCGCCCTCGGACAGGGTGGCGGAGAACTGGGCGGCGATCACCGCACGCTGGTCGGCCTGCACCGAGCTGATCTGCTCGCTGAGCCGGATCGCGACGCTGTCGGCGTCGTCCCGGCCCGGTACCGACGGCGACTCGAGCCGGGTGCCATCCGGCACCAGGGACTGCGTGGCGCCCTGGAGCCACTCCGGCGGCCCGGCCAGGATCTCCTTCACGGCGACCGTCTGCCACGCGCGGCGCGGGAACCAGCGCAGGTCGGGCACCAGGGTCTTGATGTCGCTCGCGCTCGGGAAGTAGAGCCGCGTCGGCCGGTACGAGCCCGTGAACAGGTTCGCGGGCACGAGCACGCCGTTGTCCAGGGTCGAGATGCGCCACTCGCCCCCGACCTTGACGACGGTGAACTTGTAGCCGACCTCCCGCGGGCTGCCGGCCTCGGTGTAGGCACCCACGCTGTCGATGGTCGCGATCGTCGTCGCCGGGACCTCGATGTCGATCGTGTCGGTGCCCGCTAGTTCGACCGCCTCCTCGAAGGGCTCCGGCGTCGGTGCCTCGCGCACGACACGCACCGCCTCCTCCGGGTCCCAGGTCTGCGCGACGTCGGGGGTCAGGAACTCCCGGGCCGTCTGGAACTCCTTGGGCGACGTGGCGGCCGCGACCGCGGCGCGCAGGAAGCCCGACACGATCAGCTGCGGGTCGGCCCCGGGCACGGGGCCCTGCGGCAGCATCGCGATGTCGACCTGCGTCTCGACGGGCGCGTTGCCCACCCGGACCGGCCCCGACGTCGGGATCTGCGCGCAGGCGCCGAGCCCGAGGGCACCGAGCAGAGCGACGATCACGGCCGCCGCCGCGTTTCCGGGCCGGCCCATCAGTGCACCTCCAGGTCGTTCGGCACGGGTCTCGGTCCGGCACCCTCGCCGTGCTCGTCCGGCTCGCCGTACAGGTCGGGGATCTGCGTGGGCGTCGGGCCCGCGGACGGGTGCACCACGGGGATCTGGCCGGTGCGGACGCCGGGCTCGTGGGACGCGGGCGCCATCGTCACCGGTGGCTCCCCCACCTGGACGCCGGCGCTGCGCGGCAGCGTGAGGCGGAAGCTCGCGCCCTGCCCCGGACGGCCCCAGGCGTCGAGCCGGCCC
>NZ_KI911710.1:6383-7338 GCF_000515355.1 Promicromonospora kroppenstedtii DSM 19349 | reverse complement strand
GCTCGGCCGCGGGTGGCCTCGGCGGAGCGGACGAGCACCGGCAGGTCCTCGACCACGAGCGGGCCCATCCGGCGCACCCGCCAGAACGCGAGCAGCACGGCGGCGAGCACCACCACGAGGGCGACGGGCGCCGAGCCGGGCGGCATCAGCGCGTTCACCTGGCCGCGCTCGGCGGGCGTCGGCGTGTCCCCGCCGGTGCTGATGTCCATCGGGTTCGGCACCAGCCAGACGAGATCCTCGTTCTGCCCGAGCATCCACAGCGCGAGCGCCGCGTTGCCCTGGTCCAGGATCGAGCCGTTGCGGATCACAGCGGGGTCGTTGACCACGGTGACCGAGCGGTCCGGGAAGTCCAGCCGCGCATAGGCGTAGGCGCCGGTGTCGTCCGGCCAGCACAGGACCGGGCGGACCTGGTCGGAACCGCCCGACGCGTCGTACAGGCCGGGCGTCAGCGTCACCGCGCCAGCCGCCTCGGCGGCCGGGTCGGCGCACTGCGGCTGCGTGGGTTCGGCCTGCTCGCCGTAGGTGATGTCGAGCATGTCCCGGCTCACGCCCGCGACCATGCTGTAGTCGGGCTGGAGCACGACCAGGTCCGCGCCCGTGCGGTTCAGCGCCGAGATCTGGTCGTCGGCGAAGAACGACGGGTTGGGCGTGACCAGCAGCGTGCTGTCCTTGCCCGCGGCGGCCACGGCGTCGGCCACCGAGGTGACGTGGGTGATCCGCACGCCCTGGTCCTTCAGCACCTCCGCCACGGCCATGGCCCCACCCGGCTCCGGGTTGTCCGGGGCGTACGGATCGGCGGACGCCGGCGGGCGGACCACCGCGAGGAACAGCACGAACAGCGCGACGACGGCGAGCACCGTGAGCGGCCAGCGCGCCCGGCGCCAACGGCTCGCGGCGCGCGACCGTCCGGTGGTGTCGTCGCCGATGATTACCGGCGGCTCGTCGACCGGCCCCG
>NZ_KI911710.1:5065-6283 GCF_000515355.1 Promicromonospora kroppenstedtii DSM 19349 | reverse complement strand
CTCGCTGGTGGCCTCGGACCGCAGCCGGACGGAGCCCGGCACGCGCCTCTGCACCGCCACCCGGCGCGGCGAGGCCGCCAGGGCGACGTCGGCCGCGCACGCCAGGACCACGACCGTGGCCCAGATGAGCACCGTCCCGTTGGCCGGCCAGATCAGTACGGGCACCACGCCGAGCCCCATCAGGGCGGCGGCCCGCCACGTCACGACCATGCGGCCCTCAGCGCGGCACGGGCACGGAGGCCAGCACCGTGTCCAGCACGCCCTCGGCGGTGACGCCCTCCAGCTCGGCCTCGGCGCGCAGCTGCACGCGGTGCCGCAGCGTCGGGTGGGCCAGCGCCTTGATGTCGTCGGGCGTCACGAACGAGCGTCCCGACAGCCATGCCCAGGCCCGCGCCGTGCGCAGCAGCGCGGTGGCGCCACGCGGCGAGACGCCGAGCGAGAGGGACGGCGAGAACCGGGTGGCGCGGCACACGTCGACCGCGTAGCCGAGCACCTCGCGCGACACCTGGACGAGGGCGACCTCGGCGCGGGCGCGCTCCAGCACGCTCGCGTCGGCGACGGGGGTGACCCCGGCGGCGGCCAGGTCGCGGGGGTCGAAACCGGCGGCGTGCCGGGCCAGGACCTCGACCTCCTGGTCGCGCTCGGGCAGCGGCAGCACCAGCTTGAGCAGGAACCGGTCGAGCTGGGCCTCGGGCAGCGGGTAGGTGCCCTCGTACTCGACGGGGTTCTGGGTGGCGATGACCAGGAACGGGTCGGGCAGCAGCCGGGGCGTGCCGTCCACCGAGACCTGCCGCTCCTCCATCGCCTCGAGCAGGGACGCCTGGGTCTTCGGGGGCGTGCGGTTGATCTCGTCCGCCAGCACCAGGTTGGTGAACACGGGGCCCTCGCGGAACGAGAACTCGGCCGTGCGCGCGTCGTAGACGAGCGAGCCCGTCACGTCACCGGGCATGAGGTCGGGCGTGAACTGGACGCGCTTGGTGTCCAGCTTCAGCGCCGCCGCCAGGGTGCGGACCAGGAGCGTCTTGGCGACGCCCGGCACACCCTCCAGGAGCACGTGGCCCTGGCACAGCAGCGCGATGAGCAGGCTGGTCACGGCCGCGTCCTGTCCGACGACGGCCTTGCCCACCTCCGTGCGGACGGCCGCCAGGGCGGAACGCAGCTCCTGCGACGGGGCAGGCGGAGCGCTCGGGGCGGCCGCCGGCGCGGGCGCGGCGTCGG
>NZ_KI911710.1:2923-4965 GCF_000515355.1 Promicromonospora kroppenstedtii DSM 19349 | reverse complement strand
GCGGCCACGCCGTGCGCACCGTCGCCGACGGCGCCGCGCTGGAGCGCGAGGTGGCCCGCGCCGCCCGCGAGGAGTCGCTGCCCGACGTCGTCGTCGCGGACATCCGGATGCCGCCCAGCTTCACCGACGAGGGCCTCCGGGCCGTGCTGAACCTGCGGTCCCGGCATCCCGCCCTGCCGGTGCTGCTGTTCTCGCAGTACGTGGAGACCCGGTACGCGAGCCTGCTCCTGGCCGGGGACGCCCGGGGCGTGGGCTACCTGCTCAAGGACCGCGTGGCCGACGTGCGCGACTTCGTCGAGGCGCTCGGCCGCGTGGCGCGCGGCGAGACGGTGCTGGACCCCGAGGTGGTCACGCAGCTCATGGGCACCGCCCGCCAGGACGTCGCCCTGGAGCGTCTGTCGGCGCGCGAGCGCGAGGTGCTGGGCCTGATGGCCCAGGGCAGGTCCAACGGGGCGATCGCCGACACGCTGCACCTGTCCTACGGCGCGGTCGAGAAGAACGTCGCGGCCATCTTCACCAAGCTCGACCTGCCGCAGGACGCCGCGGACCACCGCCGGGTCCTGGCGGTGCTGCGCCACCTCGGGGTCTGAACCGGGCGCAGGACCGCCCCGGCACGGTCCGACGCGCGCCCAGACCAAAACTTGCCCCGGGCCATACGCCGTTGGGGTAGACCCCCTAACGCCCGCTACATACTCTACCGATCAATAGTAGATACCAGTCGAAACGGGTATGTAGGACAACTGAGGGGACTTTCAGATGGGCAGCACTCGCAAGCTGCGGCTCGCCGCCATGGCGGCGGCCGCGACCCTGACCGCGTCCGTGGTCTGTGTGCCGATGGCGTCGGCCGCGACGACCGCGGCACCGGCGTCCGCACCGGTCACCGCGAAGAGCGCGGGCGCCGTCGCCGACGCTGCCGACGGCGAGATCGTATCGGCGGTGGCGCCGGTCCTGCAGGGCAAGGGCTCGAAGGCCCGCACCTACTCCCAGCAGGAGGTGCGGCGGATGGACGCCGAGGGCGGCGACCCGGCCGTCCTCGACTACTGGACGCCGGAGCGGATGGCCGCGGCCACGTCGCTCGACGAGCCCGGGGACAGCAAGCTCGTGTCCAAGATGGCGCAGGACGCGGCGCGCAGCAGCACCGTGGGCGGCTCTGTCGGCACGGTCGCGGCCCTGGGCGCGACGGCGGCGGGCGAGGCAGGCACGGTCGTCTCCGAGCCGGTGGCGCCGGCCGGTGCCGCGCCGAAGGCGTCCGGCGGCGTGGAGGCACAGGGCATCAAGCGGTTCCCGATCACCACCGGCAAGCTGTTCATCGGCGGCTACCAGGGCGACCGGTACTGCTCGGCATCGGCGGTCAACACCCGGTCGAAGCGCGTGGTCATCACCGCGGGGCACTGCGTGCACACCGGGCGCGGCGGCAGCTGGCTGAACAACGTCGTCTTCGTGCCGAAGTACAACGGGTACGCGGCCGACCCGACGCCGTACGGCACGTTCCAGGCGCGCACGCTGCACACTTTCAAGGCCTGGATCAACTACGGCGGTACCACGCGCGGCTGGGGTCGGGACGTCGGTGTCATCTCGACCTACGCGAACGAGAACAACGCCCGGGTCGTCAAGGCGGTCGGCGGCAACGGCCTCATGATCAGCAAGTCCTTCAAGTTCACCGCCGCGATCTTCGGCTACCCGTCCAACCGCGACAGCGGCGAGGTGATGTGGGTCTGCCAGGGCATGGTGGGCAAGACCCAGGCCGTGCCGAACACGTCCAAGATCGTCGGCTGCAACTTCGGCGGCGGGTCGTCCGGCGGGCCGTGGGTGTGGAAGTACGACGGCAGCAAGCGGCTGGGCTACACCCGCGGCGTGACGTCGTTCGGCCCGTCGAACAACAAGTTCATCGGGTCGCCGCACTTCGACGTCAAGGTGCGGAGCCTGGTCATCGCGGCGAACAACGCCTGACCGAGCGACACCTGACCCGAACGACCCGAGCCCCGCCGGGCCCGGACCTGCCGCCGCCCCGTCACCGGGTTCGGTAGTCAGGTCCGGGCCCG
>NZ_KI911710.1:0-2823 GCF_000515355.1 Promicromonospora kroppenstedtii DSM 19349 | reverse complement strand
GCCAGCGGGAACGCAAGCGGGCGCAGGAGCAGGCGGAGCTGCTGCACCGGCTCCCGTTCGCGGTCGCCGACCCGCCCCGCTGACACCCGCCGTCGAGCGCGGTTGCCGTCAGGTGCGGACGTCGTCCCAGGCCCGCATCAGGCCCTTCGAGCGCAGCACCCCGGAGCAGCGCAGCAGCCCGGCCTGCACCGCGCGGCGCAGCCGGGTCGACGTCGGCCGCTCGACGCCGTAGTGGATGGCCACCGCCAGGACCAGGCTCAGCGCCCCGGCTGCGACGAGGGCGACCGTGCGCGTGGTCTCGTGGGCCAGCACGTCGATGACGGCGTACCCGAACTGCGTGTGCACCAGGTAGACGGGGTACGTCAGGGCGCCGACCGTGCCCAGCACGGCCGCGACCCGGCGAGGTGGGGCGTTCCTGCCGCGCAGCGTGGTGGCCCACACGGCCACGACGCTGGCCAGCATGATCATCACGGCGATCACGGGGTCCACGGCGACGCCCTGGAGGTCGGACGCGCGACCGGCGGCCTCCTGCACCCGCATGACGCACAGCACGAGACCGCCGACGAGCAGCGTGCTGGTGACCAGGTCGAACCCGTCGCGGTAGGCGAGGAACAGCAGCATGCCGACGGCGAAGTACGGGGCGTAGACGGGCACGAGCCAGTCGGCCAGCCAGTGGGCGCCGAGCTCCTGCGCGGCCCACCCCGCGAGCGGCCAGAGCGTGGCGAAGGCCAGCACGCGGTTGCGCGTGAGCGGCCCGAGCGCGAGCACCACGAAGACCAGCAGGTAGAACTTCAGCTCGACCAGCAGGGTCCAGAACACGACCTGGACGCCCGTGACCTCGAAGAGGTCCTGCACCATCGTGAGGTTGACCAGGGTCTCGGTCAGGTTCGTCTGCCGCCCGCCTGACCAGAACTGCTGCAGGCCCACGGTCAGCACGATGCACGCCCAGTACGCGGGGAACAGCCGGCCCACCCGGGATGCGACGAAGCCCGCGATCCCCCGGCCGTCCGCGCTGAGCAGGATCACGAACCCGGAGATCACGAAGAACAGCTCGACGCCCAGCCACCCGTACCGCGTGACCTCGTTGAGCAGCGGGAAGGCCCGCTCCGGGTCGGCGCCCCAGTAGCTGGTCACCGTCGAGGTGGCCGTGAAGTGGTAGAGCAGCACGGCCGCCGCGGCGCCGAAGCGCAGGCCGTCCATGGCCACGAGCCGGCCGGTAGCCTTGCGGCGTGGGGCCTCCGTGGTGGCAGGGCTCGCCTCGGGAACGGTTGCGGTCAGGCTCTCGTCAGGACGGGTCATCGCCGCCGACCCTAGATCACGGAAAGATAACGGTCAAAATCACCCTACCAGAAGAGACAGGAGCGTTTTGGCCGAAGTGTCCCAGTCGTAGCCGGCGGCACGGAGCCGTGCGGCGGCCGACCGCTCCGCCCAGTTCTCCGGGTCGTCGAGCGCGCGGACGGCGGCGACGTACCCGTCGACGTCGTCCGGGTCGACGTACGCGCCCGCCGTCCCGCCGACCTCGCGGAACACCGGGATGTCGCTGACCACCAGGGGCGTGCCGAGCGCCATCGCCTCCACGAGCGGCAGGCCGAAGCCCTCGTCGCGGGAGCCGGACACCAGCGCCGTCGCGCCCCGCAGGACGTCGCGGTAGTCCTCGTCGGAGGCGCCGTCGTGGAAGACGAGCGTGCCCGGCCCCGCCAGCTCCGTCAGCGCCGCGCGCCGCTCGGCCGTGACCGGGCTCATCAGGTGCAGCTCCCACCCGGGCAGGTGCGCCATGGCCTGCGCCGGCAGCTCGACGTTCTTGTACGGCATGAACGAGCCCATGTAGACCAGCGAACGGGTCCGCTCCGTGCGGGGCAGGTCCGGCACCGGGTCGGGCGCGTTGGGCACCACGGTCACCGGACGCCTGGTCAGCCGGTGGGCGGCGATCAGGTCGCGCGTGGTCTCCGAGACGGTCACCACGGCATCGGCCCGGTTCAGCAGCACGCGCTGCGGCCACCACGCGAGGTGGAACGCCCGCCACAGCAGGCGCACGGGGGCAGGCAGGTTCCGCGGGGGCGTGGGGTGCCGGTAGTAGATGAGGTCGTGCAGGGTCAGCACCACCCGGTAGTCCCGGCCCCAGGTGCCCATGGTCTGCATGGGGCTGAACACGACGTCGGCGCCCGTGCGGCGCACCTGCCGGGCCACGAACGGCTCGCGCCAGCTCGTCGGGGCGCTCACCCGGTGCCACGGCAGCCCGGCCGGCAGGTGGTCGAGCTGGCGCTCGTCGTTGATCAGCACCTCGATCGGGTGCAGGCGGGCCAGCGCGGTCACGATACCGGCGGTGTAGCGGCTGATCCCGTCGTGCCGGCCGACCCGCAGGTACCGGCAGTCGACGACTATCCTGGGCCCCGTCACGACGCGGCCCTGTCGAGACCCGCGAGGAACGCCTCGACCTGCTCGGCGACGGCGTCGGGCGCCTCGTAGTGCGCCAGGTGCCCCACCTGCGGCACGACGGCGAGCCGCGCGTCGGCGAACAGGCCCTCCAGCACGCGCTGGGACGGCAGCGGGGCCACGTCGTCGTTCTCGGACGCGACCAGCAGCGCCGGCAGGCCGATCTCCGGCGCGTACCCGGCCACGTCCGTGCCCACCGAGGCGTGGAACGCCTCGAGCAACGTGCGGCGGTCGGCGAACCCGGAGAAGTACCGGTCGTGCTCGGCGTGGATCCAGCGCCGCAGGTCCCGGTCGCCCGTAGTGACCATCGCCACACTTGCCACGCGCGTGAACACCGGGTGCCGCAGCAGCCCCGTGCCCACCCGCTCCGGGAGCGCGGCGGCGAGCCGG
>NZ_KI911709.1:4451-5851 GCF_000515355.1 Promicromonospora kroppenstedtii DSM 19349 | reverse complement strand
GCGCCGCCGTCGGGCGCGTGCTGGGTGGCCGCGGACGCGACGAGCGAGGCGGACAGGACGAGGGCCGCGGCGGCGGCCGCCGTGACCGTGGTGCGGGTCGTGCGGAATCTGGTGCTACGCATCGGACGCTCCTTCGCGAACGTGTGTCTCCCGTTGCCCGCGACGCTACTTTTCACCCGCTCGGTGGAACAAGATCGGGAAAGTACGTAGTCAGGCCGCGGTCACCGTTCAGCGCCACTGAACGGTCGGCCAGTGATACGCGATGGACGTACCGCGTCGGCGCGGCCGACGATGACGCCATGCCCCTGCGCCACTCGCTCCTCGCCGTGCTCGTCATGGCCATCTGGGGCACCAACTTCCTCGCGATCGACGTCGGCGTGGACGACGTGCCGCCGGTGCTCTTCGTCGCGATCCGGTTCGTGGTGGTGCTCGTCCCGGCGATCTTCCTGGTCCCCCGGCCTGCCGTGCCGATGAAAGACGTGCTGGTGGTGGGGCTGTTCCTCAGCCTCGGCCAGTTCGCCCTGATGTACACCGCGATCTGGCTGGACATGCCGCCCGGCCTCGCCTCGCTCGTGCTCCAGGCGCAGGTGGTGCTCACCGTCCTGTTCGCGAGCGTCGCCCTGCGCGAGCGCCCGACTCCGCCGCAGCTCGTCGGCGTGCTGCTCGGCGCGGTCGGCCTGGTGATCGTGGGCCTGGGCCGGTCCGCCGCGACTCCGGGGCTCGCGTTCCTGCTCACGCTCGGCGCCGCGGCATCCTGGGCGACGGGAAACGTGATCGTGCGGCGGCTGGGGACCGTGACGCAGGCGAGCGGCAGCCGGCCGACGCCGCTGGCCGGCCTCTCCATGACCGTGTGGTCGGCGCTGGTGGTGCCCGTGCCGATGTTCGCGCTGGCGCTCGTGCTGGACGGGCCTGCTGCCGTCGGCCACTCGCTGTCGCACCCGACCTGGGCCGCCGCGCTGTCCACCCTGTACACCGCATGGCTCGCGAGCCTGGTGGGCTACGGCATCTGGAACACGCTGCTGGCGCGGCACCGGGCAAGCGCGGTGGTGCCCTTCACCATGCTCGTGCCCGTGTTCGGCATGACGGCGGCCTGGCTCGCGCAGGGCGAGGTGCCGAACGCGGCCGAGGTGGGCGGCGGGCTGCTGCTCCTGCTCGGCGTGGCGATCACGTCAGGGCTGCTGCGGCCGCCGCGACGCTACAGCTCCCGTACGTAGCAGAGGAGGTCCACGCCGGGCACCGGCGTCCAGTCGCGGGCGGGGTCGCGCACGAAGCCGAGCCGCTCGTAGAGCCGGTGCGAGCCGTGGGCGATCGTGTTGGTCGAGAGCACGACCCGCCGCGTGCCCGGGGCGCCGTCGCGTCCGCCGTCGCGCGCGGCCCGGTCCAGGCACTCCCGCATCAGC
>NZ_KI911709.1:1994-4351 GCF_000515355.1 Promicromonospora kroppenstedtii DSM 19349 | reverse complement strand
TCGGCGCGGCGTCGTCGGCGGCAGGGGCCGGGGCACGCCGGCCGCGACGACCGCTCTCGACCGGCGCCGGCTCGTTGCCGCCGATCGCGGTCCGGGTCACGAACCAGTAGACGTTGGGTGAGCTCTCGATCATCTCGAGGTAGACGCGCACCATCTCGCGCAGCGCCATCTCGGGGTTGTCCGCCTGCTGTGCGGCGGCACGCAGCGCGTCGTGCATCTGCATGACCACGGTCTCGGCGACGGCGAGCCGCAGGCCCGCCTTGTCGTCGAAGTACCGGTAGACGATCGACTTGGACGTACCTGCCGCGGCGGCGATCTCGTCCATCGAGACCGCAGGCCCCAGGCGGTGCACGGCCTTGCGCGCGGCGCGGACGAGCTCTGCCCGACGCGCCGTGCGGTGGTCGTCCCAGCGGGTCGAACGACCGTCGACTCCGATGCTCATCGCTCCGCCTCCCCACCTTGACTCGCTAGAGGTCTTGTGATTCGTCTCACGAGACTGAGAGTATCAGGTACTGTGAGTCCTGGGCACCACTCGGGTCGAACTCGGGTCGCGTGTCGCCCTGGTCTCGACAAGGCTCGACCCAACGAAGCCCTCCGCCCGACGACGAACCGAGAAGGAACAGCGACGTGTCCACTACCCCCTCCCCCGTCCCGTCCACGCGCGAGGCCGTGATCATCGGCGGCAACCGCATCCCGTTCTCCCGCGCCGGCAAGAAGTACGTCCGGACCAGCAACCAGGACATGTTCACCGCTGCTCTCGAGGGCCTCGTCGCCCGCTTCGGCCTGCAGGGCGAGCGCCTGGGTGAGGTGGTGGGCGGCGCGGTGCTGAAGCACAGCAAGAACTTCAACCTGATCCGCGAGTCTGTGCTTGGCTCCTCGCTGGCGCCCACCACGCCCGCCTACGACGTGCAGCAGGCGTGCGCGACCGGGCTGGAGGCCGCCATCGCGGTGACCAACAAGATCAAGCTGGGCCAGATCGAGTCCGCCATCGCCGGCGGCACCGACACCGTGTCGGACGCGCCGATCGTCGTCAGCGACCGGCTGCGCGCCGCGCTCCTGGAGGCCAACCACGCCAAGTCCACGGGGGCCAAGATCAAGGCTCTGCTGCAGATCCGTCCGAAGGACCTGGCTCCGGCAACCCCGAGCACGGGCGAGCCGCGCACCCACCTCTCCATGGGCGAGCACCAGGCCATCACCACGGCCAAGTGGGGCATCACCCGCGAGGCGCAGGACGAGATCGCGTACAACTCGCACCAGAACCTCGCCCGCGCGTGGGAGGCCGGCTTCTTCGACGACCTGGTCACCCCGTTCAAGGGCCTGACCCGCGACGACAACCTGCGCCCCGACACCTCGCTCGAGAAGCTCGCCAAGCTCAAGCCCGTGTTCGGCGCCAAGCTGGCGGACCCGGCCACCATGACCGCGGGCAACTCCACGCCACTGACCGACGGCGCGTCCGCGGTCCTGTTCGCGTCGCGCGCCTGGGCGGAGGAGCGGGAGCTGCCGATCCTCGCGAAGTTCGTGGACGCCGAGACGGCGGCCGTCGACTTCGTGCACGGCCACGAGGGCCTGCTCATGGCCCCGGTCGCGGCGGTCCCCCGCCTGCTGGCCCGCAACGGACTCACGCTGGACGACCTCGACTTCCTCGAGATCCACGAGGCGTTCGCCTCCACCGTGCTGACCACGCTCGCCGCGTGGGAGGACGAGGAGTACTGCCGTACGGAGCTCGGGCTGGACGGTGCGTTCGGCAAGGTCGACCGCAGCAAGCTGAACGTGAACGGCTCCTCGCTCGCCGCGGGCCACCCGTTCGCCGCGACCGGCGGCCGCATCATCGCGACGGCGGCCAAGCTGGTCGCCGCGAAGGCCAAGGAGACCGGTCGGCCCGCACGTGCGCTGATCTCGGTCTGCGCTGCCGGCGGACTGGGCGCGGTGGCCCTCGTCGAGTCCGTGTAAGTCTGGCCGAGCCCCGCCCGTACGCCACGCAATCGAAGAGGACATCGTGACCGACAGCTATCTCAACCTGGCCAACGGGACGCTCAAGCCCGTCTTCAAGAAGCTGGGCCTGCCCCAGCCCGCCATCCTCCGGCGCTACCGCCCCGGCAGCCCGCTCACCGTCGGCCCGGTCCTGGTGGTGTCCGACGACGCCTCGGCCGCCGACGCGGACGCCGTCGCCAAGGTCCTGTCCGGCTGGGACGTCGACGTGCGCCGCAGCCCGGAGACCGCCGACGGCGAGCGGTTCGGCGCCGTCGTGCTGGTGCTGACCGGTGCCGAGACGCCCGCGGCGGTCTCGGCCCCCGTGCTCACCGTCGCCGGCACGCTGCGGCGGCTGGCGGGCAACGGCCGGGTCGTGAGCATCTCCC
>NZ_KI911709.1:1624-1894 GCF_000515355.1 Promicromonospora kroppenstedtii DSM 19349 | reverse complement strand
CACGGTGGCGATCCAGCCGACCGAGGACGACCCGGATCTGGTGCGGCTCGCCGAGGTGCTGGGCGAGGTCCGGCAACTACTGAGCCGGGACTGACGGCGGCAGGGTTGACGGCGGCAGGGCCGACGGCGCTAGGGCCGGGCCGGCGGGCGGGCTCCATTTCGAGGCCTAAGTGTGATGTTCAGGGAGGTTGTTCAGTCGGGTGATGGGTGGTTGGTTGCCGATCGCTGTGTGGGCTCGGTGGTGGTTGTAGTAGTGCAGCCAGCCGGGTA
>NZ_KI911709.1:0-1524 GCF_000515355.1 Promicromonospora kroppenstedtii DSM 19349 | reverse complement strand
GAACGTGCCCGTGGCCGGCGGGGCGGCGGGCGCGCCGTTCGGTTCCACGGCGGGGGTCGCCGCACCCTCCGAAAGATTGCCCAGGAAACCCTCGACCCGGGAACGCATGGGGCCGATCAGCGCACCGCCGACTCCGACGATCAGAATGCCGGCCACGGTGGCCAGGAATGCCACGAGGACGGGCATTGTCACCGTGGTGCCGATGCCGATCTGGTTCACGGCGGCGATAACACCGAGCGCGATGATGAGGAACGAGACGGTCTTCGCCACCAGCGAGCCGTAGGAAACACCCCTCATGGTGTTCAGGAGAAGGTCCTTCACGGCATTCGCGATGGCGCCGGCGATCACGACGATGACGATCGCGACCACGAGGCTCGGGAGCCACGCCACGATCTGGTTGACGATCGCGCTCACGGGGTTGGTGGGCCCGAAGGCGCTCAGTGCGAGCTGCAGCGTGATCAGCAGGATGAAGTAGTAGATGATCTTCGTGAGCAGCGTGATCGGCTCGATGCCCGACCCGGCGAGCAGCCGGTTCGCCCCCGCCCGCTCGAGCACCTTGTTGAAGCCGACGCGCGTCAGGATCATCCCCACGAACCGGGCGATCGCCTTGGCGATGAAGTACCCGATGAGGAATACGACAAGGAACACGAGGAGCTTCGGGATGAAGCTCGCGATCGAGCTGAGCGCGTTGGTGAGCGGCGCCAGCCAGTCGACCTGGTTCGGCACGACGAGTGCCGTATTGAAGAATGTCATTGCTCTCCCCCTTCGAGATCTTTTCGGGCACCAAGGGCGCGCATCGTCGGCGCGGCGCAAAGGTGCCGGCACTCCAAGAACATATGCCGGAGAAGCGCATTCTGCGCGGCGGGATTTAGTGCAACCGAACGCAATTCGAACGCAACTTTGAACATCACCGCAGGTCAGATCGCCGCCCGTCGGCCGACACGTTCATGAATTTGCCTGATTCCCCTGTAGAGCGGGTGAGACATAAGCGACATTCCATCGAGGCTGGAGTGGCGAGCGCCTAGCCTGGCGACATGGATGCCCTGCACGAGCGGACCGCCGTCGAGCTCCGCGACCTCCTCGCCGTCGGAGAGCTCACTCCCACCGAGGTGACCGAGCACTTCCTGGACCGGGTCGACCGGCTGAACCCCCAGGTCGGCGCCTTCGTCACCGTCACCCCCGAACGGGCGCGCAAACGCGCGGCGGAGCTCGAAGAGGCCCGAGCGGCCGGATCCGGCCCGAGCCCGACGCCGGGCGGTCTGTGGGGCCTGCCCACCGGGGACAAGGACCTGTGGAACCGGGCGGGCGTGCCCACCGGCTTCGGGTCGCGCGCCTTCGCAGGACTGCCGCCGGCCGAGGAGAGCGACGAGATCGTCCGGGTGCTCGACGGCGCGGGCATCGTCAGCCTGGGCAAGACCACCGCGCCCGAGCTGGGCTTCCCCGCCTACACCGAGCCGGTGGGCGTCCCGCCCGCACGCACCCCGTGGGACCTGACCCGCGGGGCCGGCGGCTCGAGCGGCGGCG
>NZ_KI911708.1:36141-37303 GCF_000515355.1 Promicromonospora kroppenstedtii DSM 19349 | reverse complement strand
CGCCACGTGTGGTGCTCGGCGCGCGTGAGCGCGGCCGCCGCGAGGTCGTCCACGTCGCCGTCCGCCGGGCGGGCGTCCAGGTTCGCACCCACCCGGCCCTCGCCGACGACGGCGACCAGCACCCACGCCCGAGTGTGCGACACCGAGTAGTCCAGCCCGGCGCCCTTGACGTGCGGGCGGCCGTGCTGCGGGTCCCCGCAGCGATCACATGTGCGCTCCACCACGACGCCCTCCGGCGCGAGACCCAGGTAACGCGACAGGATCAGGCGCTGGGCCGCGCGCGAGGTCAGGTGGACGTCCGCCGCCAGAGCGTCCAGGCGCACGAGATGCTCCCGATCCGGTACGGTCAGCAGGCGCGTCCAGGCTTCCCGGCGTCTGACCGGCACGAGCCAGACGTCGCAGGTGCGGGGTGCTGGTGCGGCAGCTGAGTCCACTGCGTTCTCCTGAGACCTCGATGTGCCCGCGGCTGTCGCCGGGGGCGGAAGTTCCACGCATCCCAGATGTGATGGACGTGCGCAGAAATGCAGGTGTGACCGGACTCGCCGTGGCATAGCCGGACAGAGTCGGTTCGCAGCGGGTAGAAACGGGGTGGACCCCAGCGCCGCCAGCCCCACTTCCCCAGTCTCGACCAGTGGCGTTATCGAGGAGTGAACGGATGATGGACCAGCACGCTTCGGAGCGTGACGAGAGAACTTCGGGCGACGTCGCGGACGACGCGAACGGCGCACCGACCGAGAGCCTCGGCCACGAGCACGTCGCCACGCTCGCCCCCGAGACCGGGACCGGTGCCACGCCCGGTACCGCCGCCGACGGCGCCGGGGACGTCCGGCCCTTCGCGAACATCGCGGCCGCCGACTACGTGCGCGACGCCGTCGCCGCGCTCGCCCTCCTCGTGTCGCTCGCACTGCCCTGGAACCTGCTGGACCGCTCGGCGGACCGGGTCGAGGTCGTGCTGGCCGTCGCGCTGTCGCTCGCGTCGCTGACCCTGCCCTACCTCGCGCGCTTCGGCGTGCTGCCCGTCACGTGGACCGTGCACACCACGCGCCGCGCCCGCCTGGTCGCCGGTCTCCCGCTCGCCGTGATCGGCCTGGTCCACCTCGTGCTCGACCTGCGCAGCGGCACGGGCGTCGGCACCGGCCTGGGCCTCGCGCTCGCCGGTGCG
>NZ_KI911708.1:35906-36041 GCF_000515355.1 Promicromonospora kroppenstedtii DSM 19349 | reverse complement strand
GCCGAGGAGAGCACAGAGCACGCCGCCGGTGTGTGGGTCCGCGTGGCCATCCGCGCGTTCGACGTCATCGTGCTGCTGGCCGCGTGCAGCGCGCTGGCCGCGCTCGTCCAGCTCATCGACCCCGGCTTCATCGGG
>NZ_KI911708.1:33147-35806 GCF_000515355.1 Promicromonospora kroppenstedtii DSM 19349 | reverse complement strand
GGCGGCCGCGGCCTGGGCGCCGAAGCGCCGGAACCAGCCGACGTCGCCGGGGTGCAGCTGCACGGGCGCGGCATCGGACTGCCACTCCCGCAGCGCTGCGGTGGCCCGGTCCAGGTCGTCGGCCCCGGGATCGCCCCTCATGATCGTCATGGGCTGATCCAACCTCTCGGCCCGGCCGGCCCGCCAACCATTTTGGTGGCCCACTGGTGACACGGATGCCCGTGGCACCTTTCTCCCACTTCCCGGCTCATTTACCGCATTGCAAACATCTCCGTATCCGATCCGGCACCCCGGACCGGCAGATAAATCACCGGGTCATACCTTGGCCCGCTGGAAGGAGAATGGTGATGAGAAGAGCGTCTGCACTTCTCGCGGTGATCTCGTTGGTGGCCTCGCTCCTCGGGGCCGTGGTCGGCGTGGCGGGGCCTGCTTCGGCCGCCGCACGTGACGGGGTCTGCGACAGCGGCGAGTTCTGTTACTACTACAACAGCGACAACGCGGGATCCGTCTCGGACTTCACGGGCTCGGTCAGCGACTACGGCACCGTGCAGCCCTCGTGCTACGACTTCAAGAGCTCGGGCAACGGCCAGGGCGAGTGCATCAAGAACAACGCCGCCTCGGTGTGGAACCGGACCGGCGAGACCGTCCGGGTCTACTACAACACCGGGTACGGCGGCGAGTACCAGAACATCGGCTCGGGCTACAAGGGCCAGCTCAGCGCGGAGCTCTACAACAACAACGCGTCGCACCAGCTCGTGGGGACCGCCGGCACCGACACCGGTGCGCGCAGCGGCACCTGTGAGGACGGCGAGTTCTGCTACTACTACAACAGCGGCAACGCGGGGTCGATCTCGGACTTCACCGAGTCCGCGGGCAGCTACGGCGACGCCCAGCCCACGTGCTACGACTACAAGGGCGCCGGCGCCGGCCAGGGCGAGTGCATCAAGAACAACGCCGCGTCGGTGTGGAACCGGTCCACGAAGACGGTCCGCGTCTACTACAACAGCAACTACGCGGGCACCTACCAGGACGTCGCTCCCGGGTTCAAGGGCCAGCTGAACAGCTCGCTCTACAACAACAACGCCTCGCACCAGTTCGTCGGCGCGCCCGCCTCCGGCAGCGGCTCGCGCAGCGGCACCTGCGAGTCCGGGGAGATCTGCTACTACTACAACAGCGGCAACGTGGGGTCGATCTCGGACTTCACCGACTCCGTCGGTGACTACGGCACGTCGCAGCCGTCGTGCTACGACTTCAAGGGTGCGGGCGCCGGCCAGGGCGAGTGCATCAAGAACAACGCCGCGTCGGTGTGGAACCGGTCCAGCAAGACGGTCTGCGTCTACTTCAACAGCTACTACGGCGGTTCCTCGCAGGCCGTGGCGGCGGGCTTCAAGGGTGCGCTGAACGGCACGCTCTACAACAACAACGCCTCCCACAAGTTCATCACGGGCACCACGTGCCCGGTCTCCGAGGGTCCCGTCGACCCGGGCAGCCCCGGTGGCGACACCAGCGGCGACTACAACCAGAAGGTCGAGCGGGTCATCCAGGCCGCGCTCGCGCAGACGGGCCAGGGCTACACGTACTCCTGGGGCGGCGGCAACAAGTTCGGCCCGACCTACGGCATCTGCTGCAGCCCGGGCGGCTACGACGACCGGAGCCGGTTCGGCTTCGACTGCTCCGGCCTGACGCAGTACGCGTTCTGGCAGGGCGCGGGTGTCGACATCGGCACCTACACCGGTGCCCACCTCAGCAAGGGCACCAAGGTCTCCATGAGCAACCTGCAGCGCGGTGACCTGATCATGTGGGGCGGCTGGTCCAGCACGTACCACGTGGCCATATACCTAGGAAACGGCCAGATGGTCGAGGCGGCGCCACCGCGCAACTCGACCAGCGTGCACGTGACGAACGTGTACGGAGGTGACTTCGGCATCCGGGTGAACATGTGATCCGGACCGGAGGATGAATGGCACCGTCCTGCCACCCAAAACGGTGGCAGGACGGTGCCATTTGTCGAATTCGCGGCCGGAATGGTCGCGGCACCTGCGTGACAGGCCATTTCTCTTGTTGGTGCCCCGGGAGCGGTAAAGGATGAGGGCAGAGAGAAAAAGAATCCCCTTGTCGAGATGGAGAATCATCGTGCAGATCAACGCCGTCCGGCGCGTCGCCGCCGTCGCTCTCTTCGCCGCCCTGCTCACCGGCGCGGGCCAGGGGGCGGCCGTCGCGTCCGACCCGCAGTGGGAGTCCGACCCGCAGTGGGAGGCGGCCCCGGTCTCGGCACCCGTGTGGGACGCGGCCCCGCCGACCGCCCAGCCCTGATGTCTCGTGCGCATCGTCAGCATCACCGTCGAGGCGCCGAACCACGCGGCCTGGATCACGTCGGCGAGACTCGTCGAGGAGGTCCGGGCCGCGGCCGTACCGCGGGACGAGCTGGCTCACGTCTACGCCGGCGTGCGGCCCCGTGGCTTCGGCGTGGTGGTCTTCCTCCTGGTCCCGCTGGACCAGGCCGCGGCGACCGGGTGCCGCCTGGTCCTGACCGCGGCCGACGCCCTGGGCGAGGGCTGGACCCTGGGCACGGTGCGGGTCTGGGGCCCTGGGGGCTGAGCTGAGCCCGGCGGGCCTCAGCTGAGGTCCGCAGGGGCCAGCCAGCCGCGCTCCAGGGCCC
>NZ_KI911708.1:28542-33047 GCF_000515355.1 Promicromonospora kroppenstedtii DSM 19349 | reverse complement strand
CGGGTGACGGCACCGCGGCCCGGCTGGCCCGCACCGAGCAGCCGACGGCGGCCGGGGCGACCGCCGCCCGGATCGCCGAGGGCAACGCCGCCTACGAGAAGCGGTTCGGCCGCATCTTCCTGGTCCGCGCGGCGGGACGCACCGCGGAGCAGATCCTTGACAACCTCACCGAGCGTCTGGCCAACGACCCCGCGACCGAGGCGCTGGTGACCGCGGAGCAGCTGCGCCAGATCGCCCTGCTGCGGCTCGAGACGATCGTCGAGGAGAACACCCCGGCCCCGGCCCCGGCGGTGGCGCCGTGAGCACCGCGTCGACCCACGTGCTCGACGCCGCCCGCGGCCTGCCCGCCGCCGGGCTTTCGGTCACCCTCGGCGACCGCCGGGAGGTGACCGACGCCGACGGCCGCATCGCCTGGGGCGAGGTCACGCCAGGCCGGCACGTGCTGACGTTCGCCGTCGGCGACTGGTTCGGGGCGCAGGACCGCGAGACGTTCTTCGGGCAGGTCGTGCTCGACGTCGTGCTCGGACCCGACCACACGCACGTCGCGCTCCTGCTGAGCCCGTTCGCCTACACCACCTACCGGGGGAGCTGAATGTCGATCGTCCTGGGTCCCAACCAGTACGGAAAGGCCGAGGTCCGGCTGGTGCGTGTCGACCGTGACACCCCGCGGCACCGCATCACCGACCTGAGCATCACCTCGCAGCTGCGCGGGGACTTCCGGGCCACGCACGAGTCCGGGGACAACACCGGCGTCATCGCCACCGACACGCAGAAGAACACGGTGTACGCGTTCGCGCGGGACGGCGTCGGATCGCCGGAGACTCTTCTGCTGCGGCTCGCGCGGCACTTCCTGGCGGAGCCGCAGGTCACGGGCGGGCGCTGGCGTGCGGAGCAGTACGGCTGGGAGCGGATCGGGGCCGACGCCGCCGGGGGCGCCGCGGGCGCCGTCGGCCATGACCACTCCTTCGTCCGTGGCGCCGCCGAGCGCCGCACCGCGCTGGTGCACGCCGACGACGCGGGCCTGACCGTGCTCGCCGGGCTGCGCGACGTCACGGTGCTCAAGTCGACGGGCTCGGAGTTCTCCGGGTTCCCGCGCGACCGGTACACGACCCTGCCCGAGACCGACGACCGGATCCTCGCGACCGACGTCACGGCCTGGTGGCGGTACGCGCCGTCGTTCGCCGAGGCCGCGGGCCCGGCCGACTACGACGAGCGGTTCGCCGCCGTCCGCGCTCTGCTGCTGACCACGTTCGCCGAGCTGCACTCCCTGGCCCTGCAGCAGACCGTCTTCGCGATGGGCCGCGCGGTGCTGGAGGCGTTCGGCGACATCGCCGAGATCCGGCTGTCCTGCCCCAACAACCACCACTTCCTGGTGGACCTGGAGCCGTTCGGCCTGGACAACCCGGGCGAGGTGTTCTTCGCGGCCGACCGGCCCTACGGCCTCATCGAGGCGGCCGTCCAGAGGTCCGAGGCCGGCCCGAGCACCCCGGACGGCCCGGAGCATGCCGTGTGGTCCACGATCGGAGGATTCGTATGACGGACAGGCTGATCGGTTCCGAGCGGGTGCTGGTCGAGGGTGAGCTACGCCCGGCGGTGGTGCGGACCGAGGGCGACCGGATCGCCCAGGTGTGGTGGGGCACCTCCGACCCCGACGCCGTCCTGCAGCCGGCCGACGACCTGTTCGGCGCCCCGCCGCCCCGGCCGACGGCGGTCTGGAAGCTGCACGACCGTGTGGTCCTGCCCGGGGGCGTCGACACCCACGTGCACGTCAACGAGCCGGGGCGCACCCACTGGGAAGGGTTCACCTCGGCGGCGCGCGCCGCGGCGTACGGCGGCGTGACCACCATCGTGGACATGCCGCTCAACTCGATCCCGCCGACCACGAGCGTGGAGGCGCTGCGGGTCAAGCAGGCGGCGGCGCGGGCCGCGGCGGCCCCGCTTCCCGGCGACGCCGACTGGGAGTCCGGCCGGCTGCCGGTCGACGTCGCCTTCTGGGGCGGCGCCGTGCCCGGCAACGCCGACGACCTGGAGCCGCTCTGGGACGCTGGCGTGCTGGGGTTCAAGTGCTTCCTCGCCGACTCGGGCGTCCCGGAGTTCCCGCCGCTCGACGCGGACGAGCTGATCGTCGTGATGGACCGCCTGGTCCGGTTCGACGGCCTGCTCGCCGTGCACGCCGAGGACCCCGCCGTGCTCGCGAGGGCCCCGCACCCGCCGTCGCGCGCCTACGCCGACTTCCTGCTCTCCCGTCCCGACGAGGCCGAGACGACGGCGGTGCGCACCCTGCTCGACGCCGTGCGCGAGACCGGCGCGCGCACGCACGTGCTGCACGTGTCCTCGGCAAAGGTGCTCGACCTGCTCGCGGAGGCCAAGGCGGAGGGTCTGCCCGTCACGGCGGAGACGTGCCACCACTACCTGGTGCTCGCCGCGGAGGACGTGCCCGACGGCGACGCCGCGTACAAGTGCTGCCCGCCGATCCGCGACCGGGGCAACCAGGACGCCCTGTGGGACGGGCTGCGCGAGGGCATCCTGGACTGCGTGGTCAGCGACCACTCGCCGTCGTCCGTGGCCGAGAAGGTGCTCGGCGGACCCGTCGGTGAGACCGACCTGCAGGCCGCCTGGGGCGGCATCTCCGGGCTCCAGACCGGGTTCGTCGCGTTGGCGGACGCCGCCCGCTGGCGCGGGGTGCCGCTGCCGGAGGTGTCCCGGTGGACGGCCCAGAACACGGCCGCGCTCGTGGGCCTGGACCGGGGCGAGCGGCCCAAGGGTGTCATCGCCGAGGGTGCCGCGGCAGACCTCATCGTCTACGAGCCCGACACCGTCACGACCGTCGACGCGGCGCAGCTGGCGCACCGGAACCCCGTCAGCGCGTACCACGGCCGGACCGTCACCGGGGCGGTGACGGAGACGGTGCTCGGCGGCCGGATAGCGATGTGGTCGCTCGGCGAGGCCGTGGTGCACGGCGAGCTCGACGGCGGCACCTGGCGCCCGGCGAACGACGTCGAGCACGTGCGCGGCGACGGACGGCTGATCGCCCGGCCCGGGAGTGCTGCCGCCGACGAGGCCAGGAGGCCCGCATGAGGCAGGTCCACCCGCCCGCCCGGCTGCTCATGGGCCCCGGCCCCGTGGACGCGGACCCACGCGTGCTGCGCGCCATGGCCGCGCCGCTCGTGGGCCAGTTCGACCCGTTCATGACCGACACCATGACCGAGGCCATGGTGCTGTGGCGCACGGTCTGGGACACGTCCAACGAGCAGACCCTGCTCGTGGACGGCACCTCGCGCGCCGGCATCGAGGCTGCGCTCGTGTCGCTGCTGGAGCCCGGTGACCGCGTGCTCGTGCCGGTGTTCGGCCGGTTCGGGCACCTGCTCGCCGAGATCGGCGCGCGGGCCGGCGCCGAGGTGCACACCATCGAGGCGGCGTGGGGCACGGTCTTCGACCCGGGCCAGATCGAGGACGCCGTCCGCCGCGTGCGGCCGCGCGTCGTCGCCGTCGTGCACGGGGACACCTCCACGACCATGGCGCAGCCGCTCGCGGAGCTCGGCCGGATCGCCCACGAGCACGATGCGCTCCTGTACGTCGACGCCACCGCGACCCTGGGCGGCAACCCGTTCCACACCGACGAGTGGGGCGTCGATGCCGCCACGGCCGGGCTGCAGAAGTGCCTCGGCGGCCCGTCGGGCAGCGCCCCCGTGACCCTCTCGCCCGCCGCGGTCGCCACGATCGAGCGGCGCCGGCACGTCGAGGCCGGGATCCGCACCGCGGACGACGCCGAACCGCACGGCAGCCCGATCCGCTCCAACTACCTCGACCTCGCGCAGATCATGGAGTACTGGGGACCCCGCCGCCTCAACCACCACACCGAGGCCACCTCCATGCTCTACGCCGCGCGCGAGTGCGCCCGCCTCCTGGTCGCCGAGGGGATGGCCACGGCCACCGGCCGGCACGCCCGGCACGGCGCCGCGATGCTGGCCGGCGTGCGCGGCCTCGGCCTGGAGGTCTTCGGCGACGTCGCGCACAAGATGCACAACGTCGTGGCCGTGCGCATCCCCGACGGCGTGGACGGCGACGCGGTGCGTGGCGCCCTCCTGGACGACTTCGGCATCGAGATCGGCACCTCGTTCGGCCCCCTGCACGGCGTGGTCTGGCGCATCGGCACCATGGGCTTCAACGCCCGCCGCGACGCCGTGCTCACCACGCTCGCGGCACTGGAGCACGAGCTGCGCCGGGCCGGGTTCGCCACGGAGCCCGGCGGCGGCGTCACCGCGGCGCTCGCGGTCTACGAGGAGGCGTCCCCGTGACCGCGATCGGCACCACCGACTGGGTCATGGCCCGGTGCGACGACCTGACGCGGCACTCGGCGCGCCCGGACGCCCTGGAGCGGGTGTACCTCTCGCCCGAGCACGCGGCCGCGAACACGGCGGTGCGCGCCTGGATGCTCGACGCCGGCCTGGACACCGAGACCGACGCCGCCGGCAACATCTGGGGCCGCCGGTCCGCGGCCGGCG
>NZ_KI911708.1:25525-28442 GCF_000515355.1 Promicromonospora kroppenstedtii DSM 19349 | reverse complement strand
GCGAGCCGTACACCCTGGACGAGCCGGCACCGCCGGGCCTGCTGCACGTCGCCGTGCTCGGCAGTCCGCACCCGCACGCGCGGATCACCCGCATCGACGCGGCCGCGGCCCGGGACGCGCCCGGCGTGCACCTGGTGCTCACGCACCACGATGTCCCGGACACCCTCTACTCGACCGGACGGCACCAGAACCGGCTCGACGACCCCGACGACACCCGCATGCTCGACCCCGTGCTGCGGTTCGTCGGCCAGCGCGTCGCGGTCGCCGTCGCCGAGACCCCACGGCAGGCCCGTGACGCGCTCGCCCTGGTTCGGGTCGACTACGAGGTGCTGCCCGCCGTCCTCGACCCCGAGGCCGCCCGCAGCCCCGGCGCACCCTTGCTGCACGCCGGCAGGACACCCACCGGGCACCGCGTCGCGGAGGCGGGCCGTAACGTCGTCGCGCAGGTCCACGAGGAGTACGCCGCACCCGGGCACGACGGCGTCGAGGCGGCCCTGGCGGCGTCGGCGGCGATCGTGACCGGAACCTGGACCACGGCTCGCGTGAACCACGTCGCGCTGGAGACGCACGGCGCCCGCGCCTGGCTGGAGCCGGGGGAGCAACTGCTGCACGTGCGCACCTCCACGCAGGTGCCGTTCCTCGTGCGCGACGAGCTCGCCCGGCTCCTGGACCTGCCGCAGGACCGCGTCCGGGTGGTCGCGGGCCGCGTGGGCGGCGGGTTCGGCGGCAAGCAGGAGCTCCTCGTCGAGGACGTCGTCGCGCTCGCCGCCCTGCGCACCGGGCGGCCCGTGCAGTGGGAGCTCAGCCGCACCGAGCAGTTCACGACCGTGCCGTGCCGGCACCCGTTCCGCGTCACGGTGCGCGCCGGGGCGACCGCGGACGGGGAGCTCACCGCGCTCGCGATCGACGTCCTGGCCGACACCGGTGCGTACGGCAACCACGCGCCCGGCGTGCTGTTCCACGGCGTGCACGAGTCCATGGCCGTGTACCGGGCCCCCAACAAGCGGGTCGACGCCGAGTCCGTCTACACCAACAACGTGCCGTCCGGCGCGTTCCGCGGGTACGGGCTGGGGCAGGTGCAGTTCGCGATCGAGGGCGCGCTCGACGAGCTCGCCGCGCGGCTGGAGATCGACCCGGTCGAGATGCGCCGCCGCAACGTCGTCCGCCCGGGCGACCCGTTCATCGTCGGCCAACCGGTGGACGGCGACCTGGAGTACGGGTCCTACGGGCTGGACCAGTGCCTCGACCTCGTCGAGGACGCGCTCGCCTCGGGCCGGGGCGAGGCGGCCCCGGACGGCTGGGCCGAGGGGCGCGGGGTGGCCCTCGCGATGATCGCGACCATCCCGCCGCGCGGGCACTACACGCACGCCCGGGTCACGGTCGCGGAAGACGGCGACTTCGTGGTCGACGTCGGCACCGCCGAGTTCGGCAACGGCACCACGACTGTGCACGCGCAGCTCGCCGCGACGGAGCTGGGCGTGCCGGTCGAGCGGGTGCGCGTGCGCCCGTCGGACACGGCGACGTCCGGCTACGACACGGGTGCCTTCGGCTCGGCGGGCTCGGTCGTCGCGGGCCTGGCGGTCCAGCGTGCGGCCGCGGCCCTCCGCGCCGAGATCAACGTGATGGTCTCGACAGGCTCGACCGGAGGCGCGATCGCCGCTGGAGCACGTCCGGACCTGGCCGGGATGTCGGCCGAGGCCACGCACGACGGGTCGCCGCGGTCCGTCGCGTTCAACGTCCACGGTTTCCGCGTCGCCGTGCAGCGAGAGACCGGGGCCGTGCGGATCCTCCAGTCGGTGCAGGCCGCCGACGCCGGCGTCGTGATCAACCCCGAGCAGCTCCGCGGGCAGGTCGAGGGCGGGGTGGCGCAGGCGATCGGCTCGGCCCTGACCGAGCAGCTCGTGGTGCGCGACGGCGTGGTCGTCACCGACAGGCTGCGGCACTACCGCGTGCCACAGGCCGCCGACGTCCCCGACACCGAGGTGCTCTTCGCCGACACCGTGGACCGGCTCGGGCCCCGCGGCGCCAAGTCCATGAGCGAGGCACCCTACAACCCCGTCGCCCCCGCGCTGGCCAACGCGATCGCCGACGCGACCGGCGTCCGTCCGCGTGACCTGCCGATGCGCCCCGACCGGCTGTGGGCGCTGCTGCGTGCTACAGCGGCCGCACCGACCGGCCGTGCGGGTCGGTGAGCGCCACCGGTTCGCCGTCCCGGGCCAGGATGAACTGTGGATCAGCGCCCGCGGGCAGCTTCGCGGCGACGTCGGGCAGCACGGTCCAGCCCTCGTTGCTGAGCCAGACGACGCCGCGCGTTCGCCGCAGGCGGTCCATCGTGGCGGCGAACTCCGCCAGCTCCGGCGGCGTGAGGTAGCAGAGCACCGCGGAGTTCTGCACCACGACGGTGGCCTCAGCCGGTGCGGCGGCGACCAGGTCGGCGACCCCCGTGAGCAGGTCGCCGGCCACCAGGTGTGGCGAGTCGGCCGCGACCAGCCGGGCCGCCGCGCGCAGCGTCCCGACGCGGTCCGTGTGCTCCGGCCAGACGAGCGCCTCCAGCCAGGCGAGGTCGGCCGGGTCGCGCACGTCGAGCGGGTTCAGGTCGATGCCCGCGCGCCACACGACGTCGGGCAGCCGGGTGGGTACCGGACCCTCGATGGTGCAGGGGAGCAGCACGTCGCTCGGGCCGTCGGCCGGGTCGAGCCGGGTGACGGCGCCGTCCGGCGTCGTGTAGGCGTAGGAGTACCGGTCCGGGTAGAGGCAGAGTCCGGCCGACGCGCCCACCTCGACCAGCGCGACCGGGCCGTCGACCGCCGCCAGCGTCGGCAGGAGGGTGGCGCAGCGGCGCGGCTCGTTGGTCTGCGTCGCCCGGGTGCGCATCTCGTGCTCGACGCCGGGCCAGGCGGCCAGCAACCAGGACCGC
>NZ_KI911708.1:24278-25425 GCF_000515355.1 Promicromonospora kroppenstedtii DSM 19349 | reverse complement strand
CCCAGGCGCCCGCCGGCGCCCCCGCCAGCCGGGCCGCCGCGAACAGCAGGTTGGGCTGCCGCTTGGGCTCGGGCAGCGTGTCGAGCAGCGCGCACACCTCCGGGTCGGCGGCGACCCCGGACGCCCAGTCCTCGTACGTCGGTGACCCGCCGTTCCGGGCCTGGCTCAGGGCGAAGTGCGCGTAGACGGCGGCGGTCTCCATCCGGCTCACGCTAGCGGCCCGGGTCCCAGCGCAACCCGGGTGAAACGGACGTTTCGATCAGGTCACCTCCTGGGAACGCCGTTGAAACGCAGCAGTGCGAGCATCGAGGAGTGAGCAGCGCACCCGACACCTCCGGCACACCGTCCCGGGCCTCGGTCGGCCCCGAGGACGCCGCGTGGCTCGCCCGCGCCGTCGAGGTCGCGTCCCGGAACGTGGCCGACGGCGGTGGTCCCTTCGGGGCCGTCGTCGTGCGCGACGGCGCCGAGATTGCGGCCGCCGGCAACCGGGTGACCCGGGACCTCGACCCCACCGCGCACGCCGAGGTGGTGGCGATCCGGGCGGCCTGCCAGGAGCTCGGCACCTTCTCGCTGGCCGGGACCACGCTGTACGCCTCGTGCGAGCCGTGCCCGCTGTGCCTCTCCGCGGCGCTCTGGGCGCGGGTCGACCGCGTGGTGTTCGCCGCGGACCGGCACGACGCCGAGCGTGCCGGCTTCGACGACCGCGAGTTCTACGAGCTGCTCGACCGCGACCGGTCGACGTGGCCCAACCCCGTCGTCGAGCACCGGATCGAACGGGCCGGTGAGCCCTTCGAGGCCTGGCGCGAGCACACCGCGCGCGTGCCGTACTGAGGCGCGGCGGGGGGATCCCCGGAACCGACCCTGTCCTGTACTTTTACGGCGATGCACCCGGCCGACGCCGGGCAGGACGGAGAAGGCCATGGACGCCAGGAACAGCACGACAACGGTCGGCATCGTGCTCGCGGCCGGCGCGGGCAGCCGGTTCGGCATGCCCAAGGCGCTGGCCCGCAGCGACGGCGGCACGCCCTGGCTCGAGCTCGCCTGCCAGGCGCTGGTCGACGGCGGGTGTGCGGACGTCGTCGTGGTGCTGGGCGCGCGGGCCGACGAGGCCGAGCGGCTGGCGCTGTCCGACGCGACGTCCGTGGTC
>NZ_KI911708.1:22090-24178 GCF_000515355.1 Promicromonospora kroppenstedtii DSM 19349 | reverse complement strand
GCCCTCGCCCGCGCCACCTACGACGGCCGCCCCGGGCACCCCGTGCTGCTGGGCCGCGCCCACTGGGAGCCGCTCGCCGGCTCGGTCCGCGGGGACACCGGCGCCGGGCTGTACCTCCGCACCCACGGCGCCGTCGGCATCGACTGCACCGACCTCGGTGGCGGGGACGACGTCGATCGCCGGTGACTCACCGGGGGTAGGGGCAGCCCCACCACCCGATCCGGGTGATCCCTGAGGTTTCCCCCGGTCATGCCCGAATCCTCTCGCCGCGACCGGTTCGGCTACGTAGTCTCGGAAACGTGGAGGCCACGGAACTCGCCCGCCTGCAGTTCGCGCTGCTGGCCGCTGTGCACTTCCTCTTCGTGCTGCTCACGCTCGGGCTCGGCCCCGTGGTGGCGATCTTCAACACGCGCTGGGCCCGCGCCTCAGGTCCGCGCGCCGTCGTGCTCGGCAACGCGACCCGGTTCTGGGGCCAGATCTACCTGGTGAACTACGCGCTCGGCATCGCGGCCGGGATCGTGCTGGAGCTGCAGTTCGGGCTCCACTTCCCGGGCCTGCTGGACGTCGCCGGTGAGGTCTTCGGGGCCCCGCTCGCCGTGGAGACGCTCGCGGCGTTCTTCCTGGAGTCCACGCTGCTGGGCCTGTGGGTGTTCGGCTGGCACCTGTTCCCGCGCGGGCTGCACGCCGCCATCTTCTGGGCCGTGGTGCTCACCGGCTACGCCTCCGCCTTCGCCGTGATGGTCGCCAACGGGTTCCTGCGCAACCCCGTGGGGTACGTGCTGGAGGGCCCGCCCGGTGCCCAGGTCGCCGGCATCACCGACTTCGGCGCACTGGTCACCAACCCGGCCGCGCTCGTGTCCGGCCTGCACGTCGTGGGTGCCTGCCTGATGGCCGGCGGGTTCGTGCTCGTCGGCGTCTCCGCGTGGCACCTGCGACGCGTGGGCGGCGGCGAGCGCCTGCCGGTGAGCCCCGACGAGGACCTCTGGCGCCGCTCCATGCGCGCCGGGATCTGGACCGGCCTGGTGGGCGTGCTGTTCGTGCAGGCGTTCGGGTACGCCCAGTTCGGCTATATCGGCGACACCGGCTCGTTCGACCGGAATCCCCTCGTCGGCGTGCTGCTGGAGGTCATGATGCGGACCGCGGACCTGGTGTTCCTGGGTGCCCTGGTGCTCCCGCTGCTGCTCATCGGGGGCGCCCTGTTCCGGATGCGCGGCAGACGCCCGCTCTACGCGGTGCTCACGGCCCTGCTGCCGCTGCCGTTCCTCGTCGGGATCGCGGGCTGGCTGGTGCGGGAGCTGGGGCGGCAGCCGTGGGTGATCCAGGGCGTGCTGCGGGTCGACCAGGTCACGTCCGACCAGTCCGCCCGGGCCGTGCTGGCCTCGCTGGTGCTGCTCGTGGGCCTCATGGTGACGCTGGCCGTCCTCGACTGGTGGGTCCTGACCCGGCTGGCGCGCGCCGGGACCGACCGCCTGGTGCTCGGGGCCGCGCCGGCCGACGTCCTGCGGGACGACGGCGCGGACGCCGCCGTGCTGCTCCGCTTCGGACCGCCGCAGGAGAGCCGATGAGCGCGTCCGCATGGGCGGTGCTGCTCACTGTCCTGGTCACGGGATGGGTGGTGCTCGACGGCGCCGTCCAGGGCGCGGGTGCCACCCTGCTGCAGGAGCACGGCCAGGACGGCAAGGAACGTCGGCGGGAGCCGGCCGAGCGCCGCCTGGTGCTCGGCGCGGTCGGCCCGCTGCTGCTGCCCGGGGAGGTGTGGCTGATCGCCGCGCTCGGCGTGCTGATCGGCGTGTTCCCCCACGCCGAGGCAGACCTGCTCAGCGCTGGATATCCCGTGGCGATCACGCTGGTGGGCTCCTGGGCGCTGCGGGACGCCGGGATCTGGCTGCGCAGCCGCCGTCCGGGGAACGTGTGGCGCGACGTGTGGGACGTCGTGCTCGTGGTCGCGAGCATCACGCTCGCCGGCAGCTGGGGCGCCCTGCTCGGTGTGGCCTGGGGGAGCGGCGTCGCCGCGTTGGCCCTCGGCATCGCGGCGGTCGTGGTCACGCGCCTGCACGGCGACGCCGTCGTCGCCTGGCGCCTGCGCCG
>NZ_KI911708.1:15989-21990 GCF_000515355.1 Promicromonospora kroppenstedtii DSM 19349 | reverse complement strand
GCTGCCGGCCGCCGGGTTCCACCGCGCCCGCGCCCGAGACCTTCGCCCTGCTGTCCTCGCTGCTCGCGGGCGACTGGGCGACCGCCGACGCGTCCGACGCGCGGCACCGCAAGGAGGCGAGCGGCCTCGTCGCCGCCTACGGCCAGTACTACCTGGAGAGAACGTTGCGATCGTTGAAGATGGTGGAGCGCTGATGGCCCGGAACGCGAACCGGGAGCTGGTCGCGCCCTTCCCGCACCCGTCCGGCGAGCGGGCCCCGCGGATCCCCAAGGAGTTCCTGCCGCGGCACGTCGCCGTGGTCATGGACGGAAACGGGCGCTGGGCGAACGCCCGCGGCCTGCCGCGTGTCGAGGGGCACCGGGCGGGCGAGAACTCCCTGCTCGACGTCGTCGCGGGCGCCGTCGACGTGGGCGTCGAGTACGTCTCCGCCTACGCGTTCAGCACCGAGAACTGGAAGCGCTCGCCCGAGGAGGTGCGCTTCCTGATGAAGTTCACGCAGGACGTGATGCGCCGCCAGTGCGACGTCATGGCGTCGTGGGGCGTGCGCATCCGCTGGGCCGGGCGCCGGCCGAAGCTGTGGAAGTCCGTGATCGACGTGCTCCAGGAGGCCGAGGAGCGCACCAAGGACAACGACCGCTGCACCCTGACGATGTGCGTCAACTACGGCAGCCGGGCCGAGCTCGCCGACGCCGCCGCCGCCATGGCGCGCGACGTCGCCGCCGGGAGGCTGGACCCGAAGCGGATCTCCGAGAAGACCGTGCAGAAGTACCTGTACCTGCCCGACCTGCCCGACGTCGACCTGTTCCTGCGGTCCTCGGGCGAGCAGCGCACGTCGAACTTCATGCTGTGGCAGGCGGCGTACGCCGAGATGGTGTTCCTCGACGAGCCGTGGCCCGACGTCGACCGCCGGCACCTGTGGCACGCGGTCGAGGAGTACGCGAAGCGCGACCGCCGCTACGGCGGTGCGCTGGACGCTCCTGAAGCTTCTGTGCGGTAGCTCCGCGTGCAATGCCGCTTAGCTTAGGCGTCGCTCTTCGCAGCACCGACTCGGAGGGCATCAACAAAGTGTTTGCGGCCCGACGCGGCGGCCTGCACCACGTGCGCCTGTCCCATCTATGGGCGCCAGGGAAGACGCAATTTCGACAGCCTGGTGATAACGCAACGGCCCCAGTGTGCGGTTCGATCAGGCCTCGACAACCACGATCGTTCGGCACACTATGGCCGTTGCGCTATCTGTCCGAAATAGACCCTGATCAGTGACGACGCCGGTCACGCGCCAGAACCGTCGCAGGTCCCACGCCCGTGAAAAAATTCCTCGGACCAGTTATCTGAGAATTGCCGGGCATCCCATGCCATGTGACTCCGAGTTTCGACGAAGCAACTCGCGCAGGTATCCGTCTCAGCCTCAAGGTCGTGGTCAAGGCTAGGCGCCGACGTACTCCGAAGCCGTCGTGACCGAGGTTATCGTCTTCGGATACGGGCACCATCCTGTGGAAGACCTCGATGTGCGAACAGCCGCCACCTCCGGCCCGTAGCGGTACGAAGACTCCCCTGAGCACTTGAACTTGACCCGGAAGACGTAGGCGTCGCTTGTCCGTTCGATGTAACAGGTGCTGCGGGCAAAGTAGGCGTACGGCACTCCGCCAGGGTTACCCCTTCCCGAACTCTCCGAACACTGTAGCGCCAGGATCCCGATCTCGGGCTGCTCGGTTGAATAAGCCAACCCCGGGCCTTCGGGTCGGTTGTCCGAAAGTGCGACAGCCTGCGACCCCACCCCGAGCATCATGGCGATCGAAGTCGTGACGACAACGACCGACCTGAAGAATGCGTTCTTCATATCGCCTCACCTTTCCCTCTCATTGCCGAATGCCGCGGCGGAGCCCACCATCCCTAAGTGTGATGTTCAGGGAGGTTGTTCAGTCGGGTGATGGGTGGTTGGTTGCCGATCGCTGTGTGGGCTCGGTGGTGGTTGTAGTAGTGCAGCCAGCCGGGTAGCTCGTCGCGGCGTTCGGTCTCGGAGGTGTAGTGCCGGGCGTAGGCCCAGCCGTCGGCCAGGGTGCGGTGGAAGCGTTCGATCTTGCCGTTGGTCTGGGGCCGGTAGGGGCGGGTGCGCTTGTGCTTGATCCCGAGCTGGGTGCAGGCATCACGCCAGGCGTGGGACCGGTAGGCCGCCCCGTTGTCCGACAAGACCCGCTGGACGTCCACGCCGCGGTCGGCAAGCCAGGCGATAGCCCGGTGCAGGACGCCGACCGCGGTGTCGGCCTTCTCATCCGTGTGGATCTCGACGTAGGCCAGCCGGGAGTGGTCGTCGATCACGGTGTGCAGGAACGCGGTCCCGGTGCGTGGGCCGTAGTCCGTGCCGCGGGGCAGGCCTGCGGTGGCGCGCTTGTTCCGTCTGCCTTGCTGCTGGCCGACGTAGCGGTGCCCGCCGCCGTCGGGGATGTTGCCGAACTTGGTCACGTCGACGTGGATCAACGAACCCGGGTACTCGTGTTCATAGCGGCGGATCGGCTCACCGGTGACCCGGTCGATCCGGGACAGGCGGTTGATCCTGGTCCGGACCAGGACGGCATGCACGGTCGAGGCCGGCATGCCCAGGCGCCCGGCGATCTGGACCGGGCCGAGGCGGTGGCGCCACCGCAGGCCGACGATCTGCTTGACCACGGGTCGTGGGGTCCGGGTCGGGCTGTGGTGCGGGCGGGAGGACCGGTCGGTCATGCCCGCGGTGCCCTCGGTGCGGTAACGGTGGGCCCACTTGCTAGCGGTGCGTGGCGAGACCATGAACATCTTCGCCGCGCTGGCGATGGTCCATCCGGACTCGACGACCAGACGCGCCAGGCGCAGGCGTGCTCGCGGGGTCAGCAGGGCGTTAGCGTGGGTCACGAAGGCCTCCGGTGAGCGGTGTGGTTTCTCGACAACTCCACTCCACAACCGGAGGCCTTCCTCAGCCCCTAACTCCGACCGCGTGTCGCCCGAATCCAGGAACAACCTCCCTGGACATCACACCTAAGTCTCGCTCGCCTCGGCTGTAGTGGGAGCCTACCGAGGCGCACATGTCTGGCGCAAGGTGAATTTACGCCGAGATTGCCCATGCTTTACTATCACCCGGGTGCACTCTTGACAGAATGCGATCGAGTGGCGCGTGAGGCTTCGTCAGGGTGTGCAGTGGTGCGCTTTGGAAATCCTGGATGACGATACGTTCAAGAGCGCTCGTTCATTCGGGGGGATGGCGCAGGCCGCGGTCCTGGAAAGGCTCGACGTCGCAGGTCCGTCGTGGTGCATGTGCAGGTGCAGGTGCAGGTGCAGGTGCAGGTGGTCGGACCGGACAAGATCGTGAAAGCTAATCGTGTGGCCAATGATCCGAGATCTCCTGAGTTCAGGACTCGTTTCAACTCTTCAAGCGACACTGATGCACGGCAAAATCTTCGGGAGTCTGCGCCCAGGGGAAGCGATGGCTTGGACAGGGCTGTGCCGCTAGCCTATGACATTCATTTCAGCAACTGTCGGACATAACTGCATCGGACCTAACGGGGGCTGCTGCACGGAACTGGACCGCCCGCGAGCAGTTGCGCATCGCGATTGTGACCCGGGCCGAGCGGACCTACCGCCGCCGCCAGGCCCGCGTGGGACGTTAGACCTTGATCGAGTACGAAGCCACCATGGCCGCTCAGGTCGCACTCGCCGCCTGAGAAACCCTGTCACAAACCCGTGCAGCAGTCCCTAATTTGGTTAGCCGTTGTTTGGTGTGCCCGCTCGATACGTGGGTTGAAAAGGTGAGGCAGACCCAGAAGGTCTGCCTCACCTCAAACGTGTCGTCGTTTGATGCTGTCAGGTGTGTTCGGCTGTCTGGTCATTCGCTGAGCACGGCGGCGAGCTCGTTGACCAGAGCGGGTACGCCATCCGGGTAGTCGTACGACAGTGCGGTCGGCGGGCCGACGGACGAGACGGGGATGGTGCCGGCGAGCTGGGCGAGCTTGCCGGCCTTCACGGCAGGCAGCGCCTGGAGCTCCGGCCGCTTCACGCTCTCCGCGGCTAGCTCTTCGGTCTGTGAATAGTTCACTACGACGTCGGACTCCAGCTTGTCCAGCTCCTCGTACGAGAGCGTGTAGGTGAACGCTTCGCCGTTGGTCGTGTCGAGCTCGTCTACGGCCGGAGCCGTGGTGAACCCAAGCCGTTCGAGGAACCCGGCGCGCGCGTCGGACGAGTTGTATACGTAGACCGCATCGAGTTCGGGAGAGTCCCAGATCGCGGCGATCGTCTGCCCCTCGAACTCGGGGTGCTCGTCCGCCAGGCCTGCGAAGTAGTCGTCGACGCCGGCGAGGACCTCTTCGCCTGCGTCGCTGCGGCCGAGCGCGGCTGAGGTGGTCGTGATCGTGTCCTCCCAAGACGTTTGCCACGGTCCGTCCGGGTAGGCGACCGTCGGGGCGATCTCGCTGAGCAGGTCGTACTGCTCCTGCGTGATGCCCGAGTACGTGGCGATGATGACGTCGGGCTCGGCGGCCGCGAACTCCTCGTAGGGCACCGTCGCGCCGGCCTCGGCGTCGGTCAGCACGGTCGGGTGCTCCACGCCGGCCTCGTCGTACGCCTCCTCGACCCACGGCAGGAGGTTGCCCTCGCCGACCGTCCAGGTCTGCTCGGCGACGGCGACCGGGAAGACGCCCGCGGCGATCGCGGCCTCGGTCGAGCCCCAGCCCCACGTGGCGACGCGCTCGGGCGCCGCCTCGATGGTGGTCTCGCCGAGCGCGTGCTCGATGGTCAGGGGGAACTCGTCGGTGGCGCCGGAGGCGTCGGCGGACGGCGTCGCGTCACCGCTGGCGGCCGGCTCTTCGGACGCGCAGCCAGCGAGGGTGAGGGCGGACGCGGCGACGAGGCCGACGACAGCTGCGAGGGATCGGCGAGATCGCACGGTTTCTCCCGGAGGTTTCAGTCGAACGACCGGCGGGTGCCGGTCGAGATGAGGTAACCCTAACCGCATTAGGTCACGTTGATGTTGCGGAATTGCGAGGGGTATGGGTGAGGTAAACCACGCCTACTTCGAGTGGAAGCGGCCTACCGGGACCACCAGCGGCGAGCCCGCGACCGGGTCGGGCACCACCTGGGCGCGCAGCCCGAACGCCTCGTCGACCACCTCGCGGGTCAGCACGTCCGAGGGCGCCCCCTCGGCGACGATCCGGCCGGCCGACATGACGACGAGGTGGTCGGCGTACCGGGCGGCGAGGTTGAGCTCGTGCAGCACCATCGCGACTGTCGTGCCCTGGTCGCGGTTCAGCTCCGTGAGCAGGTCCAGCAGGTCGAGCTGGTGGCGCACGTCGAGGAACGTCGTCGGCTCGTCGAGCAGCACGATGTCGGTCTGCTGCGCCAGGACCATCGCGATCCACACGCGCTGGCGCTGCCCGCCGGACAGCTCGGCGACCGGGCGGTCCGCGAGCTCGGCGACCCCGGTGGACTCCAGCGCGGTGGTGACCACGGCGTCGTCGTCGGAGGAGTGGCGGCCGAACCAGCCCTGGTGCGGGTACCGGCCGCGTGCGACCAGCTCGGCGACCCGCACGCCGTCGGGCGCGACGGACGACTGCGGCAGCATGCCGACCTTGCGGGCCAGCTCCTTGCGCGGCATCGCCGTGATGTCGGCGCCGTCGAGCGTGATGCGGCCGCCGTCGAGCGGGTGCAGGCGGGCAAGTCCCCGCAGCAGCGTGGACTTGCCGCAGGCGTTCGGCCCGACGACGGCGGTGATCTTGCCGTCGGGCAGCGTCAGGTCGAGGCCCTCGATGACCTTGAGGCCGTCGTAGCCCAGGCTGACGGACTCGGCGCGCAGGTTGGTCATCGGCTCCTCTTCTCGTTCGTGGCAAGCAGCCACAGCAGGTAGGGGGCGCCCACGAGCCCCGTGACGATCCCGACCGGGGCCGCGACGCCGAGCAGCCCGTGCTGCGCCACGACGTCCGCGACCAGGGTCAGGGCCGCGCCGGTCGCGGTGGACGCGACGAGGGCGGCGCCGCCGTCGTTC
>NZ_KI911708.1:9443-15889 GCF_000515355.1 Promicromonospora kroppenstedtii DSM 19349 | reverse complement strand
CGCGGCGCTCGTGGCCAGCGCGACGAGCGCCACGGCCAGCAGCAGCGCGCCGACGCGGGCGGCGTCCACGTGCACGCCCAGGGCGCGTGCGTTGTCGTCGCCCAGCGAGAGGGGGCCCTGCGTCCGCGAGAAGATCGCGACCGCGGCGCACAGCACGAGCGTCCCGGTGGCGACGAGCGTGAGCTGGTCGCCGCGGACGTCGGACACCGAGCCGACGGTCCAGATCAGGACGGCCGCCGCCTCGTGCTCCTGCGACCGGGCCATGGCCCAGGCGATCAGCGAGGAACCCAGGTAGGCGAACCCGACGCCCACCAGCACGAACCGGATCGAGTGCAGGCCCTTGCGCCACGCCAGCAGCCAGATCGCGAGCGCGACGACGCCGGCGCCCGCGAACGCCAGGCCGGACAGCGCCACGCCGCTCAGCCCCAGGACGAGCGCGCCGAGCACGGCACCGAGGCTCGCCCCGGTCGAGATCCCGAGGATGTCGGGGGAGGCGAGCGGGTTGCGCAGCGTCGACTGGAAGAGGGCGCCGGCCAGGCCGAACGCGGCGCCGACCACGACGGCCGCCTCGATGCGGGGCAGGCGCAGCTTCTGGATGACGAAGACGTCGCCCTTGTCGCCGAGGCCGAGGACGCCGGCGATCGCCTGGCCGGGGGTGAGGCCGGCGGCGCCGATCAGGAGCGCGACGGTCCCGGCGACGAGCACCACGAGGACCATCCCGGACACGACGAGCGTCTGCCGGCGGCGCCGGACGGCGCGCAGCTCGGCGACGGTGCTGACGGTGACGGCGGTGACAAGTGCGGACATCAGGCCCCCACCACGTTCCGGCCCCGGGCGACGGCGACCAGCACCGGCGCGCCGAGCAGTGCGGCGACCACGCCGGCCTCGAGCTCGGAGCGGGGCAGGACCAGTCGGCCGAGCACGTCGGCGGACAGCAGCATGACCGGGCCCAGCAGCGCACCGACCGCCATGATCCAGCGGTAGTCCGTGCCCACGAGACGGCGCGCGGCGTGCGGCACCACGAGCCCGACGAGCGCGATCGGCCCGGCGAGCGACGTCGCCGTGCCCGCGAGCAGCACGATGGCGACCGCCGCGAGGGCGCGCGTGGTGCCGACCCGCTGCCCGAGCGCGGTGGCGACGTCGTCCCCGAGAGCCAGCATGTTGAGCCGGTGCGCGAGTCCCGCGGCCAGGACCAGGCCGACGACGACGAACGGCCACAGTGCCGTGACGGTGTCCAGGCCGCGGCCCGTCAGGGAGCCGACCGACCAGAACCGGTACAGGTTGAACGCCTGCTGGTCGCGCAGCAGCACGAGCGTGATGAGTGGCGTGATCAGCGCGGTGACGGCGGCGCCGACCAGTGCGAGCCGCACTGGCTGGCCCCGCCCCACCGAGAACACGATCGCCGCCGCGACGGCGGCCCCGAGGAACGCGAACCACACGTAGCCGATGGGCGAGGTGATCCCCAGCAGCCAGACGGCGCAGACGACCGCCAGCGACGCGCCCGAGTTCAGCCCCAGCAGCCCGGGGTCGGCGATCGGGTTGCGGGTGACACCCTGGATCAGCGTGCCCGCCATGCCGAGCGCGACGCCCGCCGCCAGCCCCACGACGGTGCGCGGCAGCCGCTGCTCCAGCACCACGTCGTGGTCCATGAGACCCGCGACCGGAGCTGTCAGCGCCCGCCACACCTCGGCCGGGTTGATGTCGCGGACGCCGAGCGCGAGGCTCGCGAGGACGACGAGCGCCAGGGCGGCGACCGCCGTCAGCAACGCGAGCGTCCGGCGTCGGGCACGGCGGGCTACGGCTTCCGCACCCTCACGGCGTCCCGCGGGCGCAGCCGCAGGTGAGGTAAGCATTGCCTAAGCATTCCACAACGCCGGGCATGGTGGGTACGCGCCCGGATCAGGAGTACGAGTCGCAGCCCCAGCCGTCGTCGTCCGCGTCGAGGCGGTGGTAGTCCTTGTTGCCCACCCATACGGTGCGCCCGATGTCGGGGCAGTCGAGGTCGGGGTTGCTGGCCGTGACCGGGCACTGCCACCGGCCCGCGGTGTAGACGCAGGCGGAGTCGCGGGCGGAGTCGGCTCGGAGCGAGCCCTTCCTGCCGCCGAACTTCACGGTCCACGTGCCCGACTTCGACGCGGTGGTCTTGAAGGCGTAGCCGCCGGTCCGCGTCGTCTTGACGGTCCCGACCTTGCGCGACCCGGCCGAGCCGGCCGGGTCGAAGTGCACCGTGAGCACCCGCCCGGAGAGCACGCGCCACCGCCCGTCCTTCTTGTACTTGAGCGTCCCCTTCAGGGTGACCGTCTTGTTCTTCGCGACCGTGTCCGGCGTGGCCTGCGCGGTGATGTTGGTCGTGTAGCCGGTCGCGGCCTGTGCGGGGACGGACGCCGTGAGAGCGAGCGCGAACACGCTCACCAGGGCGACGATGATGCGTCGGATCATGCGAGACCAGTCTCTTCCTCGAGTCGGTGTGCCTTCGAACGCGGCACGCTATGAGTCCCAGACCTGCTCAGCCGCTGTTTCTGACACGGTTCGCCCCGACCTCACCCGGGTGAACCCGGGCGCCGGCCTCCGGGAAGTACGTATGTCTCCCAGGTGTGTTGCCGTCAGTCGACAATGTCTACGCAGAGCAACACACCCGGCAGGCGCACCTTCCCCCCAAGGAGATATGTCCGTTCCGGGTGCACACGGCCCGCGGCCGGGTTATCCACAGGCTCGGGGGCTCGCCCCGCGCCGTGGAGGCCCACCCGGCACGATGGACCGATGGAACTCGACGGATCCCGGCTCGACGCCGCTCGGCTCGACGCCGCTCGGCTCGACGCCGCTCGGCTCGATGCCGCTCGGCTCGTGAAGGAAGCGCGGCACGCGGCCCGGCAGACGCAGGCGAGCCTGGCCGGGCGAGCGGGCGTGGCCCGGGGAACCATCGCGGCGATCGAGACGGGAACGCGGTCGCCGTCCTGGGAGATGCTGACGGCGCTCCTCGCGGCCGCGGGCGTGCAGATGCGGATCGACCTGGAGCCGCTCGACGAGGACGTGCGGCGGCAGGTCGTCGAGCACCGGCACGACCCGGACCTGCCCGGCCGGGTCTGGATCGCGGTGGAGGGGATCGAGGACCTGGCGGACCTGAACCTCCGGGTCGAGGGGCTCGCGGCAGCGGCGCTGCTCGGTGCGCCGGTGACTGTGGGTGATCCGCAGATCGCCGTCGCGCACACCGAGCAGTCGATGGAGTGGCTCGCCGACAAGCTGGGGCGGGACCGGATCCGGCTCCGTCCGCCGAGCTGGCTGGGGCACGCGTGGCCGCGCACGCCGCAGGAGGTGTTCGACCTGATCGAGGCGGAGTGCCCTGACGGCTGGATCATGGTGCGGGGCTACTTCGGTGAGACACCGGTCCGGTTCGCGCCCGCCGAGGACGTCGCGCGGCACGTGCTCGTCGAGAACGGCGAGCGGCCGATCCCCGTGCAGCCGCTGCACGAGATCGAGACCACGGACCGGAACGCGGCGCGCGTCCTGCGCCTGCTGCGGGAGCAGGCCCAGGACGCGCGCGACTAGTGTCTGCGCTCAGGCCCCGACGAGGTGCCCGGCCAGGTACCCGACCACCTTGTCCAGCGCGACGCGCTCCTGCTGCATCGTGTCGCGGTGGCGGATGGTCACGGCCTGGTCGTCGAGGGTGTCGAAGTCGACCGTGATGCAGAACGGCGTACCGATCTCGTCCTGGCGGCGGTAGCGCTTGCCGATGGCCTGCGTCACGTCGTAGTCGATGTTCCAGTACTTGCGCAGCTCGGCGGAGAGCTTCTCCGACGTCGGCAGCAGGTCCGCGGTCTTGGACAGCGGCAGCACCGCGGCCTTGACGGGGGCCAGGCGCGGGTCGAGACGCAGCACGGTGCGCTTGTCGACGCCACCCTTGGTGTTGGGCGCCTCGTCCTCGGCGTACGCCTCGACCAGGAACGCCATGAGCGAGCGGGTCAGGCCGGCGGCCGGCTCGATGACGTACGGGTAGTACTTCTCGTTCGTCACCGGGTCGCGGTAGGCCAGGTCCTTGCCGGAGCTCTCCGTGTGGGTCTTCAGGTCGAAGTCCGTGCGGTTCGCGATGCCCTCGAGCTCACCCCACTCGCTGCCCTGGAAGCCGAAGCGGTACTCGATGTCCACGGTGCGGGTCGAGTAGTGCGACAGCTTGTCCTTGGGGTGCTCGTAGTGCCGCAGGTTGTCGGCCGAGATGCCCAGGTCCGTGTACCAGTTGGTGCGGTAGTCGATCCAGTACTGGTGCCACTCCTCGTCCTCACCCGGCTTGACGAAGAACTCCATCTCCATCTGCTCGAACTCACGGGTGCGGAAGATGAAGTTGCCGGGCGTGATCTCGTTGCGGAACGACTTGCCGATCTGGCCGATGCCGAACGGCGGCTTCTTGCGTGCTGCGGCCGCGACGTTGGCGAAGTTCACGAAGATGCCCTGTGCGGTCTCGGGGCGCAGGTAGTGCAGGCCGGACTCGTCCTCGACGGGGCCCAGGTACGTCTTCAGCATCATGTTGAAGTCGCGGGGCTCGGTCCACTGGCCGCGGGTACCGCAGTTGGAGCAGACGATCTCGGCGAGGCCGCCCTCGGGGGCGCGGCCCTTCTTCTCCTCGAACTCCTCGATCATCTGGTCCTCGCGGAACCGCTTGTGGCACGAGAGGCACTCGGTGAGGGGGTCGGTGAACACGCCGACGTGGCCGGAGGCCACCCAGACCTGGCGCGGCAGGATGACTGACGAGTCGAGGCCGACGATGTCGTCCCGGCTCGTGACCATGGCCCGCCACCACTGCTTCTTGATGTTCTCCTTGAGCTCCACGCCCAGGGGGCCGTAGTCCCACGCAGAGCGCGTACCGCCGTAGATCTCGCCCGACGGGAAGACGAAACCTCGTCGCTTCGCGAGCGAGACGACGGCGTCGAGCTTGGCGGTCTGCGCAGAGCGCACTGACTTGTCGGACACGAGGGATCTCTCCAGGGGAACAGGTGGAAGTAACGTCCGCCCAGCCTACCGTCCGGGCCGGTCGAGGCCCGCGTGAAATAGGGCGTGACCGACCTCTCGGCCCCCATCTTTGACAACGGTTCTCAACAAGCGTGAGAATCGTTCTCATGACTTCGACTCGCGCCACGGGCGCCGCACTGACCAGCCTCGTCCTCGCCGGTACGGCGGCACTCGCAGGCTGCTCGGCGCAGGATCAGGGTGGTGCGGCCGGCGGGTCCGACGGCGTCGTCGTCCTCGCGTCGTTCTACCCGCTGCAGTACGTGGCGCAGCAGATCGGCGGCGACCTGGTCACGGTCGACAACCTGACCCCGCCCGCCGCCGAGCCGCACGACCTCGAGCTCTCGCCGGCGCAGGTCCGCGAGATCGGCACCGCCGACCTGGTGGTGTACCTGTCCGGCTTCCAGACCGCCGTCGACGAGGGTGTCGAGTCCCGCGCTCCCGAGCACGTGGTCGACGCCGCGGACGCCGCCGGGCTCGTCGAGCACGCGGAGGAGACCGAGGAGGAGCACGCGGAGCACGCCAAGGAGAGCGACCACGACCACGGCGCCACCGACCCGCACTTCTGGCTGGACCCGAGCCGGCTGGCCGCCGTCGGGCAGGCCGTCGCGGACGAGCTGGCCGCCGTCGACCCGGAGCACGCCGACGAGTACGCGGCGGGCGCTCTCCAGCTCGGCCAGCGCCTCGACGACCTGGACCAGGAGATGGCGGACGGCCTCGCCGCCTGTCAGGGCGCGACGCTCGTGACGAGCCACGCGGCCTTCGGCTACCTGGCCGACCGGTACGCCCTGGAGCAGGTGGGGATCTCGCAGCTCGACCCCGAGGCGGAGCCGTCCCCGGCGCGCCTGCGGGAGATCGGTGACGTGGTGAAGGAGAACGGCGTCACCACGCTGTACTCCGAGACGCTGGTGAGCCCCAAGGTCACCGAGACCCTGGCTTCCGACCTGGGCGTCAGGACCGCCGTGCTGGACCCGCTGGAGGGCCTGTCGGAGGACGCCACGGCCGCGGGCGACGACTACGTCTCCGTGATGCAGGCGAACCTGAAGGCGCTGGAGGAGGGGCTGGTCTGCGAATGACGGACACTAGGCATGTGACCGAGCCCGGCGAACCCGTGATCGAGGCGCGTGCCCTGCACTTCCGTGCGGGCGCGAGCCACATCCTGCGCGGCATCGACCTGACGGTCGAGCGCGGTGAGGTGGTGGCGCTGCTCGGCGCGAACGGCTCCGGGAAGTCCACGCTGGTCAAGTCGCTGGTCGGCATCAACGTGCCGTCGGACGGCAGCGTGCGGCTGCTCGGTGAGCCCCTCGGGGCGGGCGGGCGCGGCAGCCGGGTCGACTGGAGCCGCATCGGCTACGTGCCGCAGCGGTCGGGTGCGGGCGGTGGCATCCCGTCGACCGCGCAGGAGGTGGTCGCCTCGGGCCTGCTCCACGGGCGCCGGCTGCGGCTGC
>NZ_KI911708.1:5929-9343 GCF_000515355.1 Promicromonospora kroppenstedtii DSM 19349 | reverse complement strand
CCGAGCCAGCGGGCGTGCCCGGACACCGGGCGGCCGGTCTCGAGCGCGCGGTCCGCGCGGCGGCGGCCCTCCCAGGCCAGGCCGATCACCAGCGCCTCGTAGGCGACGCCGAGGGCGTAGCCGAGCCGCGGGCCCTCATAGGCAGCGATGGTGTGCGACATGCCGATGTAGGCCCAGGCCGAGAGCCCGAAGGCACCCAGGGCGAAGCCCGGGTTCCTCCGCGTGTCGGCGATGACCGCCGGTACGCGTCGGGGACGTTTCTCCGATGCCATGTTGGGTAAGTCCCTTTCGGTCAGAACAGGTGAGTGACGGTTGGGATGGTGCAAGGCTGATCTTCGTCTACTTTGCGTCCTATGCGCTCTTCACGCCGAAGATCGACCTCAATCTTTTATCGAACGATCTTCCCGGGCGCTCGAATCGAGGCTAAAAGTTATCCACAGATGATCCCGGGTGATCCGGCAAGATCATAGTTCCTGCCGAATGATGTCGCTATGACTTCAACGCTTTTCGCCGCACCGGAACCGGCCGCCGCGCTCGACCTGCTGACCTTGCGCGAGCGCCTCGACCTCGCGACCCGGCTCACCCACCGGCTGGTCGGGCACGTGCTCCGGCCGGCCAACGCCGACGCCGTGGCCCGCCAGGTGGCCTACGTCCGCACCGAGTCGCCCGTGCGCGTGAGTGACGTGGACCCCGAGCAGTACGACGAGGTGACCCGGGACTGCGCCATCGACATGCTGGTGCATGCCGGGCCGCGGGAGACGGGCGGTTCCCTGGTCCGGCGACTGCTCGGGGAGGCCCCGGCCGGCGGGCCCGGCCCCGCACCCGGGAACGACGCACCCGGGAACGACGCATTCGGGGACGACGGTACAGCCCCGGCAGGCCTGATGATCGACGACGCCGAGCGCGCGCTGCTGGAGCGGTGGCGCGACGGCGGGGTGCTCGGCTACTTCGTCGTGACCGACCTGGTGGACGAGCACGCGGTGCTGCACAACCTGGAGGACGATCTGGAGTACCGCGTCTTCACGGGCCGCTCAGAGATCCGCTCGGTCGCGCTGGTCCCGGGGCTGCTGCTGTCCGGGCGGGTCCTGCCTGTCGGCGCGGCCTGGATCTTCGCGGGCACGCCGGCGGTCTTCTCGCCGGACGTCATCGAGGGCGTGGTGCGCGCCGTCGTCGCGCTGCTGACGTCGTCGCCGTGCCCCGCCTATCGCAACCCGCGCACGCTGGCCCGGGCCCGCGAGCTCGTCGCCGACCACCACCGCACCTTCCAGGCCCTGTTCGGGGACGTCGTGGTGGAGGGCACGGCGTCGCACGTCCTGGACTGCTGCCTGCGGTTCAAGGACCGGATCGGCGCCCCGGCGGAGGAGTTCGCCCTGTTCGGCGCCCTGCGCGACGTGCGCCGGCTGCCCGACGACGCCGCCGACCCCGACGACGTGACGTTCGCCCTGGTGCACCACCCGGTGCGGGGGCTGCGGATGCTCGACTGGTACGCGCAGCTCCGCGAGGTGCACACCGCGCCCCTGCTGCCGTGGAAGCCCCGGCGGCTCGCGCAGGTGCTCGCCGACCCGGACGCGCCGTCGTGGGTGCTGGCCCTGCTCGCCGAGCGCCACCCGGACCACCTGGACGCGCTGTACCGGGCGGCGTCCGGCCGGCCGGGCTTCGTGTGGGTACGGGACGGCGCCGCGCTCCTGCGGGACCGCGAGCCGGAGGCGGCCCGGGACGAGCCGGGGATCGTCATGGCCTCGTCGATCATGGGGCGGGTGCCTCCGCCGGAGGTCGGCATGACGGATGTCATCCCGACCTCGTGACACCCGGCAGCAGTACCGCCCGCGGCGCCGCAGCAGGGTGGAGGGATGACAACGACCAGCAGCTACGCCGTCGAGGCCAGGGGCCTCGTCAAGGAGTTCCGCGGCGCCGGAGGCACCGTCCGCGCCGTCGACGGGCTGGACCTCGTGGTCCGGCCCGGGGAGGTGGTGGCCTTCCTGGGGCCCAACGGCGCCGGCAAGACCACCACCGTCGACCTGGTCCTCGGCCTGGCGGCCCCCACGGCAGGGACGGTCCGCGTGCTCGGCAAGGAGCCGGCCCGGGCGATCGCCGACGGCCAGGTCGCCGCGGTCATGCAGACCGGCGGCCTCCTGCGGGAAATCACGGTGGGGGAGAGCGTCGAGCTCACCGCCGCTCTGTTCGGCCGCACGAGCCCGGCCGGGCCGTTCCTGGAGCGCACCGGCATCGCCGGCCTGGCCGACCGCACGGTCGGCAAGTGCTCCGGCGGTCAGCAGCAGCGCCTGCGGTTCGCGATGGCCTGTCGGCCGCCATGGGCAAGACCGGCGGGCGCACCCGGGCCGAGGCGGTGCGGATCGCCCGGGAGAACGGCTGGTTATGAGGCTCGCCGCGCCGCGCCGGGCTGCTCACCCGGCCGGGACGTAGTCCTCCGGCATGGTGGCCGTGGTACTGAACTCGGCGGGGCGGTAGCCCGCCCGCTGCGCCGTCACCGTCACGGTCACGCGGTTCCCCTTGTGGCTGCCGCGGATCCACATGCTCGGACCGACCGTGTAGCCCGCCTCGCCCTCCTGCGTGATCGTCTCACCGGTGTCGATGTCGACCCAGGTCCAGGTGTAGGTGACGTTCGGGTCCTGCTTGATGCCGCAGCTGGCCAGCCAGCCCACGTGCTCCACGCCCGGGCGCAGGGTGATCTTGCAGGACGGCCGTGGCACCGACGGCTGCGGCACCGCCGCCGTGGCGTCGGAGAGCAGGCTCGCCTTGGCGTACCCGGGGCGGGCGGCGGTGAGCCTGACCTGGACGACCTTGCCCACGTCGTCGAGCGCGACGGTGTAGGTGCACGACCCGAGGTTGTCCCGTTCCTCGCCGCCGACGCTCCACAGGCACGCGGTGCTGGCCGGCTGCGGCGTCCAGCCGGTCGCTTCGGCGGTGATCTTCTGGCCCACCTGGACCTGGGCCGGGATCGCCACGGCGCCAGGCTGGAACCGAACCGGGGCCGCCTCCTGCTCGTCGGCGGCCTGCTCGTCGACGGGTGTGGCGTCCGGAGAGCTCTCGGGCGTCGCCGACGGTTTCGCCTTCGGCTTCTTCTTCGTCGGGGTGGGGCTGGGCTTGTCGGACGGCTCGGCCGACGGCGAGGCCACGGCCGGGGGTGCGAGCACACCGGGCGTGTCGTCGGGAGTCAGGAAGTGCACGACCGCTGCCGCGACACCGCCGCCGGCCAGCAGCAGACCCGCCGCGACCACGCCGGTCAGGATCCTGCGCCGGGCCTTGCCCGAAGACACGGGTGTCTCCGGGCGGTCCGGTTCGGCCGCGGGCGGCGATCCCGCGCCCAGCTCCGTGTCCGCGTCGGGCAGGCCGAGCCCGGTGTCGGCCGCCTCGACGTACGGCAGGTCGGCGGCCGGCGGACCAGCGTCCGGC
>NZ_KI911708.1:2580-5829 GCF_000515355.1 Promicromonospora kroppenstedtii DSM 19349 | reverse complement strand
GGCCGTGCCCGGCCCCGCGCTCGGCTCGACGCCGTCCACCGGCCCGGTCGTCGACCGGGCCGAGCTGGTCCGGCTGCTCGACGACGAGCAGGCGAACCTCCAGGTCAGCGTCGAGGCGTGGGGCGACTCGGACGCTCCCGAGGTGGTCTGGCCGCGGCTCTGGTCCGTGGTGGACGGCCGCCTGCTCGACGTGCGGACCGACGACGGCGCGGTGGCGCCCGTCGAGCGGCCGGCCGGCTCGGTCGCCGCCGAGCTGCAGTGGGCCCTGGTCGGCGCGGTGGACGCCACCACGCCGGAGCCCGGCACCGGTGCCGAGGGTGAGGCAGGGCAGTGAGCGACACGATGCAGGGGCAGGATCCGGAACAGGTACGGGCCCTCGCCAAGATGCTCGAGGACGGCGCATCGCAGCTGGAGTCGGTCAAGTCGATCACCTCCGTCGCCGTCTGGGGCTTCGACGGGGCGGGCCCCAACGTCGAGCAGATGCGCGGCGAGTGGGAGTCGCAGCACGCGCCCATGCTCGGCACCGTCGCGGAGTCGCTGACCACCTACGCCCAGCGGGCGAGGGCCAACGCCGACGCCCAGGACCAGACCTCGAACACGTACGACGGCGGCGGCTTCGCCGGGGTCTCGACCCAGGGGTCGGGCAGCACGGGCGGGGACGACGACGGCGGCGTGCTCGACTGGCTCGGGGACAAGGCGGGCGACCTCTGGGACGCCGGCGGCGACGGCGTCGACTGGGTCGGGGACAAGGCCGGCGACGCCGCGGGCTGGATCGGCGACCGCGCGACCGACCTCTGGGACGCCGGCGGCAACGCCGTCGACTGGATCGGCGACAAGGGCTCCGACGCGCTGGGCTGGCTCGGTGACCGAGGTTCCGACGTCCTGGGCTGGCTGGGCGACCGCGGGAGCGCGATCGGCGGCGCGTTCATGAACGTGGGCGACGCCGGCCTGCAGCTCTGGGACGCAACCGGTGGGGCGATCCTCGACGGCGAGTGGCCACGGACGACGGAGGTGCTCGCGTCCGGCATCCGGCTCGCGGGCACGACGGTCGGCCTGGGTCTCACCGCCGGCTCGCTCGGCATGTTCGACCCCAAGGTCTTCGACGACGGCGACCCGTACGCGGGGGACCCGACGGACGTCGCCGCACCGCGCGAACCCTCCAGCATCTCGGAGGTCGCGCTCGGTGTGACCGACTCGTACAACGCCGGCGACGGCAACGTCCGGATCACCACGATCGACGGGCCCGACGGCCCGCGCGTCATCGTCAACGTGCCCGGCACCGAGGCGTGGAACCCCTCGGCGGGCGACAACCCCATGGACCTGACCGGCAACCTGGTCACGGCGGGCGGCTCGCGCTCGACCATGAGCGAGGCCGTCATGCTCGCCATGCGGAACGCGGACATCCCGCCGGGTGCCGAGGTCATGATGGTCGGTCACTCCCAGGGCGGCATGACGGTGGCCGACCTGACGTCCGACCCCGGGTTCGTGAACGAGTTCAACGTCACCCACGCGATGACCTACGGCTCGCCGATCGACAGCGCGCACATCGACCCGTCGGTGAGCGTGCTGGAGATGCAGCACCAGCACGACGTCGTCCCGCGCCTCGACCTCGGCGACTCGCGGTTCCCGTTCCTGCCCGGCGGGCAGAACGAGAGCGCCAACCACACCAGCGTCACGTTCGACGACCCGGGCTCCGCCTTCAACGCCGTGGCCAACCACGACCACGCCGAGGCGTACCCGAACTCCATGGCCAACAGCACCGACCCCGGGTACCTCGCCTACCAGCAGGAGCTGCGGGACAGCGGGTTCCTCACGTCTCCCGGCTCGAGCTCGACCGTGACCGCGCAGGACGTCCACGTCGGCCGGAAGAACTGATGGGCGGAGGCTGGGCGCGCCGCAGGCGCCGGCTCGTGGACCGGCTCTCGGAGTCGGGGCCGGTCGGCGGCGGGCTCGCGGCGCTGCTCAGCCTGGGCAGGGCGCGCAACCCCGACTGCGAGGAGCTGCTCACCTCGACGGCGCTCGCCGTCGAGGGCGTGGTCTCGGCGGAGTTCGAGTGCAGCGACCAGTTCGGCGGCGGCTGGCAGCGCGGCAAGGTCGTGCTGCGGGCCTCGTCCGAGGACGAGGCGGTGCGGGTGATGGAGGCGCTGCTGCGGGCCTTCGCGGCCGAGCCGCGGCTGGAGCCGCGCTGGGCCACGCCGCAGGAGTACCGGAACGAGGACGGCTCGGTCGTGGTCGGGGCGCGGCACGCGGGGTTCTCCGGCGTGCCGACGATCCGCCAGGTGCGGGAACACTACGAAGAGGGACTGGCTGAATGATGCGACGTGACCGAGCGCGGTACCTGCCCGCCGTCCTGGCGGCGGCGCTGGTGCTGCCCGTGTCCGCGTGCTCGTCGGGCGACACCGACCGGTGCGCGGAGGCGTTCACCGAGGCCGCGACGGCGGTCTCCGGCGTGGTCTCGGCCGAGTGGGAGTGCAGCGACAACTTCGGCGGCGGCTGGCAGCGCGGCGACGTGGTGGTCTCGGCGACCACCGAGGACGAGGCCGTCGAGGTGATGGACGGCGTGCTGCGGTCCATCGCCGCGGCGGGCGACCTCGAGGACACCTGGGCGACCCCGCAGCAGTACGCGAACGAGGACGGGTCGATCGTCGTGGGCGCGAACGACCTCGGCTTCAACGGCCCGCCGACCGTCGGCGAGGCCCGCGAGCACTACGGCATCACGCCGGGCTGACCCACTGACCTGTCGCCGGTCGGGCTGACCCATCGCCGGCCAAGCCTGTCGAGACCCGGTCTCGACAGGCTTGACCAGCGTTCGGAGGAGCGGTGCGTCAGCCCCGCAGCCAGACCGTCGTGTCCGACGGCAGCTCGCCCGAGCCGGCGTCGAGCTCGCCCGAGGCGACCAGCACCTGCGCCCCGGCGGGCAGTGCGAACGGCGTCGCGCTCAGGTTGGCGACCACGACGACGTCGGCCACGCGGAAGGCGACGACGTCCGGGTGCTCGGCCAGGGAGTCGACCCACGAGAGCACGCCCGCGCCGAGGTTCTCGGCACGGCGCAGGCCGAGGGCCGCCCGGTACATCTCGAAGGTCGAGCCCTCGACGCCGTACTGCTGGTCGGCGGCGAGCTCGGCGTAGACGTCGGGCTGCGGCAGCCAGGTCTTGCCCGTGGGGCCGAACCCGTTGCCCGGCGCGCCACCGACCCACGGCAGCGGCACGCGGCAGCCGTCGCGGCCCGGCTCGGCGCCGGTCGTGCGG
>NZ_KI911708.1:0-2480 GCF_000515355.1 Promicromonospora kroppenstedtii DSM 19349 | reverse complement strand
GGCGAGCGGCGGCTCCAGCTCGTCGGGCCCGCGATCGGCGAGCACGCGCACCAGGTCGGTCAGGATCTCCCGCTCCCGCAGGTAGCGGGGCTCCTGGCCCCTGGGCGCCATCACGTAGGCCACCGCGATGCCCTTCAGGGCGAGGATCTCGTGCTCGATCTCGTCGGGCACCACGAGCCGCGCGGCGTACCGCGTCAGCGCGCCGTCGCCGTACTCGGCGCGGGTCGCGTCGATCGCGGCTCCGATGAACCGGCCGATGAGCTGGCTCGTCATGTCCTTCAGCGAGGCCAGCGAGCCGCGCGACCCGTCGAAGGCCCGTACCAGGTGGCCCTCGCCGTGCAGGTACTCCTGCAGCCGGCCGATGGCGGCGTCGATCGCGTCGGCCCGGTACCACTCGCCGTACCAGGACCGCACGTACTCGGCCACGCGCGCCCGCTCCTCGGCGTCCGCCATGAGGTCCAGGTCGACGCGGCCCGCCACGACGCCGTCCTCGACGTCGTGCACGGAGTAGCTGATGTCGTCGGCGAGGTCCATGACCTGCGCCTCCAGGCACTTGACGCCGTCGGGCGCGTCCTTGCGCAGCCAGGTGAACACGGGCGCGTCGTCCGGGTAGACGCCGAACTTGCGGCTCGCCGTGCCGTCCGGCCGGGCCGGGCCCGCGCCGTACGCCCACGGGTACTTGACGCTCGCGTCGAGGCTGGCGCGGGTCAGGTTGAGGCCGGCGGGCACGCCGTCGAACCCGATCACCTTGGGTTCCAGCCGGGTCAGCAGGCGCAGGGTCTGCGCGTTGCCCTCGAAGCCGCCGATCGGCTCGGCGATCTCGGCCAGGGCGGTCTCGCCGTTGTGCCCGAAGGGCGGGTGTCCCAGGTCGTGCGTGAGGCAGGCGGTGTCGACCACGTCGGGGTCGCAGCCGAGCGAGCGCCCCATGCCGCGGCCCACCTGGGCGACCTCGAGGGAGTGGGTCAGGCGCGTGCGCACGAAGTCGTCGTGGCCCGCGCCGAGCACCTGGGTCTTGGCGCCGAGCCGGCGCAGCGCGGAGGAGTGCACCACGCGCCCGCGGTCGCGTTCGAACGGGGTCCGGGCCCGCGACTTGGGCGGTTCGGTCACCCAGCGCTCGACGTCCTGCGCGCTGTACGACGGCGGGATGCTCTTCCCGGGGGCTTGCTCCACGCTGGCCACTCTAGCCACGCGGTCGGGAATCCCGGAATCACGCGGCTCCGTGGCCTCGGTCGACGGGCCGTCGCCGGCGGAGGCAGGGCACTGCCTCCGCCGCGCCGCGTCACTTGTTGTTGCTGTACCAGCTCAGACCGCCGGGGAGGTTGATCGAGTGCTTCTTGGTCTTGGAGTTCCAGGTCCAGGGACCCACCTTGAAGCTCATCGACGACAGGCCCCGCTGCGTGATGTTGAACTTGAGCGGTCCGAACGACAGCCGCTTGCGATACCTGATTCCCATGGTGCTTCTGTTCCTCCCTGAGTCGGGGCAAAGCGTACCGAACCGCGCTAGCCCGGCAAACCGCATCAGGGAGCGTGTCAGACGGTCGTCAGTCGCGGGCCGCGACCCAGGCGTCACTGGCGCGCTGGACGTCGTCGGCCGTGACCGAGTCCGCCACCGTCACGAAGTACCAGCGGTGCCCGAACGGGCAGCGCACCGCGGCCTGCCGGAACCCCTCGAACCAGTCGGCCGGCTCGGCCAGGCTGCTTGCTCCGGCCTCGATCGCGCGCGCGTAGGCGGCGTCGGTGTCCTCGACCGGGATCGTGAAGCTCGCGTGCGTCGGCGCGCCTGGCTCGGGAGCCGCCGAGTCGGGCGGGAACGCGCCGGCCACGGTGAACGTGGACTCGCCCGCGGCGGACCGCAGGACCAGGTCGGAGTGGATCACGGCGTCGCCGGCGGTGATCACGTCGAGCGTCTCGGCGCCCAGCGCGGCCTCGTAGAACGCGATGGCGGCCCGGGCGTCGGACACGGCGATGTTGGGGTGCAGGGCTGAGTTCTTCATGTGACCGATGCTCGCGCGTCCCGGGTGTGCCAGTCTTGGAAGAATGCGACAGGTGTTCGACGGCGAGATCTCGGCGGGCGCGCTCCCGGCCGGAGTCTCAGCCGGAAGCGCTGCGGGGAGCGCCCTGGAGTCCGGCCCCACCCTCGGCATCGTGAACCCCGTGCGGGCGCGCGACCGGTTCGCGCTGGCGCGCGTCGAGCCCGCGCCCGACCTCGCCGACCTCGTGGACTGGCACTGGGTGATCACCTGGGACCTGCCGCCCGGCGTCACCTTCACGCAGAACGTCCTGCCACACCCGGTGGGCCAGGTGGTCGCGGAGCGCACGGGCTATCTCGCCTACGCCATGCCGCTCGCGCCGGTCGACCGGCGCACCCTGTCCGGGTCCGGCGCCGTGGTCGGCACCAAGCTGCGCCCCGGCGGCTACCGCGCCCTGCTCAGGCTGACGCACGCGGGGGAGCGTGGCGCCGTCGGGCCGGCCGCGTTCCT
>NZ_KI911707.1:58705-60503 GCF_000515355.1 Promicromonospora kroppenstedtii DSM 19349 | reverse complement strand
GGCCGCCGGCCGGACGTCGGGCCGCCCGAAGCCCCCGGCCAGCTCGGCCGGGGTGAGCCCGAGCGGGAGCACGAGCAGAGCCCGGGGGTTGCCCTGCGTCTCGGCGACCATCCGGTCCCGCACCCGCTCGTCCAGCCGCCCGGGCGTCACGGACTCCAGGAGGGCGCGGGCCTCACCGTCGGTCAGCCGGCCCACCTCCCGCTCGGGCAGCTCCGTCAGCTCGCCCTTGAGGTGGGGGTCGCGCACCGCCAGCACCAGCCCGATCGCCGCGACGGGCAGCCGCCGCGCGACGAACGCGAGGGTGCGGGCCGAGACCTCGTCGAGCCACTGGGCGTCGTCGACGAGGCAGACCAGCGGCTCCCGCTCGGCCGCGGCGGCGAGCAGGTTGAGCACCGCGAGCCCGACCAGGAACCGGTCCGGCGTCTCGCCCGCCGTCAGGCCGAATGCCGTGGAGAGCGCGTCGCGCTGCGGAGCGGGCAGTCGGCACAGGTGGTCCAGGAACGGCGCGCACAGCCGGTGCAGCCCGCCGAAGGAGAGGTCGGACTCGGCCTCGACGCCTGTCGTCCGAGCGGTCCGGCAGCCGGACGCGCTGCCCGCCGCGTACTCCAGCAGCACCGACTTGCCGATCCCGGCCGCGCCACGCAGCACCAGCACCGCGCTGCGCCCCGCCTGCACCGCCGCGACCACCTGGTCGAGCGCCTCGCACTCCGCCTGACGGCCGTACAGCGGCGCCCGCCGCTCGCCGCTCACCAGCAGCACCGTCGGGGCCGGCACAGCGGTTCGCGGGCCCGTGGCCCCTGGTGAGGTGCTCATGCCACGATCCAACCCGGTGGTTGAATCTTTCACGAGGCAGAACCACAGGCAGAAGTAGGCAGGCGGTTTCCGCCCGTGGCCCAGTGCCCCGTCACCCCAGGGGTGCACCACGGGGCCGACCACGGACTCACCGTGGCGCGGTGGGCCGGGCGTCGCGCCGAGTGTGATCGGTATGACGACATCACCCGGAACCACACCGCCCCCCGCCGAGCCGGACGCCGCGCTCTCGGTCTTCCTCGCCCAGCGCTCGCAGCTCATCCGCGTCGCCCGCCGCATCACCGGCAGCGCCGCCGAGGCCGACGACGTGGTTCAGGAGGCCTGGCTCCGCTGGCAGCGCACCGACCGCACCCAGGTCGTCAACGCCGCCGCGTTCCTCACCTCCACCACGACCAACCTGGCCCGCAACGTCATCCAGTCCGCCCGCTACCGGCGCGAGACCCCGCTGCCCGCGCCCGGCGCCGAGCACCCGACCCCCGACCCGGACCAGGACCCGGGCCGGCACGCCGAACGGACCGGCCTCACCGAGGAAGCACTCGCGCTCCTGCTCACCCGGCTCAGCCCCGGCGAGCTCGCCGCCTACGTGCTGCGCCGCGGCTTCGACTACGCCTACGCCGACCTCGCGAGCCTGCTCGGCACCAGCGTCGCCAACTCCCGCCAGCTCGTCAGCCGCGCCCAGGCCCGCCTGCGGAGCGACCGGGTCCGTCCCGTGCCGCCCTTGGCCGGACGCCGCCTCACCGCCGCGTTCCTCACCGCCTCCCGCACCGGCGACCTCGACGGCCTCGAGACGGTCCTCACGGCCGCCGCCTGAATGCCCGCCATGAGGATCGTCGTCGTGGGCGCCACCCGCCCGATCTGCGCCAAGGTCGTCGCCCGGCTCCGCGCCACCGGGCACGACGCCGCCCTGGCCACGCCCGCCACCGGCTGCGACGCCGTCGCCGGCGAAGGCCTGACTGAGGCGCTCACGGGCGCCGACGTGGTGGTCGAC
>NZ_KI911707.1:55209-58605 GCF_000515355.1 Promicromonospora kroppenstedtii DSM 19349 | reverse complement strand
CAGCTCGGCCTGCTGCGGCTCGTCGAGCGCCAGGGCACCGGCCAGCGCCTGCACGGTGCGGCGCTGGGGGCCGCGGCTGACGCCGCGCTCCATGTCGCCGATGGCTCGGACGCTCACGCCGGAGAGGTGCGAGAGGTCCTCGATCGTCAGCCCGGCACCCTGCCGCAGGCTCCGCAGGTACGTGCCGAACGAGCTGGCCAACGGTGCTCCCTCAAGGTGTCAGGTCTGGTTCGAGATCATGATCGCCCCTTGCGTGCCCCTAGCAGCCCATCGTCCACGCTGCGGTGCGGGTACACCGTCGAACCGGGCGCGAAGTCACCCGGGTGAACCTGTCACAGGCTGGGCGCCCCGGGCCCGCTACCCTGTCCGCGGCCTGGTCAGGGCCCCTTTCCAGACGGAGATCAACCATGCAGAACGACCAGCTGGTCGCACCGGTCGCAGCCAACGTCATCTCGTCCTATCTCACGTGCGAGGTGGCCACCGTCTCGCGGTCGGGCACCCCGGTCGCGTGGCCGGTCTCGGGCGTGTGGCGGCCCGACGACGGGACGTTCGTGCTGTCGACGTCGATCGGGTTCGCCCAGAAGGCCCTCAACGTGCGGCGGGACGCGCGGGTCGCTGTGCTCTTCTCGGACCCCACCGGCAGCGGTCTCGACCAGGCGGGGCAGGTGCTCCTCCAGGGCGCGGCCGAGTGCCCGGACGAGGTCGTGACCTCGTTCGCGCGCAACGCCGACCTGTGGCGGCGGATCGCGGCGGCCCAGCCGTCGTCGCGCGCCCTGTCGACCGGGCGCCTGGCCCGGCGCCTCCTCGACGTCTACTACATGCGGCTGATCATCACGGTGACGCCCGCCGCCGTCACGACGCGGGAGCCGCTGCCGGACGCCGTCCGGCTGCTCGCGGTCCCGGCGATGCCGGGCCTGCCCGCGCCGTTCGCCAAGGAGTTGGGCGACTTCACCAGCGGGATCCTGGCCCGGCTGGACGACGCCGGTCTGCCGACCCTCGACCGGGTGGTCCCCGAGGCCGTCGACGGCGGCCTGCTGGTGCCCGGCACCGATGCGCGGCCGGGCCCGGCGAGCCTGCTGTTCCACCGCCACGACGAGCTGCTGGCCGGGAACCGCAGCCTCGTCGTGCTGGGCGAGCTCGTCGAGGGCGACCAGGGCCTGGTGTTCCGTCCGGAGCGGGTCGTGGACGGGGTGCGGACCGCGGGCCTGCTGACGCCGTTCCGGTTCGTGCGGGGCCTGCGCGCCCGGGCGGCGGCTTACCTCGCGAAGCGGGGCCTGGAGCGGCCGCAGGTGGCCTGGGAGGAGCTCGACGCGATCCACGCGACGATCGACGCGGCTCGATGACTTTGCGTGCGGGAGTTCCCCCGCGCAGGCAGGCTTGACCGTGACGGGGACGCCGAAAGGGCGCCCGCGAGACAGGGGGAATCGCATGAACCGGATCAAGAGGACGCTTGCGGCGGTGGCAGGACTGACGCTGGTGGCGACCGTGCTCACCGCGGCACCTGCCAGTGCGTGGACCCGCGTGGCCGGGCACTGCGTGGGTGATCGGGTCGACCGCTGCGTGTCGATCCGGCAGAACTCCACGGGTACCGTCTACGTGCGCGGATCGGTGTCGGACGACGCCAGCCGGCCGGGCGACTACGTCGTACGGATCGTGGAGACCGACATCACGATCACCAAGGACTGGACGAACCCGCCCAGCATCACGTTCTTCCCGGTGAAGAAGAACGAAGCCTACAAGGACATCTCGGACGCCCTGCCGACGCCTGCGTTCGACCTGCCCTGCGGCACGGATGTCTCCGGCAGCGCGAAGCTTCAGTGGAAGCCCAAGTCCGGTGGTTCCGTGGAGACCGGCTGGGTGCACGTGAGCGCCACCGTCTGCTGATCTCCTGACGGGTCTCAGTCCTCGCGCCGGGGCTTGGAGGAGCGCAGCCGCTTGGTGTCCGAGCGCTGCTTCTTGGCGGTCAGCCGCCGCTCCTGCGAGCCCCGGGTGGCCCGCGTGGCGCGGCGCGCCTTCGGGCCGGGAGCCAGCGCGTCGGCGACGAGCGCGGCCAGGCGCAGGGCGGCAGCGTCTCTGTTGCGCCGCTGCTCCCGGTTCTCAGCGGCGACGACGGTCAGGACGCCGCCCACGAGCCGGCTCGCCAGCCGATCGGTGAGCCGGGCGCGCTGGGTCTCGTTCAGGACGGCGGAACGACCGACGTCCCAGGACAGCTCGACGCGCGAGTCCGTCGTGTTGACGCCCTGACCGCCCGGCCCGGAGGCGCGGGAGAACCGCTCGGTGAGCTCGGCCCGGGGGATCGTCAGGGCGGGGGTGACGGGCAGACCGGGGCGGACGGGGGAGGGCATGTGGCTATGGTCCCGCACCTGGTCGGCCCCGGTGGGCTCGCTGCGCTCCGGGCCGTCCACGGCGGGACGTCACTCGTCGTCCGCCAGCCGTAGCGGGCCGACGGCGACCCGAGCCAGCTCGCCGATCGCGGCGTCGACCCGGGGCAGGTGCCGTTCCGGCCGGGCGGCACGGGTCAGCACCACGACGCCGACCGGGTGCTCGTGCGGGAAGCGCACCACCGCCGCCTCATGCCGTAGGCGGCCGAGGGAACCGGTCTTGCCGAGCAGCAGGACGTCGTCGTGCGGGAACCCACTCCCGATCCGGTGCCGCCATGCCTGGTGGGCCAGCGCGTCGCGCACCGTGTCGTGAGGCCCGCCCGGGCGTGACCACAGCAGGCGCAGCACCTGCGCGAGCTGCGCGGCCGTCGCCGCGCTCGCCAGGGCCGGGTCGTACTGGGAGGTCTCGGCGGCCCGGTCGGGGTCGGCGAGCACACGCTGGGCGGCGGCCCAGCCGTCGGTCCCGGTGTCCCGCAGGACGGCGCGCGTCTCCTCGGCGGACCCCTGCCGTATCAGGGACTCCGGGAGCCCGAGTCGCGCCAGGCGCTCGTGCGCCCGGTCGCGGCCCACCAGGTCCAGCACGGCGTCGCCGCACGCGTTGTCCGACACGGCGAGCATCAGCCGGACGGCGTCGCGCGCGCTCAGGGCGACGTCGTCGAGCAGCATCGCCACGCCCGTCGGGCCGGGCATCCGGTTCGGTGCCGCGAGGCGGACCAGCTGGTCCGCCTTGAGCCGGCCCTCTGCGACGAGCTCCGCCCAGATCAGGGCGAGCGGCAGCTTGTAGAGGGAGGCGATCGCGACCGGCTCGGTGTCGGCCAGGGACGTCGTCCCGGGCGGGCCGGTCAGCCGGGTCGCGTGGACGTGGGCCGTGACACCGGCGTCGCGGGCGATGGCCCGGAGCGTCGCGCCGGTGTCCGGGGTGGCGGGTGTCATCGGGTTGGGCCGGGCAGGGTCGTCTGCCGCGGAGCGTTCGACGCCGCCCCGAGGCCCGCGGCGATCGCTCCGGCCACCGCGT
>NZ_KI911707.1:51226-55109 GCF_000515355.1 Promicromonospora kroppenstedtii DSM 19349 | reverse complement strand
CGTCGTCGCCCCCGCCGTGAGGCCGACGACGAGGCCGGCCGTCAGGACGATGGAACGTGCCTTCTCGTGTGTGTGTCTCATACCCCCTACGACGCAGCGGCCGGGTGAAAGGTTGTGCCTCCCGGAAATGAATCCGAGAGATGTTTACGCAGTTCGGAAGGCGTTTCAGCGCTTCACGGCGGTGAGGAACTGGTCGGGCCGCAGGGCGCGGGAGACGATCCGGGTGTCGCCGATCCAGCCGTAGAAACCCTGCCCGTAGCGCTCGGCGGACTGGGTGCCGCCGATCGCGAACGGCTTACCGAGTGTCGAGATGCCGCGGGACTCCTCGGCCGCGTTGCGCGCGATCTTCGAGCCGTCCACGTACATCACCGTGTGCCGACCGTCGTTGACGAGCGCGACGTGCATCCAGCGGCCCACCGGGATCGCGTGGCTCCACGACGTCGGGTCGGCGTCGACGGGCACGGGGTAGACGACGAACTGCAGGAACCGCTCGCCCGACAGGTTCAGGCTGCAGGTGGCCTCGTCGTCGGACCAGCCGCTGTGCTTGCCGGCGTCGCCCGCCCGGCCCTCCCAGCTCAGGATGCCCATCCAGGAGTGGTCGCCCAGATAAGGCTCCGGCAGCTTGAGGAACGTCTCGATCGTGTAGCCCGACTCGAACTTCGCGCTGTTGACCGGCGCGTTCGGCCCGGTGCGCAGGACGGCGCCGCGGTCGGGCGACTTGCCGCCGTCGAACCGCAGGCTGGCGCGGGACGGCTGGGCGTCGTGATGCTCGGCCGACCAGGTCAGCGCCTCCGGGGCGCTGGCGTGCAGCAGCTGGGAGGTCAGGTCGTTCCCGTTGCCCGTCAGGTCGCGGGCGACGGTCCCGGGAGCCACCGGCGCGCCGTCCGACCCCGCCGTGGCCAGGCCCGCCTCGTCGAACCGCCAGTACGCGACGGTCCCGCGCGGCATCACGGCCGACGGCGGACGCGGCGCCGGCAGCAGCGGGGGCGCGAAGGCGGCGAACCGCTCGTCGAAGTCGATCTCCACGGTGAACCGGTCCACGTCGCCGCTCAGCTCGACGTGCTCCGCCTCCAGGGGCGTGGGCTCGTCCTTGGCCAGCAGCCAGGGCGAGAACGTCTCGACGTCGATCACGCCGCGCACCAGGTCGAACGCGTAGTAGCGCACCATGCCCGCGCCGCCGTAGTAACGGTCCTGGTAGTTGGTGATGTGCAGGTGCACCGGGTGGCCGGCGTCGTTGGTCAGGGTGGTGCGGCCGGACGGCCAGTAGTGCCCGCCGAGCGCGAGGAAGATCTGGTCGTTGCCCTTGATGAGACGGTCCCAGAGGCGCTGCCCGTTGTCGGAGAGGTGGGTTGTGCCGTCGTCCTCGGCCCAGACCAGGTCGTGCGTGGTCAGGATCGCGGGCAGCTCGGCGTGGCGGTCGAGCACGCCCTGCGTCCAGGCGAGTCCGGCGTCCGACAGGCGCCAGTCCAGCGCCAGGACCAGCCACTCGCGCCCGCCGCCGCGCACCACGTGGTAGCTGTTGTAGCCGTCGGGGGACGAACCGCCGTAGGTCTCCATCCGGGAGAAACGCTGCGGACCGAACGTGCGCAGGTACGGCGAGTCGCCGCGCTGGTCGTCACCGCTGACGTCGTGGTTGCCGGCCAGCACGCTGTACGGGAGGCGGCCCGCGGCCTCGAACGCGCGGCTCGCGGCGCGCATCTCGGTGGCGGTGCCGTGCTCGGTCACGTCGCCGAGCTGGGTCATGAACACGATGTTGTCCCGGGCCTGCTCGCGCACGAGGTGACGGAGCGTCGCCCGGACCGGCTCGGCGTCGGAGCCGCCGTCGTCCAGCAGGTACTGCGTGTCGGGCAGGACGGCGATCGTGAACCGTGCGGCGGCGGCGTCCGGCTGCCCGTCCTGGGGTGTGGCGGGCAGCGGCGCGGCGGACGCCGACGTCGTGCCCACGGCGGCGGACGCCGCGGAGATGATCGGTACGGCCGCTGCTGCCTGGAGCAGGGAGCGGCGCGAGAGCTTGTTTTCCACGTCGGCATCGTGGCCGGGCCGGCTGGCGCACGGGTGACGCGAGGCCGAACGGCGGCTGACGATTCGCCCCTGGGTGACCGGCACGGTTCGGCAAGCGGGGCGTGCACCCCGGTGCGACGATCGGACGAGGGGGGCTCGACCGTCCGGAAGGCTGAAGATCACCATGACAACGTTCACTGTCTGGAAGTTCGACGATCCTGGAGGCGCTCAGGCGGCGGCCGCCAACCTCAAGCAGGCGGCGTCGGAGGGCCTGATCACCGTGCTCGACCACGCCGTCGTGTCCTGGCCCGTCGGGCAGGCGACCCCGACCACCAAGCAGGCGCACGAGAACGAGTGGCGCGGCACCGGATGGGGTGCGTTCTGGGGGCTGCTCTTCGGCAGCCTGTTCTTCGTCCCGGTCGTCGGCGTCGCCGCCGGCGCTGCGATCGGCGCCCTGGCCAAGCACACCGAGGCGGTCGGCATCGACCGGAAGCAGCTCGAGACCATCCGGGAACAGGTCACCGTCGGCACGTCCGCGCTGTTCGCGGTGACCCAGGACGGCGACCTCGACCGGGTCGGCGAGCGCTTCCACGGCATGCGCGGCAAGCTCGTCGCGACCAACCTCACCGACGCGGAACGGTCGACGCTGCTGGAGACGTTCGGAACCTGATCTGCCCGGGTGATTCCGGTCGTCGAAATGACCGGTCATTTCTTTATACGCGACCCGCTGGGCTGTCCAGTCGAAATGACCATGATTGCGTGGACGCAACCAATTGTGCGCAGCGCAGAAGAACGAACGCCCCTCGCGGTGGTCCGCGAGGGGCGTTCGCCTGCTGGGGGAGGAGTACCAGCGACCGCTACCGGGTGACCCGGGCGGTGTTGTGCCAGATCAGAGGCCCAGCAGGCACAGGATCTGCTCGAGGGTCAGGCCCAGGTTGTCGAGCAGGTTCGAGACGATGTCGATGAGGCTCATGTGAGCGAATGCCTTTCATGAAATGGGGATCGCGGGACGATTCCCGCGAGTCGAACGGTGTTCGCGTTACATACGTTAAGTACACGACATGGACAGTGCAACGTGAATGGGATATTAGTGCGTAAAGCGCGGGATCATTAGCGTTGTGCTAAAGGGTCTGTGTCGGAAGCGTCCGGTCTGGCCGTAGGCTGACCGCCGTGCCGCTCTCCCTCTGGCTCGCCCTGGTCGGTGCGGGCGTCCTGATCTCCCTCACGCCCGGAGCGGGCGCGATCAACACGATGTCGAACGCCATGACGTCCGGCTGGGCGCGGTCGATCTGGGGGATCCTCGGGCAGCAGGCGGCGCTGCTCGTGCACCTCGTGATCGTCGCCGCGGGGGTCGGCGTGCTCGTTGCGGGCACGCCGTGGCTCTTCGACACCATCCGGTACGCCGGTGCCGCCTACCTGGTCTACCTCGGTGTGCGTCAGTTCCTGGCCAGGACCGGTCCGGGTGCGGACGCCGACGGCGGTGTCCGGCTGCCCGAGCCCGCCGGGTCGATGTTCCGGCGCGGGCTCCTGGTGAACCTCATGAACCCCAAGGCGGTCGTGTTCTTCCTCGCGTTCGTCCCGCAGTTCGTCCAGCCGGACCGCCCGCTGCTCGGCCAGTACGCGGTGCTCGCCGCGACCGTGGTGGTCATCGACGTCGTGGTCATGTGGTTCTTCTTCGCGACGACGGCGCGCGGGCTCGGCCGCCTGACGTCGGGGGAGAAGGGGGCGCGGGTCGTCAACCGGGTGTTCGGGAGTCTGTTCGTGGGGGTCGGGGCGCTGCTCGCGGTCATGCACTGACCGGCGGGGGAGGCCGGTCTACCGCACCACCGCCGCCACCGCGCTGACCTCGATCAGCGCGCCCGGCACCCCCAGCCCCGCGACG
>NZ_KI911707.1:32898-51126 GCF_000515355.1 Promicromonospora kroppenstedtii DSM 19349 | reverse complement strand
TCGGCGAAGGTCGCGCCGGCGGCGGCGAGCGCGACGCCGGCGTTCTCCAGGGCGCGGGCGGACTGCGCCGCCACGTCGTCGGCGCCGACGAGCGCGCCGTCGGCGTCGACGGAGTTCTGCCCGCCGACATAGATGGTGGTGGCGCCGGGCGGGACCACGGCGACGTGGCTGAAGGCGGGGCTGTGGACCAGCCCCTCGGGTCGAAGACGCTGTATCTGTTCCATGTCCCGATGCTTCCACTGGACACTGACACTCGACGTGGCAGGGTTCCAGGCATGACCGCCGATGCCCACGACACTCCGGGTACGGAGAGCGGCATGTACGAGGAACGGCATCCCGACTCCCCGGACGTCGAGTGCGTGTGGCAGGCCCGTGCCACCCGCGACGAGCGCTACCTCACGCCCGCGGTCGAGTACTGGGACCTGTGGTTCGCCCGGCAGCCGGACGGCGAGCAGGCCGCAGGCCTGGCCGGTCCGGCCCTCGGGCACCGCTGGATCAGCTCGACCGTCGGCGAGCACAGCTGGGGCGTGCAGCTCAAGGCCCACGTCGTGGTGCCCGGCGTGAGCAAGCGGCTGCTCCTGGGCGGGGAGCAGCGGCTGACCGTCGAGGATCAGCACGTCACGATCGGGCGGCACCGGGTCGCCTTCCCGGAGTACGACGAGCTCGAGGCGTTCGTCGAGCAGCTGCTCGAGCTCGGTTTCCTGCACTCGGACGACGTCGTGCGGCGGATGCTGTCCGGGGAGAACACCGGGTACTCGGAGCGGCACCGGCAGCGGCGGGTCCGCGCCGCCACCGGCCTGACGGGCAAGCAGATCGCACAGCTCGCCCGCGCCCGGGAGGCCTTCGAGCTGCTGCTGCGCGGCGTGCCTCCCGCTGAGTGCGCGGCGCGGTGCGGCTTCGCCGACCAGGCCCACCTGACCCGGTCGCTGAGCGCCTTCCACGGGCAGACGCCCGCCCGCGTCCTCGCCGGCCGATGACGGCGGAAATCTTCAAGCCCGGGACCCGCGGGCACTGCTGGACTGAGGCTTCGCAACCGCACCGGTCACAAGGAGCACGATGTCCATCCCCGCGGCCCCCGAGGGCTACGCCACGGTCAACCCGTTCATCATCACGCGCGACGCCGAGGAGCTGATGCGGTTCGTCGTCGAGGTCTTCGGCGGCACGGAGCGCCCCGAGGCCCGCACGGTCGACGACGACGGACTGCTGCTCCAGGGCGAGGTGGTCCTCGGCACGACGACCGTGATGCTGGCCGAGCGCAAGCCCGGCTGGCCGTTCACGCCGAGCCTGCTGCAGGTCTACGTGGACGACCTCGAGGCGACCCTCGAGCGCGCGCTCTCCCGTGGCGCCCGGCTCGTCACGCGTCCCACGGACTTCTTCGGCACGACGTTCGCCCGCGTCCAGGACCCGAGCGCGAACCTCTGGTGGGTGTGGCAGCACGGTGAGCTGATCTGGAACCAGCCGGCCGCGCCCGACGGGCCGGACCAGCCCGCCGAGCAGGACCAGCCGGACGAGAGCTGGGACGTGGCCTCGCCCGAGCTCACCTACATCCACGACACCCTGCTGGAGGCGATGTCGACCCTGCGGGACCCGGCGAGCTGAGGTCAGCGCACGGCCGCCCCCAGCGCGTACCGGGCCAGCGCCTCGAGGACGTCGATGCCGTCGGACGAGAGCACCGACTCCAGGTGGCCCTGGACCGAGGCCACGCCCGGGCCGCGCAGCGCGGTGAGCACGCCGTCGTCGTCGGCCGACGGTTCGAGGGCGAGCCGGGCCACGGGGTTGTCGGCTTCGGCGGCGTCGACGGTGGTCAGCCGCGCGCCGAAGGTGTTGTAGTAGCCGACGGCGGCGGTGGTGCCGAACACGTCGGCGGCCAGCCGCACGCCCTGGCGTGGCGCGGGTAGCGGGCGCAGGGGGAAGCCGGCCAGCCCGGCGAGCACCTGGTGGCTCAGGCAGACGGCGAGCAGCGGGCGGCCCGCGGTGACCCGCTCGTGGATCCGGCGCGTGATGGCGGCGATGCGCGGGTCGTCCTGGTCGCGGGGGTCGCCCGGCCCGGGACCGAGCACGACGAGGTCGTCCGCGAGCACGTCGTCGACGGCGTCCCACCGGACCACGCGGGCGTTCATGCCCAGGTGGTCGAGCTGGTGGGCCAGCATGGTCGTGAACTGGTCCTCGTGGTCGATCACGAGGACGTCCTGCCCGGTCAGCGGCGAGGTCTCGGAGGTCGCGACGGGGGCGGCGTCCTGCGGCCGGACCCAGAACTCCGCGAGGTGGGAGTTGCGGACGGCCAAGGCCTCGGCCACGCCGTCCTGGGCGTTCAGGTCGACGACGGCGCCCGGCGCCGCGCCGCGCGGGACCAGCCCGAGCGAGGCGAGCACCCCCGCCGCCTTAGCCCGGGTCTCGGCGACCTCGTGCTCGGGCACGGAGTGCCGCACCAGGGTGGCGCCCGCGGGTACGGACACGCGACCGCCGTCGTGCAGGTAGGCGGTGCGGATCAGGATCGGGGCGTCGAGCGAGTAGCCGGCCGGGCCGGCCTCGCCTGCCCCGCCGTCGGAAGGCTCGAAGAGGGCGAGGAACCCCGAGTAGTAGCCGCGCGGTCGCGTCTCGTGGCGGGCGATGACGGTGCAGGCGTTCTCCATGGGCGACCCGGTCACGGTGGGCGCGAACATCGTCAGGCGCAGCGCGTCGCGCGGGTCGAGCGTGGTGCGGCCCTCCAGCAGGTACTCGGTGTGGCTGAGCCGGGCCATCTGCTTGAGGTACGGGCCCACGATGCGCCCGCCGTCGGGGCACAGCGCGCTCATCATCTTCATCTCCTCGTCGACCACCATGAAGAGCTCCTCGTTCTCCTTGGTGTCGCGCAGGAAGTCCAGCACCCCCTCGCGGGTGGGGCCCGACGCCGGGTGCCGGTAGGTGCCGCTGATCGGGTTCATCCGGGCGACGCCGTCGTGCAGGGTCAGGTGCCGCTCGGGGGTGGCGCCCGCCAGGGACACCGCGGCGCCGGGGCCCGGGGCGTGCACCGCGAACGTCCAGTACGAGCCGACCTCGTGCGTCAGCAGCGCCCGGAACCAGGAGGTCAGGGTGGGCACCGGCGCCGCGTCAGTGTGCGCCTCGAAGCTGCGCATCACCACGAAGTTGGCGCCGGCGCCCTGCCCGATCTCGTCGTCGATCACGCGGCGCACGATGCCCGCGTACTCGTCGTCAGGGGTGTCGAAGCCGAGCGGCTCGGCGGCCACGGGCTCGGGCGGCAGCACCGCGAGCGCGTCCGACAGCGGGACCCGCTCCGCCTCGCGGACCACCAGGCAGCGCAGGGGGGCGCCGTCGTCGCGCACGGTGAACCCGCGCTCGCGCGCCTGGCGGTAGGGGACGACGGCGAGCACCGGCGCACCGTCGAGCGGGATGTCGCGCAGCAGATCGGTGTCGACGACGTCGCCGGTCAGCACCTCGACCTCGGTGCCGCCGTGTCGGCGCAGGAGCGCGAAGGGGAGCGAGCCGTCGGAGGCCAGGACCCGGTCCAGGAGCGGGTGCCGGCCGGTCGAGCCAGGGCGGAGGGACATGTGGAGCCTCTCGGTTCGGGGTGCTCGCCCGGAACCGGGAGTCTCGTGGGGAAACACGAAACGACCGCCTCGGGCGAGGCGGTCGTGGACGTGTGAGTGGATGCGTCGCGAGCCCGCCTAGTCGGCGGGCCACCAGTCCAGGCAGATGCGGGGCGACGTCATGGCGGGAACGTTAGCCGGGTACGGGCGGGGTGTCCACAGGTGCCCGCGGCCGTGCCACGTCCGGTCGGCCGGTCGCGATGGTCCTGGTCAATCGCAATTCATCATTGTGCGACAGTTTCTGAGGGTGGAAAGCCGCTCGGCGAACGCTCTTTATCTCCCTTGCCCGGCGAGCAATCATGAGTGATTCCCCAGTACGAGCGAAGATCGTCCTCGTCGGTGCCACCCTTCAGTGACTGGAGCGATCTTGTTGTCCGCATCGAACCCGACTGCCCCAGTCCCCGGGCTCCGGAGCCCGGACCGGACGCTGCGGCTGGTGGAGCACCTCAGCCGCAGCCCGGAAGGGCTCACCGCCAAGCAGCTCGCCCGGCGCACGGGCATCCCGGTGAAGACCGTCTACCACCACCTGAGGACGATCGTCGACCGTGGCTGGGCGTGGCGCGGCGAGGACGGCCGCCACCACTTCCTCCCGGACGTGCTCGGCCCCGCCGTCGACGTGGCCGCGCGTCTCGACCGGGTCCGGCCGGTCCTCGCCAGGCTGGCGGCGGCCACCGGGTGCGGTGTTTTCCTGACCTCGCTCAGCGACGGGCAGCTGACGGTGGTCGCTCACAGCGAGTTCACCGGCGCCCCGCGGCTGGACGACCTCGCGGACGGGCTGCCCGAGGCCGCCCACGCCACCGCCGGCGGGCAGGCGCTGCTCGCCGCCATGCGCTCCGACCACCGGCACCGCTACCTGAAGGCGTCCGGGCTCAGGCCCTTCACCGGGCACACCGTCCGTAGTCAGGGCGAGCTCGACGACAAGCTCCGTGCTGCCGCCGCGACCGGCATCTACACCGAGCATGGCCAGTGCCGCAGCGACGTCGCGTGCTCGGGGGTGATCGTGCGGACCGGACCGCGCGCGTCGGACAACCTCGCACTGGCCACCGCGATGCGGATCGATCTGCCAGACGTCCGGCGGCGCGCCGCCGACCGGCTCCTGCGGCTCGCGCTGGCCGACCTGGTCCCGATCCTCGGTCCCGCGCTCACGCCCGAGGAGCTCTCCCGCGACGCGGAGCACCTGGACCGCGACCGGACGTCGTGAAAGGGCGCGTTCTCGCGACCGTAACGCATTCGGTACCCGTCATTCATAAAACCGGTTCCACGGCAATTTTCTGCAATTATCGGCCGCTAGATCTGCGTGCAGCGTATAGGCCGGTGCGGTTTTCGCTCTTAGCGTGGTCAGCACGTCGGGTCGCACGAGACCGACGTGATCCGGATACGACTGACCGCCGTCATGGACGAAGGGCTCGAGATCATGGGTGTGACGCGAACCGTCAAGGAGTTCGAGGAAGTGTCGAGGGGGCTCGACGTCGCGGGACGGGCGATGTTCCCGGCGCGGCCCGCTGGGACGACGTCGTCGACGAGGAGCCTGCTGGAGCTCACGGAGCTGCTCGAGGGCGCACCCGTCGTCGCCGTGTGCGAGAGCAACGACATGCGCAACGTCGGCGACCACTGGTCCGCGGTGGGCCGGACGGTCCGGTGGGTCGAACGGCTCGGCCGGACGATCAGCCTGTACGAGGCGGCGTCGCTCCAGGACCTGGGCAAGCACTCACCGCTCCAGGGCAAGCTCGTCATCGTCGGCGGCAGCGGGCTCGTCGGGCCGGGAAGGTTCGAGTCCTGCGTGGAGTCGATCTTCCGCCAGCGGCCGGCCGCGGTCGCGCTCTGGGGCATCGGTCACAACTTCCAGCAGGGCGTCCACCTGGACCCGACCACCGGCTGGCGTCGGCGCGTGCTGAAGGACGGCGTGACCCGGCTCTGGCCGGAGTGGCTCGCCAAGGCCGACGTGGTCGGTGTCCGGGACTGGGACGCGGGCATGCCGTGGGTCCCGTGCGCGAGCTGCATGCTGCCGGCGTTCGACGTGCTCCGGGAGCGCGAGCCCGAGCGCGAGTTCGTGGTCCTGAACCACTACGAGCGTGGCATCGACACTTCCCGGCCCCTGGCCGCGGGGGTCGAGTTCGAGCACATCACGAACAACACGGAGGACATCTTCGACACCCTGACGCGCCTCGCCTCGGCGAAGGTCGTCGTGTCGAACTCGTACCACGCCCTCTACTGGGCGATGCTGCTCGGCCGCGGCGCGGTGGCGGTCGCGCCGAACTCGACCCGGTTCCACGGGTTCCGGTGGCCGGTCTCGTACGCGAGCCAGGCCGACTGGCTCGGCGCCGTCGAGCACGCGCAGCCAGCTCCCGAAGCCCTCGGGCAGGCGCGGGAGGCGAACGTCGAGTTCTCCCGCCGGGTGCTCCAGATCGGGCGCAGCCTGGGCCTCGTCGACCCCAGGGAGGCGATCGACCCGGCCGCGGGGGCGCGGATCGAGACGCTGACGGTGCGCTGAGCCGGTGCCGGGATGGGTACGGCTGCTGCGCGACCGGTCGCTGCGGTGGTACTGGCTGGGACGTGTGCTCTCCCTGGTCGCGGCCTCCGTAGTCCTCGTCGCCACGCCGGTCGCGGTCTACCAGCAGACGGCCTCGGCCCTGTGGGTCTCGGCGCTCGTCGCCGCTCATGGCCTGCCCTACCTGGTGCTGGGCCCCGTCGCGGGAGCCGTCGCCGACCGGAACGACCGGTCGGCGGTCCTGCGGGCCTGCGAGCTGATCACCGCGCTGGCGGTCGGCACCCTGCCGGCGGCCGCCGCGTTCGACGTCCTCACCCCGGTGCACATCGTCGTCGCGGTGGCCGTCGCGCGCTCTGCCTTCGTCTTCGCGGACGCCGCCAACTTCGGGCTGGTGCCCGCGCTGGCACCCCCGGGCCGCCTCGCCGAGGTGACCGCGCTGATGTTCGCCACGAGCAGCGTCGTGGAGATGGCGGGCCCGGGGCTCGTCGGCGTCCTGTCGGTGCTCCTGCCCACCTCGGCCACCATCGCCGTCGGCGCGTCGGCCTCGGCGCTGGCCTACCTCTGCTTCCGCCTCGGCGGTCTGCCGCGCGCGACCGGTGCGTCGCAGGTACCGCCGGGCGTCCGCCGTGCCGTCCTCGACGGGGCTCGCTGGTTGGTCTCGCACCCGCGGGTGCGCTCGACCATCCTGCTCGGCGTGGCCGTCACCGCGGGCCAAGGGGTCTTCGTGTCCCAGGTGGTCCCCTGGAGCGTGCGGCGGCTCGGCGTCCCGGCCGACGGGGGCACCACCGGCCTGCTGTTCGCGGCGTGGGCCGTCGGCGGCCTGGTGGCGACCTTCGTCGTCCCGGCGGCGACCCGCCGGACGACCGAGCGGAGCGTCGCCTTCGCGGGGACGTGGGTCGCGGCGGTCGGCGCGGTCGGCTGCGCGCTCGCGACGACGGTACCGGTCGCGCTGGCCCTGACGGCGCTCTGGGGCTCAGGCTATCTCGCGGTGGTGCTCGCCACCGTGGTGTGGCGCCAGCTGAGCACGCCCGACCGGCTCCGGTCCCGCGTGAACACAGCCGCCCGGATGGCGGCCTTCGGTGTCGGCTACCCGGTGGGCGGACTGCTCGGCGGGTGGGTGGCCACCTTCGCGGGACCGCACGTGGCGCTCGCGGGAGCCGGTGTCGTCATCGCGGGCGTGGCTGTGCTCGGCCTGCGCGGGAGGAGGGGGCGGGCATGAGCGTCGTCGCGTCAGGCGCGCGCGGTGGACGTACGCAGCTCCGACGGTGACAGGCCAGTCGTCTCCTTGACCTTCCGGGAGAAGTGGAAGCTGGTCTTGAAGCCGCAGCGGACGGCGATGGAGCCGACCGGGAGCCCCGTCGAGGTCAGCAGCTCGACGCCCAGGGAGATGCGGCGGTCCCAGAGATAACGGACCGGCGTGGTGTCCATGTGGGTGCGGAACATCCGGACCAGGTGCGCGGGCGTGACGGACGCCGCCCGGGCGATGTCCGTGAGCGTGATCGGCTGCTCGAGATGCTGGTGGATGTACAGGCGGGCCTCCTCGATCGACCCGGGCAGTGCGGCGGGCAGGTTCCGGAACTCGGCGATGAAGCGCCACAGCAGCGCCGTCGCGAGCGCGTCCACCAGGGCCCCGTCGGCCGTGAGCCGGGTCTGCTGGGTGGTGACGGCCTCCCGGGCTAGGTAGGTCAGCGCGGAGGAGAGCGTCCTGGTGGGCCGGAGCGACTCCAGCCAGGCGCGCATCCCCACGGTCGAGTGTTCCATCCGCCCCCGGACCAGCGTCTCGGCCGTGTCGAGGTGCTGGTTGAACCTGATCTCCTCGGTGTGCCCCGGCAGGAGGAGGCAGATCTCGCCGGCGGAGACCTGGCGGGGAGCGCCGCCGTCCAGGGCGAGGGTCAACGACCCGGAGTGGACCAGCATGAGCTGAATCTCCTGCTGCCGGCGTGGCCCGATGCGGGAGCCGGCGGGCTGCACGAGCTGCCTCGCCGTCGCGTCGGCGATCCGGAGGCGGCGCGCGCCGGCATCAAAATGGGACACAGACCAGTGTATTGCAGTCATGTAAATAATGGTCAAATCCTGGTGTCATCTTTGTATGCGTGAAAACGAGACACAGCTTCTTGTCGTAGGCGGCGGAGTAGGCGGCGTCATGGCAGCGGTGACCGCGGCCCGCCGCGGAATTCGTGTGGTGCTCACCGAGCCGACCGATTGGCTGGGCGGCGTCCTGACCGCCCAGGGCGTTCCACCGGACGAGCACGTCTGGATCGAGCAGTTCGGCAGTACCGCGACATATCGGGAATATAGAAACGCGGTGCGGGAGTACTACCAGCGGCACTACCCGCTGACCGACGACGCGCGGAGCCGGCGAGCGCTCAACCCCGGGGGTGCCAAGGTCTCCGACCTCTGCCACGAGCCCCGGGTCACGGTCGCCGTGCTCGAGACCCTCGTGGCCCCGCTGCGCGGCTCGGGCCTGCTGCGTGTTCTCCTGGAGCACGAGCCCATCGCGGCCGAGACCGACGGCGACCGGGTCACGGCGGTCACGGTGCGCAGTCGGCGGACCGGCACGACCACCGTGATCTCCGCCGACTGGGTCGTCGACGCGAGCGAGACCGGCGATCTGCTGCCGCTGGCCGGCGTCGAGTACGTCACGGGCGCCGAGGCCCGGGCCGACACCGGTGAGCCGCACGCCGCGGCCGTGGCCGACCCGCTCAACATGCAGCCGGTGTCGGTGTGCTTCGCGCTCGACCACCGGCCCGAGGAGGACCACACCATCGACCGGCCGGAGGGCTACGACCTGTTCCGGACCGCCCGCGCCGTCGACTGGCCCGAGGGGCAGCTCTCCCTGACCGCACCGCACCCGAAGACGCGCAAGCCGGTACGGCACCAGTTCTGGCCGAACCCCGACGACGACCTGCTGGCGATCCGCCCCGACTACGCGGACCAGCGGGTGGGCTCGATGGACCGCAACCTCTGGACCTTCCGCCGCATCGCGGCCAGGGCCAACTTCCGGCCCGAGGCCTATCCGAGCGACCTCACCCTCGTGAACTGGCCGCAGATGGACTACTGGGGCGGGCCGGTCTTCGACCACCCGGACGCCGACGCGCACGTGCGCGCCGCCCGCGAGCTGAGCCGATCGTTCCTCTACTGGCTGCAGACCGAGGCGCCCCGCCCCGACGGCGGTACCGGCTGGCCCGGTCTGCGCCTGCGCGGCGATGTCCTCGGGGACACCGCCGACGGGCTGGCCAAGAGCCCGTACATCCGGGAGTCCCGGCGCATCCGGGCCGAGCACACCATCGTCGAGCAGGAGCTCTCCCTCGCGGTACGTGGCGACGCCGGTGCCGTCACCTACGCCGACAGCGTGGGGGTGGGGATGTACCGGATCGACCTGCACCCCTCCACCGGCGGCGACCCGTACATCGACATCGGCTGCTGCCCGTTCGAGCTGCCGCTGGGGGCACTCGTGCCCGTCCGTGTCGAGAACCTGCTCCCCGGTGCCAAGAACATCGGCACCACGCACATCACCAACGGCGCCTACCGGATGCCGCTCATGGAATGGAACATCGGCGAGGTCACGGGTCACCTGATCGCGTTCTGCGTGCAGCACAAGGCGACACCACGGCAGGTCCGGGCCGACGAGGACCTGCTCGCCGACTTCACCCGAGAGGTCGAGACGGCCGGGATCGAACGGCACTGGCCGCGGGTCGCGGGCTACTGACGGCCGGGGACGGGCCGACATCGAGGGCGACGAGGCCCTCCTGTCCACGCAGGAATCATCAAGGGAGATGACGACATGGGTACGACACGAAGGACGACTCTGGTGACCGCGTCGGCGACCGCGCTGCTGGCAGCGGTCACTGGATGCGGTGCCGGCACGGACACCTCGGACTCGGGCGAGGTGGTGGTCACCTGCGCGACCTGCCAGGAGAGCCCGACCGACCCCTTCCTGCAGTACAACTACGAGGCCGCGCAACGGTTCAACCAGAAGTTCGCCGGGGACTACCGGATCGAGACCATCGAGAACGCGAACGCGGGTTCCAGCGACGACCGGCTGCAGTACTACCAGCGCCTGGCGCTCGCGGACGACCTGCCGGACCTGTTCCAGCTCAACTCCGGCGAGATCAAGGCCATGGAGCGGACCGGCAGGCTCCACGACTTCGCGCCGAGCCTGGAGGCCGACGGCGACTGGGCGGCGAGCTTCTACGACCAGGCGTTCGACGCACTGACCGGCCCGGACGGCCAGGTCTGGGCGATCCCGCAGCAGCGCGACGCGATCGGGATCTACTACAACAAGGAGCTGCTCGAGGCTGCCGGATTCGAGCAGTTCCCGACCACCTGGGACGAGTTCGAGGACCTGGCGGTGACGCTCAAGGGGCAGGGCAAGTTCGCCGTCGCGCTGGACGGCGACTGGGCGACGAAGCTCATGTGGGCCAATCTCATCGGGACGCAGCCCGGCGGGGCCGAGTTCCTCGGCGACAGCATCGCCGACCTGGAGGACTGGGGCGACGACCCAGCGGTCGTCCGAGCCACCGAACGGCTCCGCAACTGGCACCTGCAGGGTTACGTGAACGCCGACGCGTTCTCCGGCGACTTCCAGAACGCGGCCGCCCCCTTCCTGACCGAGGAGGCGGCGACGGTGCCCAACGGGCCGTGGTTCGTCAAGACCAACCTGACGACGGACGCTGCCCCGGGCCTCTACGAGAAGACCGGCTACGCGCCGGCACCCGGCTGGGCGGACGGCGGCCAGGGCACGGTGGTCGTCTCGGGCGCCGGCTGGGTCTCAGGGACGACGGACGAGCGCGAGCTGGAGGCGGTCGACGCCTTCGTCAGGTTCATGTCGTCGCAGGACGAGGTGCTCGCGCAGGCCGAGGCGACGGGCGCCAACCCACCGGTCCGGGTCGACGCCGCCGCGACCGACGCCGCCGACCTGGAACCGCTGGCAACGGGACTGATCGAACAGGCCGCTGACCTGGAGTACGCGTACCCGCACGCCCGGGTGCACGGGCCCGCGGGACTCGACACGTCGTGGAAGAACCTGTGGCCCGCCTACGTGAAGGGCGACCTGGACACCGACGAGTTCCTGCAGCGCCTGACCGCCGACTCTGCGTCGAGCGCGCAGTAGGAGGCCGGCCATGAGCGTATTCACGAGGCACCGTCCGCCGGCCTCAGCCCCGGCACCTGTCCCTGAGCCCGCCGGGGCACGCGGCGCGGACGGCCCGGTGGGCGGGCGCCCGGACGGCTCCGGGCCGGCGCGACGCCGTATCGCCGCACGACGCGCCCGGCCGGTCCCCGGTACGCGGATTCCTCTGGGCATGCGCGGCCCGGTCGCGGTGTCGCTGCTCCCCGGGCTCGTCCTGTTCGGCACGTTCTTCCTGGTGCCCTTCCTCGTGCTGACGGCCACGGCGTTCGCCCGGTGGAGTGGCCTCGACTTCGCGTGGAGCGGGCTGGACAACTACCGGCAGATGCTCGCAGACCCGGTGTTCTTCAAGGCACTGGTCAACACCCTGTTCTACGCGGCGGCGTCCGTGTTCGTCCAGGTTCCCCTGGGTGTCGCCGTCGGCATGGTGCTCGCGCTGCGGCCGCGGGGCTGGAAGACGCTCCGCACGATCATCTTCGTGCCGTTCGTGATCTCGGGCGCGGCCTATGCCCTCGTCTTCTCCATGTTCTACAACCCGCGGGCGGGCCTGCTGAACAACGTCCTCGGGGGGCTGGGGCTGCCGGGCAGGGACTGGCTCTTCGACACCGCGACGGCCCGTTGGGCCGTCGCGGGGACCTTCGTGTTCATCATCGGGTTCGTCGTGGTCCTGGTCATGGCGGAGGTCGCCTCGATCCCCAGGGAGGTGTACGAGGCAGCCTCCGTCGACGGGGCCTCGACGTGGCAGCAGCTGACGCGGATCACGCTGCCGCTGCTGCGCAACGTCATCGGCACGGCGATCCTCATCCGGCTGCTGGTGGACATCGGCATGTTCGACCTGGTCTTCATCCTGACCGCCGGTGGCCCGGACGACGCGACGGCGACACTGGCGCTCTACGCGTACCGGGCGTACCTGAACGGCGAGTGGGGTTTCGCCAACGCCGTCGGCTCGGTGATCATCGTGATCGGCCTGGTGCTGATCGTCACTGTCCGGCGGGTCTTTCGTATCGGGGAGCGAGCACTGTGAGCGACATCGGAAGCACCACGGCCGGACGCCGGTCCGTGTGGGCGAACATCCTGATATACGGCTTCCTGGGCGCCGTCGTGCTGCTGGCCCTGGCACCGACGGTGTGGGTCATGCTGTCCAGCTTCAAGACGGGGAACCAGATCTTCTCCGGGGAGGGGCTGTGGCCCTCACCGTTCACCATGCAGGGCTTCGTCGACGCGTTCACCCAGATCCACCTGCACGAGTACATGCTGAACACGCTCCTGTACGCGGGTCTCGGCACGCTGGGCGCGCTCACGACGGCGTTCCTGGCGGCCTACCCGCTGGCGCGGTTCTCGTTCGCCGGGCGCCCCGCGCTGGTGGCCATGTTCTCGCTGGCGCTCGCCCTGCCCCTGGTCGGCCTGGCGACACCCGTGTTCTTCGTGGTGCGGGAGCTGGGGCTGTACGACTCCCGGCTCGGGATGGTCATCTTCTACGCCGCGCTCCAGTTCCCGTTCACCTTCGTGGTGCTGCGGGCGTTCCTCGTCTCGACCCCGCCCGAGCTCGAGGAGGCCGCGATGATCGACGGTGCCGGATACTTCACGACGCTGTTCCGCGTGGTGCTGCCGCTGACGAGGCCCGCGTTGGCGACCGTCGCGGTCGTGGCGTTCGTGAACATATGGAACGAGTTCTTCTTCGCCAACCTCCTGCTCGTCTCGGAGGAGAACCGGAACGTCCAGCTGGTGCTGGCCGGGTTCAAGTCCCAGTTCGGGTTCAACGTCACCGGGGCGGTGGCCGGGGCGACGCTCGTGATGCTGGTCCCGATCTGCCTCTTCCTGGTCCTGCAGCGGCAGGTGATCGCTGGGCTCACCGCGGGTGCGGTCAAGTAGGGCCTCGGCGGCGGTTCAGTAGCCGTCCCTGGCGCGCTGCAGTGTCACCGAAGGCAGCTCGCCGAACCGCTGCCGATAGCCCGCGGCGAACCGTCCCAGGTTGGTGAACCCGAGCCGCGAGGCGACCTCGGTGACCGTCGTGCTCTCGGCGCCGGGGTCGGCGGTCCGCAGCTCGACCCAGGCCCGCCGCAGCCTGACCTGCCGCTGGTACTCCATGGGCGTGGTGCCCAGCCACCGCCGGAAACCGTCGTGCAGCGCACGGGTGCTCGTGTTGGCCGCCCGGGCGAGGTCGGGCACCGTCCACGTGCGGTGCGGAAGCTGTTCGACGAGGTCGGTGGCGCGCCTCAGCCACTCGGGACCGACGGGCGGCGGCTTCTCCCACAGCCGGCCCGAGCGGCTGTGCGGTACGGCGAGCAGCAGCCCGACCAGCAGGCCACGCTCCGCCGCGGACGCCGCTGCGGGGTGGCGCAGCATCGGCGCGGGCGAGTCGAGGTCCTCGACGACGTTGTCGACGGCGGACCACCAGCCGGCGGCCGGCGACTCCCAGACGTCGACGGCGGGCTCGAAGCGCAGGGGCACGTCGGGGTCGGCGTCGACCCACGTGTCGAGCTCCTCCTCCAGTGCCGCACGGTCGACGGCGATCACCATCAGCACGCTCCCCGCGGACCACCTGACGCGGAGCAGCTCACCGGGCGTGAGCACCACGGCCGTCCCGGGCCGGACCGCGACGGTATGCCTACCGACGTCGAACGTGGCCCGCCCGACGAGTGCGTGGGCGACGACGTACGTGGCGGCGACCCGTTCGGCGACGAGCTCGACGCCGCACCCGTAGGCCAGGACCGTGATGCTCACCGTCCGGAGCCGGGCACTGCGGATCGCCGCCTCGAACGGGCGGTCGTCGTCCTCGAGGTGCAGCTCGTGCGGAAAGAGGGTGCGGGCCACCTCGTCACGCGCGGACTCGGGGTCGGTGGTGCTGAAGATCTGGTGCCCGGCGAGCGGGACCGGATACCTGCGGAACACCTCTTCCAGCGTGCCGTCAAACTCATCGGACCAGGTTCCTGACACAGGATCTGTACCCACCGACCAAGTGTCGATCGGGCCGCTCGCGGCGGCAATCATGGCGCGGACCCCAAAACCAAGACTGTGAGAACGGTGTGGCACCGGCCCGGACCACCGCGAGATGGTCCGGGCCGGCCTGTCCTCCGGGCGGTTAGCCCCGGACCGTCAGCCGCACGGTCGTCCAGTCGCGGGTGCCTTCGCTGTCCGTCGCGATCAGCCGGGCCGTGTAGCGCCCCGGCTCCTCGTAGACGTGTGTGACGCTCGCGCCGTCCGCGGTGGTCCCGTCACCCAGGTCCCACTCGTAGGAGACGATCTCCCGCCCCTCGGGCGCCACGGCGGACCCGGACAGGTCGACCGGGCCGCCCGCCCGGACGCCCCCGCGGCCGGCCTCGGCCGTCACCACCGGGGCCGTGGCGTCTGCGACGCCTCGCCCGTGGAAGACGAGCCAGTCGAGACCGAGGTCCGCGCCGTCGGCCGGCTCCTGCTTGCTCCTGACCACGAGGTACAGCGTGGTCTCGCCCTGCTGGTCCGGCAGGTCGATGCTCGGCGAGACGACCTGCCCGGCGGCCGTGGCGGCGTCGACCCTGACCTGGCCGAGCTTGCGCCCGGTCGGGCTGCCGACCCGCACCTCGACGGTCGCGTCGGCGGCCCCGCGTACGGCGCCGACCGTCAGGGCGTCGATGCCGCGCAGGTCGACCGGCCCGAACGCGATCCAGTCGCCGTGGTCGGCGTCGGTCACGAGCCGCCCGCCCCGGGCCTCGGCGCCGTCCGCCACGGTGACGCCGGAGCTGTCGGCGTAGAACTCGGCCTCCTTGTCACGTACCTGCAGGTGGATGACGTCCTGGCCGGCCAGCGCGGGCACGCCGTCGGCGCCGAGGTCCTCGTAGCCGGCACCGAGCACGGGGTAGACGTTCTGCCCGACGCCGTGGTCCGCCGGGTCGAGGAACACCGACCCGGAGCAGCCGGTGTAGTTGTCCAGCGGGTGCGCGTGGGTGTCATGCCCCAGCTGGGTGTTCACCGTGACCAGCTCGCAGTCGATCGTGCCCGCTCCGGTCGAGCCGTCCTCGGGGTCGTCCACGTCGACGGCGTAGTCGACCGTGTCGCCCAGCTCGGCGAAGCCGCCGTGGAACGGCGCCCCGAAGGAGACGTCCGGCCGGGTGTTGCCGGCCGTGATCTTCTGCACCGAGACGCCGGTGAAGCCCTCGCTGTCCGTGACCGTCAGGCGGGCGCTGAACTGCCCCCGCTCGGTGTAGGTGTGGGTGGGGGTCGCCTCGGTGGAGTCGACGACGCCGTCGTTCTCGAAGTCCCACTCGTAGGTGATGTCGAGCCCGTCGGGGCTCTCGCTGGCGCCGCCGTCGAAGGCGACGGTCAGGGGCTCCGGCCCGGAGTCGACGTCGGCGGTGAACCGCGAGATCGGCCGCCGGCCGTCGGCCGCGTAGTCGATGCGGTAGATCCCGGCGTCCGTGTTGGTGCTCCCGCGGCCGGCGCCCCGGCCGAGGCCGAAGTCGATGATGTAGAGCGAGCCGTCGGGGCCGAACTCGGCCTCGAACGGGGCGACGAACGTCTCGCCCTCCAGGAACGGGTCGATCGAGGCGAGCTCACCCGTGGCCTCGTCCAGCGAGAGCACCTTGTAGAAGTTGCGGGCGTACTCGGACACGAACCAGTGCCCGTCGAAGCTTTCCGGGAACTTCGTCTTGACGTCCAGCTCCGGGTCGAACCGGTAGACCGGGCCGCCCATCGGTGCCGCGCCGCCTGAGCCGAGCTCGGGGAACTCCTCGGAGACGCCGTAGCCGTACCAGACCAGCGGCTCCTGCGACGGCGGCAGCTCGCGCAGGCCCGTGTTGTTGGGGGACTCGTTGACCGGGTTGGCGCAGTCGAACGGCTCGCCGGAGGCGCCCGTGGCGAAGTCGTAGTCGATGTAGGGCTGGTTGTCGGCGTGGCAGTAGGGCCAGCCGTGGTTGCCGGGCTCCGTCATCCGGATGAACTCGACCTGGCCCTCGGGGCCGCGCAGCGGGTCGGCCACGCGGGCGTCGGGCCCGTAGTCCCCGATCAGGACCGCGCCCGTGCCGGGGTCGACCGTGATCCGGAACGGGTTGCGGAAGCCCATGCCGTAGATCTCCGGGCGGGTGCCCTCGGTGCCCGGCGCGAACAGGTTGCCGTCCGGGACCGTGTACGTGCCGTCGTCCTGCGGCGTGATGCGCAGCACCTTGCCGCGCAGGTCGTTCGTGTTGGCGGACGTGCCCTGCGCGTCCCAGGCGCGGCGGCCCTCACGCTCGTCGATCGGCGTGTAGCCCGCCTGGTCGAACGGGTCGGAGTTGTCGCCGGTCGCGACGTAGAGGTCGCCGTCGGGGCCCATCGCGAGCGAGCCCGCCATGTGGGAGTTGGCGCGGCCCTCGCCACGCCAGATGGTGAAGTCGAGCAGCCGCTTCTCGGAGGCCGGGTCGATCGTGTCGTCCGGCCCCATCGTGAACCGCGAGAGGTTCATCCTCGCGACGTCGGGGTCGCTCCAGAGCAGGTACAGCCACCCGTTCTCGGTGAAGTCGTCGTCCAGGGTCAGGCCCAGCAGGCCGTCGGACTGCTGGAGCAGGTCGAGGGAGTAGTCCAGGTCCAGGGCCGTGGTCTGGCGCAGCGTCTCCTGGTCCAGCACGACCACCTGGCCGGTGCGCTGGATGTAGACGACGCGGCCGTCGTCGGCCACGTCGAGCTCGAACGGGTCGGCGAGCCCCTCGGTGACCAGCGGGACCTTGTCGAACTCGGTCGTCTCGGCATGATCGGACCCGGCATGGTCCGGGCCCGGATGGGCGGTGGCGGCCGTGGTGGCGGGGACCAGGGCTCCGACCGCGACGACCAGACCGGTCGTCGCAGCCAGAACCCGGCGGCGTGCCCTGCGGTGCGGTGCGGACATCAACACTCCCTCGTGCTGGGTCGGATGGTGCGTGCGGGCGTGCGGCACCCCCGGGCGAGGACGGGTGCCCTCGCCCGGAAGCAGCCGGACGGGTCAGTGGCGGATCAGCGGCGGACTAGTAGCGCAGCTCGGCGAGGTTGCCGATGCTCGTGCACGCGGACGTCACGCCGTCGGGGGACGGCTGGTCGTGCTCGGTGAAGCCGTAGCGGACGCCGGCCAGCGTGGCACCGGCGAAGATCTCGGCGAAGTCGATGGTGCCCTCGCCCACGTCGGCGAAGGAGCCGTCCTCCGCCATGTCCTTGAGGTGCAGCAGCTCGAACCGCCCCGGGTAGCGTGCGAACAGGTCCGTGGCGGACGTGTCCGTGCTCGCGGCCCAGTACACGTCGAGCTCCATGGTCACGAACGCCGGGTTGGTCTCCCGGACCAGCACGTCGTAGCCCGTGACGCCGTCCTCCTCGGTCTCGAACTCGTACCCGTGGTTGTGGTACGCGACCCGGATGCCCTCGGCGCTCAGGGCCTCGCCCGCCTCGTCGAGGATCGCGGCCGCCCGGGAGTAGTCCTCCAGCGTCCACGAGCCGGAGCCCGAGACGCGCACGTACCTCGCCCCGATCGCGTGCGCCTCGGCCACCACCAGGTCGACGTCGTTCTGCAGGTTCGACAGGCTCACGCCGAGGGAGGGCACCGCGATGCCCGCCGCGTCGGTGAGCGGCGCCAGCTCCGCGGCCGTGTAGCCGTAGAAGTTGCCGGCGGCGCCCGACGGCTCGATGTTCTGGAAACCGCACTCCGCGAGCGCGCCCAGGGTCCCCTCGGCGTCGGTGGGCATGGTCGCGCGGACCGTGTAGCCCACCAGGCCGATCCTGGACAGGTCCACGGACCGGCTGCCCGTGACCGGGTGCGGCCTGCCCACCTCCGAGTCGCCGGCGGCACGGACGATGTCCCGGCGCTCGCCGCCGGTCAGGACCCGTTCGCGGACGAGGCCCTTCGTCACCGAGGAGACCGCGCGGACGAACGCGCCGTGCGACGCGAACGGCGCGCCGGCCATGATCTCGTCCATGACGGTGCAGCCGCCGCCGGTCGCGCGGTTGGGCACGCCGGAGTCGGCGCCGGCGCCGAACCAGACGGTGGCGTCGCTGGTGTAGCCGTACGCGCAGGTGGCGGTCCCGGCGGTCCCCGCGGTCCCGGCGGCTCC
>NZ_KI911707.1:28792-32798 GCF_000515355.1 Promicromonospora kroppenstedtii DSM 19349 | reverse complement strand
GGATCGGCAGGGTCAGCGTGGCGGCCACGGCGGCGGCGAGCCACGGCTTCGCGGTGCGCCGCAGGGTATGTGTCGTGCTGGCAGTTCGTCGCATCAGATGAACCTCTCCTTCGAGGGACCGGATCAGCTTCGGGGGGCCAGGTCGGGGACCAGGTCAGCGGACGGTCAGGTCGACCGTCGTCGTGCTCCGTCCGTACACCAGGTCACCGAGGTACTGCACGGTGACCTGGTGCTTTCCCTTGCCCAGGCCGGACGTCGGGACGACGACCCGTGCCGGGCCGCGGCCCAGCGTGGCCTTGACCGACGTGTCGCCGACGGTGACCCGGACGGTCCCCGTCGGGGCCGGACGGCCGATGGCGCCGGGTACCCGGACCACGGCCTCGACGTCCTCGCCCGCCGCGACTCTCGGCGGGGCGAGCCGCGCCGAGACCCTGGACGCGAGCGCCTGGGAGGTCTCCTCCCCGGTGAGGCGTTCGATCCAGACGTTGCGGAACCGCGGGTTCAGGCCGGCGTCGCCGTGGTCCTGGAGCTTGATGTGGCCCGGCGTCGGCCCTTCGTCCTTCCCGTTGCCCGTCTTGCCGTCGATCGCGACGTCGTCGTGCACGAGCTGCCCGTTCCACCAGAGCGAGAGCCGCGCGTCCTCGGTCTTGGTCCCGTCCGGGGCGAACCGGGCAGCACGGAACTGGATGTCGTACGTCTGCCACGTGCCCATCGCGGCCGCCGCGTTCACGTCCGGGGCCTTCTTCAGGTAGATCGATCCGGCGTCGTTGGTCTTCGGCGGGTCGATGCCGAAGGACTCCAGGACCTGCACCTCGTAGCGCTCCTGGATGTAGACGCCGCTGTTGCCGCGGGCCTGGCCGGTGACGTCGTCGGCGTGCTGGGGCTGGTACCACTCGGCGTGCATCCGGAAGTCGCCGAACTTCTCCTTGGTGCGGATGTCGCCACCGAAGGACTCCATCGAGCCGTCCGCGACGGGCCACGTCGCGGGTCCGCCGCTCGCCTTCTCCCAGGCGTCGAGGTTGTCGCCGTCGAACAGGGTGATGCGCTCGCTGGGCGTGACGGTGAGGTTGTCGAGGTTGACGTGCCCCAGGTCGTCGTCGTCGTGCACGTAGGCGATCGTGTTGGCGCCCTCCCGCAGCTCGACCGTCTCGGTCTGTGTCTGCCAGTTGGACCAGCTCACGGTGCTGTCGAGCCAGACCTGCCTCTGCTTGACGCCGTTGACGTACAGGCTCATCGACCGCGGCGTCGGGCTGGGGTCGGAGTTCTGGCCGTTCGCGTAGCGCAGCGCCAGGTCGTGCGGGCCCGCCTCGCCGGCCTGGACGGCGAACGTGGTCCGCGCCCCCGGCTCCCAGTTGCGGTCCACGAACCCGGCGCCCGAGTACCCGGCGTGGTTCGTGTTCCAGCCCGCGCCGCCGGCGATGTCGGCGGCCTCGGCCTCGTAGACCGGGGGCGGCGTCGACCCGTCGGGCAGACGGTTCATGGTGTACCAGGCCTCGGTGCTCCACAGCTCCGCACCGCCCTCGGCCGCGAACGGCCGGGGGGAGTGCACATTCACGACCCGGCCGGGCTCGAGCCCGTCGATCATCAGGGTGACGGTCCTGCGGTCGTCGGAGAGCGTGGCCGAGGTGACCTCCAGGTCCTCCTCGTCGACCTTGGGGCCGCCGTACTGCGGCGTCGAGACGTAGCGCCACTGCGCGGCCTCGTACTTCCCGGCGAGGTCCTCGGCGGTCTCGGCAGACAGCGGCAGCGTGTACTCGATCTCGAAGCCGCCCTCGATCGCGCGCATCTCGAGCATGTCGAACGCCCGGCTCTCGTCGAACGTGAGCTTCTGCAGGCCGTAGCCGAGCTTGCCCGCCTGGCCCCAGTTGCCCGACCAGCCGATGCCGCCCACGTAGATCGACCCGTCCGGGCCGACGCTCGTCCGGCTCACGCCCGACTCCAGGCCCTGCGTCATGCGGAAGACGGCGCCCTGCTCCTGGCCGGCGACGTCCTCCAGGTAGACGCGCTGCAGGCCGCCGTACGTCACGTCGCCGATCGCCATCTGACCCTCGAACACACCCTCGGTGAGGATCACGGGGTTGCTCGGCGAGTTGGAGATCTCGCCGTGCGGCATCCACACCACGGGCTCGGTCACCGGCTGGTCGTCGTACGGGCCGTCGGGGTTGGTGTAGTGGTTGTAGAACGCGCCCTCCTGCACGCGCACCAGCTTCGACGTCGGCACGTGCATGCCCTGGTTGTCGGTGACGTACATGCCGCCGTCGGTCCCGAAGCCGAGGCCGTTCGGGGTGCGCAGGCCGCCCGCGAGGTACTCGACCTCGCCGGTGTCCTCGTCGATCTTCAGCACCGAGCCGCGGTTCTCGACGAGCTGCGGGTCGCGCGTCGCACCGCCGGGCACCATCGCGATGCCCGTGGAGACGTAGAAGTAGCCGTCCTCGTACAGCAGGCCGAACGCGAACTCGTGGTAGTTGCCGCCGAACGGCCAGGTCGCGACCTCGCGGTACTCGTCGGTGACCTCGTCGCCGTCGGTGTCCACGAGCTCGGTCAGGCCGTGCTTCTCGGAGACGTAGATGCGGCCGTCGACCACCTTCAGGCCCATCGGCTCCTCGAGCTCCTCGGCGATCTTCGTGTACGTGACGTCGTCGGCGCCGCCGTCGCCCGTCACGTTCTCGACCAGGTACACCTCGCCGAGGACCGTCTCACGGTCGCCGCCCCACGTGGCGATGGCCATGCGCCCGTCGGGCAGCCAGTCCATGCCCGTGACCTGCGGCTCGAAGCCGTCCGGGCGCAGGTTCGTCAGCGTGTAGTCGGGGTGCACCTCGGTCAGCGGCAGGCCGTCGCCCGGCGCCTCGTCGACGCCCTCGCAGACCTTGCGGCCGGGGGAGGTGACGCGCGTGACCTCGGCGTCGGTGCTCAGCACCGAGTTCGGCACCAGCGCGAAGCCGGACGCGCCCGGCGGGCGCCACTCCAGCGTGAGCTGCTGGCCGAAGTCCCCGTCGAAGTGGTCCATGCGCAGCGCGTGGTACCCGGCCTCCAGCTCGACCGACCCTTCCTTGGGCGTCGCCCCGTGCTTGCCGGGGTGGTCGACGACGAGGGTGTCGTCGAGCAGCAGGCGCGCGCCGTCGTCGCTGGTGACGCGGAAGTCGTAGCTGCCGGCGTCCGGCACGTCCAGAAAGCCGGTGACCTCGGTGACGAAGCGGTCGGTCAGGCCGAAGTCGTCGGCCGTGCGCCAGTCGATCGTCGGCTTCAGCTCGTCGATGTTCGGCGTCTGGCCCGGCTTGAGCGTGCAGTAGTCCTCCAGCGGGACCTGGACGTCGAAGACGCGCATGGTCACGCCGGGCTCCTGCGGCCGGGTGGGGTCGGTGGCGGGCTGCGCGGCGGCCTGCGCCACCAGCGGCCCGGCCGGTTGCGCGGCTGCCGGGAGCACCGTGAACGGCAGCACGAGCACGCCGAGCATCGCGGCGAGGGTGCGGTGGGTCGATCTACGTTCCATGGGCCTTGCCTCTCCATCGAGGACCTTGCCTGCCGGGGACCGTGCCCGCCGGGGGCGGCGTCGTTGCGCCGACGGCTGGGTACGCCACGTCACTATGCGGTCAGGGGTGACCCCGGACAACGAGTTGCCACTTGTTGCCCCTGGGCCGACCCCGGACCGTCAGGTGCGGCGGGCCGTCGAGCCGCGCTCGACGAGCTTGGCCGGGAGCAGTGCCGGGGCCGACAGGCCCGCGGACGCCGTGGCCGACAGACCTGCCGACGGGGTGCGGAGCTGGTTCAGCAGGCGCTGGACGGCGAACGTGCCGAAGTGGCGCAGCGGAGAGGCGACCGTCGTCAGCGGCGGGGTGCAGAAGTCGGAGCCGAAGATGTTGTCGAACCCGACCACGCTCAGGTCGCGCGGCACCTCGATGCCCAGCCGGGTCAGCCCGCGCATCGTGCCGATCGCGACGAGGTCGTTGTAGGCGACGGTCGCGGTCGCCGAGTGGGTGGTCAGCGCCTGGGCGGCCGAGAGTCCGCC
>NZ_KI911707.1:28097-28692 GCF_000515355.1 Promicromonospora kroppenstedtii DSM 19349 | reverse complement strand
GCTGGCGGCGCTGGAGGCCGGCCGGCACGTCGTCGTCGAGAAGCCGCTCGCGCTCGACGTCGGCGACGCGCTCCGGGTCGCCCGTGCCGCGCACGAGCGCGGGCGGTCCGTCTCGATGATCGCCCAGCGCCGGCTGGAGTCCGAGCACATCGCGCTCAAGCAGGCGCTCGACGACGGCGCGCTGGGCGAGCTGCGGCTCGCCATGACCACGGTGCACTGGCACCGGGACGACGACTACTACCGCGCGGCGGGCTGGCGCTCCGCCGCGGACCAGGGCGGTGGGTCGCTCATGAACCAGGGGGTGCACAACGTGGACCTGCTGCGCTGGCTCTGCGGCCCGGTCGAGTCGGTGACGGCGCAGTCCGGCACGCTCGCACACGCGATCGAGGCCGAGGACACGACGGTCGCGACGCTCCGGTTCGCCTCGGGAGCCCTCGGCGTCGTGACCACGACGACGGCGACGCCGCCCGGGTTCCCCGCGACGATCTCGCTGTTCGGTTCCCGGGGATCGGTCGAGCTCGGGCAGGGCGAGGTGCTGCGCTGGGACGTGCCGGGGGTGCCCCGGCCGACGGCGGGCGTGCCGGCGAGCGGCGCG
>NZ_KI911707.1:21189-27997 GCF_000515355.1 Promicromonospora kroppenstedtii DSM 19349 | reverse complement strand
CGAGCGGCGCGGCCGAGCCGCTCGCGATCGGGCACGCGGGACACCTGGCCCAGTGGACGGGGATCGTCGAGGCGCTGGAGACGTCGACGCCGGCGCCCGTCGGCGTCGACGACGCCGTGGAGACCGTGCGGCTGCTGTGCGCGATCCAGCAGGCGGCGTCGTCGGGCGCGGTGGTGCGGCCAGCAGCCCTCTGATCAGGGATTATGCTGTCCCTGCCGATTCTGAGCCCTGCTCACGAACCTACGGTCCACCAGGTCTCGACGAGGGGGAGCTCGATGCCGGTTGCACACGAAGAGGACACGGCGCGGCACCCGGAGCGCGCCGCCGCGGACGAGGTCGGGTTGCCCGAGGGCGATCCTCAGGTGCGGCGCGACCGGCGCCTGGGGAACCGGATCATCGGCGGGCTGGTCGGGGCCGTGCTGCTCGCCGCGGTCGTGGGCGTGCTGGGCCTCCGCGGAGGGGACGAGCTCGACCCGATGTTCGAACCCACGGACGTCGCGACGGCCCTGCCCGTGGGCGAGGCCGCGGAAGGCGCCGGTGCGACCGGGGACGTCGCCGACGTCCCCGTCGGCTTTCCGCAGAGCGTCGACGGCGCGGTCTCGGCCATGATGACCTACGGCAACGCGGCCGACGCGGCGCTGTTCCGGACGTCGCAGGAGCGAGCGCAGATCGCCGAGCGGATCTTCACCGACGAGGGGCACGCCGCGAGCGGCCTGACCGACCAGGCGGCCGCGGAGGCGCAGGACCGGCTGGGGGCAGACGCGCTCACCGGGTGCGCCTACGAGTTCGGCGCCTACAAGGTGGCCTCGGTGGGGAGCTCCGACGCCGCGCAGGTGCCCTTCTGGGTGGTCGTCTCCACCTGGGCGCCGTGTCTGCGCGGCGCCGGCGGGGCACAGGACGCCTCCGACGTCGACATCCGGTGGACGCAGCGGACCAGCACCCTGCGCTGGGACGGTAGGGACTGGCGGGTCGAGGCCACGGTGAGCTCCGACGACCGGGTCCCGGTACCCGCCGACCCGGACGACGTCGCCGTCACGTTCGAGGAACGGGCCCGGCTCGTCGGGAAGGGCTGGACGCTGCCGGCCGACGCCACAGAGAAGATCGCCCCGGACTTCTGGTCGGGGGGCACCCGGTGACCCGCACCTGACCCGTCCGGCAGCAAGGCCCCCGCCGCAGGGCGGGGGCCTTCGTGCCCTACCGGGCCGGACCGCTCAGTGGCGGGCGTTCACCTCAGTGGCGGGCGTTCACCGCGAACGCGTCGATCACCGTCTCGGAGAAGGTCGCCCCCGCCGCGTCCCGCGCCTCGGAGCGCAGCGACACCGTCGTCGATCCCGGCGGCGCCGTGACCGTGGCGGAGTACGCGCCCTGCCCGGCCGCCCGGCGCACGCGCACCGGCGTCCAGTGCTCACCGCCGTCCGTGGACGACCACAGCTTGAGGCTCGTGACGGGTGCTGCCCCGGCGGCGCCGTCCTGGTGCGAGACCTGGAGGTCCAGCTCCGTGGAGCGCCGGCTCGCCGTGTTGTACGCGTCCAGGCCCTGCACGCCGTAGTCGAGCTGGAGCAGCGGCAGCACCTCCGGGGCCCTGCTGCCGCCCGAGACGAAGCCCCACTCGGTCGTCACGTCCGTCGACAGCGGCCACCAGGGCGTGTCGCGGTGCGTGTCGAGCCGGATGCGGAACCGCTCCTTGCCGGTGCCGACGTCCTGCGTCGCGTACGTGCCGAACGCGTCATCCGTCAGCAGGTCGTCGCCCTGCCAGACCCGGAGCCGGCCCGTGGAGGCCTCGTCCGGACCCCACTCCTGGGCGTGGCCCTCGCCGTCGACCCGGTAGGGCAGGTCGATCCCGAGGGTGCTGCCGTCGCGGTAGACCGCGGCGTCCCGTGGGCCGGCCGGGGACGCCCAGAGTCCGCCGTGGTGCACCTGGGCGTTGTAGGTCTCCTTCGGCTGCTTCCCGGGCGCGTAGGTCACCGGCTCACCGTCGATCCACGCCGGCCAGGCGTTCAGGCCCTGGGCGGCGGTGGAGCCGCGCTGGAACCGCACGCCGGGCTCGGTCGAGTAGTAGACCGTCCGCCCGCTCACCGCGCCCGTGGTCCAGGACTGCTGCCAGCCGCTCATCGTGCTGCCGCTGGTGATGGTGAGCCGCTCGGCGTTCCGGAGCCCCGCCGCGAACGGCTTGAACGACCGCAGCTCGGTCTCGACCGCCGCGAGGTCCCTGGCCGAGGGCCGGTAGGTGAGCGATCGGGGGATCGTCCGCCCCTGCTCGCTGTAGCCCAGCGCGTACTGGTAGGACGGCGTCGCGCGGCCCGTGCCTCGCAGCGTCGCGCCGCGGCGGGCGGCCTCGACGAGCTGGAGACCGAGGTCGCGCTTCAGCGTCAGCGTGGGCACGGCCTGGTCGTTCATGGTGTTGATCGTCCGGTTGTCCACCTGGTGGTAGAACGGGCCCGGCGTGGACCCGTACACGATCACCGCCACGGCGCCCGCGTCCGCCGCGGCCTGCGACTGCGGGTTCAGCGTGAGGTCGCCGGTGTCCTCGACCAGCACGACGGCGCCATCCGCGTGCACGGCGGCCAGCTCCTCGGGGGTGCCCGTCCCGGCGTCCACCAGCCGTGCCGACATCCGGCCCTCGTACCGCGGGGACCGGACCGCGTTGCCCAGCTCGCGCGACACGTCGAGCGATGTACCCCGGCCCACGGCGGCGACGTCGAGCAAGGGCTGGTCCAGCAGGTACCGCGACGTCACGGTGGTCCCGCCCGCGAGCGGGCCGCCGTCGCGCAGCACGTAGGCGGTCAGCTCCATGCCGCCGGTGTAGTCGCCGGTGCTGAACGAGGTCCCCGTGGTCACCGGTCCGCTCCGGCCCGGCAGGTCGCGGACCAGGTCCGAGGCCAGGGCGCGGGGCGCCACCTTCTTGGGCGTCTCCATGCGCACCGGGACCGCCGCGCTGCCGTCCAGCGTCAGGGTGGCGTCGCCGGACGTCAGGTCGGCGTCGCGCGTGAAGCTGACCACGCCGTCGAAGTAGGCCGCCGACGGCGACACCGCGTCGAAGAGCTGGCCCTGGACCGCGTAGCGGCCGGCGGGCAGGCGCACCTCGGCGACGCCGTCGGTGAACTGGAACCACTGGTTCACGTTCGGGTCGTCGATCCCGTGGACCCAGCCCGCGTCCGGGTTGCCGGCGGGCCGGCCGCCGAGGCGGCTCGCCTCGATACGCAGCGTGTACATGTCCGGGTCGCTCTGGAACGCCAGCACGGTTCGCACGGCGGGGAACCCGGCCCCGGTCGCGCGCAGCACGCCGGCGAACACGTCGGGCTCGTCCGAGCGCGGGTCGATCGTCACGTCCGCGGACGCCGAGCCGTGGGCGGGGATCGTCAGGGTGTCCGTGGACAGGGACGCCACACCCGCGGGGACGGGCACGCCGTCGGCCGCGTTGACCGAGAGGGCGAGGTCCACCTCGACGGCCGTGCCGGAGTCGTTCGTGTACGTGACGGTCTGCGTGCGCGGCGTCTGCTCGGCACGGGGCGAGTCGAACAGCCCGAAGGAGAGCGAGGCCGGCGTCGCGTAGACCGCCTCCCTGATCGCCCCGGGCACCCACGCGCGGCCCGCGCCCTCGGCGAACACCGAGTTCCCCGCCGGCTGGGCCGAGCCCATCAGCACCGACTTGAGGGCCTCGCCGTCAAGCTCCGGCCGGGCCTGCTTGAGCAGCGCGGCCGCCCCGGCCACGTGCGGGGTGGCCATCGACGTGCCGGACATGGCGGCGTAGTGGTCGCCGACCGGCACGTCGGGGGTGGTCTCTGCGGCGCGGGCGGCGACGATCCCGTCGCCGGGCGCTGCGATGTCGGGCTTGATCGCGTGGTCGCCGAACCGCGGACCCATCGAGGAGAAGTACGCGATGTCGTCGGAGTCCGTCACCGCGCCGACCGTCAGGGCGCTGTCCGCGGTACCGGGCGTGGTGACCGTGAACGGGGTGCCCCAGTTGCCCTCGTTGCCGGCCGCGATGGTGACGAGCGTGTCGTAGCGTTCCGACACCGAGTCGACGGCGAGGGCCGCGGGGTCGGTGCCGTCGGTGTACCCGCCCCGCACGCCGAGGCTCATGTTGATGACGTCCGCGCCGTTCGAGGCCGCCCACTCCATGGCGTCGATGGCCCAGGACTCGTCGCCCTCGCCCTCGTCGTTCAGGACGCGGCCGTTCAGCAGCCGGGCGCCGGGCGCGACGCCGCGGTTCTCGCCGTCGGACGCCTCACCGCTGCCCGCGATGATCGATGCGACGTGCGTGCCGTGGCCGAGGGCGTCGTGCGTGCTGCCGGAGCCGGTGAAGTCCCGTTCGAGGGCCACGATGCCCTGGTCCAGGTCGGGGTGGGTGGTGTCTATGCCGGAGTCCAGGACCGCGACGGTCACGCCGGTGCCGTCGATGCCGAGGTCCCAGGCGTCGGTCGCGCCGATCTGGGGCGTGGAGTCGGCGTCCGACACCTCCAGCGGGGCGTCCAGCCACACCTTGCTCACGGTCCGGCCGTCCTCGACGGCGTCCACGAGCGGGCGGGCGCCCTCCGCCGGGACGTCGCCCGCGACCGCGTCGATCGACTCCAGGGTCCGGTCGACGTCGACGTCGAGCGCCTCCCAGGCCGGCGCCGTCGACCGGGCCGCGCGGGCGGTGGTGGTCTGCACGATCACCGGCAGGGCGGCGTTCGCGCCATCGTCCTGTGTCGCGTCCTGCGCCGCCTCCAGGGCGGTGACGTCGAAGAGCCGGAGGTCCAGGCCCGCCGGCACCAGGTCGGCGACGTCCGACGGGACGACGAAGTAGTGGCCCGCCGCGTCGCCGAAGGCGGCGTAGCTGACCGGGCGACCGTCGGGCCGCGGCGCGGCCTCGAACCCGACGGTCGGCGTGCCGTCGTCGGCGGTGCTGGTGGTGACCCGGTCACCGGTGACGAGGACGACGTCGGTGTCCGGGACGTCCGGAACCGACGGCGGCGCCTCAGGCATGGTGGCCACGGCCGGCGGCGCGGAGCCCACGGCTGCGGCCGTGGGCAGGGCGCCCACGACGAGCGCGGCGGCGGTGGCCGCGACGACCAGTCTTCTTGCTCTCACAACGATCTCCCAGTGGTTCCGCAGCGATGACGGAGGGGTGGAACAGTCGCTGCAGAGGCTGACAGGCCTGGGAGCCGTTGCTGTGTCGGGCGTGTGTCGTAACGATTTCGATGATGTCGGACGTTCCGGTCTTCGACCGGTCTGCGCCCCCCGGGGGTGGGGGTGCTCAGCGCAGCGTCGGCCCCTCCACGGCCACGGGGCCGTGGGCGCCCGGGCGCTTGATCTCCAGGTTGAGGGTGCTGCGCGACGTCGGGATCACGACGAGCTGGGCCTCGTCGCCGCCGGTGTCGATGGCGCGCACGTGCAGGTGCCCGTCCTTGAGCTTGAGGGCGAACTGGTCGGCCCCGGCGACAAAGCGCACCTCGCTGTCGTCGGTGATCACGGTGGGGCCAGTGGGCAGGGTCTTCGGCATGGGTACAGCATGCCCTGGCGGGGCCGCGCGGCACGAGTGTCCGCCGTCCGGACAAACACTTACCGCCCTGTAAGTTTGTGGGTACGCTCCTCCCCGTGAACACCACCATCCAGCCCGCGGACGACGGCGCGGTCGCCACCGCCCCTGCCTACCTCGACCCGAGCCTCCCCGTCCCGGAGCGGGTCGCCGACCTGCTGGCCCGGATGACGGTTCCCGAGAAGGTCGGGCAGATGCTCCAGCTCGACGCCCGGGGCGACTACGAGGGCGACATCCTGCGCAAGCACGTGGGGTCGATCCTGCACACCTCGCCGAGCCGGCTGAAGCTGGCCCACGACCTGGTGGAGCAGACCCGGCTGCGCATCCCGCTCCTGGTGGGCGAGGACTGCATCCATGGGCACTCGTTCTTCGAGGGGGCGACGATCTTCCCGACCCAGCTCGGCATGGCGTCGTCCTGGGACCCGGACCTGATCGAGCAGGCCGCCCGGGTCACCGCCGTCGAGGCGGCCGCGACCGGCGTGCACTGGACCTTCAGCCCGGTGCTCTGCATCGCCCGCGACCTGCGCTGGGGCCGGGTGGACGAGACGTTCGGCGAGGACCCGTACCTCATCGGCGAGCTCGCCTCGGCGATGGTGCGCGGCTACCAGGGCTCCGGGCTCGCGGACCCGACGGCGATCCTGGCCACCGCCAAGCACTTCGCCGGGTACTCCGAGACCCAGGGCGGGCGTGACGCGTCCGAGGCGGACATCTCCCGCCGCAAGCTGCGTTCCTGGTTCCTGCCCCCGTTCGAGCGGGTCGCCAAGGAGGGCTGCGCCACCTTCATGCTGGGCTACCAGTCCATGGACGGCGTGCCGATCACGATCAACGACTGGCTCCTGAACGACGTGCTGCGCGGCGAGTGGGGCTACACCGGCACGCTGATCACCGACTGGGACAACGTGGGCCGGATGGTCTGGGAGCAGAAGATCCAGCCCGACCACGCCCATGCCGCCGCGGCGGCCGTGCGGGCCGGGAACGACATGGTGATGACCACCCCGCAGTTCTTCGAGGGCGCCCAGGAGGCCATCGAGGCCGGGCTGCTCGCGGAGGCGGACCTCGACCGTGCGGTGGCCCGCATCCTGACGCTGAAGTTCGACCTCGGCCTGTTCGAGGACCCGCGCCGGCCCGACGCGGAGCGCGCGACGAGCCTGATCGGCTCCGCGGCGCACGCGGCCGTGAACCTGGACCTCGCCCGGCGGTCCCTGGTGCTGCTCCGCAACGTCGACGGCACGCTGCCGATGGGGGGCGCCGTCGACCTGCCCCGGCGCATCGCCGTCGTCGGGCCGC
>NZ_KI911707.1:4908-21089 GCF_000515355.1 Promicromonospora kroppenstedtii DSM 19349 | reverse complement strand
CGCGGAGCCGCGGACCGTCTCGGCCTCCGGCAGCCGCGCCGCGGCCAGCCGGGCGCGCAGGTCGTCGAGGTCGGCGTCGTTCGCGTGCGCCTCGAACCGCCGCACGTCGCTGGGCTGGCTGGTCATGGGACCTCCTCGTCGGGGGTGCCGGCGTTCGGGAGAACCGGCTAAGACGGTTCTAGCAGTGCTCTTCAGTGCAGCGGAACCGGCTAAGGTGGTTCCATGACCGCTCGGTTCCCGGACTTCCGCCTCGGCAAGGTGCTCGCGACGAGCTTCACGGGCACGCTGTCGGAGCGGCACGGCGATCCCGTGGAGCGCATCCCGACGCCGGCCCGGCTCGTCGACTGGCTGGCGGTGAGCGGCCTCGCCGTGGAGTCGGCCACCGCGAGCCAGCTGGAGCGCGCGCGGGAGCTGCGGGAGGCGATCCACGAGGCGGCGACGGCGGGGGCGGGGCAGGAGGCGCTTCCTGCTGCGGCCGTTCGGGTCATCAACGACTTCAGTGTCCGGGGCCGTGCTTCCGCTGTCCTCGGCCCTGAGGGCGATCGGGAATGGCGGCTCTCCGCGACGTCGGCCGTCGACGACGCGCTGGGCGTCATCGCCGCCGATGCGATCGGTATCCTCGCCGGGGAGCGGGACGGCAAGCTGGCCCTGTGCGCCTCGCCGACGTGTCAGGCGGCGTTCTTCGACACCAGCCAGAGTCGGTCGCGCCGGTGGTGCGACATGGGCACGTGCGGGAACAAGGAGAAGAAGGCCCGGTTCCTCGCGAACCAGCGGAAGGGCTCGGGGGCGTAGGCCCACTTGCCCTTGCGCTCACATCCTGTACGTGAGTTCACGACCAACGATCGAGGTCTTACCGCATGCCTGTGAAGCGTGCCGGTTCACCCGGGTGAAGGATGCGCACATCCCCTCGACGAGCCTGGACTGGCTTGAGCACTATGTGACCTCCAGCCGGTCAACCCGCGCATCATGCGGGGCGTCGGCGCGATCGTTGCACCTACGGTGCGCCGCTGATTCGTAGGGAGAACCTCTTGGCTTCGCTCGGGCGTTTTGATGTGTCGTGGGAGTCGCATTCGAGCAAGAGTCTCTTGGACGTCATCGGCCCGCGGGACCGGCGGGGTATCTACCGGCTGCGGTTCGCGAATGGCGAGGCCTATGTCGGACAAGCCGTCGACGTGGTGCGTCGGTTCGAACAGCACATGCAGCGCTGGGGCGACATCATCGGCGTGGATTTCCGGGCGGAGAAGGGGGACCTGTCCAAGGCGGAGGTCGACACGGTCCGGTATTTCGAGGGGCCGGGTTACCTGAGGAACTCGCTCCTGACGATCCATCGTCTGGGTACCTACGCGCTTGACGCGCTGGTGCCACGATCAGTTCAGGACAGCTGGCTCTCGGGGGAGGGCGCCGAACCAGTTGCGGTCGAGCGCGGTGGGGACACGAGTGCGCGTTCGACGACGCGGTTCGACCGTCTTCGTGAACATCGCGACTATGGGGAGATCGTGGACCTGCTGGCCTCATACGTCGGAACATCGCTCTTGTGGCCTCGCACCACGGAACAGCGATTCTGGTTCGTCCAGGCGATGCCGAACAAGAGGGCGAACGAGGCTTGGCGGCCGCTGGCTGCGGTCTATTGCCACGCGGTGAACGTCTTCGGCGTCTATGAGGCGCCGACCAGGAACGGGGCAGGGCTTGTGGCGCAGGTGCTTGTCGCCGAACCACGGATGACAGGATTTCGGGAACGCCTGACTTCACTGAGACACACCATCAGGGGCGCTGGTGTCCAGGATTCTGTTTCCGGCTTGGGGCTGATCGAGGAGTTGACCTTCAAGAAGCGGTCAGATCTCGTGGCGTATATGAAAGAGCCGGTGCTGCTCCGTGCAGCGCGCGAGCTTCCGCTAGCTCGAATGCGTGTGGGTGCCGTTAAAGGCGACCGGCACTCCGTGCATCTTGCGACAGACATCTTCGCGGCGCTGGAGGCACGGGAGGCGGTGGAGGGCCTGTTGACCTGAGCCGTCATCTTCGTGCCGGAATTTCCGGGTGAAGTCCATGCCCTGCTCGGCCATTCGCGTTGCCGGGCCGCTATCGTTCCGCCGTGACTGACGCCGTGCAGTTCAAGGTCTCGCGAGCCCGCATCCTGCTGATGGGGCTGGTGCTCGGCCCCCTCATGACCACGGCCGGGGTCCTGCTGCTCCTCGCCGCGCTCTTCCCGGACGCGCTGCCGCTGCTGACCCCGATGTCGCCTTTCCTGTGGTTCCTGTACCTGGTCGCGGGTGTGGCCGGCACTACGTTCTTTGGCTACTGCACTGTGCTGTGGCTGACCTTCCTGCTGAAGCCCACTGCCGGGCTCGTCATCGATGCCGAAGGGTTCACCGACACCTCAAGCGCCCTCGCCAGCGGGAGGACGACCTGGGACCAGGTGCTCGGCTGGCATCTCCACCGCGTCCAGCAGCAGACCAACCTGTGTGTGGTGGTGCAGGACCCGGCGGTCGTGCTCGCGCGCTTGGGGCCGGTCGCGCGATTCCTGTCCCGCGGCAACATCAAGCTCATCGGGACCCCGGTGTGTATCGGGCTGAACAGCCTCCGAGGCCGGAACGAGCTTGTCGTCGAGGCGTTCCAGCAGCACCACGACCAGTGGCTGCGCCAGAACGCCGGCACCCCGGAGGCGTAAGGAAGCGCCCTACCGCGTCGCACTTCCCACGGCTGTAAGCGCGGAACGCGCGACGTCGTCGAGGATGCGGACGAACCCGGCCTCGCCGACCACGGTGATGCCGTAGGACTCGGCCTTGCGGGCCTTGCCGGACATCGAGTCCGGGTCGGCCGCGACGACCAGGCGGACCTTCCTGGTGACGGTCGGGTGCGGGACGAGTCCGGCCGCCCTGGCCCGGCGCTCCCACACGTCCCGCGGCTCGTCCATCGCCCCGGTGAAGACGACCAGGTCGCCGGGGCCAAGGGTGAAGCGGCCCGGTCGCTGGTCGGCGACGGACGCACCGCCGGTGTCCCGGCTCGCGATCCCCGGGGACTCGAGGATGCGCCGGGCGTCCGCCTCGGGAACGCCGAGCATGCCGGCCACGGCCAGGAAATCGGTCACCTCGGTCGGCCGCGGCCCGCCGTCTGCCCAGGCCACTGCGGCGAGCCCGGCGAGGTACTCGCGGTGCAGGGCCTCGGCGTCCGCCCGCCCGATCCCGACTCGGGCGCAGAACCCGGCGAGCTGGTCGTGCTCGCGGGCCGAGATGTGCCGGTCCAGCAACGCTCGGTCGACCAGCCCGAGGTACTCCTCCTTCTCCCACGTGGGGACAGGCGCGGTGCGGGCCGCGGCGAGCCGCGCCAGGAAGTGGGTGTCACGCTCGGTCGCGACGCCACGTCGGACGGGCGCGGCGGCGGTGACGGGGATCAGCGGCCAGGGTGTGGTCGCGGCGAGCTCGACGACGTCGTCCCAGTCGGGGACGACGTTGCGGGCACCGCCGGCCAGGTAGACGCGCAGGAGCTCGGCCGCGGCACGGGCGTCCGAGAGGGCCTCGTGCGCGGAGTCGAGCGTGATGCCGTGGTGATAGCACGCGCCGGCCAGGGAACGCGGGGCGGTCGGGAAGAGCTGCGCACCGGTGCGCATCGTGCACAGGGTGGTGGGCGCGATGAGCGGGACGTCGTACCCGATCTCGGCGAACGCGTGCCAGACGAACCGGCGGTCGAACTGGGCGTTGTGCGCCACGAACGTGCGTCCGCGCAGCAGGTCGGCGACGTCGCCGGCGATGTCGCCGAACGCCGGCGCGTAGCGCGCGTCGGCACCGCTGATCCCGTGGATCTGCTGCGGTCCGAGGTCGCGTCCCGGGTTGACGAGCGTGGTCCAGGTGCGCTCGACCTGGCCGTCGGGGTCGACGTGGACGATCGCTATCTCCGCGATCCGGTCGCTCCCGCCGGGGAACAACCCCGTCGTCTCCACGTCCACGACGGCGTACCCGGTCAATGTGACTCCTCTCGCGGCGGCGTGCGGAACCGGGTAATCCTCGCAGCCGACCTGGCGTCGTGCCGCACGGCCGGCCGGCGAACCAGGGTCGGGGCCATCGAAATCAGCTTGCCCGCCCGTGCCACGATGCGACGGTGGAGAACACCGAGGTCACACGGGCCATCGCGGCAGCGACCTCCGTCGCCGCATCCCTCGACCTGGCGGCCGCCGACGCCGTCGTGCTGCACGACTCGAACAAGCTGGCGCTGCGGCTGACGCCGTGCGACGTCTTCGCCCGCGTCGCCCCGCTGGGCCAGGAGGTCGCGCAGTTCGAGGTCGAACTCGCCCAGCTGCTCGCCGCGGCCGGCGCGCCGGTGGGCCACCTGGAACCTCGCGTGGACCCGCGGGTGTACGTGCGCGACGGCTTCGCCGTGACCCTGTGGACCTACTACCCGCCCGTGACGCCCGGGCCGTCACCTGCCGACGTCGCCAAGGCGCTGAAGCGGTTGCACGACGGCATGCGCACCGTCGACCTGCCCAGCCCGCGCTTCACGGACCGGATCACGGAGGCGCAGGAGATCGTCGCCGACCCGGACCGCTCGCCTGCGCTCGCAGACACCGACCGGGCGTTCCTCGGCCGCAGGCTGGCAGGCCTGCGACGAGCGATCGAAGACCGCGGCGCCGTCGAGCAGCTGCTCCACGGCGAGCCACACCCGGGCAACGTGCTCGGCACCGAGAACGGCCCGCTGTTCATCGACCTCGAGACCTGCTGCCGCGGGCCGGTCGAGTTCGACCTCGCCCACGTTCCGGAGGCGGTCTGCGTGCACTACCCGGGCGCCGACCAGGAGCTGCTCGACGACTGCCGGCAGCTCGTCCTCGCGATGGTCGCCGCCTGGCGCTGGGACGTCGACGACCAGTTCCCGCGGGGGAGGGCCTTCGGGGAGGAGCTCCTGCGCGTGCTGCGCGCGGGCGCCCCGTGGCCGACGCTCGACACGGTGGTCAGGCGGGTGGACGGGCTGTAGGCCTCCAGGGGGACGGTCCGGCGCAAGATCAGACCTCGGGGGGAGGACTCGGGCGCATCCAACTGCCTACGTTGGGCACATGGCACCCACCGGACCGGACGACCAGGGCGGGGACGACGCCGGAACGACCACAGGCTGGAGCTGGGGCGCCGGTGTCGCCGTCGGCCTGTGCATCGGGGTGGCGCTCGGCATCACGCTGGACAACCTCGCGGTCGGCATTGCGCTCGGTGTGGCGTTCTTCCCGGTGTTCGCGATGGTGCGGGGCACCTCCGCTGCTGAGGACGAGACGCTCGGCGACAACGAGAAGTCGTAGGGGCCTGACGGCGCGCTCACGGGCCGGAGACGGTGAAGCCCTGCTCGTTGCCGTACTTCACGATCGAGTCCTGCCAGTCGGTGAGACTGTCCGCGAGCGTCGTCGAGCCCGTGTAGGCCTGGCCGACGGTGTCGGGGAACACGCTGTTCGCGTAGACCTGGTACGGCAGGTACTGCCAGCCGGGAACGACGCTGGTCGCGGACGCGGAGAGCACCTCGTTGATCCGTTGCCCGCCGAAGTACCTCGGCTCCTTGGCCAGGAACTCGGGGCTCGTGAGGTCCGCCGTCGTCGCCGGGAAGTTGCCGTGGTCGAGCCGGACCTGCACCCCCTCGCCGGCGTTCGCGTACTGGAGGAACCCGTAGGCCAGCGCCTTCTGGGTGCTGGCCTCGGTCACCGACAGCGCGGAGCCGCCGTTCTCCGCGGTCGCGGCCGCGCCCTTCGTCCACTGCGGCATGGGCGCCACCCGCCAGTCCCCGGACGCCCCCGGCGCACCGGACGCGAGGTTAGCGGGCATCCACGCTCCCGTCACCAGCGCGGCGATCGTCCCGTCGCCGAGCCGCTGGAACCACTCGTCCGACCACTCAGGCACCTTCGTCACGAGGTCGTCGTCCAGGAGCTGCTGCCACATGCCGGCGAACCTGGTGGAGCCCTCGTCGGTCAGGTCGACGCGCACCGTGGTCCCGTCGACGGTGTACGGCGTCCCACCCGCCTGCCAGATCATCGAGGTCGCGAACCCGGCGTTGCCGTCGTCCGCGACGAGGTAGGTGTCGCTGTCGTACGCGTGGATCTTCCGGGCGGTCTCGACGAACTCGTCCCACGTCGCCGGTACCTGGGCCCCGGCCGCCTCGAAGGTCCGCGCGTTGTAGAACAGCGCCATCGGGCCGGAGTCGATCGGCAGGCCGTACACGGCGCCGTCGTCGGTCACGGCCTCCCAGGTCCCGGGGGAGTAGGTGCCGTCCAGGTCCCGCGCGCCCAGCGGCGCGAGGTCCGCGAGCGACCCCGCGATGGAGAACTGTGGCAGGGCGTAGTACTCGACCTGCGCGACGTCGGGCACGCCCGAGCCCGCGCGGATCGCGTTCTGCAGCACGACGTAGTGGTCGTTGCCCGTGCCGACGTTCGCCAGCTCGACGTCCACGTTCGGGTACTCGGCCTCGAAGTCCTCCACGACGTGCTCCAGCGTGGGTTCCCAGGCCCAGACCAGCAGGTCGCCGCCCTCCTGGAGCGCCGCGGAGACGTCGTCCGGGGACAGGTCGGCCGCCGCGCCCGTGGTGGGCGAGGTCCCGCACCCGGCCAGGACCGCCGCTGCGACGCCCGTCACGGCGAGCAGCGTGCCGGTACGGCGGGGGAAGCCGGTGTCTCGTGCCACAGGAACTCCGTTTCGGGTCGGCGTCTGCGTCGACCTCTGCCGGGCAGGCACCCGTACCGTAGCGCCACCGCGCCGGATCCCGGCGGCGGCACGTACGGCGGATCCCCGTTGTGCGCGGACGCAGAGTCCGTCACCGAGGCGCTCGCGATGGAGCGGTACCTGGTCGCGCGCGGCTGCTGGACGCGCACGTCGACGCGGAATACACGACGGCCTTCGTCACGAATGACCACCACGTGCTCCGGGCGGGAAGGATCGCCGAGGGCGCGGGCGTGGCGATCGCGAAGCTCGCGCTGACGGGGCGGTGAAGTTGTCGACACACCGTTGGTAAAGTTGCCAACGGTGTGTCGGCAACCCGTGCCGACCCGAAAGGAGAGCCATGTTCCTGGCCCTGCGCGAGCTGTCGTTCGCGCGTGCACGATTCGGCCTGATGGGAGGTGTCGTCGCGCTCATCGCGGTCCTGGTGGTCATGTTGTCCGGCCTGTCTTCCGGTCTGGTCAATGACGGTGTGTCCGGGCTCAAGAAGTTGCCCGTCACGGACTTCGCCTTCGGTGAGGGCACGGCGATCGACTCCGCGTTCTCGCGCAGCACGGTGGACCGTGACCAGCTCGAGCGGTGGTCGGCCCAGGACGGCGTGGCGGACGCTGCGCTGTTCGGCAACCAGCTCGTCAATGCGGAGGGTCCGCACGGCGAGCCCGTGGACCTGGCGCTGTTCGGCGTGGAGCCGGACTCCTTCGTCGCCCCCACCGCGAGCTCGGTCGTCGACGGCGGCACCCTCGACCGCCCTGACCAGATCGTCGTCAGCGAGACGGTCGCCGACCTCGGCCTGGGTGTCGGTGACACCGTGACGATCGAGCGGCTCGGCACGGAGCTCACGATCGCCGGGGTCCTCGACGGCCAGCACACCTTCGGGCACGTGGACGTGGCCTACGTGCCGCTGGCCACCTGGCAGGAGATCCACGCGGGCGTCCCCACGGGCGAGCGGGCCCGGCCCGAGGTCTACGACGAGGCCACGGCGATCGCGCTGACGGCCGGGCCGGACGTCCGGATCGACGCCGCCGCAGGCGACACCGCCGCCACCACCACGACGGTCAGCCTGACCGAGTCCTTCGACGGCTCGCCGGGTTACGCGGCCGAGACGCTGACGCTGGAGCTCATCCAGGTGTTCCTGTACGCGATCTCCGCACTGGTGGTGGGTGCGTTCTTCATGGTCTGGACCATCCAGCGCAAGCACGAGATCGCCGTCGCCCGGGCCATGGGCGCGTCGAACGGATACCTGGTCGGGGACGCTCTGGCCCAGGCCGCCGTCGTGCTGGTGGTCTCGACCGCCGTCGGTATCGGCGCCGGGACCGGGCTCGGGGCGCTGCTGTCGTCCACCCCGATGCCGTTCGAGCTCGAGGCCGGGCCGCTCGCCGTCGCCGCGGCACTGCTGGTCGGTCTCGGCCTGGCCGGGGCTGCCGCGTCGGTGGGCCGCATCGCCCGGGTCGACCCCCTGACCGCTCTCGGAGGACAACGATGACGCACGCCACCGAACAGCTCGTGCCGCCCGCGCCGCTCCGTGCGCGGGGGCTACGCCTTGCCGGGGTCTCCCTGACTCTGGGCGACGGCGACTCGACGGTCGTCGCGCTCGACGACGTGACCCTCACCGTGCCGCCGGGGGAGCTGCTTGCCGTCCTCGGGCCGTCCGGTTCCGGCAAGTCGAGCCTGCTTGCCGTCGCTGGCGCGCTCATCGCGCCCAGCTCCGGTGCCGTCCACCTCGACGGGGTGGACGTCACGGGCCTCAAGCCCGCACGTCAGGCGGCGCTGCGCCGCGAGCGGATCGGCTTCGTCTTCCAGTCCGGGAATCTCCTGCCCGCGCTCACCGCCGTCGACCAGCTCCGGTTCGCCCTGCACGTCGCCGGGATGCGCGGCACGCCGGACAGGGACCCTCGGGCGCTCCTGGAGCAGGTCGGCATGGGGCACAAGGCGGACCGGCGCCCGCACGAGCTGTCGGGCGGTGAGCGCCAGCGCGTGGGGATCGCGCGGGCCCTGGTCACCGCCCCTGCCTTGCTCCTGGTCGACGAGCCGACGGCGGCGCTGGACCGTGCGCGCAGTCACGAGGTGGTCGAGCTGCTCGCCGCCGAGACGCACGACCACGGCGTCGCGACCGTCATGGTCACGCACGACCACGACGTGCTCGAGCACTGCGACCGCACCGTCGAGATGGAAGATGGGAGACTGGGCGCCTGAACTCGTGCTCTCGGGTCCCGGTCCGGGGCCCGAGAGCCTGTCGCGAAGGAGAGCCGTGCCGCGGATCAGCGCCCCCACCGTCGCCCTGCACCGCTCTGCGCAGCAGCGCGCACTGCTCGACGCGGCGAGGTCGCTCCTGGCCGAGACCGGCCGCCCGCCGACGTTCGCGGCCCTCGCCGAGCGAGCCGGTCTCGCCCGGCCCAGCGTCTATCAGTACTTCCGTTCCGCCGAGGACCTCCTGCGGGCCATGGTGGAGGACGTCTTCCCCCGGTGGTCAGCCACGGTGTCGCGGGAGATGGACAGGGCGCCCGACGACGCGACACGCGTCCTCGCCTACATCCGCGCCAACCTCGAGCTCGTCGCGGAGGGCGAGCACGCTCTGGCCACGGCGCTGGCGAGCGCCGGTCCCGCCGGCGCTGTCGCGGAGAGCACCCGAGCGATGCACGACGAGCTGCTCCAGCCCTTGGCCGACACGCTGCGCAGCCTCGGTGTGCACGACGTGGCGCGCAGTGCCGAGCTCGTCAACGCCGTGGTGAACTCCGGGTCCCGGATGATCGAGTCCGGGGCGGCCCTCGACCAGGTCTGGGCCAGTGTCGAGGAGATGGTGGCCCCGTTCGTCCACCGGCTGGTGCAGCAGGGAGCCCGGTCTACCTGAGGCCCACCGGTGCGGCCTCGGCCGGGGCCGCCTGCAGGATCGAGGCAAGCAGTCCCGGAAAGCGGCTCTCGAGCTCGACCGTGCGGAGACGCACGTAGCAGCGCGTCCCCTCCTCACGGGTCCGCGTCAGCCCGGCCTGGCGGAGTGTCTTCATGTGGTGACTCAACGTCGACTTGGACACCGGCACGTCCAGGTCGCCCCACTGGCGCTCCTCGCCGTCGGCCAAGAGGCAGGCGACGCCGAGGCGCAACGGGTCCGCCAGGGCGGACAGCACCCTCGTGAGCGAGATGTCGCTGACGTCAGGATGGTCGGCGCTCCGCATGGCCTCATGATACGTCGTTCGATGTTCGGGAAACATCGAACAGTGCGCCGCGGCCGGCGCGCGGCGGGTGCCGGGTCCATGGTTGCTCCCCTGCTCAGGCCCCCGTGGTAACTTGTTCGATGTTCGTCAACCATCGAACATCGGCCTTGCTGCCGAACCACCCCGAACGAGGAGCAGCGTTGACAGGTCAGCCGAAGGCCCACTCCGACGAGACTCTCACCGGCAAGGTCGTGATCGTCACGGGCGCCGGGTCCGGCATCGGCCGGGCGACCGCCCGCGCCTTCTCCCGCGCCGGAGCGCACGTGCTCGGCGCCGGGCGCCGCGCTCATGCCCTCGAGGAGACCGCCGCCGGGCACCCCGGCATCGCCACGCTCTCGGCGGACCTGCGCGCACCGGGCGCTCCCCAGGACGTCATCGACGCGACGATCGACCGATGGGGCCGCCTGGACGCGCTCGTCAACAACGCCGGGGCCTTCGCGCCGATGCCGCTCGCCGAGACCACCGCGGACGGTATCGACGAGCTGTTCAGCATCAACGTCACCGCGCCGAGCCTGCTCACCCACGCCGCTCTGCCCCACCTGCTCCGATCCAAGGGCTCGATAGTGAACATCTCCAGCACCTACGGCCACCGCCCGCTGCCCGGGGCGGCCCACTACGCCGCGGCGAAGGGCGCCGTCGAGCAGCTCACGCGGAGCTGGGCGCTGGAGCTCGCCTCCGCGGGCGTCCGTGTCAACGCGGTAGCGCCCGGCCCCACCGAGAGCGAGGCCCTCGCCGCAGCAGGGCTGTCCGACGCCACGGTCAAGGAGGTCAAGCGCGACGAGGCCGCCCGCATCCCGCTCGGGCGGCGTGGTGAGCCCGACGAGGTTGCCTCATGGGTGGTGCGGCTCGCCGACCCGGCCACCACCTGGCTCACCGGCCAGGTCCTCGCGGTCGATGGCGGCCTGCACCTCACCTGATCACCTACCTCGGTCCACCCGCGTCGACCGCCGCAGCCGTGGCCTGCACCGGTACGTCGGCCGGTCCGTCAGTTGAGCGATTGCTGGTGACACTCGACCGACGGCTCGGCCGTGGCCGTCCGCACGTGCCGCGTCAGCAGACGCTCCAGCGCACGAAGCCGAGCGAGCCGGCCCCGAAGCCCACGCCGACGCCGAAGCCCTCGCCGAAGCCCACGGAGCCGTCGCCGAAGCCGACGCCCACCCCGACGCCGCCCTCGAGTCCGCACGGTCGGCGTGCGAGTACAGGAGAGCAGGATCGCTCACCTCGCCGGCGACGGCCTCACCAACCGTGAGATCGGCGCGCAGCTGTTCCTCAGCCCGCACACCGTCGAATGGCATCTCAGGAAGGTCTTCGCGAAGACCGGTGTTCTCCTCAAGGAGACAGCTGGGTGCGGCGCAGATCAGTGCGTCGCGCGGACCACGGTGGTGACGGTCCGCGTGACCGGCATCGCCGCGGTCCTGGCCGCCGGTATACCGGCCTCCTAGGCGACCGCTACGCGTCCGGCATCCGGTCGTGCCCGTCCGCCAGCCGGAACACGTCGCGCACTGCCTGGACGAACGCGTCCGGCGCCTCCTGCGGGAGGTTGTGTCCGGCGTCCGGTACCTCGCGGTGCAGGCGGGGACCGGTGAAGCGGCCGGCGTCGGGCACCTCGTCGGTCACCGGAAAGTTGCCGTCGGCGAGGCCGGCCAGCGTCACCGTCGGTACCCCGATCGGCGGCAGCGGCGCGAGGGCGTACTCGAAGGCGTCGTACTCCGGTGCGCCCGGCGCCTCACCCAGCCGGTGCCGGTAGGAATGCAGCACGACGTCGACGTAGTCGGGGTTGTCGAACGCGGCCGCGGCCCGGTCGAGCGTCGCCTGGCCGAAGTCCCACGCCGGCGAGTTACGACGCCAGATCACCTCGGCGATCTCCCGCCGGTTCGCCGCCAGGCCGGCCCGTCCGCGCTCGGTGAGGAAGTAGTAGAAGTACCAGAAGCCGGCTTCGAGGTCGGGACGGATGGGTTTCGCCGACGCGGCGATGTCCTGGATGAGGTAGCCGTTGACGCTGACTAGCCCGGTGACCCGCTCGGGCCGCAGCGCCGCGACCACGCAGGCGGCGCGGCCACCCCAGTCGTAGCCGGCGAGCACGGCCTGCGGGATGTCGAGGGCGTCGAGCAGGCCGAGGACGTCCGCGCCGAGCGCTGCCTGCTGGCCGGAGCGTGGTGTCCAGTCGTCGCGGAACCGTGTCGGGCCGTGGCCGCGGAGATGGGGCACGACGACCCGGTAGCCGCGCGCCGCCAGCCGGGGCGCGACGTCGACGTAGCTGTGGACGTCGTAGGGAAATCCGTGCAGCAGCACCACTGCAGGGCCGGTGGCCGGCCCGTACTCGGCGTACGCGATGTCGAGGACGTCGGTCAAGGCATGCTGGATCGGGGTCATCGGGGTACCTCTCGTCTCGCGCGCCGCGGCGCGGCGCCGTCGTCTCCGGATCGACCACGTACGTCGTCGGTTCGTGACGCCCCACGCCCGCTCGCGCACCGGGCCGGGCCGAGCACCCCGGAAGTCACACCGAGAAGTACTTCGCCTCCGGGTGGTGGAACACGAAGGCGTCGGTGGACTGCTCCGGGTGCAGCTGCAGCTCGTCCGACAGCGTGACCCCCACGCGCTCCGGCCGCAGCAGCTCCACGACCTTGTGCCGGTCCTCCATGTCGGGGCACGCGGGGTACCCGAGCGACATCCGCGCCCCGCGGTACTCCAGCTTGAACATCCCCTCCATGGTCGAGGGCTCCTCGGCGGCGAACCCCAGCTCCGCCCGCACCCGCGCGTGCCAGAACTCCGCCAGCGCCTCCGTGAGCTGCACCGACAGTCCGTGCAGCTCCATGTACTCGCGGTACTTGTTGGCTTCAAAAAGGCGAGCGGTGTGCGCCGAGACCGTGTCGCCCACCGTCACGAGCTGCACCGGCAGCACGTCGAACCGACCGGTCTCCTCGACCCACGAGCGCGGCCGCACGAAGTCCGCGAGGCACAGGTGCCGGTCGCGCCGCTGCCGCGGGAAGTGGAACCGCAGCCGTTCGGTCCCGACGGGACCCCCGGAGCCGCCGTCGGGCGCCCCGGTGCCCGCGAGGTCGCCGTGGTGCGCGACCACGACGTCGTCGCCCTCCGACCACACCGGGAAGTACCCGTAGACCACGGTCGGGTCCATGATCTGGTCGGTGCGGATACGGTCCAGCCACTCCGCCAGGCGCGGCCGGCCCTCGGTCTCGACCAGCTCCTCGTAAGAAGCGCCGGCCGGACCAGAACCGGAGGCGCGGCCCGGCTTGAGGCCCCACTGGCCCATGAACGTCGCCCGCTCGTCCAGGAACGCGGCGTACTCGGAGAGCTGCACGCCCTTGACGATCCGCGTGCCCCAGAACGGCGGGTCCGGCACGAGGTTGTCGGTCGCGACGTCGGACCGGGCGGGCAGGTCCTCCTCAGCCGTCTGCGTCACAGTGACGACGTTGTGCCGCCGCTTGCGCAGGGCGGGCAGTCCGACGTCGTCGGGTGAGGCGCCGCGCGCGACCCGCACCAGGGGCTCCATGAGCCGCAGCCCCTCGAACGCGTCCTTCGCATAGCGCACCGTGCCGGGGAAGGCGCCGGCGAGATCGTCCTCGACGTACGTGCGGGTCAGCGCGGCCCCGCCCAGCAGCACCGGCCAGCGCTTCTCGTACCCGCGCGAGGCCAGCTCCTCCAGGTTCTCCTTCATCACCACGGTCGACTTCACGAGCAGCCCCGACATGCCGATGACGTCGGCGTCGTGCTCGATCGCGGCGTCGATCATGGCGCTCACCGGCTGCTTGATGCCGATGTTCACCACCGTGTAGCCGTTGTTCGTCAGGATGATGTCCACGAGGTTCTTGCCGATGTCGTGCACGTCGCCGCGCACCGTGGCCAGTACGATCGTGCCCTTCGAGCCGGAGCCCTCGACCTTCTCCATGTGGGGCTCCAGGAGCGCGACGGCGGCCTTCATCACCTCCGCCGACTGGAGCACGAACGGCAGCTGCATCTCGCCCTTGCCGAACAGGTCGCCCACCACCTTCATGCCCTCCAGGAGGTGGTCGTTGACGATGTCCAGCGCCCTCATCCCGGCGCCCAGCGCCTCCTCGATGTCGGGCTCCAGGCCCTTGCGGGCGCCGTCGATGATGCGCCGTGCCAGCCGCTCGCCCACGGGCAGAGCCAGGAGCTCCGCGGCGCGGGCGTCCCGGATCGCCCCGGCGTCCACGCCCTCGAACAGGTCCAGCAGCTTGGCGAGCGGGTCGTACGTCAGGTTCCCGTCGGCGTCCCACTCGCGCTTGTCCCACACCAGGTCCAGCGCCGTGGCCCGCTGCTCCTCCGGGATCGAGGACAGCGGCAGGATCTTCGCCGCGTGCACGATCGCCGAGTCCAGCCCGGCCTCGACCGCCTCGTGCAGGAACACCGAGTTCAGCACCGCGCGCGCCGCCGGGTTGAGGCCGAACGACACGTTCGAGACGCCGAGCGTGGTGTGCACGCCGGGGTACTTGCTGTTGATGCGCCGGATCGCCTCGATCGTCTCGATGGCGTCGCGGCGCGTCTCCTCCTGGCCCGTCGCGATGGGGAAGGTCAGGGCGTCGACGATGATGTCGTCCACCCGCATGCCCCAGGCGCCCACCAGGGTGTCGATCAGCCGGGACGCGATGGCGACCTTGCCGTCGGCGGTGCGCGCCTGCCCCTCCTCGTCGATCGTCAGGGCGACGACGGCGGCGCCGTGCTCGACGACGGCCGGCATGATCCGCCCGAACCGCGACGTCGGCCCGTCACCGTCCTCGAAGTTGACCGAGTTGACCACGCCGCGGCCGCCCAGCAGCTCCAGGCCCGCGCGGATCACGGCGGGCTCCGTGGAGTCGATCACCAGCGGCAGGGTGCTCGCCGACGCGAGCCGGGAGACGACGTCCCGCACGTCCGCGACGCCGTCGCGCCCCACGTAGTCCACGCACACGTCCAGCAGGTGCGCGCCGTCGCGCGTCTGGGCCCGGGCGATGTCGACGACGTCGTCCCAGCGGGCCTCCAGCATCGCCTCGCGGAACGCCTTCGAGCCGTTCGCGTTGGTGCGCTCGCCGATCGCGAGGAAGCTCGTCTCCTGCCGCAGGTCCGTTGCCGAGTACAGCGAGGCGACGGCGTTCTCCCGCGCCGGCTCGCGCGCCGCCACCGGCTGCCCGCCCACGGCCTCGACCACGAGCCGCATGTGCTCCGGCGTCGTGCCGCAGCAGCCGCCCACCAGACCCAGCCCGAACTCGCGCGCGAACTGCGTGTGCGCCGCCGCGAGCTCCTGCGGGGTCAGCGGGTAGGACGCGCCGTGCGGCCCCAGCACGGGCAGGCCCGCATTCGGCATGCACGCCACCGGCATCTGCGCGTGCTGCGACAGGTGCCGCAGGTGCTCGCTCATCTGCTCCGGGCCCGTCGCGCAGTTCATGCCGATCGCGTCGATGTCCAGCGCCTGGAGCGCCACCAGCGCGGCGCCGATCTCCGAGCCCATCAGCATGGTCCCGGTGGTCTCCACCGTCACCGACACGATGATCGCCACCCGCTGCCCGACCCCGCCGTCCGCCGCCGCGGCCATCGCCTGCCGGCAGCCCGTCACCGCGGCCTTGGCCTGCAGCAGGTCCTGGCTGGTCTCGATCAGCAGCGCGTCCGCGCCACCTTCGATCAGGCCCGCCGCCTGCTCCGCGAAAGTGTCGCGCAGGTGCGCGTACGTGGTGTGGCCCAGCGACGGCAGCTTGGTGCCCGGACCCATCGAGCCCAGCACCCAGCGCGGCTTGTCCGGTGTCGAGAACGCGTCGGCGCGCTCGCGCGCGATCCGGGCGCCCTCCCGGGCCAGCTCGCGGATCCGGTCGTCGATGCCGTAGTCCGACAGGTTCGACCAGTTGGCGCCGAACGTGTTCGACTCGATCGCGTCCACGCCCACCGCGAGGAACGCGTCGTGCACCCCCGCGATCAGGTCGGGCCGCGAGACCGTCAGGATCTCGTTGCAGCCCTCCAGCCCCTGGTAGTCGTCCAGGGTCGGGTTCGCCTCCTGGATCATCGTGCCCATGGCGCCGTCCGCCACGACCACGCGCGTGCGCATGGCCTCCAGCAGGGCGGCGGAGCGCTCGGCGAGCGCGGGCAGGGCGGCGGGGAGTGCGGTCACCCGGGCAGCGTAAGCCTTGGTCCCACGACGACGCCGCGCGTGCCCGGCCGTCGATACCGCGGGGGTATCGTCCCCGCATGACGACGCACGACTACCTGGCCTCCCTGTTCTCCCTGGAGGGCCGCACCGCCGTGGTGACCGGCGGCAGCTCCGGCATCGGCCGCGCCATCGCCGAGGCGCTCGCCC
>NZ_KI911707.1:4672-4808 GCF_000515355.1 Promicromonospora kroppenstedtii DSM 19349 | reverse complement strand
CGTGAGCTGGAGGCCTGCCTCCTCGGCGCGTGCCTGTGCCCCCGCGATGATCGGCGTGAAGAACGTGTTGTCCAGGGTGGGGACCACGATGGCGATGATGCCGGTGCGTCCGCGGGCGAGCTCGCGCGCCGCCCGG
>NZ_KI911707.1:2430-4572 GCF_000515355.1 Promicromonospora kroppenstedtii DSM 19349 | reverse complement strand
CGCCGCTCCGCGGCCGTCGCCGCCGGCCTCGCGGCCACCGCCCTGCTGGCCTCCGGCTGCTCCGCCGGGGACGACGCCGCGGCCGAGGACACCATCGTCGTGTCCACGTTCCCATTCGGCGTCGAGGAGTTCCAGGAGGCCGTGATCGACCCGTTCACCGCCGAGACCGGGATCAAGGTCGAGGTGGAGACCGGCTCGAACGCCGACCGGCTCTCGCAGCTCCAGGTGGCGGGCGACAGCTCCGGCATCGACGTCATGCTGCTCTCCGACTACTACGCCGCGCTGGGCCAGGAGACCGACCTGTTCCAGCAGGTCGACGCCGCCAAGGTGCCGGCCCTGGACGACGTCGCCGACTTCGCGCTGGAGGACTCCTACGCGGGCCCCGCCTACAGCTACCAGCTCAACGGGACCATCTACTCGACCGAGGCCCTGACGGCCGAGGAGGCCGCCGACTGGGACCTGTACGGCGACGCCGCGCACGCCGGGAGCCTCGCGCTGCCCGACATCTCGGTGACGGCCGGCCAGCTCATGATCTCGGGCGTGGGGGAGACCTACGGGGACGGGCCGTACGACGTCGACACCGCGCTCGGCACCATCGGGGGCTGGGCGCCGGGCATCCTGCAGTTCTACTCGTCGTCCACCGAGGTGACGAACCTGCTCACGCAGGGCGAGATCGTCGCCGCCGACTCCCTGAGCGGCTTCGCGACCGACCTGGTCGCCTCTGGCGAGCCGTTCGCCTGGACGCCGCCGGCCACCGGCCGGTACATGGCCACCAACCGCGCCATGATCCCCGCGGGCGCCCCGAACGCCGACGGCGCGCACCAGTTCATCGACTACCTGCTCTCGGCCGAGGCGCAGACCAGGTCCGCCGAGCTCGTGGGCGACCTGCCGGTCAACCCGGACGCGACGGTGCCGGACTCCATCTCGGCAGTGGTCGGCGACATCGCGACCGACCCGGTCGCCGCCGGCTACGCGACGCTCGACCCGGCGGAGCTGGTGCCCACGCGCGGCGAGTGGGTGGACCGGTTCGCCCGTGAGGTGACGGCCGGCTGACCGGGCCCGACACCATGACGAGCACCGACATGAGCCCTGAGCTCACCGCCGACCAGCAGGCCCGGCCCAGCACCCTGGACCTGATGCCCAAGGTCGACCTGCACTGCCACCTCATCGGCACGGTCCGGGCGAGCACCTTCGCGGAGCTGGCCCGGCGCGAGGGCCTCGACCTGCCGGCCGAGCCCGAGCGCATCTTCGCCGACATCAACTCCCTGCCGCCGGACCCGGACCTGTACCGCGACACGCGCGTCCCCGTGCCGCAGGGCCGCAGCGCCGACGAGCCCGAGGTCTCCTACTCGCTGTTCCAGGCGTCCCGCTGGGTCACGCAGGTGCTGCGCGACGCGGACGACCTCACCCGGATCACCTACGAGGCGTTCGAGGCGGCGCACCGCACGAGCGCGACGCGCCACCTCGAGGTCTCCTTCGACGCCGTCCCCGAGCACCTGGCGTCCCTCGGCTACCTCGGCTCCGTCGAGGCGTACGCCGAGGGCATCCGGATGGCGGAGCGCGACTTCGGCATGTCGGGCCGGCTCATCGCCGCGATCGACCGGTCGGGCTCGGGCGAGGACGCGCTGGAACGCGTGCGCACCGTGGTCGACAACCCGCACGAGTACGTGGCGGGCATCGGCCTGGACAACCTGGAGACGGCGGGCCCGCCCGAGCGCTTCGCCGCGGCCTACCGGCTCGCCGGCGAGGCGGGCCTGGGCCGCACGGCGCACTCGTCCGAGCACGCCCCGGTCGCGGTCAACACGGTCACCTGCCTGGACGTGCTCGGCTGCGACCGCATCGACCACGGCTACTTCGTGCTGCAGGACGACGACGTGGTGGCGCGGGTGCGCGACGAGCAGGTGCCGTTCACGGTGATCTCCACGACGTCGCGGCGCTCGTGGCGGCCGTGGCGGCGGGCCTCCATCGCCGCGATGCTGGAGGCGGGGCTGAACGTGATCCCCGCCTCCGACGACCCGGGCATGTTCCCCACCACGCTCGCGGGGGAGTACCGCATCCTCGCCGACGACCTCGCGGTCCCGGACGACCGCCTGCGCGCCATGGCGCTCGCCGGCGTCGAGGCGTCCTGGCTGCCGCCCGCCG
>NZ_KI911707.1:0-2330 GCF_000515355.1 Promicromonospora kroppenstedtii DSM 19349 | reverse complement strand
ACCGCCTCGACGAGGTCGCCACCGGCCTGCGCGAGCGCGGCTGCGCCGTGGAGACCGTGGTCGCCGACCTCTCCAGCCGCGACGGGATCCGCGCCGCCGCCGACGGGATCGTCGCGGCCGCCGGCGAGCCCGACGTCCTCGTGAACAGCGCGGGCATCAACCTGCGCCCCCACCTCGGCCAGGTCGACCAGGAGACCTGGGAGGTCACCATGACGGTCAACCTGGAGGCACCGTTCATGCTCGGGCAGCGGTTCGCGCCCGGCATGGCGGCCCGCGGCTTCGGCCGGCTCATCCACATCAGCTCGCAGCAGGCCCACCGCTCCTTCGTCGACAGCGGCGTCTACGGCGTCTCCAAGGGCGCCCTCGAGTCGCTCGCCCGCTCCCAGTCCGAGGCCTGGTCCGCGCGGGGCGTCACCGCCAACACCCTCGTGCCCGGCTTCGTCCTCACGCCGCTGAACCAGCACCTGCAGGACGACGCCGAGAAGGTCACGGCGCTCGCCGCCCGCACCACCGTCGGGCGCAACGGCGTGCCGGAGGACTTCGCGGGCGCCGCCGTCTTCCTCGCGAGCGCCGCCTCCGGCTACGTCACCGGCCACTCGCTGTTCGTCGACGGCGGCTTCTCGGTCCACTGAAGCTTCCATGCGATCGAGGCCGGTTGCCGTGAGTCGACATTGTCTACCGAGCGCAACAGACCTGGCCGGGCATGTGGTTACCCGGGAGTACCGCTGAGCCGGAGGGTTTTCGGTGCGCCGAGCGGCGTCGCCCAGGAGACTGGCGCGGTGACGACGGGGCGCGGCGGCGTGAGCGCGGTGGGACGAGCGCGGAGGCGCGCGCGAGGACCTGAGCGAGGACTCGCGCCGGGACCAGCGCCGTGGCTGTCGCGCGGTCCGGCGACGGTCGCGCTGGCGATCGGTCTGGTGGTGAGCGTGGCCGGGTGCGGAGGCACCGGCGGCGTCGAGTCGATCGAGCCCTTCCTCGACGACACCCTGCCGCCCGGGTCCAGCGGCGCGCTCGTCGCCGGACGGGGGGACACCGTGGACGTGTGCCGCGGCTGGGGCGAACCCGACGAAGGGACGGGGGAGCGCGCGGGCTGCGACACCGTGTTCGACATCATGTCGATGACCAAGCAGTTCACCGCCGCCGCCGTCGTGCGGCTGGGCCAGGACGGGCTGCTCGACGTCGGCGACCCGCTCGCGGAGCACCTGCCGGGAGTCCCGGCCGACAAGCAGGGCGTCACGATCGAGCACCTGCTCACGCACACCTCGGGTCTGCTGGACACGCTCGGGCCCGACGACGACCCGCTGACCCGCGACGCGTTCCTGCGCGAGGCGCTCGGCTCGGAGCTGCTGTCCGAGCCGGGCACGACGTACCTGTACTCCAACGTCGGGTACAGCCTGCTGACCGCCGTCGTCGAGGAGGTCTCCGGGCAGGACTACGAGGCCTACCTCGCCGAGCACCTCTTCGAACCGGCGGGCATGACCAGCACGGGCTACGTGCTGCCCGACTGGTCCGAGGTACACGTCGCCGTCGAGCACGACGCCGCCGGGCGACCCCAGGGCACGCCGCTCGACCACCCCTGGGCCGACGACGGGCCGTACTGGAACCTCCGCGGCAACGGCGGTCTGCTGTCCACGCCGCGCGACATGTTCCGCTGGCACGTCGCCCTGCGCGGCGACACCGTCCTTGCCGACGACGCGAGGCGCAAGCTGTTCGAGCCGCGCGTGCGCGAGGAGCCCGACGAGACGTACTACGCCTACGGCTGGGTCGCCGACGACCGGGACGACCCCCAGATCCTCTGGCACAACGGCGGCAACGGGCGGGCCTACGGCGAGATCGGGCGTGACCCGGCCGGCGACGTGTTCGTGTTCTGGGTGGCGAACCGGGCCGCGGGGGACGGCTGGGACCTGGGGGAGAGCGGTACCGACCTCACCTCCGGGCTCTTCGAGCGCCTCAGCGCCGGCTGAGCCGGTCAGCCCCGGACCGGCACCGGCAGCCGGACCTGCCGGCCGGGCTCGTCCTGCCCGTCGAGCTGCCGCGCCAGCAGGTCCATCGCGGTGCGGCCCAGCTCCTCGCCGTCGACGTCGATCGCGGGGGTGTGCTCCAGGCCGAGCGCCTCGATGACCGTCGGCTCCGTGCTCACCACCAGGTCGCGCGGCACCTCGACGCCACGCGTCCCCAGCGCGAGCAGCAGGCCCAGCCCGATCGACGTCGCGTAGGGGACCACGGCGGTCGCACCCGTCTCGACGACGGCGGGCGTCACCTCGACCCCCGCGACGAACGTCGCCGGCCGCGGGCCCAGCACGGTCAGCTCCGCGCCGGCCTCGCGGGCG
>NZ_KI911706.1:10341-12979 GCF_000515355.1 Promicromonospora kroppenstedtii DSM 19349 | reverse complement strand
GGTCGCCGTCACCGCGCGCGTCGAGACGCCGGACCTCACCTGGGCGGGCGCCGGCGGCGTCCGCGAGCTGGACGGGCACGCCCGCGCCCGCACGGGCGACCAGTTCCGGGTCGCGAGCAACACCAAGCCGATGATCGCCACCCTCGTGATGCAGGAGATCGAGAAGGGCACCTGGACGCTGGACACCAGCGTCGAGGACGTGCTGCCCGGCGCCCTGCCGCGCGACGTGACGATCGAGCAGCTGCTGAGCCACACCTCGGGCGCCCCGACGGCGTCGGAGTACCTGATCCTCGACAAGATGCAGGACCCGGCCGACATCGACGAGTACTTCGAGGTGCTGGGCGACCACTACTCCGAGGGCGACCACGTGCGGGCCGCGCACACCGCGCCCTGGATGCTCGAGCCGGGCACGGGCTTCTCCTACTCCAACGCCGGGTTCGTGACGCTCGGCATGATGCTGGAGAAGGTGAACAAGACCGACCTGGACGACCTGCTCGAGGAGCGCGTGTTCGAGCCGGCCGGGATGCGGTCGAGCGACTACCCGGACAGCCCCCGGAAGCGCGGGCCGTTCCTGCACGACGCCGCGTACACGGGCGCCGACGGCGCGGGCTGGTACTCGATCCGGCACTTCGACCCGACGCTGTTCCGCGCGGCGGGCGCCGTGACGAGCACGACCAGGGACCTCGCGGCGTTCAACGAGGCCCTGGTCACCGGCAAGCTGGTCGGCCCGGAGACCGTGACCGACATGCTCACGCCGCGCAGCGCCGAGATGGCCGAGTACGGCCTGGGCACCTACCGCCTGCCTGACCCGTGCGTGCCGGGTGAGTACTTCTACGGGCACGACGGCGCGAGCTTCGGCACCCTGAGCGTCAACTTCACCTCGCTCGACGGCGAGCGGCAGATCGCGCTCGGCGTGACCGGGCGCAACGTCACGCTGGACCAGGACGCGCTGTACGACTTCAACGACATGCTGGTCCCGATGCTCGAGGCGACCTGCTGAGACCCACCCCGCCGCGACAGAACCAGGGCGAGCCAGGACCACCGCACGTGCGGGGTCCTGGCTCGCAGCGGTTCGCCGGCGTTCCCTGGTCCTACTTCGGCGGGGTGGAGGTGCTGGACGCCCGCACGACCAGCGTCGGCTGGAACATCACGTGCTCGGCGGTCGCGTCCGGCCCGTTCAGCAACAGGTCCGCGGCACGGGCACCGAGCTCGTGCGTCGGCTGCCGCACGGACGTCAGGGGGGTGGACAGCTCGGCGGCGAACGTCACGTCGTCGTATCCCACGACCGCCACCTCGGCCGGGACCGAGATGTTCTCGGTGCGGAGCGTGCGCAGCACGCCCAGCGCCACCAGGTCGTTGACGCAGAACACGGCGGTGGGCCGGTCGCCGTGCTCCAGCAGCCCGCGGACCGCGGCCTCCCCGCCGTCGGCGTTGAGGCTGGGCACCGTCACCTCGACGAGCGCGGTCGCCGGGTCCAGTCCGGCAGCGACCAGCTCCTTGACGACGCCCTCGTACCGGTCGGCGCACTGCCGGATCGTGTGCGGGCCGTTCAGGAACGCGATGCGCGTGTGCCCCTCGTCGAGCAGGTGCCGCGCGGCGAGCTCGCCGCCGCGCACGTCGTCGACGGCCACGGACGAGATGCTCGGGTCGGACGACGGCCGGTCGAGCAGCACCACACCGGTGCCCCGCCGGCGGACGGCGAGGAGGTGCTCGATGTCGTCGGTGGCCGGCACGACCATCACGCCCTGCACCCCGTGCTCCTCGAACAGGCGCAGGTAGCGCTGCTCGCGGTCGGGGTCGTCGTCGGACGAGGCGACCATCAGCGTGAAGTCGTCACGGTCCAGGCGCTCCTCGATGCCGCGCGCCAGGTCGGTGAAGAACGGGTTGGCGATGTCCAGCACGATCGCGCCGACCGTGGTGATGGTCCCCGCGCGGAGCTGGCGGGCCGAGCCGTTGCGCACGAAGCTCAGCTCGTCGATCGCGGCCTCGACCCGCTCGCGGGTCCCGGGCAGCACACGCTCTGGACGGTTGAGCACGTTGGACACCGTGCCGACGGAGACGCCGGCGGCACGGGCGACGTCGGCGATGGATGCTCGGCGGTGAGCGGCCGGCTGGGTCATGGAGCGCCTCCTTGCTTCGGGCTACATTATGAACCGTTTCAGGGCGGAGGTCGCCCTCCACGGGGAACGAACCGGAGGACCGGACATGTCGAGCAACACCGCTGGTGCACGCGTCTGCTTCACGTCCCGGGTGCGGGCGGACCGGCTGGACGAGTACCGGGCGGCGCACGCCGCCGTCTGGCCCGAGATGCTGGAGGCCCTGCGCGACACCGGCTGGCGCGACTACCACCTGTTCCTGCGCGACGACGGGCTGCTCGTCGGGTTCCTCGAGACCGACGACTACGCGGCGGCGCAGCGCGGGATGGCCGCGACCGAGGTCAACGCCCGCTGGCAGGCCGCGATGTCCGGCTTCTTCGTCGACGAGGGCAACCCGGACGACGGGTTCGTGCTGCTGGACGAGGTGTTCCACCTGGAGTCCCAGCTCGCGGCCCTGCCGGAGGCGGCTCCGTCCGAGGACCACTGAGCCGCTGACCGCCGCCGCGGGCCCGCCCCGGCGCGAGCCCGGCGTCGTCGGCCCG
>NZ_KI911706.1:4550-10241 GCF_000515355.1 Promicromonospora kroppenstedtii DSM 19349 | reverse complement strand
CCTGCTGCCCGACGCCGAGGCGCGGCTCGCGCGCGACTGGTCCGGCCGGCTGGCGGTGAAGGCCGGCGCGCTGGACGCGGTGGCCACGACCATGAGCGGCGGCAACCAGCAGAAGGTCGTCCTCGCCAAGTGGCTGGCCACGGGCCCCAAGGTGCTGATCGTCGACGAGCCCACGCGCGGCATCGACGTCGGCACCAAGGCAGAGGTGCACCGGCTGCTGTCCACGCTGGCCGCCGAGGGACTTGCCGTGCTCATGATCTCGTCCGAGCTGCCGGAGGTGCTGGGCATGGCCGACCGCGTGCTCGTGGTCCGCGAGGGGCGGATCGCCGCCGAGCTGAGCCGGGCGGAGGCGACCCCCGAGGTCGTGATGCGTGCCGCGACGCCGGGCGCGTCGGCCGGGCAGGAGGGCGCGGCATGAGCGCCCTGCTGCGCCGCCGCGAGGCCGGCATCGCCCTCGCCCTCCTCGTCGTGATCGGCGTGACCACCGCCATCCAGCCCGGCTTCCTGCTCAGCTCCGGCGGCTTCCGCGACCTGCTGCTCACGCCCGCCATCCTCGTGGTGCTCGCCGTGGGCCAGGCGGTCGTGGTCATCACCCGCAACGTCGACCTGTCCGTGGGCTCCGTGCTGGGCCTGACCGCGTACCTCACCGGCCGCCTGTTCATCGAGGCGCCCGACCTGCCGATCGTCGTGGTGGCGCTCGTCGCCGTAGCGGCGGGGGCCGTGCTCGGCCTGGTCAACGGGTCGATCGTGGCGTTCGCCCGCGTGCCCGCGCTCGTCATCACGCTCGGCACGCTGTACGTCTACCGTGGCATCGCGCTGACCTGGGCCGGCAGCGACCGGATCGACGCCGGGGACATGCCCCGGTCGTTCCTCGCACTGGGCACCCAGCAGGCGCTGGGCATCCCCGTGCTGACGATCGTCGCCGCCGTCGTGCTGGCCGTCGTCGCCTACTACATGTACACCGCGCGCGGCGGCCGACAGCTCTACGCGATCGGGTCCGACCCCGACGCCGCCGAGCTGCAGGGCTTGCCCGTGCGCCGCCGGCTGCTCGGGGCGTTCGCCCTGGGCGGCGCGCTCGCCGGGCTGGCCGGCGTCATGTTCGCCGCCCGGTACGGCACCGTGTCGTCCGGGGCCGGGCTCGGCATCGAGCTCCAGGTCGTGGGTGCCGTGGTGGTGGGCGGCGTCGCGATCTTCGGCGGCAGCGGCACCGTCGCGGGCGCCGCGCTCGGCGCGATGCTGCTGCTCACCATCAACCGGGCCCTGCCCGTGGTGGGCATCCCCGACTTCTGGCAGCGCGCCGTGGTCGGCGCGCTCATCATCGGCGCCATCGCGCTGGACCGCGTGCTCGCCCGGCGGCGGTCGCACCGCCTCGCGGCCGAACGTGACACCGACCAACCCGGCGAAGGCGGCCCGGCCGACCGCGAGGAGGCGAACCGATGAGGACCCACGCCCGCCCCTGGTGGCAGCGCGCGCTGCTCACCCGCGAGATGCTGACCGTGCTGATCCTGGTCGCGGCCTGGGTGGTCGCCTCCGCGACCGTGCAGGGCTTCGACGGCCCGCTCACCATCACCTACCTGGTGCTCGACGTCGCCCCCGTGCTGCTCATCGCGCTGCCCATGACGCTGATCATCGCCACCGGCGAGATCGACCTGTCGGTCGCGTCCGTGGTGGGGCTGTCCAGCGTCACCTTCGGCCTGCTGCACCAGGCCGGGGCCGACCTGTGGCTCGCGCTACCGGCCTCGGTGCTGCTCGGCGCGGTGTGCGGTGCGCTCAACGGGGCGCTCGTCGCCTACGGTGGCCTGCCGTCGCTCGCGGTCACCATCGGCTCCCTCGCCCTCTACCGCGGCCTCGCCGTCGGGCTGCTGGGCACCACCGCCGTCACCGACTTCCCCGAGAACTGGACCGACGGCGCCACCGAGAAGCTGGGGGAGTCGCCCTGGCCGGCGATCACCCTCGGGCTGGTCCTCCTGATCGCCGTCTTCGCCGTGCTGCTGCACGCCACCCCGTTCGGCCGGAACGTGCTCGACATCGGCCGCAGCAGCGAGGCCGCCCGGTTCTCCGGCGTCGACGTCAAGCGCACCCTGCTCATCCTGTTCGTGCTGTCCGGGGCGGTCTCGGCGCTCGCGGGCGTCTACTACACGCTCCGCTACGGCAGCGCCCGAGGTGACAACGCGACCGGCCTGGAGCTGCAGGTCGTGGCGGCGGTGCTGCTGGGCGGGGTGTCGATCTTCGGCGGCCGCGGCGCCATGCACGGGGTGGTCGCGGGCGTGCTGCTGATCGGCGTGCTCGGCAGCGCCCTCCGGTTGGAGGGCGTCACCGTCAACGTCATCAACATCGTGATCGGCACGGCGCTCGTCGTGTCGGTGGTCGCCCCGCGCATCGCGGGGGGCCTCAGGGTCCGACGGCGCTCGTCCGCCGGGCACGGAAGCTAGGGAGACGAACGATGAAGCTCACATCTGTGCTCGCGGCCGGCACGGCCGCTGTCCTGGCGGTCGGGCTGGCCGCCTGCGGTTCCGGGGGCGACGGCGGGGACGGCGGCGCGAGCGGCGCGTCCGGCGACGTCACCATGACCATGCTGCCCAAGAACCTCGGTAACCCGTACTTCGAGGCGTCGACCGCCGGGGCCCAGGAGGCGGCCGGTGAGCTCGGCGCCACCGTCGAGGAGGTGGGGCCGGACACCGCGTCCCCCGACTCGCAGGTCCCGTTCATCAACACTGCCGCCCAGCAGGGCGTGAGCGCGCTGATCGTCTCGGCCAACGACCCGACGGCGATCGGCGACGCGCTCGACGAGGCGAAGTCGGCGGGCACCAAGGTGGTCACCTTCGACTCCGACACCGAGCCCCAGTTCCGCGACCTGTTCGTCAACCAGGCCTCGGCCGAGGGCATCGCGGACAAGCAGCTCGAGCTCATCTCCGACCAGATCGGCGGCGAGGGTGAGATCGCCATCCTGTCGGCGTCGGCCAACGCGACCAACCAGAACGCGTGGATCAAGCTGATGGAGGAGAAGCTGGCGTCCGACTACCCGGACATCACGCTCGTGGAGACCGCCTACGGCGACGACGACGACCAGACATCGTTCGACAAGACCGCGGCCCTGCTGCAGTCGCACCCGGACCTGAAGGGGATCGTCTCGCCCACGACCGTCGGCATCGCCGCGGCCGCGCGGTACGTCTCGACGTCCGAGTACAAGGGCAAGGTCGCGGTCACCGGTCTCGGCACGCCCAACCAGATGCGCGAGTACGTCGAGGACGGCACCGTCGAGGCGTTCGCGCTGTGGAACCCGAACGACCTGGGCTACCTGGCGACCGAGGCCGCCGCGGCCCTGGTGGCGGGCGACATCACGGGCGCGGAGGGTGACACCTTCGAAGCCGGCCGGCTCGGTGAGTACACGGTGGGGGCCGACGGCGTGGTCGTGCTCGGCGAGCCGTTCGTGTTCGACAAGAGCAACATCGACGACTTCGACTTCTGAGTCCTGTGCTCCGATGGGGTGTGCGGCGCGGTCGGTAGAACGTCAGGTGGTCGGCAGCCCGAGCTGCCGACCACCTGACGTTCTACCGACCGCGCCGCACGGCCATGCCTTGACCGTCCCGGTGTCGCGGACTAGGGTCTGAATGAATCGTTTCAAGGTGCGCACGAGGGCGTGCGCGGAGAGGGAGGACGCCATGGCGGCATCCACACGTGTCGAGGCGGCCAGGTCGGCGCTCCGGCAGCAGACGATCGAGCTGCCGTCCTGGGCGTTCGGCAACTCGGGCACGAGGTTCAAGGTCTTCAGCCAGCCCGGCGTGCCGCGTGACCCGTTCGAGAAGCTGTCCGACGCCGCGCAGGTGCACAAGTACACCGGCGTGGCCCCGCGCGTCAGCCTGCACATCCCGTGGGACCTGGTGGACGACTTCGGCGCGCTCGCCCGGCACGCCGACGACCTGGGCGTCCGGATCGGCATGATCAACTCGAACGTCTTCCAGGACGAGGACTTCATGCTGGGTTCGCTGGCCCACCCCGACCCGCGGGTGCGCGCCAAGGCCGTGGACCACCACAAGCAGTGCATCGACGTCATGCGCGCCACGGGGTCCAAGGACCTCAAGGTCTGGCTGTCCGACGGCCTGAACTACCCCGGGCAGGACTCGATCAGGGCCCGGCAGGACCGGATCGCCGAGTCGCTCGCCGAGATCTACGCCGCCCTGGACGACGACCAGCACATGGTGCTCGAGTACAAGTTCTTCGAGCCGGCCTTCTACGTGACCGACGTACCGGACTGGGGCACCTCCCTGCTGCACGTCATGGCGCTCGGCGACCGGGCGAAGGTCGTGCTGGACACGGGCCACCACGCGCCCGGCACCAACATCGAGTTCATCGTGGCGCAGCTCCTGCGCCAGGGCCGCCTCGGCGCCTTCGACTTCAACAGCCGGTTCTACGCCGACGACGACCTCATGGTGGGCGCCGCGGACCCGTTCCAGCTGTTCCGGATCATGCACGAGATCGTGTCCGCCGGTGCGCACGCCCCGGACAGCGGGGTCAACTTCATGCTCGACCAGTGCCACAACATCGAGCCGAAGATCCCCGCGCAGATCCGGTCGGTCATGAACGTCCAGGAGGCGACGGCCAAGGCGCTGCTCGTCGACGTCGAGGCGCTGGAGGCTGCCCAGCTCGCCGGTGACGTGCTCGGCGCGCACGGCGTGCTGATGGACGCGTACGACACCGACGTCCGGCCGCTCGTCGCGCAGGTGCGCGAGGAGATGGGGCTGGACCCGAACCCGACAGCGGCCTTCGCGGCGTCGGGTTATGCCGAGAAGATCGCACAAGAGCGCGTCGGTGGCGCGCAGGCGGGATGGGGAGCATGAACGACGTCGTCGAGGCCGGTGCCGGCGCGGCCGGTGCGGTACAAGACCTGGTGGGCCGGTCCAACCGCCTGGGCTCCGACCCGCGGGTGACCAACTACGCGGGCGGCAACACGTCCGCGAAGGGCACCGCCACCGACCCGGTGACGGGCGAGCCCGTCGAGCTGCTGTGGGTCAAGGGCTCCGGCGGCGACCTCGGCACGCTCACCGAGCAGGGCCTCGCCGTGCTGCGGCTCGACCGGATGCGCGCCCTCGTGGACGTGTACACGGGCGAGGAGCGCGAGGACGAGATGGTCGCCGCGTTCGACTACTGCCTGCACGGCAAGGGCGGCGCGGCGCCCTCGATCGACACGGCCATGCACGGCCTGGTCGACGCGCCCCACGTGGACCACCTGCACCCCGACGCCGGCATCGCGATCGCCGCGGCCGCCGACGGCGAGAACCTGACCGCCGAGATCTTCGGCGACGAGGTCGTCTGGGTGCCCTGGCGCCGTCCGGGTTTCCAGCTCGGCCTCGACATCGCGGCCATCAAGGCCGCGAACCCGCAGGCCGTCGGCTGCATCCTGGGCGGCCACGGCATCACCGCCTGGGGCGACACCTCGGCCGAGGCGGAGGAGCGGTCCCTCTCGATCATCCGGCGAGCCGAGGAGTTCATCGCGGCGCGAGCGGCCGCTCGGGGGGACCATCCCTTCGGCGCCGTGCGGGCGGGCTACGAGCCGCTGCACGACGTCGAGCGGCGCGCCCGGGCGGCCGCGCTCGCGCCCGTGATCCGCGGCCTGGCCAGTGTCGACGCCCCGCAGGTGGGGCACTTCACCGACTCGGAGCCCGTGCTGGACTTCGTGGCGCGCGAGCGGCT
>NZ_KI911706.1:3906-4450 GCF_000515355.1 Promicromonospora kroppenstedtii DSM 19349 | reverse complement strand
GACCGCACGGGGCAGAGAGGCGCGCTCGTCGAACAGTCCGCCGGGCTGCCCGCGGTACGACGCCGCGTGCTGTGCCGCCGCCGCGTCGCCCATCCGCTCGGCCCACGTGTGCACGACGTTCCAGGGCCAGGTCGCGAGCGGCCGCGCGGCGCCGTCGGCCACGTTGACGTACCAGTCGCCGCCCAGGTGCGATGGCGTGCGGGAAGGCCAGGGTCGCGCGGATGCGGTCCAGCGCCTCGGGCGCGGGGTCGGTCCCCGCGAACGTGAGCAGGTCCTGCGCCTCCAGCGCGCGGGCCGCTCCCTGCCACCAGTAGTGGTAGCCCTCGTCGACCCCGCCGTCGGCGGGCAGGGAGGCCCAGTACGCGGCGATCCCGTCTGCCACGAGCGCGGTGGTGGCCGCGCGACGGTCGGGGTCGTCCTCCAGCGCGAGGTTCGCGGCGAGCACGTTGCCCTGGATCCAGGGGCTCCAGTTCATGATCGGGTGGTCGACGCCGAGCCACCACCAGTCCCGCCGATCGGTGAACGGGCGCAGCACCCGGGCCTG
>NZ_KI911706.1:3237-3806 GCF_000515355.1 Promicromonospora kroppenstedtii DSM 19349 | reverse complement strand
CGGACCCGACCGGCCTCGCCGAACGGTACGCGGCAGGGCTGGCCGCGGGCGCCGACCCCGCGCACCCCGAGCGGTGGGTCCGGCCCGACGAGCACGGCCAGGCCAAGGTCGAGGCGGCCTCGCTGGCCCTGATCCTCGACCTGACGCGCCCCTGGATCTGGGACCGCCTGGCGCCGTCGGCCCAGGAGCACCTGGTCGACTACCTCTCCCCGGTCGTGGGCGACGAGGGCTACCCGGACAACAACTGGGTCTGGTTCCGCATCGTCGTGGAGACCTTCCTGCGCTCGGTCGGCGGTCCCTTCTCCGCCGACGACGTGGCGCGCGACCTTGCGGCGCACGACCGATTCGTCCGGCCCGGCGGCTGGTTCGCCGACGGCCCCGAGCGCAGCTTCGACCACTACACGGGCTGGGCCCTGCACCTGTACCCGGCCATGTGGGCGCGGATGACCGGCGCGGCCGAGGTCGCGCAGGCCGCGGGCGACGACCTGGCTACCCGCTCGGCGTCGGACCGCGAGCACCTGGCGCGGTACCTGGACGACGCGCTCGCCCTGGTCGGCGCCGACGGCGCC
>NZ_KI911706.1:1614-3137 GCF_000515355.1 Promicromonospora kroppenstedtii DSM 19349 | reverse complement strand
CTGCGCCGGTTCGACCCGGCGCCGGTCGCCGGCCGCTGACCGGCGCGTGGTCGGGGTCAGTCGCCGCTCGACGCGCGCACGATCAGCCGGGAGCTCAGCTCGATCCGGTGCACCGGGCGGTCGGCGTCCGTGAGCCGACGCGTGAGCAGTTCCACCGCGGCCGCGCCGATCGCGGCCTTGGGCGGGCTCACCGCGGTCAGCGGCGGGTCTGCCAGGGCGGCCACCTCGTCGTCGTAGGCGACCACCGCCAGGTCCGCAGGCACCCGCATGCCGCGTTCCCGCGCCAGCTCCACCAGCGAGATCGCCTCCCGGTCGGAGTGCACCAGGACCGCCGTCACGCCCGTCTCCGTGCACTCGTCCAGGACGCTCGCGGCGTCGGTGGCCCACTCCGCGCCGGCCAGCGGACCGGTCTCCAGGTCGAGCACCACGTCGAACTCCAGGTCCGCCGCCGCCGCGAGGAAGCCGCGGCGGACGGCCGCGGAGTGCGGGCTGGTCCGCGACGTCACCAGGCCCACGCGCCTGTGTCCCCGCTCGGCGATGTGGCGGGCCGCCGTGCCCGAGCCCAGTGCATGGTCGGTCGCCACCGACTCCAGTGGTTCACGGTACGGGCCGCCCACCAGGCGCCGCTCCATCAGCACCACCGGCAGGTCCAGGCCCGCGAGCCAGTCGGCCAGATCGGTGGCGTCCGGCCCGTCGACGGGCGGGGCCACCAGCAGGCCGTCGACCCCCGGGCCGCCGTCGTCGCTGACGAGCGCCGAGAGCTGGTGCCGGATCTGGTCCACGTCGTACGAACCGCCCCGCAGGATCAGCCGCGCCGTGTCGTGCGCGGCGGCCCGCGCGCCGCGGATCACCTCGGGCCAGTAGTAGTCCAGCGAGGGCACGACCATGCCGATGGTCGGTCGCTCGTCGTCGCCCGCGAACATGCCCTCCGGCAGGGGGACGCCGGTGCTTGCCCCGGTGCGGGCGCCCAGGCCGCCGCCGCTTCCGGAGCCGCCGTTGGTACCGGTGCCGCGCGCCGGGATGCGGGCACCGCCGTGCACCTTCTCCAGCGTGCCCTCGGCCACGAGCAGCGCGAGGTCGCGCCGCACCGTCACGGGAGTCACGCCGAGCACGCGCGACAGGTCGCTCACCCGTGCCGAGCCCGTCTCCCGCACCCGTGCGATCAGGCGTGCCCGACGCTCGCTCGGGAGCGGCGCTTCCTGCGTCATGCGACCTCCTGCGATCCCGACCCGGTGGGTCTCATGGTTACCCGGAACTGGCCCGACGGCGCCTCTGCGCGCGCCGTGAGCCGCAACCGGTTCAGGTGTTCACCCCAGACGGCGGTCAGCTCGGGGTCGTCCAGCGCGCGCACGTCGACCGCGGCGTCGACGGCCTGAGGATCCCACGTGATCGCGAGGTCGCGGCGCACCGGGGCGCCGTCCGGCGTGAAGCGGACGACCGCGCGACCGGGCGCGAGCTCGACGTCGCCCGCGAGCATCCAGTGCCACGCCGTCGGTTCGGCGGGTCCGGCGGGGCCGGCGGGG
>NZ_KI911706.1:0-1514 GCF_000515355.1 Promicromonospora kroppenstedtii DSM 19349 | reverse complement strand
AGCGGCTGCGGCCACGGGGTGCCGCGCTCGGCATCCGCCCTGGCGAGCGTGGGCGCGAGGGCGCTCACCACGTGCCCGGCGGCCCAGTGGTCCCGGGCCGACACGTCGGGCGCGGGCAGCGACGCTGCTGTCATGTTCGTATCTCCAATGATCGAAAATGATCGTATAGGAACTCTTCGGTGAGCGCCAGGGCTTGCCAACGGCCGGTCTGGTGGGCTTCAATGGGCCATCGTCCGATCGTAGGTGATCGGAATTGTTCGCCTGAACGGTCAGGCGGACGCGGACTCGATGGAGAGGAGCGCGGTGGTGCGGCGACCTGAAGCCCTGCTCGTCATGGACGATCGGGCACTGCGAATGCAGTTCGGCCCGGACGAGGACTCCCGGCTGCGCGCGATCGCGCGTCTCGGTGAGACCGCTCGTGTGACCTCCTACGACACGCCCGAGGCCAAGGCCCGGCTGGCCGACGTCGAGGTGCTCGTCACCTCGTGGGGCGCGCCCCGGCTCACCTCCGAGGTCCTCGAGCTCGCGCCGAACCTGCGCGCGGTCGTGCACTGCGCGGGTTCGGTCCGGTCGCTCGTGTCCGACGCGGTCTGGGACCGCGGGCTGCTGGTGACCAACGCCGTAACCGAAAACGCGCTGCCGGTCGCGGAGTTCACGGTGGCCGCGATCCTCATGGCCGGCAAGAAGGCGCCGTTCCTCGCGAACATCGCCCGCAAGCGCAGGGACGACTGGTCCTACCTGGACGAGCACGGCGACCTGTCCAACCGGGACCGCGTGGTCGGCATCGTCGGCTTCTCCCGGACCGGGCGCCAGGTCGTGGCGCGCCTGACCGTGCCGGGCTCCGGTCCCGAGACGCGCGAGATCCTCGTGGCGGACCCGTTCGCGGACGCGGCCGTCGTGGCCGAGGCCGGCGCGCGGCTGGTGCCGCTCGACGAGCTGCTGGCGGCGTCCGACATCGTCTCGCTGCACGCCCCGGAGCTGCCCTCGACGCGCAACCTGATCGGCGCGCGCGAGCTCGCCCTGCTGCCCGACGGCGCCACGCTGATCAACACCGCCCGCGGCACCGTCGTCGACACCGCTGCGCTGGAGCGCGAGTGCTCGACGGGCCGCATCTACGCGATGCTCGACGTCACCGAGCCGGAGCCGCTGCCGGCGTCGTCCGTGCTGTACGACCTGCCCAACGTCATGATCACACCGCACATCGCCGGGTCGCTCGGCACCGAGGCGCGCCGCATGACCGCTGCCGCGCTCGACGAGCTGGAGCGCTACGCACGGGGCGAGGCGTCCCGTAGTGCCGTGACCCGCGAGGACATGGAGTTCGTCGCATGACCGACCACACAGCCTCCGTCCGTCCGTCCGGTGCCGGGGCGTCCGGCCCCGAGGCCCGGGCCTGGCTCACCGGCTACGCCGACCGGCTGCTCGCGGCCGTCGAGCCCTACGCGTCGCCGACCGGCTCGCTCATCACGCTGCCCGGCACCCCGGGCGGCTACGGCACCGCCGTCGACGGGCTCGAG
>NZ_KI911705.1:1470-2374 GCF_000515355.1 Promicromonospora kroppenstedtii DSM 19349 | reverse complement strand
GTCCTGGCCGGCCACGGTCGGCACCGGAGACTCGCCGATGCCGGACCCCGCCTCGCCGCCCCGCGGGCCGCTCCCGGCGAGCGCACCGTTACCGGCATGCGACCCGTTCCCGACGTGCGGCGCGTTCCCGGCCAGCACCTGCTGCCCGCCGGTGAGCTGCCGGATCGCCACGACCCGCACCTGGTCGGGCCGACGGCGCGCGGTCTCCTGGTAGATCGCGACGTCGTGCTGGCCGTCGTCGCCGATGAGCACCCACCGCACGTGCGGGAACCACGTCATGAGCAGTTCGAGGCTCGCCCGCTTGTGCGCCTGGCCGCTGCGGAACCACCCGGTGAGCGTGGGACCCCAGTCGGTCAGCAGCAGCGGGCCCGGCGGGTACGCGTGACGCGAGAGGAACGCGCGCAGCGTGCCCGCGGTGTTCCAGGCGCCGGTCGACAGGTAGAAGAAGGCGCCGTCGGGATGGGTCTGCTGGAGCGAGCGGTAGAGCTCGGGCATGCCCGGCACGGCCCGTCGCGCGCTGGAGTGCCGCACGAAGGTGTTCCAGGCCGCGAGCAGCGGCCGGGGCACGGCGGTGACCATGGTCGTGTCGTCGATGTCGCTGACCACGCCGAACCGCGTGCGCTCGTCGAGCACCCGGATCGGGGCCTCGGCCTCGGTCGGTTCGGGGGCGTCGAGGCAGGTCAGCAGCGCGGTGTGCCAGCCGTCGGAGAGCGAGGCACCAGCGGGGAGCTCGACGTCGACGTAGCCGGCCCGGTCGCTGGTCACCTCGGAGGTGCTGCCGCCCACGTCGATCCGCACCCGGCGGTGGGGCGCGGGCACGGTGAGGAAGTGCCGGAACCCGCGCCGGCCGGCCCGGACGGCGTCCCGGTTCGGCGTGCCGGGCCGCCGCGGCGAGAGCACCACG
>NZ_KI911705.1:0-1370 GCF_000515355.1 Promicromonospora kroppenstedtii DSM 19349 | reverse complement strand
CTGCACTCGGTGGAGCTGTGGTCGTGTTCGTGCACGGTGGGGCCTCCACGGGTCGGTCGCGCTGGTACGTGCCGATTTTTCATCCGTAGTATCGGCCGACCTGACGACCCCGGGGTACATCACATCCGGGCCATACCCTGGGCACGATGCCGGCGCGCCCGGCCGCCCTGGACATGCCGGACGCCCGGGTCACCGGGGTGACCCGGGCGTCCGACGCCGCGAGCGGGACCTACTGCTCGATGGTCTGGCGGCCCTCGGACGAGCCCTGGCCGATCGGCGTCGACCCGGCCGAGTGCGCCACGTCGATCCTGCGCGGCTTCGCCTCCTCGCTGACCGGGATCGTCAGCGCGAGCACGCCGTCGGCGTACGACGCCTCGATCCTGTCGAGGGCGAGACCGCGGCCCATGGTGAGCTGCCGGGCGAACGTGCCCGTCGGCCGCTCGCGCACCAGCCACTGTGCGCCGTCGTCCGAGCGCTGCGTGCGCTCCGCACGGACCGTGAGCGTGCGGTCCTCGACCGAGACATCGATGGTGCCGGGGTCCACACCGGGCAGGTCCATCGAGAGGACGTAGTGGTCGCCGGTGCGGAACAGGTCCATCGGCATGGCACCGGACTGCCGCGTGTTGCCGGCGAACGTGCCGAACAGACGGTCCATCTCCTGGAACGGGTCCCAGTAGGTAGCCATCGCGCATCACCTCCTATGACGATGCGGCCCTGGCCCCTCCAGGGCCGCAGCGATCGGCGACGACCTCGGCCGCCGCCTGGCTACGCCTCCCATTCTGGCACTCGACCCCCGAGAGTGCCAACCCTCCGGCGTGCGTGTCTCAGGCGGCCGCCCGGCCCGTGAGGCCCACGCGCTCGAGCAGGTCCAGGGCGGGGCGGTGCTTGTTGAAGGTGTACACGTGCAGGCCGGGCGTGCCGGCGTCGAGCACCTCGCGCGCGAGCGCCGCGGAGTACTCGATGCCGTGCGCGTGCTGGGCCTCGGGGTCGACGGCGCCGTCGGGCGCGGTGAGCCGGTCGAGGTCCCGCAGGAGCTCGGGGGGCGCCGCCACCCCGGTGAGCTCCTGGACGCGGCGCAGACGGCGGGCCTCGGTGGTGGGCAGGATCCCGGCGAGGATCGGGATGGTCACGCCCTCCGCCCGGGCCGCCTCGACGAACCCGGTGTACGAGTCCGCGCGGTAGAAGAACTGGGTGATCGCGAAGCTCGCGCCCGCCTCCTGCTTCTCCAGGAGCCGGCGTACCTCCTGCTCGCGCGTGGTGCCGGCCCCCGGGTTGCCGTCCGGGAACGTCGCGACGGCGATCGCCAGCGGCCGGGCGGCCGAGCGCAGCGCCGTGCTGACGTCGGCGGCGCACCGCCGCTCGTCCACCTG
>NZ_KI911704.1:42835-44036 GCF_000515355.1 Promicromonospora kroppenstedtii DSM 19349 | reverse complement strand
CTCGCGGCCTGGATGCTGGCGGGTGCCGGCCCGGAGGCGGCCGCGCTCGTCCGCACCACCGTGGCGGTCACCGAGCTGGAGGGCAGCCCCGGCGCGAACGTCGCGGCCGCTACGGCCAGGGCCCGCCTCGACGTCCGCGTGGCCCCCGGTGACACCGTGGAGCGGACCGTCGCGCGGCTGCGCCGCGTCATCGCGGACAAGCGGGTCGAGATCGAGGTCGTGGAGAGCGACGAGCCCAGCGAGGTCTCGCCCACCGACAGCCAGCAGTTCGCGCTGCTGAGCGAGTCGATCGGGGCCGCGTACCCGGACGCCCTGGTGGTGCCGCACGTGGCTCCGGCCGCCTCCGACGCGCGCCGGTTCACCCCGATCAGCGACCACGTCTACCGGTTCCGGCCGTTCGTCATGAGCCGCGCGCAGCGGCAGTCGTCGCACGGCGCCGGAGAGCAGCTGAGCGTCGATTCCCTGAGTCGCGGAGTGCATTTCTATCGCGAGGTGCTGCGCAAGATCCCGGGCTGACCTGGGCATTCAACAAATCGCCGAAATTGCACTAAGTTCTCCCTCTATATCGGTGAGGGGGGACATTTCATGAGTAACTCGGCAGCGCAGCCCGGGAGCTCGGGACGGTCGCGTGCGCCCGTGAACGTCAACGTCCACACCTACCCCGCGCAACTGCAGTACCCGCCACCGACGTATCTGGTGTTCACCGTTCTGGTCACCCTGTTCGGATTCCCGCCGACCGGAATCGTCGCGCTGGTGAACTCCATGCGCGTCAACACCCTGTGGAAGACCGGCCGGCACGACAAGGCGCGCAAAGCGTCCCGCCGCGCGCGCAACTGGGGTCTGCTCACGCTCGCCATCTGGGTCGTGGCCGTCGTCGTCGTGGTGTTCTGGGCGAGCATCGCCTACCTGAACGGGTAGCACTTCACCCGCAGTTCGTCAGCTATCACACGTTTGCCCCTCCTGTCTTCCCCGGTTCTGCGGGTAAAGTGCGCGGCTATGAGTGCGACACGGCGCAAGGGCTCGCGAGGTGGGCGTGCTGCTGCCCGCGCTGGTGGTCCCCCCGCAAGCAACGCGCTCACCTGGGCGGAGAGCCTCGCGTCCGGCGAGGCCGCACCGGGTGCGAGCGCGCTCGAGTGGGCCGAGGGGCTCGCCACGGACGCGAAGGACAACGCCGCGCCCAGCCCGTGGGGCGCCGCGGCGA
>NZ_KI911704.1:41942-42735 GCF_000515355.1 Promicromonospora kroppenstedtii DSM 19349 | reverse complement strand
CGGGCGCCGGCGAGCCGTCCGGCCCGGGCCGGTCCGGCTCGTCGAAGGCCGGCAAGGGACCTCGCGGCCGCATCCCCACGCCCAGCACGGCGCAGCAGCGCAAGATCAAGAAGACCCTGCGCCGGGGCCTGCCCAAGTTCCTGGACCGCCCGCTCGTGCTCGTCCTGGCCGGCGTCGTCTCCGCGGGCCTGGGCCTGGGCGCGGGCTGGGGCATGGACACCTTCTCCGGCGGCGCCGGTGGCTCGGGCTCGACGGCGGACGCCGCGTCGTGCGCGCAGACCCAGATGGCCTGGACACAGGCCGCCAACGCGCAGTCGGCGATGGTCGAGGACCAGCCGGACACCCTGCGCAAGGGCTTCATCAACGCGCGCAACGCGCTGGACGGAGTCACACCGCCCGAGGAGATCTCGCAGGAGTGGGCAGTCGCCTTCACGTACTACTCCACGGTGGCCAACAACATCGAGAAGGTGAAGGCCAACGACGGCCCCGCGGTGATCTCGGCGGTCGGCGGCGCGCAGCAGGAGCTCGACACCGAGGCGATGGTGAAGGCGTCCGAGACCATCGGCCTGTACGTCAACTCGAACTGCACCCGGTAGTCGGGTCAGGATGGTGCCCGTGCACCCTCCTGTGACCGATCCCGCCCTCGTCGCGTCCCTCCGGGACGACCTGGTCTCCTCCGCCTACGACGTCGACGGCGTCGAGGACGTGCTCGGGCCCCTGGCCGCGTCCGCGCTGCACCGCGAACAGGCCCTGCCCGCCCGCCGGGCCCTCGCCGCGGCGGTGGCGGGCAAGC
>NZ_KI911704.1:37319-41842 GCF_000515355.1 Promicromonospora kroppenstedtii DSM 19349 | reverse complement strand
GATGAGCAGCCCGGCGGCGATCGAGGCGGCGACGGTCGTGTGCCCGCTGGGCAGGGTGTTGATGTCGGCGCGCGCGGTGTCGAGCAGCGCGGGCCGGTCGAGCACCACGTGCTTGAGCACCTGCGTGGTGAGGTTCGCGCCGGCCACCAGGATCACCACCTGCGCCGCGAGCCACCAGCGCCCGCGGGCCAGCGCGAGCACGACGGCGACCGCGAGGCCCAGGCCGATGAACGAGTTGGACACCACACCGAGCACCGGTTCGGCCAGCTCCCACAGCACGCCCTGCCCCCTGGCCGCGCCCTCGAGCGCGAGCTGGTCGGCGTGCTGGCCGCGCCCGGAGGCGACGAACGTGTCCCAGGTGGCCCACACGCCCCACATGCCCAGGACGGCGACGACGGCGGCCGCTACGCGCGGCCCCACGCGGGGTCGGTGACCGGGCGTCCGACCAGGCATCGGGCTGCTGACGCCGCCGACGGCGCGGCCCTCGGCGGGCTGCGACAGATCGGGTGGCGGGAGAGCGCGGTCGGTCATGGCCCCACCGTAGAGGAGTCCGTTGGAGAGACCGTGGCGCTCGTGTGTGGCTCCCTGTGTCATCAGCGCCATGTCCTTGACGCCACGAGTGAAAATCACCACGGTCATGTGAAACTGCCGGGCAGCGCCATGTGAGCCCGGATAGGGTGCGATCCGTCGCGCCTGGCGTACCGTGAACTCTCCAACGCCACCCGGCGCACGTCCCAAGACCCAGCAGGAAGCAGGCAGGACCGGATGTCCCAGGCACGCAAGCTCGTGATCGTCGAGTCGCCCACGAAGGCTCGCAAGATCCAGAGCTATCTCGGTGACGGCTACGAGGTCGAAGCCAGCGTGGGGCACATTCGCGACCTCCCGCAGCCCAAGGACCTGCCCGCGGAGATGAAGAAGGGGCCGTACGGCAAGTTCTCCGTCGACGTCGACAACGGGTTCGACCCGTACTACGTGGTCCACGCGGACAAGAAGAAGAAGGTCTCGGAGCTCAAGAAGGCCCTCAAGGACGCCGACGAGCTCTTCCTCGCGACCGATGAGGACCGCGAGGGCGAGGCCATCGCCTGGCACCTGATCCAGGAGCTCAAGCCCAAGGTGCCCGTCAAGCGCATGGTGTTCCACGAGATCACCCGCGACGCGATCCTCCGTGCACTGGAGAACACGCGCGAGCTGGACCAGGACCTGGTGGACGCCCAGGAGACGCGGCGCATCCTCGACCGCCTGTACGGCTACGAGGTCTCGCCGGTCCTCTGGCGCAAGGTGCGCCAGGGCCTGTCAGCCGGCCGCGTGCAGTCGGTGGCCACGCGCCTGGTGGTCGAGCGGGAGCGCGAGCGCATGGCGTTCGTCTCGGCCGACTACTGGGACGTCGCGGGCACCTTCGCGGTCGCGGACGACGGCGCCGGCTCCGGCCAGCCGTCCTTCCGCGCGCGGCTCACCCAGCTCGCGGGCCAGAAGGTCGCGTCCGGCCGGGACTTCGACGACCGGGGCCGGCTCAAGGTCCGCACCGGCGTCGTGCAGCTCGACGAGGCGGCGGCCCGCGCCGTCGTCGCCGGGCTGGAGGCGGCCGACTTCGCGGTCAAGAGCCTCGAGACCAAGCCGTACACGCGCCGTCCGGCCGCGCCGTTCACCACCTCCACGATGCAGCAGGAGGCCGGCCGCAAGCTGCGGATGTCGTCGCGTCAGGCGATGCGCACCGCGCAGGGCCTGTACGAGAACGGCTACATCACCTACATGCGTACCGACAGCCCGTCGCTCTCCAAGGAGGCGACGGACGCGGCGCGGCGGCAGGCCGCCGAGCTCTACGGCGCGGAGTACGTGCCGGGCGCGCCGCGGCTCTACGCCAGCAAGGCCAAGGGCGCCCAGGAGGCGCACGAGGCGATCCGCCCCGCGGGCGACTCGTTCCGTACCCCGGCCCAGGTCGCCGGCGAGCTGAGCGGGGACCAGTTCCGGCTGTACGAGCTGATCTGGAAGCGCACCGTGGCCTCGCAGATGGCCGACGCCAAGGGGTCGACGGCGTCCGTCCGGCTCGGCGCCGTCATCAGCGGCGGCACGCAGGACGGCAACGAGGCGGTGTTCTCGGCGTCCGGCACGGTGATCTCGTTCCGCGGCTTCCTCGCGGCGTACGAGGAGGGTGCGGACGCCGAGACCGACGCGCCCGACACCGCCGCGGCGGCCAAGGAGACGCGCCTGCCGACGATGGCCGAGGGCGACGCGCTGACCGGCACCGACCTCGCCGCGGACGGCCACTCGACCACGCCGCCCGCGCGGTACACGGAGGCCTCGCTGGTCAAGGCGCTGGAGGAGCGCGGTATCGGCCGCCCGTCCACCTACGCCGCGACCATCTCGACCATCCAGGACCGGGGCTACGTGATCACGCGCGGCCAGGCCCTGGTTCCGACGTGGCTCGCGTTCGCGGTGATCCGGCTGCTGGAGGAGCACTTCGACCGGCTCGTCGACTACGACTTCACCGCGACGATGGAGGAGGACCTCGACCAGATCGCGGCCGGCTCCCGCGAGCGGGTGGCGTGGCTGCGCGAGTTCTACTTCGGCGAGGTGCCGGGCAACGTCGGCACGTCCGACGAGCTCGGCGTGGACAGCAAGGGCGGTGGGCTGCGCGCGCTGGTGGAGAACCTCGGCGAGATCGACGCCGCGGCGATCAACTCCGTGGACATCGGCGAGGGCATCCGGGTGCGCGTGGGCCGGTACGGCCCCTACCTGGAGGACCTCGCGGCCGAGGTCGAGGAGGGCAAGAACCCGCCCCGCGCCTCGGTGCCGGACGACGTCGCGCCCGACGAGCTGACCGTCGCCAAGGCGCGCGAGCTGCTCGCGGCGGGCGCCGACGACGGGCGCGTGCTGGGCGAGCACCCCGAGACGCACAACCCGATCGTGGCGAAGAACGGCCGCTACGGCCCCTACGTCACGGAGCAGCTGCCCGAGCCCGACCTGGACCCGGACCTGTCGGCCGCGGCGAAGAAGCGGGCGCTGGCCGCCCTGCCCAAGCCGAAGACGGCGTCGCTGCTCAAGTCGCAGTCCCTCGACTCGGTCACGCTGGAGGACGCCCTGCAGCTCATGTCGCTGCCGCGCGTCGTGGGCACCGACCCGGAGTCGGGCGACGAGATCACGGCGCAGAACGGCCGCTACGGCCCGTACCTCAAGAAGGGCACGGACTCGCGGACCCTGCCGAGCGAGGAGGCCATGTTCACGGTCACCCTCGACGAGGCGCTGGAGATCTACAAGCAGCCCAAGCGGGGCCGCGGCCGCACCGCGACGCCGCCGCTGCGCGAGCTCGGCGACGACCCGAACAGCGGCAAGCCGATCACGGTCAAGGACGGCCGGTTCGGCCCGTACGTGACCGACGGCGAGACCAACCGCACCCTGCCGCGGGACCTCACCCCGGAGTCGGTCACGGCCGAGCGGGCCATCGAGCTGCTCGCCGAGAAGCGCGCCCAGGGCCCGGCCAAGAAGCGCACCCCGGCCAAGAAGGCGCCGGCCAAGAAGGCACCCGCGAAGAAGGCTCCGGCCAAGAAGCCCGCGGCCAAGAAGTAGTCGTGCGGGTCAGCGCCGCAGGCGGCGGCCCGTCACGTGGGTGGGCGTGATGCGCACCCACGTGTCCCGGGTCTCCTCCAGGTAGCTGACCAGGTTGGTGGACTCGGCCGCCGCGATGTCGGCGTCGGTCTCCAGGATCTCGGCGGTGCCCTTCACCACGACGCTGTAGGCGATCTCCGGACCCCACTGGTCGACCTCGAACGCGACCTTCTCGTTGATCGCCACCTCCGCGACCTTCGTGCCCGGGATGGTGTGGAAGTAGATGGTCCGGTCCGCGACCGCGAAGTTCAGCGGGAAGATCTCGGGCTCGCCCCCGACGGCGGTGCCGAGGCGCCCGATGGGCTGCATGGAGAGGAACTCCCAGCACTCGTCCTCGGTGATCGACGTGATGCTCTGCTCGTTGTCGTCCATCTCCCCATCGTGCGCCGGGTGGGCGGGCGCCGCTCAGCGGGAGCCGCCCGGGTCGATGTCGGCGGGCCCGGTTAGGGTGGCGGCGTGAACGCACCGGGCTACTTCATCTCCTTCGAGGGCGGCGAGGGCGTGGGCAAGTCGACCCAGTCCCGCCTCCTCGGCGACTGGCTGGCGGACCTGACGGGCCGCGAGGTCCTGCTCACGTTCGAGCCGGGCGCCACCACGCTCGGCCAGGAGCTGCGCGCCGCCGTCATGCACGGTCAGGACATGGGCCCGCGCGCCGAGGCGCTCATCTACGCCGCCGACCGCGCGCACCACGTCGAGACCGTGGTCCGGCCCGCGCTGGAGCGCGGCGCCGTGGTGATCACCGACCGCTACGTCGACTCCTCGATCGCCTACCAGTCCGGCGGCCGTGACCTGCCGCCCGGCGAGGTGGAGCACCTCTCGCTGTGGGCCGCCAAGGGCCTGCGCACGGACATCACGATCCTGCTCGACCTCGACCCCGAGGCTGCCGCCGCCCGCCGCGCCGCGGCCGAGGGCAAGGGCGC
>NZ_KI911704.1:36446-37219 GCF_000515355.1 Promicromonospora kroppenstedtii DSM 19349 | reverse complement strand
CCCCCCGCCGCGCCGCGGCCGAGGGCAAGGGCGCGCTGGACCGGCTGGAACGGGCCGGCCTCGAGTTCCACACGCGGGTGCGCGACACGTTCCTCCAGCGCGCCGCGGCCGACCCGGAGCGTTACGTGGTCATCGACGCCGCGGCCCCGGTCGACGACATCCAGGCGCAGATCCGGGTCGACGTCGTGGCGCGGCTGGGCCTGACGCCCGTGGTCACCGAGGCAGCAGCCGTCACGGCCCCCCGTCCCGAGGACCGCTCGTGACGGTGTGGGACGACGTCGTCGGGCAGGAGTCCGCCGTCGCCGCGCTGCAGGCCGCCGTGGCCAACCCGGCCGCCATGACGCACGCGTGGCTCGTGACGGGCCCTCCCGGTTCGGGCCGGTCGGTCGCCGCGCGCGCCTTCGCCGCGGCGCTGCAGTGCCCGCAGGGCGGGTGCGGCGTGTGCCAGGCGTGCACCACCACGATGGCGGGCACCCACCCGGACGTCACGCTGCTGGCCACCGAGAAGGTGGTCATCGCGATCGACGAGGTGCGCGACCTGATCATGACGGCGTCCCGGTCGCCCTCGGGCGGCCGCTGGCGCGTCATCGTCATCGAGGACGCCGACCGCATGGCGGAGCGCACCACCAACGTGCTGCTCAAGGCCATCGAGGAGCCGCCGCCGCACACCGTCTGGGTGCTGTGCGCGCCGTCGGTCCAGGACGTGCTGCCCACCATCCGCTCGCGCTGCCGCGGCGTGGTGCTGCGCGTGCCGCCGCCGCAGGCGGTCGCCG
>NZ_KI911704.1:27758-36346 GCF_000515355.1 Promicromonospora kroppenstedtii DSM 19349 | reverse complement strand
GCATCCGCGGCGTCGGCGACGCCGTCCTCGCCGCGGGCGAGCTGGTGGACGTGGCCAAGGCGGAGGCCGTCTCGGCCACGCAGGAGCGCGACGCGGCCGAGAAGGCCGAGCTGCTGCGTGCCCTGGGCGTGGCCGACGGCGAGACGCTGCCGCCACGGCTGCGCTCCCAGCTCAAGCAGCTGGAGGACGACCAGAAGCGGCGCGCCACGCGGCATCAGCGGGACGTGCTCGACCGCGCGATGGTGGACCTGCTCTCCCTCTACCGGGACGTGCTCGTGGTGCAGCTCGGTGCGGAGGTCGACCTGGTCAACGCCGAGCTCGCCGAGACGGTGCGCGCCCTCGCGGCCGACTCGACCCCCGAGCAGACGGTGCGACGCATGGACTCGATCGGGGTGGCGCGCACCCGCCTGGACGGCAACGTGGCGCCGCTCCTGGCCCTGGAGGCGATGGCGATCGCGCTGCGTCCGCAGGGCTGAAGTTCTTCCGCGGTATCCGCCACGTGTGAAGATTTGGCGCGGGTGAATCCGAACCACCGTGGCACATTGTCCTGAATGCCGTCCCTGGTTAGGCTGCGGGGCGCCCCCAGAGCTCTTCCGTGCGATTTAGGAGTCCACCGTCCGATGAGGATCCTCCTGCTGGTTTCTGCCTTCAACGGTCTTACCCAGCGGGTCTGGTGCTCCCTGCGGGAGCAGGGGCACGACGTCGGAGTCGAGCTCGCCCCGACCTTCGAGTCGGGTGCCGCCATGACCCGCGCAGTCGAGCGGGCGGACCCGGACCTGATCCTGTGCCCGTTCCTCAAGCACCGCGTGCCGGACACGATCTACGACCGCTGGCCGACCGTCATCGTGCACCCGGGCCCGGTGGGCGACCGCGGGCCCTCGTCGCTGGACCACGCGATCCGTGACGGCCGTGACAGGTGGGGCGTCACGGCGCTGTCCGCCGTCGAGGAGCTGGACGCCGGCCCGGTGTGGGCCACGGCCGTGTTCGACATGCCGGACCAGCCCATCTCCAAGAGTGCCCTGTACAACAGCCGCGTCGCGGACGCCGCCATGGCCTGCATCGGCGAGGTGGTCCGCAAGGTCGCCGACGGCGAGCGGCCCATCCCCGCGGAGGCCTGCCTGCGGATCGTGCCGGTCAGCGGCGAGCTGCCGCTGCTGCGCCGCGAGGACTTCCGGATCGACTGGAGCCGCCCCGCCACCGAGCTGGAACGGCTCGTCGCCGCGGCCGACGGCGCCCCTGGCGCTCCCGCGGGCGTGAACGGCCGGTCGATCTGCGTGTTCGATGCCGTCGCGTCTCCGGAGCACACCGGCGCCCAGCCCGGCACCGTGGTGGGCCGCAACCTCGACGCCGTGGCGATCGCCTGCGGCGTCGGCACGCTCTGGGTGGGCTACGCCGCCGAGCTGAGCGGGCGCCGCGGCACCAAGCTCCCGGCCGCGCAGGTCATCGACGCGGCCCACGCCCCGTTCCGCCGCGTGCCGGACTCCATGGCGGAGACCACCTACGTGCGCGACGGCGCAGTCGGCTACCTGACGTTCCGCTCCTACAGCGGCGCGATGTACACCGAGCAGTGCCGCCGCATGACGAGCGCCGTGGAGAAGGCCCTCACCGAGGACACCCGGGTGCTGGTCATCAAGGGCACGGAGCACGCGTTCTCCAACGGGATCCACCTGGGCACCGTCGACGCCTCGCCCGACCCGGCCGCCGAGGCCTGGGACAACATCTGCGCCATCGACGAGCTCTGCCTCGCCATCGCGACTGCCGAGCAGCTCACGGTCGCCGCGTTCACCGCGAACGCCGGCGCCGGCGGCGTCATGGCCGGGCTGTGCGCGGACGTGACGCTGGCCCGCGAGGGCGTCGTCCTGAACCCGTACTACGACATGGGCATCTTCGGCTCCGAGCTGCACTCGTGGAGCATGCCGGCGCGGGTGGGCGACCACCGGGCGTCGCTGCTGCTGTCGCGCAAGCTGCCGATCTCGGTGGCCGAGGCAGCGCGCATCGGGCTGATCAGCGCCGTCGGGCCGCGCGAGTGGGGCGAGTTCACCACCTGGCTGCAGTCGGCGGCGCAGGGGTACGAGGAGCCCGCGACGCTCGGCTGGATGCTCGCCGCACGTGCGGAGCGCCGGGCGACCGACCGGCCGCTGTCGTACTACCAGACCATCGAGCTGGCCGAGATGGCGCGCGACTTCTTCGACGACCGCAACGCCTTCTCGGTGCACCGCCGGGCGTTCCTGCGCAAGACGGCCGCGGACGCCACGCCCGAGAAGCTCCGGTTCGCGACCGCCCGCGTCTGACCTCTCACCCGCTCGAGGTGCCGATCACCTGACCCTTTGCCAATGTTGGTCGCGGTGTCGTGCAAGAACCACGCCGCTCGCCACATGACAGGGGTGGAGGCGTCGCATTCCTGCGACACACACCTGGTGGTGTCAGAGGCGAGCGGAAGGAACTGGGCATGAGGATCGAGCGGACGAACCGGTCGGGTGCTGCGGCACGGACTCTCACGCGCGCGGGCGCGTCGGCGCTGGGCATCGGGGTGATAGCGGTCCTCGCGCTGGCGGGGTGCGCGCAGGCCGACACCGCGGGATCCCAGACGGGCGGGTCGGTGTCGACGTCGTCCCCCGAGGAGAGCGACATGACCAGCCCCAGCCCCAGCGCGTCCGACGGCGGGTCCGAGGACGGCAAGCTGCCGGATGCCGCCGACATGGAGCTCGCCGCCGGGAACTCGGGCCGCGGCCTGCCGCCGGGCCTGGAGGGCAGCACCGACTCGACCGTGGGCGTCGCGTGGGCGCCGGAGTCCGGCCTGCTGTACGTGGTGACCAACGGGTCCAGCTCGTGCCCCACGTTCGCGGAGCCGCAGGCGACCATCGGCTCGGGCGGCAAGTCCGCCGGGGTGGCCGCCGCGGACGGCGTGCTCACGGTGGCCTTCGTGCCTGCCGAGGACGGCATCTGCACCATGGACTTCGTGCCCACGACCACGGTGGTCGAGGTTCCGGCCGAGTCCGACACGGGGCAGCCGGTGCCGGTCCAGCTCGGCGACAAGGGCAAGGTCGAGCTCCAGCCGCGCAGCGCCGACGGCGAGCCCGGTCCGGTCGCCTGGCTCGACTCGTGAGGGTCGCGTGTCGGTTCGCCAACGGGTAAGAAATCCACCGAGCACAACCGGTAGGTTGGCCGGGTGATTCGCCCCGCCCGCCGTCGTCAGCCTGCGGCCGTCGTCGCCACGCTGCTCGCTTCTGCCCTGCTCCTCGCCGCCTGCGGAGCACCTCCCAAGGTGCAGACGGCGCTGGAGGACGTGGGCAAGTCGGACGGCTCGGCGACGGAGGGGGCGCCCAAGGGCTACGAGGACTACTACGGCCAGTCGCTGGAGTGGACCGAGTGCGGCGAGGACTTCCAGTGCGCGACGGCGGCCGCGCCGCTGTCGTGGCACGACCCGGGGGCGGGGAGCATCGAGATCGCGCTCAAGCGCATCCCCGCCACCGGGCAGAAGATCGGGTCCCTGCTGGTCAACCCGGGCGGGCCGGGCGGCTCCGGGGTCGACTTCGTGGGCGACCCGTCGCGTTTCGGGCAGGCGCTGCGCTCGTCGTTCGACATCGTCGGCTTCGATCCGCGCGGGGTGGGTCAGTCGACGCCGGTCAAGTGCTACGACGACGCCGGCAAGGACGAGTTCCTCAGCAAGGACTACCCCTACACGCCGGAGGGCCTGGCGGAGCGCCAGGACGCCGTCCGCGCCTGGGGCAAGGCCTGCGACGAGAACACCGGTCCGCTGCTCGGGAACGTCGACACCCAGTCCGCCGCGCGCGACATGGACATGCTGCGGGGGGCGCTCGGCGACGACGAGCTGAACTACCTCGGCTACTCGTACGGCACCCAGCTCGGGGCCACCTACGCGGGCCTCTTCCCGGAGCGGGCCGGCCGCCTCGTGCTCGACGGCGCGCTGGACACCACCCTCAGCTCGGACGAGGTGGCGCTGCAGCAGGCCGAGGGCTTCGAGAGCGCGCTGCGCGCCTACGTGACCGACTGCCAGGCGGGCAGCGACTGCCCGCTCGGTGACGACGTGGATGCCGGCCTGAAGCGGATCCAGGACATGGTCGAGGATGCCGAGCCCAACCCGATCCCGACGTCGTCGGGGCGGGACGTGACCAAGAAGCTCGCGTTCTACGGCGTGGCCGTGACGATGTACGACGAGGCGTCCTGGTCGTTCCTCACCCAGGCGCTGCGCGAGGTCTTCTGGGAGGGCACCGGCGACGACCTGCTCTACCTCGCTGACGTCTACAACGACCGCAACGACGACGGCACCTTCAAGTCCAACAGCGAGGAGGCGTTCCGCGCGATCAACTGTGCCGACTCCCGCGCCGAGGAGGACATGACGAAGATGCGCGACATCGCCGCCGACATCGAGGCCGCCGCCCCCACGCTCGGCGAGTCGTTCGGCTACTCGGGCATCGAGTGCACGGACTGGCCGTACCCGCCGGCCGAGCAGGAGTTCGACCCCGCCGCCGAGGGCGCGCCGCCGATCGTGGTCATCGGCACCACGAACGACCCGGCCACCCCGTACCGCTGGGCCGAGGCACTCGCGGACACGCTGTCGACGGGCGTGCTGGTGACCTACGAGGGCGAGGGGCACACGGCCTACGGCCGCTCCAACACCTGCATCAGCAACGCCGTGGAGACCTACCTGCTGGAGGGCAAGGCGCCGAAGGACGGGCTCACCTGCTGACCTCGTGCGCGGCGCCGTTCCGCCGGTCAGGGAAGTCACACGGTTTCGCTTTGGAACCTGGGTCATGCATTGGGTACAGTTGGGCCCGCTCACCCATCCGGTCCTGACCGGTGTGCGGTGCGTGCGCCGCCTTAGCTCAGTCGGCAGAGCGTCTCACTCGTAATGAGAAGGTCGTGGGTTCGATTCCCACAGGCGGCTCCACCAAGGAAACCCCGTCCGACCAGGCCATATGTGCCTCGGTTGGTCGGGGTTTCTTGTGTCTCAGGCTCCGTCAGGGGCATCTCGCGCACCCCCGGCGTACTCCGCTCTCCCGCGGTGGGCCTGCCGCCCGGTGGGAACTGGAAACCGCGATCTGCTGAAAAGTGGCCGCCTCTCCTTCGCCGTGTTCAGTTAATTGACCCTCTCCGTCGGCGGCGGAGAGGGTCTATTATCTGAACATGGAGCCTTTGCCCGCGAAGCCCCGCAACGAACGACAGGTTGTTCAGGCTGCCGTCGACGTCCTTCGGGATCGGCTGCCGCCCGCCTGGGGAGTTGCCGAGTCTTCGGACCGCGCTGATGGCGCTGACCTGATTCTTCGCCTCACATCGCCGGACCAGGTTGCGGGCGTGGTGCTCGTCGAGGCCAAGACCACGCTGGAGGCTCGCGACGTCGCCACCGTCCGCGCAAAGCTCGCGGGCCTCATGGAGGCGGTTCCGGGATCGAGCGGGATGGTTGTCGCCAGCTACCTGACTGGTTCCGTACGCGCACGTCTGGCGGAGGCCGGGTTGTCGTACGCGGACGCTACTGGCAACGTGCTGGTGCGAGTCGACATGCCGGGTCTGTTCATCTTCGACCGTGGGGCGGACAAGGATCCATGGCGCGGGCCCGGACGGCCGCGCGGGACCCTCAAGGGAGAGCCCGCCGCACGGGTCGTGCGAGCACTCCTCGACTTCCCTGACCGCTGGCGGATCCGACGACTGGTCGATGTCTCTGGAGCAGCGACTGGATCCGTCTATCGCGTGATCGATTTCCTGGAGTCCGAGTCGCTCGTGACGAGGAGCCCCGGGGGATACCTGACTCTCACCGACTGGTCGGGGCTCCTGCGCAGGTGGAGCCAGGACTATCAGTTCTCGCAGGCCAACACCCTGACCCGTTGGGTCGCGCCCCGAGGGGTGGAGCACCTCCTGGACCAGATCCGTACTGGTGTCGGTGAGAAGTTCGTGGTGACCGGGTCGGTGGCGGCCAACGCATGGGCGCCCTATGCGCCTGCACGTTCCGTGATGGCATACGCGGGCCGGCCCCGCCAGATCGCCGAGGTGTGGGGGCTTCGCGAGACCGACAGGGGGGCGAACGTGATCCTTGCCGAACCTTTGTTCGATGTTCTGACCGAGCGAACGATGATGGTTGACGGCCTTGTCCTCGCGGCACCGACCCAGGTCGCGGTCGACCTCATGACGGGGCCGGGTCGCTCGCCGTCCGAGGCAGAGGCTCTCATCGAATGGGCTGAGAGCAGCCCTGACTTCGCGGCATGGAAGGAACGAAATGAAGAGTCCCGGACGTGAGCTCGATCTGTTGGCGAGGTCCCGAGCGGTCCTCCTCGATGCGCTCGAGGTATTGGCGGATCAGCGCGACGCAGTCGTCGTCATCGGGGCTCAGGCGATCTATCTCCAGACCGGGGGCGTCGACGTGGCGCTGGCCGAAGCCACCAAGGACAGTGACGTGGCGCTCGACCCCAGAGCCCTTGTCGATGATCCGCTCGTCGAAGCCGCGATGAAGAGCGGTGGCTTCGTACCGGGAGATCAGCCAGGTTCGTGGCTCAGTATTGATGGAATCCCTGTCGACCTGATGGTTCCGGAGCAGCTGGCTGGCCCGGGTGGCAGGCGCGGCGCCCGCATCCCGCCACACCACAAAGGCGTTGCCAGGCGCGCCCGGGGTCTGGAGGCGGCGCTCGTCGACAACTCGGAGATCGCAGTCCGTGCGCTCGATCCCGAGGACCCGCGAGAGATCCAAGCCCGTGTTGCCGGGCCTGCTGCCCTTCTGGTCGCGAAGCTGTTCAAGATCGCGGAGCGAGTAGGGACTCCCACCAGGCTCAACGACAAAGACGCGCACGACATCTACCGCGTGCTCCGCGCCGTGGAGACCGAGACGCTCCGCACCACGATCGACGATCTGCTCAGCAATGAGCTGAGTCATGAAGTAACGCGTGAGGCGATCGACCATCTCGACGAGCTCTTCGGCCGTGGACCGGATTCCCTTGGCGCAGTGATGGCCGGCCGGGCCGAGGAACTCGTGGGCGAGCCCGAACAGGTTGCATCTGCGGTGTCGTTCCTCGCCGCCGACCTGGTTGTGGCTCTGCGGTCGGACCCGACCCGATAGGACTCGGCTCGGAAAGGCCAGGTGGTTCTCTCACCCAATTCGGGTGACGGGCCCAGCCCGAGCGGCTCCTAGGGTCTCGCTCGGGAGGGACCCCGGATGAACGCGACGAGCACCCCGGTCGGCGCCGGAGGAGTGCTGGCGGCGACCTGCATCTCGACGCTGGTCGTCAACGCGAACACCTCGGCGGTCAGTATCCTCCTGCCGGCGATCAGCGAGGACACCGGGATGTCGGTCGACACCTTGCAGTGGGCCGTCACCGGTTACTCGCTGGTCGGCGCGGCAGTGATCATCACCTCCGGCTCGCTCGGCGACGTCTTCGGGCGCAAGCGGGTCTTCCAGCTCGGCCTGGCGCTGTTCGTCGTCTCCTGCGTGCTGATCGCGCTGGCACAGTCGGGCGGCATGGTCATCGCGGGCCGGGTCATCCAGGGCGCCGCCGGCGCCACCATCCTGGCTTGCGGGCTTAGCCTGCTGTCGGTGGCCACGAAGGGCGACGAGAACTTGCGCGCCGTCTCGCTGTGGGGCGCTGCGGCGGCGGTGGGGGCTGCCGCCGGGCCGCTGGTCGGCGGTGTCCTGGTTGGCGTCACGGGGTGGCAGGGGCTGTTCTGGATCGACGCCGGCGTGGCGGTGCTGTGCATGGTGCTCACCTTCTTCGCCGTCGCGGAGTCCCGGGACCCGGACGCGTCACGGTCCATCGACTACCTCGGCACCTTCCTGATCGCCCTGACCCTGATGCCGCTGATCCTCGGGGTGAGCAAGAGCGGCGACTGGGGGTGGGTCTCGGTGCCCACGCTCACTTGCTTCGCGATCACGCTGGTCGCGGGCTGGGCCTTCGTGCGGACCGAGCGCCGCGTCGCCGCCCCGCTCCTGGACCTGCGCCTGCTGCGCAACAGGGTCCTGGTCGGCGCGACCATCGCCATCCTGATCGGTGCAGGCACCATCAACGCGCTCATGTACCTGCTCAGCCTCTACTTCCAGGACCCGTCGACGCTCGGCCTCTCACCGCTGCAGGCCGGGCTGGCGACGCTACCCGCCACGGTGGGCCTCGTCGTCGTCGCCCCGCTGGTGCCCCGGCTGGCCGGGCGGTTCGGTCCCCGGCAGATCATCGGCGCCGGCTTCGCGATCACGGCCGCCGGCTTCGCCGCGATCGGCTTCGTGAACGCGTCGTGGCAGTACCTGGTGTTCCTGCTGCCGCTCGTGGCCATCGCCGTCGGTATGGGGCTGTCGAACGGGCCGTCGTCGTCGGCGGCCACCGCTTCGGTGGCGGCGGAGCAGATCGGCGAGGCCTCCGGCGTCTCCAACATGGCCCGGTACGTCGGGGCGGCGGTGGCGACCGCGCTGGCGGCGACGATCTACGCCGGCGTTACCGCCAACCAGGTGGCGGACGGCGCCGCGGACGCCGACGCCCTCTCGGCCGGGCTCGCCGCGGCGTCGTGGGTCATGGCGGTGTTCAGCGCGCTCGGGCTGCTGCTCGCTATCGTCGTCATCGTGCGGCACCCGGCCGGCCGGGCCAGCCTGTCCGACT
>NZ_KI911704.1:23905-27658 GCF_000515355.1 Promicromonospora kroppenstedtii DSM 19349 | reverse complement strand
GGCGGCCGCGGCCGCCGCGCACCTGCACACGCTGCCCACGACCGCCGCCGCCACGGGCGGGGCCAGGGACGCCCCGTCCGTCGACCAGCCCTCGGGAGAGACGCCATGAGCACCGAACCCCTCACCGCCGTCCCGTTCACCACCCGGGACTACGCCGCCCGCATGTCGCGCGTGGTCGACGACGGCCGCGCGGCCGGCCTCGACGGCGTCCTGGTGGCCCCCGGGCCCGACCTGGTCTGGCTCACCGGCTACCAGCCGACGGCGGTCACCGAGCGGCTCACCATGCTGCTGCTCACCGCGGACCGGGAACCCACGCTGCTCGTCCCGACCCTGGAGCGGCCGGACGCCGAGCGGGCCGAGGGCGCGCCCGCCGTCTCGCTCGTGGGCTGGACCGACGGCGCCGACCCGTACGACGTCGTGCGCGGGCTGCTGCGCCCGGACGGCGCGTACGGCGTCTCCGACAACACGTGGGCCATGCACCTGCTCGGCCTGCAGTCCGCGCTGCCCGGGTCACGGTACGAGTCGCTGACCCGGCGGCTCCCGATGCTGCGGGCCGTCAAGGACGACAACGAGCTCGCACGCCTGGCGGCCGCGGGGGCGGCAGCCGACGCGACCTACGGGGAGATTCTCAAGGTCCGCTTCGCCGGACGCCGCGAGACCGACGTCGCCGCCGACCTCGCCGACCTGCTGCGTGCCCACGGACACGAGCAGGTCGACTTCACCGTCGTGGGATCCGGGCCCAACGGGGCCAACCCGCACCACGAGGCGGGGGTGCGGGTGATCCAGGACGGCGACTGCGTCGTGCTGGACTTCGGCGGCCTGATGTTCGGCTACGGCTCGGACACCAGCCGCACGGTCTGCGTGGGCGAGCCCAGCGAGCAGGTCCGCGAGGTGCACGAGATCGTGCGCCTCGCCCAGCAGGCCGGCGTCGACGCCGTGCGCCCCGGGGCGGCGTGCCAGGAGGTGGACCGTGCTGCCCGGCGCCTGATCACCGAGGCCGGGTACGGCGAGCAGTTCATCCACCGCACCGGCCACGGCATCGGCGTCACCACGCACGAGCCGCCGTACATGATCGAGGGCGAGGAGCTGCCCATGGTCCCCGGCATGTGTTTCTCCGTCGAGCCCGGCGTGTACCTGCCCGGCCGGTTCGGCGTGCGGATCGAGGACATCGTGACCGTCACCGCGGACGGCGGACGGCGGTTGAACACGAGCGACCACTCGCTACGCGTCGTCGAGTGAGCGGCCGGCCGGCGGCCGGGCGGCGGAGTCAGGCAACCAGCGGAACCGGCCCGAGCCGGCCCCACAGCAAGAACGCGATCAGCACCAGGTAGGCCAGGTCTGCCACCAGGAGCCGGTACTCCCGGCGGGAGATCCGCGTGACCGCCGCGCCCACCATGATCATGGCCAGGCCCAGGGCCGCGAGCGGCACCAGCTCCGGGGCGACGCCGGTCAGGCCCGGCAGCACGAGGCCGAGGCCGCCCAGGACCTCCAGCACGCCGATCGTCTTGATCCGGACCGGGCTGACGTCGTCGGTCCACGCTGCCGAGGCGCCGCCCGCCGCGCGGATCCGCTGCTTGCTCAGGACCACCTTGAGCAGACCGCCGACCACGTAGGCCAGCGCGAGCAGTCCGGCCACTGTCCACAGGGCGATGTTCATCGTGATCCTCTCGGTGCCGCAGGTCGCTGTCGCCCCACCGACGAGACGGGCACCCGTGCCGTGACGGGCGCCCGTGCCTACTGCGCGGGCCCGGGGACGGCCTGCTCGGCCGCGCGGCTCACGGCCTCCCACTCCGCCCAGGTACGGCGCCGCTCGTCGGTCACGGCGAACGCGACGTCGTACGCCGTGCCGCCGAGCAGGAGCCGCCGCGGCGGCCGGGGGCTGTCGACGAGCGTCATGATCGCCTCGGCCGCGAGGCGCGGCTCGCTGTCGACGCTGTTCTCGGCGAACTGCGCCGTGAGCCGTTCACGGAGTGCGTCGTACGCGGGCAGCGGCGCGGCGGTGTCCATCGCGGAGTACAGGTCGGTCCAGTAGCCGCCCGGCTCGACGACGGTCACGTGCACCCCGAACTCCACGAGCTCGTGCGCCACCGCCTCGCTGAGTCCCTCCAGGGCGAACTTGCTGGCGCTGTACAGGCCGGTGCCCGCGAAGCCGGCCAGGCCGCCGATGCTGGACACCTGCACCAGGTGGCCGGACCCCTGCCGGCGCAGCACCGGCGCGACCGCCTGCGTCACCCAGACGGCGCCGAAGAAGTTGGTCTCCAGCTGTGCGCGCACCTGTCCCTCGGTGAACTCCTCGACGAACCCGTACGACATGGTCCCGGCGTTGTTGACCACCACGTCCAGCCGCCCGAACGCATCGACCGCCCGGTCGACGGCGGCGCGCACCGCCGCCGGGTCGCGGACGTCGACGGCGAGCTGGAGCAGACCCTCACGGGTGTCGTCGTCACGCAGTGTGCGTGAGAGGGCGGCGACCCGGTCGCCCGCCGCCAGGGCGGCCTCGGTGAAGGCGCGGCCCAGGCCACGGCTGGCCCCCGTGACGAGCCACGTGCGGGTGGTGGTGCTGGTCTCTTCGGTCGTCATCACGAACCCCTTCGATGTTTGTCGAGACGGATCGTCTCGACAACGATGCTGTCGGAGGTGCGGGGTCTTGTCAAGACGAAACGTCTCGTCTCTTCAACGGGTAGGGTGGCGACATGGCGACCGAGACGCAGCGCTCCACCGGACGGCGGCGTAATCCCGCGACCCGGGCGACGATCCTGGCGACGGCCTTCGCCGTCGTCGCGGAGCTCGGCTATGCCGGGCTGACGATCGAGAAGGTGGCTGCCCGGGCCGGCGTCGGCAAGCAGACGATCTACCGGTGGTGGCCCAACAAGGGCGCCCTGGTGCTGGACGCCGTTCTGGAGCGGACGGCGGGGGCGGGGCCGGACGGGGCGCCGGCCGAGCTTCCTGACACGGGTGACCTCGAGGCCGACCTGAGCGCCGTGCTGGTGGCAACGGTCGAGGAGTTCGCAGACCCCGACTTCGACCGTGCGCTGCGCGGTCTGACCGCCGCGGTGATCGAGGACGCCGAGCTCGCCCTGGCCTACCGGGAGCGGCTGGACGGCCCGATGCGCGAGCTCAAGAAGCGCAGGCTGCGCCGGGCGCAGGAGGCGGGGCAGCTCGATCCGGACGTGGACCTCGACCTGGCCGTGGACCTGGTGTTCGCGCCCATCGCCCAGCGGTGGACGGAACGGTCGGGCGACCTCACGCCCGACGGTGCGCGGACGGTCGTCCGGCACGCGCTCCGGGGCCTCGCGGCACCATGAGCCGGCGTACGGCCCAGCCCACGGCCGCGCCCACCGCGTACCACGGCAGGTCCGGGGCGTTGAAGGTGGTGCCGAGCACCAGCCGGGCGAGCGTGCTGTGCGCGCCGAGCGTCGCAGGCACGCCCGTGAGCTGGAAGAGCTCGATCGCCACGCTGAACCCGCACGCCACCACGGCGGCCACCCACCCGCGCGTGCGCGGGGCCACGACCAGCACGAGCCAGAAGATCAGCAGGGCGTAGAGCGCGTCGCCCGCGTACTTCGCCACGTCGCCCGTGAGCACCGACCGCACGGACAGCCCCGCGATCACGGTCAGCACGGCCGCGACAGCAGGTACGGCGCGGCGCAGGAGCGCGGACGCGACGCCGTCGTCCCGCGAAGGCGCCGTCGTCTCGCGCGCGCCGCTCATGCCTGCCGCTCCGGAACGAGGCGTCCGGCCCGGCCCAGCTGC
>NZ_KI911704.1:22984-23805 GCF_000515355.1 Promicromonospora kroppenstedtii DSM 19349 | reverse complement strand
GCCGCGCAGCCGCTCCACGGGTGCCGTGATGCTCACGGCCGCGACGCCCCGGCCCGCGCGGAGCAGCGGCACCGCGATGCAGGCGATGCCGCGCTCGTTCTCCTCGGTCTCGCCGGCGACCCCGGTCCGCCGGGCGTCGGCCAGCACGTCACGGAGGTGCTCCGCCGGGGTGTTCCCGCCGGCGAACCGCTCCACGGCGGCGTCGTCGAGCTCCTGGACCGACAGGAGCGCCCGTCCGAGTGCGGTGGTCGCGGCCGCGCGTCGCCGTCCGACGGCGGACCACACCCGAACCGCGCGCTGTGGCTCCACCTTGTCGAGGTAGACCACCTCGCGCCCGGCCAGCACGCCCAGGTGCACCAGCTCGTCGACCGCCTCGCTGAGCGCCGTCAGGGCCGGGTGCAGCAGCGCGGGGAGGTTCTCCTCGGCCAGGTAGGAGCTGCCCAGGGCCAGGGCGGAGGGGCCCAGCCGGTAGGCGCCGTCCGACGTCTGCTCGGCGTAGCCGCGGTGCCGGAGCGCGGCGAGCGTGCGGTGCAGCGTCGGCTTGCTGACACCCACGGCCTGAGCCAGCGTGGCCAGCGGCGCGCCCGCGGCGCCGAAGCCCGCGAGGGTGTCGAGGGCCAGCAGCGCCTTGTCGACGCTGCCGAGCGGACTGGCTTCCATGGGACTCCCTCACGTAGCATGCGTTTCGCAGTGAACAACAGGCGTTCACCATAGCGAAACGGAGCACGCATGTCATCCCCCGACAACCCGGTCCTCGACGCGCTGGCCGCGCACCGGCTCGTCCCGGTCGTCGTGGTCGACGGCGCCGACGAGGGCGCCCG
>NZ_KI911704.1:18802-22884 GCF_000515355.1 Promicromonospora kroppenstedtii DSM 19349 | reverse complement strand
GGGGCCTCGGTCTCGGCCGGTGTGGGCGTGGCCTCCGGGGTCTCCTCGTCCGCGGGCCGGGGCGTCGAGGCCGGGGCGGGGGTCGACGTCGGCTCCGCGGGCCGCACGGTGGCGGTGCACACGCTGTCGCCGCTCGTCTCGTGCCAGCTGCTCGCGTCCTCGACCTCGACCCACACCACGCAGTAGCCGTCGGGGTAGGCCTGCACGGCCTCGCGGAACGCGGTCCAGCCCTGGTTCTGCTCGCCGCGGGTGAGGTCCCGCCCGTACGAGCGCGCGCTCTTGCCGTTTAGCGAGCGGACCACGTAGGCGACCTCGTCGCTCTCACGACCGGGCTCGAAGGACACACCGTCCGAGCTCACCCGGATGTCGTCCCCGTAGGGCTCGGCGGCCGAGGCGCGCTGCCCGGCGGCGGTCGTGCCGGCCAGGGCGAGCACGGACAGCAGCAGGGTCAGCAGGAGCCGGCGTGGTGCGGTGGCGTGACGTGCCATGGGCCGCGTCGCTGCGGCGGAGGCGATGGTGCGGATCACGGCGGCGATCCTACCGCCGTGCCCGCCGCGGGGCTCAGAATCTCGGCCCCTCCTCACCGTGCAGGAGGTTGCGGATGGGCCGCGTGACGACGTCGACCCGGTCCACCAGGTCGGTAGGCCCGGTCACGACCAGGGCCCGGTCGGCCGCGGGGGAGTAGACGGCGGTCACGTTCCGCACGGTGACCCGCATGCAGCGCTTGGCGGTGCCGTCCACGTGGAACTGTTTCGTCTCGACCGGCACGTCGTCCACCTCGGCGACGATCGCGCGCATCGCGCTGCGGTAGTCCTGGTACGACTCGGCGAGGTCCGTCACGTCGGCCGCCTCGGGCGAGGCGGCCGGGTCGACGTCGGCGTGCAGCGGGGCCACGAGCGCGCCGCTGCAGGCGGCACGCACGATGTCCTCGACCTGCGCCGGGGTCGCGGGCACGCGCAGCGTCTCGACCTCGACGGTCTCGCCGGCGAAGGTGCGGTAGGAGCGCAGGAAGCGCTCCTCCGTCGGGTCCGTGCTGTCGGAGACACCGGTGACCTCCTCCTCGACGAGGTCGAGACCCCACGTCAGGGGGTCGTCCACCTCGCCGACGACACCGGAGAAGCGCGCGAAGCGCGCGACGATCTGTTCCCAGGACTCGGGGGTCGGGCTCGGTTCGTCCGCCATGGCGCCTCCCGGAGCGGGTGCGGGTCTGGGAACGAGACTGCCGGGTGCACGGGGAGGCGTCAACGACCTTCGCCGGAATGGGCAGGGAATCAGCCGGGACTCGCCGCCTTCCGGGGCCGCCCGGGCGTGTCGCCCCGCTGAGGGCGCGCTTTGCCGTCCGCGGACGGTCCATCGTCACGCCCCTGGCGAACATGGGCATCAACCGGTAGGTCGCCGCGTTGGGAGCGCATAGAGTCGTTGCGGTCAGGCCTGGTACCGCCGGTGCAGGTGTACGCCGCTCGTGAGGGAGCAGCACATGTTCGAGAGATTTACGGATCGCGCCCGTCGGGTCGTCGTCCTCGCCCAGGAAGAGGCGCGGATGCTGAACCACAACTACATCGGCACGGAGCACATCCTGCTCGGCCTCATCCACGAGGGTGAGGGCGTTGCCGCCAAGGCGCTGGAGTCGCTCGGGATCTCGCTCGACGGCGTCCGTACCCAGGTCACCGAGATCATCGGTGAGGGGCAGCAGGCGCCGAGCGGGCACATCCCGTTCACGCCGCGCGCCAAGAAGGTTCTTGAGCTGTCGCTCCGCGAGGCGCTGCAGCTCGGTCACAACTACATCGGCACCGAGCACATCCTGCTCGGCCTCATCCGCGAGGGTGAGGGCGTTGCCGCACAGGTGCTCACCAAGATGGGTGCCGACCTGAACAAGGTTCGCCAGCAGGTCATCCAGCTGCTGAGCGGCTACCAGGGCAAGGAGCCCGTCTCCGCCGGTGGCCCTCAGGAAGGTCAGCCCGCGGGCTCGGCCGTGCTCGACCAGTTCGGCCGCAACCTCACCCAGGCCGCGCGCGAGGGCAAGCTCGACCCGGTCATCGGGCGCACGCAGGAGATCGAGCGGGTCATGCAGGTGCTGTCCCGCCGCACCAAGAACAACCCGGTGCTGATCGGCGAGCCCGGCGTCGGCAAGACGGCCGTCGTCGAGGGCCTCGCGCAGGACATCGTCAAGGGCGACGTCCCCGAGACGCTCAAGGACAAGCAGCTCTACACGCTGGACCTGGGCGCCCTTGTGGCCGGCTCGCGCTACCGCGGTGACTTCGAGGAGCGCCTCAAGAAGGTGCTCAAGGAGATCCGCACGCGTGGCGACATCATCCTGTTCATCGACGAGATCCACACCCTGGTGGGTGCGGGTGCCGCCGAGGGCGCGATCGACGCCGCCTCCATCCTGAAGCCCATGCTGGCTCGCGGTGAGCTCCAGACCATCGGTGCCACCACCCTCGACGAGTACCGCAAGTACGTCGAGAAGGACCCGGCCCTGGAGCGCCGCTTCCAGCCGATCCAGGTGTCGGAGCCGTCGCTCGAGCACGCCATCGAGATCCTCAAGGGTCTGCGCGACCGCTACGAGGCGCACCACCGCGTGTCCATCACGGACTCGGCGCTGGTCTCCGCGGCCACGCTGGCGGACCGGTACATCAACGACCGGTTCCTCCCGGACAAGGCGATCGACCTGATCGACGAGGCCGGGGCCCGGCTGCGCATCCGTCGTATGACGGCGCCGCCGGAGCTCAAGGAGCTCGACGAGTCCATCGCCGAGGCGCGCCGCGAGAAGGAGTCGGCGATCGACGAGCAGGACTTCGAGAAGGCCGCCGGGCTGCGTGACAAGGAGAAGCAGCTCACGCAGGTCCGCGCCGACAAGGAGAAGGCCTGGAAGTCGGGCGACCTCGACACGGTCGCGGAGGTCGACGACGAGCTGATCGCCGAGGTGCTGGCGATGTCCACGGGCATCCCGGTCGTCAAGCTCACCGAGGAGGAGTCCAGCCGGCTGCTCCACATGGAGGACGAGCTGCACAAGCGGGTCGTCGGCCAGGAGGCCGCGATCAAGGCCCTGTCGCAGGCGATCCGCCGTACGCGCGCCGGCCTCAAGGACCCGAAGCGTCCCGGTGGCTCGTTCATCTTCGCCGGCCCCACGGGTGTCGGTAAGACCGAGCTCGCCAAGGCGCTCGCCGAGTTCCTGTTCGGCGACGAGGACGCGCTCATCCAGCTCGACATGTCCGAGTTCTCGGAGAAGCACACGGTCTCGCGCCTGTTCGGCTCCCCGCCTGGATACGTCGGCTACGACGAGGGCGGCCAGCTGACCGAGAAGGTGCGGCGCAAGCCGTTCTCCGTGGTCCTGTTCGACGAGGTGGAGAAGGCGCACGCCGACATCTTCAACTCGCTGCTGCAGGTGCTCGAGGACGGTCGTCTCACGGACTCGCAGGGTCGCGTGGTCGACTTCAAGAACACCGTGATCATCATGACCACCAACCTGGGCACGCGGGACATCGCCAAGGGCGTCCAGACCGGCTTCAACGCCGGCGGCGACCTGGTGACCTCCTACGAGCGCATGAAGGCCAAGGTCAACGAGGAGCTCAAGCAGCACTTCCGGCCGGAGTTCCTCAACCGCGTCGACGACGTGGTCGTGTTCCCGCAGCTCTCGCAGGACGAGATCATCGAGATCGTCGACCTGGAGATCGCGAAGCTCGACCGTCGCCTGCGCGACCGGGACATGGGCATCGAGCTCACCCCCGCCGCGAAGCACCTGCTGGCGGAGAAGGGCTACGACCCGGTGCTCGGCGCCCGTCCGCTGAAGCGAGCCATCCAGCGGGAGATCGAGGACACGCTGTCCGAGAAGATCCTGTTCGGCGAGCTCACCGCGGGTCAGCTCGTGATCGTCGACGGCGAGGGCGAGGGCATCCTCGGCGAGTTCAGCTTCCAGGGTGTGGAGCGGGACGAGCGTCGTCGGCCGACCCAGGCCGAGCCCCAGTCGGTGCCCGCGGGCGCCGGTCTGGTGCCGCGCGACCTGCCGCCGTCGGGCCAGATGGCGGCCGGCGGGGCGTGATCGCCCGGTAGGACCCGGTCCTGACACAAGGCCCGGCCACCCC
>NZ_KI911704.1:16930-18702 GCF_000515355.1 Promicromonospora kroppenstedtii DSM 19349 | reverse complement strand
GGCCGCCGCCCAGGGGGACGTCGACGGCCTCGTCCGGCATCGGCCGAGCGGGTCCGCCGTCCGCCGACCCGTCCGCCGACCACGGTGTCACCACGAACCCCGCCCGCCACCCCGTCGCGGCCGGGGCGTGCAGCTCGCGGTAGTCCACCGGGCCGTGCACCCGCAGCACGTCCAGCGACGACTCCAGCAGGGCGATGAGAGGCTCGGCGAGCTCGTGGAACAGCGGGTCGGGCAGCAGTCCCTGCGGCGGGTAGTTCGACGTCGCGACGAGCGTCACCCCGCGGCCCAGCAGGGCACGGAGGGCGCGGGAGAGCAGCATGGTGTCCCCGGCGTCGTGCAGGTGCAGCTCGTCGAAGCAGAGCACGGCGGCGTCGCCGAGCAGGGCGTCCAGGGCGCGCTCCATCGCGTCAGGCGTGCCGGTGCGGGCCCACACCTCGGCGTGCAGCGCCCGGTAGAACTCGTGGAAGTGGAATCGTGGGCCGCCCGAGCGGGCGTGGAACCGGTCCAGGAGCCAGGTCTTGCCGCGGCCCACCGGACCCCAGAGGTACACCCCGCGCGGGCCGTCCTGACGCGGGCGGGCGGGTCGCGTGCCCAGGGTGTGCAGCAGGTCCTCGAGGTGCTCCGCCGCGGCCAGCTGCGCGGGGTCGAGCGCGTACCCCGCGGCGCCGGCGGCGTCGCGGATCGGCGTGGACTGCATGCGTCGAAGGTACCCTCTCTGCCATGGCATGGACCCGCCCCCGACGACGTAAGCCCGTCACGTACCTGCTCGGTGAGCCGGTCGAGGAGTACCCCGCGACCGCCCCGGAGGTGGAGCGGGGCCGGGTGCTGCGCATCACCGAGATCGGCGAGCCGGTGCTGCACACGCCGTCCCGGACCGTGGAGGAGTTCTCGACGCCGGAGCTCGCGCGGCTGATCGACGACCTGTTCGCCACCATGGAGTCGGCGCAGGGCGTGGGCCTCGCGGCCCCGCAGGTGGGCGTGGACCTGCGGGTGTTCGTGTACGACCTCACGGACGCGTCCGGGGACCGGCACGTGGGCCACGTGGTCAACCCGGTCCTGGAGATGGACCTCGAGGCCGAGCCCGAGACCGAGGAGGAGGGCTGCCTCTCCGTGCCCGGGGCGTACGAGCCCCTGGAGCGGCCCGGCGGCGCCACGGTGCGCGGCGTCGACCAGCACGGAGCACCGGTGCAGCTCTCGGGCACCGGGTACCTGGCGCGCTGCTTCATCCACGAGTCGCAGCATCTCGACGGCACCCTGTACTGGGACCACCTCGACGCCGAGCTGCAGGCGGACGCGCTGGAGCAGCGGGACGAGGAGCGGCCGCACATCATCGCGGAGCGGCGTGAGATCGCGATCGAGCTCGACAAGACCCCGCCGGAGTACCCGGAGAAGCCGGCCGGCGGCCGCTGACCCCGGACCTCCCGTTCAGCGCAGGGTCGCGACCCAGCTCGCCACGGCCTCGGCCACGGCCCTCTCCCGCGCGACGCCGCGCATGTCGTGCGCGCCGGACAGCGTCACGCTGGTGACAGCCCCGGGGATCGCCGCCACGTGGGCCGCGAGCTCGTCAGGCGTGCCGAACGGGTCCTTGTCGCCGGAGACGAAGAGTGTGGGCACCTCGATCCGCCCGAAGTGCTCCACACGGAGCTTCTCCGGCTTGCCCGGCGGGTGGAGCGGATAGCTGAGCAGCACCAGCCCGGCGGCGGGCAGGCCCTCGGCCACCGCCATCGAGCACATCCGCCCGCCGTAGGACCGCCCGCCAGCAGCAGCCGGTC
>NZ_KI911704.1:7142-16830 GCF_000515355.1 Promicromonospora kroppenstedtii DSM 19349 | reverse complement strand
GGCGGCCTGCCCGTCGCCGAGATCACGCTGCGGCTCGCGGGCGGGCTCGACGCCATCCGCGCGGTCGCGAAGAACCAGCCCGACGTCGTGATCGGTGCCGGCACCGTCACCACGGTCGCGCAGGTGGACGACGTCGTCGAGGCCGGCGCGCGCTACATCGTGTCCCCGGGGCTGTCGACCGCCGTCGTGCGCCGCGCGCAGGAGCACGGCGTGCCCGTGCTGCCCGGTGTCGCCACGCCGTCGGAGATCATGGCCGCGCTCGACCTGGGGGTCGACGTCGTCAAGCTGTTCCCCGCGTCCGTCGTCGGCGGGCCCGCCGCGATCAAGGCGTTCTCCGCGCCGTTCCCGGGCCTGCGGTTCGTGCCCACTGGCGGCGTCAGCGCCGCCAACCTCGGCGACTACCTCGGCCTGGAGCCGGTCCTCGCCGTCGGCGGGTCCTGGATGGTGGACCGCAAGCTCGTCACCGCGGGGGACTGGGACGGGATCACCAGCCGCACCCGCGACGCCGTGGCCCTCGCTGCCCAGATCGACCAGGAGAAGAACCGATGAGCTCGCTGAACGTCCGCCCCGCCGCCGAGAGCGCCTACGACGTCGTCGCGCTCGGCGAGGTCATGCTCCGCCTCGACCCGGGCGACCGCCGGGTGCGCACCGCCCGCGGCTTCGACGTGTGGGAGGGCGGCGGCGAGTACAACGTGGCCCGCGGACTGCGCCGCTGCTTCGGCCTGCGCGGCGCGATCGTCACCGCCCTTGCCGACAACGAGATCGGCCGTCTGGTCGAGGACTTCATGCTCACCGGCGGCCTCGACACGCAGTACGTGCAGTGGGTGCCCTACGACGGCATCGGCCGCACGGTGCGCAACGGCCTCAACTTCACCGAGCGTGGGTTCGGCGCGCGCGGCGCGGTGGGCGTGAGCGACCGCGGCAACACCGCCATCTCGCAGATGAAGCCCGAGGACGTGGACTGGGACGCGCTGTTCTCCCGCGGCGTGCGCTGGCTGCACACGGGCGGCATCTTCGCGGCGCTCTCCGAGAGCAGCGCGGACGTCGCGGAGGCCGCGATGTCCGCGGCCCGCCGGCACGGCACCATCGTGTCCTACGACCTGAACTACCGGCCTTCCCTGTGGAAGGGCATCGGCGGCGAGGAGCGGGCGCGCGAGGTCAACCGGCGCCTGGCGAGCCACGTCGACGTGATGATCGGCAACGAGGAGGACTTCACGGCCTCGCTCGGCTTCGAGGTCGAGGGTGTCGACGAGAACCTGACCGACCTCGACACGGGGGCGTTCCGGGCGATGATCAAGACCGCGTCCGAGGCGTACCCGAACTTTCAGGTGATCGCGACGACGCTGCGCGGGGTGCGCTCGGCGTCGCGCAACGACTGGGGCGCCATCGCCTGGTCGCGCGCCGAGGGCTTCGCCGAGGCGACCCACCGGGCCGACCTGGAGATCTTCGACCGCGTCGGCGGCGGCGACTCGTTCGCGTCGGGCCTGGCCTACGGGCTCATGGAGCTCGGCTCGCTCCAGGAGGCCGTCGAGTACGGTGCGGCGCACGGCGCGCTGGCCATGACCACCCCCGGCGACACCACCATGGCGACGCTCGCCGAGGTGGCCAAGCTGGCCGGCGGGGGCAGCGCGCGCGTGCAGCGCTGACCCCGCTGCGCGACGTGCCGCGGGGGCAGGGTCGGCGGGTGTCCGCACCTCGGACCGATCTTGCCCCCGACCAGCGCAGACGGGGTGCTCGGTGCAAGGATTGGCGCATGTCCCAGAGCATCCTGTTCATCGGTGGAAGCGGAATCATCAGTCATGCCTCGGTGGCCCGGGCCGCGCGGCTCGGACACCGGGTGACCGTGCTCAACCGGGGCAGATCCACGACCCGTCCGGTGCCCGCCGGGGTGGAGACGCTCGTCGCGGACGCGAACGACCCCGGGGCCGTCGCCGCAGCCGTCGGCAGCCGGGAGTTCGACGTCGTCGCCCAGTTCCGGGCGTTCGGGCCGGAGCACGTGGCGCGCGACGTCGCGCAGTTCGCGGGCCGGACCGGGCAGTACGTGTTCATCTCGTCGGCGTCGGCCTACCAGACACCGCCGTCGCGGCTGCCCGTGCGGGAGTCGACGCCGCTGCGCAACCCGTTCTGGCAGTACTCCCGCGACAAGATCGCCTGCGAGGACCTGCTGGTGCGCGAGTACCGGGACAACGGGTTCCCCGCCACGATCGTGCGCCCGTCGCACACCTACGACCGAACGCTGCTGCCGACGTCGGGCGGCTGGACCGACGTCGCCCGCATGCGGGCGGGCAAGCCCGTCGTCGTCCACGGTGACGGCACGTCCCTGTGGACGATCACGCACACCGAGGACTTCGCGGTCGGGTTCGTGGGGCTGCTCGGCAACCCGCTGGCCGTGGGCGACACGTTCCACATCACCGGCACCCACGCGCCCACCTGGGACCAGATCTACACCTGGCTGGCCGAGGCCGCGGGCGTGCGGAGCCCCGACCTGGTGCACGTCGCGTCCGAGACCATCGCCCGCGTGCTGCCCGACATGGGCCCCGGCCTGGTGGGCGACAAGGCGCACTCGATGGTCTTCGACAACTCGAAGGTGCGCTCGCTCGTGCCCGAGTTCGGCACCACGATCACCTACGACATCGGCGCCGCCGAGCAGGTGTCCTGGTTCGAGGCGCACCCCGAGGCCCAGGTCGTCGATGCCGAGCTGGATGCCGCCTTCGACCGCCTGGCGGCACACGCCCGCTCGATCTGAGGGGACGCGGGGCGGGAGCCTAGGCCGGCGGCGCCGTCGACTCCCGGACCACCAGCTCGGTCGAGAGGTTGAGACGGCGGACCTTCGGCGACCGGCCGCGGGCGATGTCGAGCAGGATCTGGGTGGCGGCCGCTCCCATCTCGCGGAGCGGCTGCCGCACCGTCGTCAGCGGCGGGCCCACCCAGGACGCGAGCGGCAGGTCGTCGTAGCCCACCACCGACAGGTCCTCCGGGACGCGCAGGCCGAGCTGGTGCGCGGCCCGGAGCACGCCGAGGGCCTGCATGTCGGAGCCCGCGAACACCGCCGTGGGGCGGTCCGGCAGCGACAGCAGCTCCAGACCTTGCTCGAAGCCCGCCTCGACGTAGAAGTTGCCCTCGCGCACGAGCGCGGGATCGACGACGGCGCCCGCCTCCTCGTGCGCCGACCGGAACCCGTCCACGCGGGCGCGGCTGCACAGCATGTTCGACGGTCCGGTGATCATGGCGATCCGGCGGTGCCCCAGCGCGAGCAGGTGCCGCGTGGCCTGCAGCCCGCCGCTCCAGTTGTCGGAGCCCACGGAAGCGACGTCGGCCGGCGGCTCGCCGTCGGTGTCGATCACCACGTACGGGATGCCGCGCCGGTCGAGCTGCTGGTGCTGGGCGTCGGACAGGTTCGCGGCGACGAGCAGCACGCCCAGCGGTGGCCGCGAGATCGTGGTGTCCAGCCAGCGGGCCGGCGGGCGGTGCTCGCCGCCCAGCTCGGACAGGATCACGCTGGTGCGCAGCTCTGCGGCGGCGTCCTCCACGCCCCGGATGATCTCCATGGACCACGCGGAGCCAAGCCGGTGGAACACCAGGTCGATCAGACCCGACCCGGGGGCCGCGGCGGCGGGCCGGCGACGGCGGTACTGGTGCTTCTCGAGGGCCGCCTCGACGCGGTCGCGGGTCGCGGGGGCGACGTCGGCCCTGCCGTTCAGCACCTTGGACACCGTGGGCACCGAGAGGCCGAGCTCGCGCGCGATCGACGCGATGGTCGGTCCGGGGCTCACGCCGGTCATCGCACCCGCCTTTCGGTCATGTCTGCGGAACTTTCGACCCGAAGGTACACCGTCTCGCGCCAGCATCGGGTCTCGTACCCGGGATGGAATGCCGTGTCTGGATCGTAATCGTCACGTTCTGGGCATGTCTTGACGTGTCACCGGATCTCACCCTACTGTCCCTCACGACAAGCACTATCGGCATCGTCGTCGATAGTTTCGAAAACGTTCCACAAAGAGGTGGGGATGGCTACCGAGCTACGCGGCAAGGAAACCTGGGGCCTGGCACTGCGCAAGCACTGGCGCCTCTACAGCCTCGCGCTCCTGCCGGTCATCTGGTTCCTGGTCTTCCGCTACCTGCCCATGGCCGGCAACGTGATCGCCTTCCGCCGGTTCCGGCCGGGCGGGTCGATCTTCGGCGAGGAATGGGTCGGCTTCTACTACATCGAGCGGTTCATCCAGGACCAGGCGTTCTGGCAGGCGTTCCAGAACACCGTGATCATCGGTGCGCTGACCCTGGTGATCGTGTTCCCGCTGCCGATCATCCTGGCGCTGCTGCTCAACGAGCTCCGTTCTCGGGTGTTCAAGCGATTCGTGCAGACCGTCAGCTACCTGCCGCACTTCATGTCGGTCGTCATCGTGGCGGGCTTCGTGTTCGAGCTGACGTCGCTGGACGGCACGGTGAACCGGCTGGTCAAGCTGTTCGGCGGCGACCCCATCTCGTTCATGCAGCAGGCCGACTGGTTCCGCACGATCTACGTGTCCTCCGAGGTCTGGCAGACCGTCGGCTGGGGCACCATCCTCTACCTGGCCACCCTGACCACCATCGACTCGCAGCTCTACGAGGCCGCGCGGATCGACGGCGCCAACCGCTGGCAGCAGACGTGGCACGTCACGCTGCCCGGCATCCGGCCCACCATGATGGTGCTGCTCATCCTGAACATCGGCCAGTTCATGCAGGTGGGCTTCGAGAAGATCTTCCTGCTCTACAACACGCTGACCCAGCCGACGGCGGACGTGATCTCCACGTACATCTACCGCGTCGGCCTCACGTCCGGGCAGCTGAGCTACGCCACGGCGATCGGCCTGTTCGAGGCCGTGATCGGTCTGGTCCTCGTCTTCTCCGCCAACGCCATCTCGCGCCGAGTCACCGGGAGCTCCCTGTGGTGAACACCGCCCCCGCCCCGACCACCGACGTCGTGGGCGCCGAGACCCCCGACCTGTCGCGGCCCCGCCCGGAGACCACCACGGTCAAGGACACCCCCGGCTACACGGTGTTCCGCTGGGTCAACACGACCATCCTGGTGCTGGTCGCCGCCGTCACGCTGTACCCGTTCCTCAACCTGGCGGCGCGGGCGTTCAGCTCAGAGGCCGCGATCCGCAGCGGCGACGTCACCGTCTGGCCCATCGGGTTCAACACCACCACCCTCATGTCGGTGCTGGAGCAGGACCTGTTCTGGCGCAACTACCTCAACACCGTGGTCTACACGGTGGTGGGCACCGCGATCGCCATGGCACTGACCACGACGTTCGCGTACGTGCTGTCGAAGAAGTACCTCAAGGGCCGCATGATCCTGATCGGGTTCGCGGTCTTCACGATGTTCTTCACCGGCGGCCTCATCCCCAACTACATCCTGGTCAGCCAACTTGGGTTCAAGAACACCATCTGGGCCGTCGTCGTGCCCCAGGCGATCAATGTATTCAACCTGCTGGTCATGAAGTCGTTCTTCGAGAACTTCCCGGAGGAGCTGGAGGAGGCCGCCGCGATCGACGGCCTGACCACCTACGGCATCTTCTTCCGGGTGGTGCTGCCGCTCAGCAAGGCGGTGCTCGCCACCATGGTCCTGTTCTACGCGGTGTGGTTCTGGAACTCCTGGTTCCCCGCGTTCCTCTACATGGACGACCCGGAGATGTACCCGGTCACGGTGTTCCTGCGCAACATCATCGCCGGCGCCACCGGCACCGGCGAGGGCCTGAGCGACGTCGCCGTCCAGATCGGGGCCAACGTCAAGGCGGTGACGATGCTGCTCACGGCGCTGCCCATCGTGTGCCTCTACCCCTTCGTCCAGAAGTACTTCGTGTCCGGCGTGATGCTCGGCTCCGTCAAGGGCTGAGCGCGCCGCACCACCGACCGATCCGCCGTCGAACGACGACGTTCATACCCCGGAGGAAATCAATGAGGATCACCCCTAGAAAGGTCGCCGCGGCCACGGCCGTGGCCGCGCTCGGACTCACGCTCACCGCGTGCTCGTCGGGCGGCGAGGACGACGGCGCCGCCGTCGACACGGCCGACAAGATGGTCGGCGCCATGGAGGACTACGGCGTCGGCACCACCTTCAAGGCGACCGAGCCGCTCACGTTCGGTCTCATGTACCGCGACCACCCGAACTACCCGCTCCAGAAGGACTGGTCGATCCTCAAGGCGTTCGAGGAGGAGCACAACGTCACCTTCGACATCCAGTCGGTGCCGCTGGCCGACTGGCAGCAGAAGCGGGCGCTCCTGATCAGCTCCGGCGACGCCGCCGACCTGATCCCGTCCACCTATGCGGCCGACGTCGAGACGCTCACCTCGGGCGGCGCCGTCCTGCCGATCTCGGACTACCTCGACTACCTACCCAACTTTCAGGACAAGGTCGAGAAGTGGGGCCTCCAGGAAGACCTGGACCGCCTACGCCAGGCCGACGGCAAGTTCTACGTGCTGCCCGGCCTGCACGAGAGCCCCAAGCCGTCCTACTCGATCGCGATCCGTGAGGACTGGTGGGAGGACGCCGGCCTGGAGGACCCGAAGACCTGGGACGAGTTCGCCGATCAGCTCCAGGTCATCAAGGAGGAGCACCCGGAGCTCGACTACCCGTACACCGAGCGCTGGTCCATCAACGGGCCCATGGAGGCCACCCTCCAGGCCGCGGCCGGCAACTTCGGCACCGAGGCGGGCTGGGGCTACGGCGACGGCGTGACCTGGAACGGCTCCGAGTACGAGTACACCGGCACGTCCGAGGGCTACAAGGAGCTGGTCTCCTACTTCGCCGACCTGGTGGACCGCGGGCTGCTCGACCCCGAGGGGCTGACCCAGGAGGACGACCCGGCCATCGCCAAGCTGACCACCGGCAAGGTCGCCGCCCTCGGCGTCAACGACCAGGAGATGACGCGGTACCGCACCGGCTTCGAGGAGGCCGGCGACAAGGACGCGAAGCTCAAGGAGATCGTGGTCCCGGCCGGCCCCGCCGGCAACATCATGGACGCCACCACCGGCGGCCGGTTCGAGTCCGGTATCGCGCTGTCCTCCAAGGCCGCCGAGCGCGACGACTTCGTGGCGATGCTGCAGTTCGTCGACTGGCTGTACTACTCGGACGAGGGCCTCGAGTTCGCCAAGTGGGGCATCGAGGGCGAGACCTACACGAAGGACGCCGACGGCACCCGCACCCTGGCCGACGACGTCGACTGGAGCGGCCTCAACCCGGGCGCCCCGAAGCTGCTGAACACCGACTTCGGCTACTACAACGGGGTCTGGTCGCTGGCCCACGGGTCCACCTCGGACCTGGTCCGCTCCACGCTCACGCCTGAGGTGCAGGGCTTCCTCGACGAGATGAACCAGAAGGACGTCGCGGAGAAGGGCCCGGGCATCGCGATGGACGAGATGCAGCGCGAGGAGTCCTCGCTGCTGCAGACCAACCTGCAGGACCTGGTCATGACGGCGACGTCGCAGTTCATCCTGGGCGACCGCTCGCTCGACGAGTGGGACGCGTACGTGGCCGAGGTGGAGAGCGCCGGCGCACAGACGTACGTCGACACCGTGAACCAGGCGGCGGGCGTCACCGAGTAACCATCCGCAGAGTGCGGGACTCGGGGTCTCGACAGGCTCGACCAGCGGGCCGAGCCTGTCGAGACCTGGTCCCGCACTCATCGCACCACGAGAGGGGCTTTGTGCAGCGGGTTCATGTTCCGGGCTCGGCGAGCGGGGTGCTCGGGGACGCCTGGCGTACCTGCGTGGGCACGGGGCGGTTCAGCCTCGCCCTGCGGCAGGACTACCAGGAGTCGCTGGCCCTCGTACAGCGCGAGATCGGCTTCCGGCACATCCGCGGCCACGGCATCCTGCACGACGACGTCGCCGTGCACCGCGCGTACGACGTCGCAGGTCACCGCGGTACCGCCTACGTGTTCACCTACGTGGACCAGGTGGTCGACGCCTACCTGCGGCTCGGGATCAAGCCGTTCCTCGAGCTCGGGTTCATGCCGAAGGGCCTCGCGTCCGGCGACCAGACCGTGTTCTGGTGGCAGGGCAACGTCACGCCGCCGCGCGACCACGCCGAGTGGGCCCGCCTGGTGCAGGCACTGCTCCGGCACCTGATCGACCGGTACGGCATCGACGAGGTGCGGACCTGGCCCGTCGAGGTCTGGAACGAGCCCAACCTCACGCACTTCTGGGCTGGCGCCGACCAGGCGGCGTACTTCCGCCTCTACGAGACCTCCGTGCTCGCGGTGAAGAACGTCGACGCCGCGCTCCAGGTGGGCGGCCCTGCCATCTCACCCGGGGCCGACGACTGGTGGGAGCCCTTCGCGGACTTCGTCACCCGGCGCGACCTGCCCGCCGACTTCCTGTCCGTGCACGCCTACACCTCCGGCCCCGCCCAGCACGTGCCGTTCGGCGTCTACCAGACGCTCCGCCGGCCCGAGGACCTGCTGGACCAGTTCGCCCGCCCCGCCAAGCTCCTGGCGGGGACGGCGCTCGCGGGCCGCCCGCTGCACGTCACCGAGTTCAACACGAGCTACCGGCCCGACAACCCGGTGCACGACACGGCGTACAACGCGGCCTACCTCGCCCCCGTGCTCGCGAACGGCGGCGAGCACGCCGACTCCTTCGCCTACTGGACGTTCAGCGACGTCTTCGAGGAGGCGGGGGTGCCGGCGTCGTTCTTCCACGGCGGGTTCGGCATGCTCGGGCACCGCCAGGTGCGCAAGCCGACCTTCCACCTGTACGCGTTCATGGCGCGGATGGGGCAGGAGGTCCTCGCACGCGGCGCCGACCACCTGGTCTCGCGGCACGCCGCGACGGGGCAGGTGACGGTGCTGGCCTGGCAGCCCGTGGGCGGCACGGACGACGTGGCCGAGCCCGAGCGCCACGAGATCCGGCTGAGCGTCCCGGTCGTGTCAGACGTACAGGTCACGGGAGGGATCCGTACGTCTGACACGTCGCGGGTGTTCGGGATGCGGTACGACGTCGACGAGACCGCCGGCAACGCCTGGGCCGCCTGGCGCGAGATGGGGCGCCCCGCGTCGCCGTCGGCGCGGCAGCTCGACGCCCTGCACGAGGCGAGCGAACCCGCCCGCCGCGCCTTCTCCCTGGCCGTGGTCCCGGCGGCGGACGGCGGGCGGGCCGACCTCGACCTGACCCTCGGCCGCCACGGCGTGACCCTGGTGACCCTCGACCCCGTGCGTGACGAGACTCCGCCCTGGCTGGACGACTCGCGCATCCTGGGCCGGACCCCGCCCGACGGCCGAACTCCGAACGACAGCCGGACCTCGAACGACAAGGACGACGCGTGACCGACTCGAAGATCCTGTACGGCGGCGACTACAACCCGGAGCAGTGGCCCCGGCCCGTCTGGGAGGAGGACTACGCTGCGTTCGACAAGGCGTCGATCGACACGCTCACGCTCAACGTCTTCTCCTGGGCCACGCTGCAGCCGGACGAGGACACCTACGACTTCGCGCAGCTCGACGCGATCGTGGCGCGCGCCGTCGAGGGTGGCCGCGGCGTCGTGCTGGCCACCTCGACGGGGGCGCTGCCGCCGTGGCTGGCGCACCGCCACCCCGAGGTGGAGCGCACCGACTTCCAGGGCCGGCGCCACGTCTTCGGCCAGCGGCACAACGCGTGCCCGAGCTCGCCGGTCTACCGGCGGCTGTCGGCGGAGCTCGCCGGCCGCCTC
>NZ_KI911704.1:2512-7042 GCF_000515355.1 Promicromonospora kroppenstedtii DSM 19349 | reverse complement strand
AGTACGGCGGGTTCGACGGCGGCTGCTGGTGCGACCTGTGCGCCGCCGGCTTCCGCGACTGGCTGCGCGCGCGGTACGGCACGCTGGAGCGGCTGAACGAGGCGTGGAACGCGACGTTCTGGTCGCACACGTTCAGCGACTGGGCGCAGATCGTGCCGCCGAACATGCTCAGCGAGCACTGGCGGGGGCCCGACCACACGGCGTTCCAGGGCATCACGCTCGACTACCGGCGGTTCATGTCGGACGCGATGCTCGCCAACTTCCGCGACGAGAAGGCCCGCATCCGCGAGCACGATGCGACCACGCCGGTGACGACCAACTTCATGGGCATGTTCCGGCCCATCGACTACCACCGCTGGGCCGGCGAACTGGACTTCGCGTCCTGGGACAACTACCCGCCCGGCCGGCGCGAGCACGTGCGGATGGCGCTGGCGCACGACGTCATGCGTGGCCTCAAGGACGGCGACCCGTTCTGGGTCATGGAGCAGACGCCGACCATCACGGCGTCCCGTGACGTGAACCCGGTCAAGCGGCCGGGCGTGCTGAGGCTCTGGTCGTGGCAGGCGGTGGCGCACGGCGCGGACGCCGTCCTCTACTTCCAGATGCGGCAGTCGCGTGGGGCCTGCGAGCGGTACCACGGCGCCGTCCTGGACCACGCGGGGCGCACCGACACGCGCGCGTTCCGTGAGGTCGCCACGCTGGGGTCGGAGCTGGCCGGGCTGGGCGACGCCGTCGTGGCGGCCCGGACGCCGGCCCGCGTCGCGCTGCTGTTCGACTGGGACTCCTGGTGGGCCGCCGAGATGACGGACGGCTTCAACCGGCACGCCAAGTACGCCGACACGGTGCTGTCGTACTACCGCGCGCTCTGGCAGGCGGGCGCCCAGGTGGACGTGGTGCCCACGACGGCGGACCTGACGCGGTACGACGTGGTGCTCGCCCCGATGCTCCACGTGCTCAAGGGCGACGTCGCGGAGCGGCTGGCGGCCGTGACGGAGCGCGGGGGATCGGTGCTCGCCTCGTACTGGTCGGGCCGCGCGGACGAGAACGCCAACGCGCACCTCATGGACGCGCCCGGACCCCTGGCCCCGCTGTTCGGCGTCCGGGTCGAGGAGACCGACTCGGCCGAGCCGGGCGTGACCAACCCGGTGACGCTGACCGACGGGTCCGGCGAGGCGGTCTCGGCCGCGCAGCTCGTCTTCGAGGTGCTCGTGCCCGAGGGCGCCGACGTGATCGGCACCTACGGCGCCGAGTTCTACGCGGGCACGCCCGCGGTGACACGCCACCGCCCTGCGGGACCCGAGGGGGGCGAGGCCTGGTACGTCGGGACCGGCCTGGACGACGCCGGGGCCGCGTGGGTGGTGCGCCGCCTGCTCGACCGACACGGGCTCGTGGGCCCGTACGCCGACGTACCCGACGTCGAGCTCGCCGTGCGCGCCAAGGACGGCGTGCGGTTCGCCTTCGTACTGTCCCACGCGACGGAGCCGGTCGAGGTCGCCGCGCACGCGTCCGGCGTCGACCTGCTGACCGGCCGGGCCGTGCGGGCGGGTGAGACGCTGCAGCTCGCGCCCACGGACGTGGTCCTGCTGCGCGAGGACGCCGCGGGAGCTGAGACATGAGCTCCGGCAGGCGGGGCGACGGCGAGCGGCGCGAGTTCGGCGAGGGGGTGCTCGGCCGTGCGACCGCGCTCGTGTACTGGCATCTGATCGTCGAGCTGCTGCTCGTCGTCGCCGTCCTGCCGGGCATGCTCGGCTCGCTCCTGTTGGAGCGGACGCCCGGCAACGCCGCGCTCTTCGCGCTGTGCCTCGTACCCGTGGGGCCCGCGGTGTCGGCCGGGCTGTTCGCGCTGCGGGATCGCACCCGGGCGGAGGGGCTCACCCCGGCGTCGTCGTTCTGGCGCGGGTACCGGCTGAACTGGGCCGACGCCCTGCGGGTCTGGGTGCCCGCGCTCGCCGCGGGTGTCGTCGTGGTGCTGGGGCTGGCGAACGTCGGCGTCGGCGGCGTGCCCGGCTGGTACGCGGGAGTGCTCGTCGTGGTCGGCGCGGGTCTGGCCCTGTGGACGATGAACGCGCTGGTGATCGTGTCGTTCTTCGGATTCCGTACCCGCGACTCGGTGCGGCTCGCGGCGCACTACCTGGGCGCCCGACCGCTCGTGACGCTGGGCACGCTCTCGCTGCTGGTGCTCGCCGCCGGGATCGTGGTGCTGACCACCGAGGCCGTGTTCGTCCTGCTCGCGGTGGTCTGGCTCACCCTGGTGCTGCGCAACGCGGCCGCCCTCGTGGCCGACGTCGAGCGGCGGTTCACGGCCGGCGCATGACGCTTGCCTGGCGATATCGCGGGACTTAATTGTCCGTTCTGTGGCTCCTGCGACACAGTGTGCGCATGGCAATCAAGCAGGGGGACCCCGGACGGCTGACCTATCGCTATCTACGCGTGGCGATAGTGGCCGTGGTGCTGGTGCTGTTCGTGTCGCTGACCATGCAGATCGTCGCCGACCACGGGCGGCTCGACTCCGGCGAGGAGTGGTGGCACGCGTCGATCAGCGCCTACTTCTACTCGCCGGTGCAGAGCGTGTTCGTGGGCGCGCTGGTCGGCATCGGCACGTGCCTCATCGCGATCAAGGGCCGGCACGGCGCCGAGGAGGTGCTGCTCAACTTCGCGGGCATGTTCGCCGTCGTCGTGGCCCTGGTGCCGACGCCGCTCGACGCCGACATGTGCACCGCCGAGCCGTACTGTCTGGACGTGCCCGAGCGGGTGTTCAACAACATCGGCACGCTCCTCCTGGTGGGCGGTCTGGTGCTGACGCTCGCGACCTGGCCGCGGCGTCGTGACCTGGGCGGCCCCGAGGGCTGGGACCTGTGGCTCACGTGGCTGACGTGGGCTGGGACCGGCGTCTGGCTGCTGCTCCGGCCCGACGGCTTCCTCGCGGCGGCGCACTACGCCGCGGCCGTGCTCCTCTTCTGCTGCCTGGTCGCCGTCGCGTGGATCAACGGCTCGGACGTCGCCGTCAGGGCCCAGGCGCTCGAACGGCTGCGCGGCATGTCGGCGGCTGCCTACCGTGTCTGGTACCGGGGGATCGCGGTCGTCATGGCGGTGGTGCTCGTGGTGGGCCTGGCGACGATGGTGCTGCTCGACCGGTACCTTCCGGACCTGTTCCCGCAGACGCTGTTCGTGGTCGAGGCCGTGATGATGCTGGTCTTCGCGCTGTTCTGGGTGCTGCAGACCATCCAGTTCTGGGACATCGGCCTGCCGGCGCGCGCCCGCGTCGAGAGCAGCAAGGTCCCGGGCGACACGCCGTAGCGACCGCCCGCCGGGCGTGTCGTCGGGGGGAGACGGTTACTGCGCCGGGTGTGTTGCTGTGAGTAGACACTGTCTACTCACAGCAACACACCCCGGAGACATAACGTCTTCCCCGACGCGCGGACCCGACGGGTTCGCGCGGACCTGCCACCGACCCGGAGAATGCCGCCCGATGAACGTGACCCGATCGATCGTCCTGTTCGTGGCCGCCGCCCTCTTCGAGATCGGCGGCGCCTGGCTCGTCTGGCAGGGTATCCGCGAGCACAAGGGCTGGCTCTGGATCGGCGCGGGCGTGATCGCCCTGGGCCTGTACGGGTTCTTCGCGACCCTGCAGCCGGATGCCGCCTTCGGCCGCATCCTGGCCGCCTACGGGGGCATCTTCGTCGCCGGCTCCCTGGTCTGGGGCATGGCCGTGGACGGCTTCCGCCCCGACCGCTGGGACGTGACCGGCGCGCTGATCTGCCTGGTGGGTGTCGCCGTCATCATGTACGCCCCGCGGCCGGACGCGGGCTAGCGCCGATGACTTCTCCCGGGTCGGCCGGTCGGACCTGGTATGGGAGATGGCACCGCGCGCGCACTGCAGGGCCGCGTCCAGGAGGCGGTCGACCGCCTCGTGGCCGACGGCGGCGAGGTCGGCCTCCAGGTGGCGGTCGTCCACCGGGGCGAGCTCGTCGTGGACGTCGTGGGCGGCCTGGCCGACGCCGGACGAGGAGCGGTCGTCACCCCGGACACCCTGTTCTTCGCGGCGTCGACGGCCAAGGGGGTCGCCTCCGCCGTCGCGCACGTACTGGTGGAGCGCGGCGAGCTGGACTACGACCTGCGGGTCGCCGACGTCTGGCCCGAGTTCGCCGCGCACGGCAAGGGCGGCGCGACCCTGCGGCACGTGCTGATGCACTCGGTCGGCGTGCCCGCCCCGCCCTACGACACGACCGTCCCGGACCTGTGCGACTGGGACGGGATGTGCCGGGCGCTCGCGGACGCGGAGCCGTGGTGGAAGCCCGGCACCGGGTTCGGGTACCACGCGCAGACCTTCGGTTTCCTGCTCGGCGAGACGGTGCGCCGGGCCACCGGGCAGTCCCTGACCTGGTGGCTCCACGAGGCCGTCACCGGCCCTCTTGGGGTCGAGCGGGACGTGCACTTCGGCGTGCCGCCCGCGCTGCTGGGCCGGGTGGCGCGGCAGGAGCCGGACCCCGGCCCGCCGTCCTGGCCGGAGCCCGGGTCGCCCGCCGACCG
>NZ_KI911704.1:0-2412 GCF_000515355.1 Promicromonospora kroppenstedtii DSM 19349 | reverse complement strand
GTCGCCGCGGCGACCTCCTCGGCCACGGTGCCGGCCAGGGCGCCGTCGCCCGCCACCACCACGCGGCGGCTGCCGATCGCGGCGAACGCGTCGTCGGGCAGCCAGGCCGGATGGGGAGCGTGGGCGGAGGAGGCGCGCGAAGAATCGCCAGTCATGAAACGTCCCATCCGTCTTGCGGTTGATATGCGGATATAGGGGTATAGGCACTGTGCCTCAGCGACGGCTCCCGGGTCCACCCAGGGGGCCCGGTCTGTCCGGCCCGCGAAAAAGCCGCGGTCGGTCCTCTCCTTCGAAGCCTAGGTTTCTCCGCTTTGAGCCGCCTCAAAACGGAGAAACCTAGGCTTCGAAGGAGAGCGCGCCGCGCGGCCTCGGCAGGTCCGGGTCAGCGTGCCGCGTACGCCGCCTTGGGCAGGTGGTAGGCCAGGTCGGCCGCGGTCTCGACGGCCTCGTCCAGGTCGAGCCGGTGCTCCGCCACGAGCCGGGCGAGGTAGCCGGCGTCGACGCGACGTGCCAGGTCGTGCCGCGCGGGGATCGAGCAGAAGGCGCGGGTGTCGTCCACGAAGCCGGACATGTTCGAGAACCCGGCGGTCTCGGTGGCGGCCTCGCGGAACCGGCGCATCGCGTCGGGCGCGTCCAGGAACCACCAGGGCGCGCCCAGGCGCAGGGCGGGGTAGACGCCGGCCAGCGGGGCGAGCTCGCGCGAGTACACGTCCTCGTCGATGGTGAACGCGATCATCCGGAAGTTCTCCGAGTTGCCGAACGCCTCCAGCACCGGCCGCAGACCCTGCGTGAACTCGGCGGTCACGGGGATGTCGTACCCCTTGTCGGGGCCGAACGCCGCCGCGACGGCAGGGTCGTGGTCGCGCAGCACCCCGGGGTGGAACTGCATGACCAGGCCGTCCTCGGTGGCCATCCCCGCCATCTGGAACAGCATGTGGGCGGAGAACGCCGCCTCCTCGGCCGTGGAGAGCGCCGCGCCGTCCCCGGTCGGCCCGGCCGCGAGGGCCTTCTCGAACAGGGCGCGCGCCACCTCGTCGGGCAGCGGGGTGGTGTCCGCGCTGAAGTGCCCGTGGTCGGTGGCCAGGCCACCCGCGGCGACGAACGCGGCGCGGCGCTCGCGGAGCGCGGCCAGGTAACCCGCGTACGAGTCGGTCGCGATGCCCGAGGCCTTGGCCAGCTTCTCCAGGTCGTCCCGCCAGGTGTGGCGCGCGGGGTGCAGCAACGGGTCCGGGCGGAAGGTCGGCAGCACGCGGCCGGGCAGCTCGGCGGCGAGCCGCGTGTGCTCGTCGAGCGTGCTCCAGGCCGGGTCGGTCGTGGCGATGACCTCGATGCCGAACCGGTCCAGGAGGGCGCGCGGCCGGAAGTCCGGGTCGGCGAGCCGCTCGGCGATCTGGTCGTAGACCTGGTCGGCCGTCTCCGCCGACGGCCGCACCGTCACGCCGAAGATCTCGACCAGCTCGTGCTCCATCCAGTACCGCGTGGGCGTGCCGCGGAAGTGCTTCCAGCCCGCGCAGAACCGGCGGAAGATCTCGCGGGGGTCGGACTCGAACCCGGGCGCGACCGCCGGGCCGACGCCCAGCTCGGGGAGCTTGGCGCCCTGCGACACGAGCATCCGCGTCAGGTAGTGGTCGGGGACCACGAGGAGCTGGGCGGGGTCGGGGAAGGGTTCGTCGTCCGCGAAGGCGGTGACGTCCACGTGGCCGTGCATCGAGACGATCGGGAGGTCCTGGACCGCCGCGTAGATCTCGCGCGCGATCGGCCGGGTCACGGGGTCGGCGGGCAGGGCGCGGTCGGGGTGCAGCGTCCAGGTGTCGGTCACAGAGTCCTCCTGCGGGCATCGTTGCCGGTTCGGGGTAAGCGCTTCCACATCGTAGGCATTGCCAAGCCGCGACACGAACGTGAGAAGCGGAGCATTGCGAACGTTTGCAGTCAAACCCTACGATAGTGTGCAAACGTTCGCAGTGTCGCGAATCACCAGGAGGTGGCATGGTCACGGTGCACGACGTCGCGCGCGCCGCCGGGGTCTCGATCTCCACCGTGTCACGCGCGCTGACCGCCCCCGAGCGGGTGGCGGCCGCGACCCGTGACCGCGTGACCCGGATCGCCGCCGAGCTCGGCTACCGCCCCAACCTCGCGGCCAGCGGCCTGCGGATGGGCCGCACGCACGCCGTCGGGCTGCTGGTCCCCGACCTGGAGAACCCGTACTTCGCGTCCGTGACCAAGAGCGTCCAGGCCCGGGCCCGTGCTGAGGGCTACGAGGTCTTCGTGGCCGACACCGACGAGGACGCCGACGTCGAGCCCGAGCTGATCGGAGCACTCGCCGCGCGGACCGACGGCCTGCTGCTGGCCTCGCCCCGCTCGGGCGAGGCCGAGCTGCGGGCGGCGCTCGACGGGCTGACGGCGGTGCTCGCC
>NZ_KI911703.1:3753-5373 GCF_000515355.1 Promicromonospora kroppenstedtii DSM 19349 | reverse complement strand
GCCGACGACGACGTCGTACGGGCCGGCCGCCTCGCGGTGCTCCGTGACGTATTCGGTGACCTCGCGTACCTCGTCGAGCGTCGGCGGCTCGCCGTGCCCGGACGCGAAGAGCGGCACGACGCCGTCCCACCGCGCCGCACGCCGGAACGGCCGGCGCGCGGGCCAGAACCCGCCCACCCACACCGGCGGCCGGGGCTGCTGCACGGTGGCCGGGAGGATCTCGACGTCGCGCACGCGGTAGTGCGGACCGTCGTGGTCCACCCGCTCTCCCGCCCAGTAGCGGGCCAGCAGGCCGAGGCCCTCGTCGAGTCTCTCCGCGAGCACCACGGGGTCGGTCTCGTCGCCGAAGCTGCCGAACTCGTCCTCGACCGGCCCGCCCAGGCCCGCGCCGAAGACCACGCGACCGCCGCTGAGGACGTCCAGCGTGGCAACCTGCCGGGCGAGCTGCTCGGGCCGGCGCCGTGCCACCGGGGTGACCAGCGTGCCCAGCCGGATCGTCGACGTCGCGAGCGCCGCGGCCGTGAGCAGCATCCACGGGTCGCCGAACGGCTGGCCGCGGCGCGCCGACTTGTTGTGCACCACGTGGTCCCAGACGAACAGGCCGTCCCAGCCGGCGTCCTCGGCCGCGCGGGCCACGGCGGCGACGGCGCGGGCGTCGGCGAAGTCGCCGAAGTTGGGGACGTTGACCGAGAAGCGCATCAGCCCTCGCCCCCGGTGGCGGCGTCCGGCAGGTCGCTCAGGTCCCGCCACATGATCCGCAGCCCGACGTCGCCCAGCTCCGGGTGCCGGAACGCTCCCGGCGCGACGCCGAGGGTGACGAAGCCGAGGCTCTCGTACAGGTGGACGGCGGCGGCGTTCGTGTCGACCACGGCGTTGAACTGGATGGCGGCGAACCCCTCGCGGGCCGCCCACGCGATCATGTCCCGCACCAGGGCGCGGCCGGCTCCGGAGCCGCGTACCGCACGGTCGACCATGATGCTGCCCGACGCGACGTGGCTGCCCGGTCCCGGCCGGTTGGCGTACATGTTCGCGGTGCCGACCACGACGCCGTCGCGCACCGCGACCACCACCCGCCGCGGCATCTCCAGCCAGCCGGCGCGGGCGTCGGCCTCACCCATGGCGGGGTCGTAGGCGAACGTGTCGGCGGCGCGCACGACCTCCTCGACGATGGGCCAGATGGCAGGCCAGTCCTCGGCGCTCGCCTCGCGCACGCCGGTCACGGGCCGGGCCCTGGCGTCGGACGCGGCGTCGGGGCGGGAGCCCGCTGTTGCATCACTGGGTGCGCTCATCCCCTCACCCTGCCGCACGTACGCCGGACGCCGCCACGTCGATTCGGCGTCGAGCACAGCAGTTACTGCCACGTGGGCCGTCTCTTGGCAGCGACTGCTGTGCTCGACACCGCCCGGGGATCGTGGCAGGTGGGCGTCACGGCCGCGGCCAGTGGCGCTTCGAGCGGTCCTCGATGACGCGGTTGTAGCGGCCCAGCAGCTCGCCGAACCGGGCGCGGTCCGCCTCCGACCAGTCGTGCAGCAGCTCGGCCAGCAGCGCCCGGCTGGCCGCGCGCTCCTCGCCGAGCAGCCGGGCACCCTCCGCGGAGAGCCGCAGCTTGCGGGCCTGCCC
>NZ_KI911703.1:0-3653 GCF_000515355.1 Promicromonospora kroppenstedtii DSM 19349 | reverse complement strand
CCGGCGGCGGTGGCCGGCCGCGCGTGCAGCGGCCCGACTTCGGCGACGCGGGCGAGCATGCCCTGCAGGCCATGCGCCCGCGGACCGGCCAGGTACCGCTCGACCGGCCACGCACCGGCCCCATCCAGCTCCGCACCGGGCAGGTGCCCACGATCGGCACCCGGGCCGGCAAGGTGCCGTCCTCGCCGACGGTGCGCACCGACTACGTGGGCGACCGCATCAACCTCGACGGCAGCGGCAGCCGCGGGCCCCGGGACTTCCTCGTGGACGACGCGCGGCACTGGCTGCGCGAATACCACGTCGACGGCCTCGTGCTCGACGTCGACGCGCTCGTGGACCGCTCCCCCACGCCGTTCCTCGGCGAGCTCGCCGACTACGTCGTGGGCCTGGGCGAGCAGCTCGACCGCCGGTTCAGCCTGCTCGTGGACGGCCCCGGCCGCAGCGACCGCCTCACCTCGATCCTGCTGCGCATCCTGTCCGGTCCCGGCAAGACCGAGGACATCCAGGCCCTGCAGATGCTCGCCGACCTGGTGCACCCCTCCGTGCGCCGCGCCACCCGCCAGAACGGCGGACGGCGCAACCGCGTGCGGGCCGGCGCCAGCGTGGTGGAGGACATCACCCGGCTGCCCGCCGCCCAGCTCACCGTGCCGTGGGCGGGCGAGGAGAGCCCTGCCACGGCCCTGCTGGGCGTGGACGACGTCGACATCCGGGCCAGCGTGCTCGCGACCGTCCTGCTCGCGGGCAACCCCCTGGTGCTGGACACCGTGCACGTGCCGGTGGTGCCGCGCAGCGCCAACGAGCAGCGCCTGGTGCGCTGGGCGCACGACCTGATCGGCATCCGGCACGCCATCACCGACGAGCTGGACCTCCCCCTGGAGATCCGGTCCACGGCCGACCGGTCGGTCATCGCGGTGCTGCGGGGCAGCCTGGCGTTCGTGCTGAACACGGGCCACGGCCTCGCCGCCCTGCGGCTCGGCAGCCTGCTGCGCCCGGCCGAGGGAGCCAGCCGGGCACCGCTGCCGGGCGCCTTCCGGCTGGCGGCCGCGTGGGAGCCTGGCGCGACCCGCCTGGTGGGCGACACGCTGACCGTGCCGCCGCGCATGACCGCCGTGCTGCGCGCAGAGGTCTGACCTGGGATTCTGAGGTTCGGTGACCGGCTGCCGCCGGTCGGGCTCGAGGAGGCGTCCGATGGCGAAGGATCCGGCACGGAAGGCGGGCCGCTGGACGACCTCTGCCGACGAGGCGCTGCGGTGGGTGCGCGGCACCGACCTGACCGCCCTGGACCCGGCGGGCACGCCCGGCTGGACCGGCACGCGGGCCGACGGCGAGAAGGTGATGACCGACCGCGGCGACGAGCTCGCCGATCTGCAGGAGCGCCTCTTCGCGCACGGTCGCACCGGCGGCGACCGGTCCGTGCTGCTCGTGCTCCAGGGCCTGGACACGTCGGGCAAGGGCGGCATCGTGCGGCACGTGGTGGGCATGGTGGACCCGCAGGGCGTGATGCACCGCGGGTTCGGCGTGCCGACGCAGGAGGAGCGCGAGCGCGGCTACCTGTGGCGCATCCGCAACGCCCTGCCGCGGCCCGGCTACGTCGGCGTCTTCGACCGGTCGCACCACGAGCAGGTGCTGGTGGTGCGGGTGGACAAGCTGGAGCCGGAGGAGACCTGGCGCCGGCACTACGACGAGCTGAACGAGTTCGAGGCCGAGGTGGCGAGCTCGGGCACCGAGATCGTCAAGGTGGCCCTCATGGTCTCGTCCGACGAGCAGAAGAAGCGCCTGGCCAAGCGGCTCGACCGGCCGGACAAGCACTGGAAGTACAACCCGAGCGACGTCGACGTGCGGCTCAAGCTGCCCGAGTACCTCGCGGCGTACCAGGAGATGCTGGACCGCACCTCCACGGACGTCGCGCCCTGGTACGTGGTGCCCGCGGACCGCAAGTGGTACTCGCGCCTGGCCGTCACGGAGCTGCTGACCGGTGCCCTGCGGTCGCTCGACCTGGGCTGGCCGCCCGCCGATTTCGACGTGGCGGCGGAGAAGGCACGGCTCGCTGCGACCTGACCCGGCTCAGTTCGGGCCAGGGACGAGCCTGCGCCCTTCCTCGGCCAGCGCGCCCAGCCGGGACAGCGCCCGGTAGTACTTCTTGCGGTACCCGCCGGCGAGCATCTCCTCGGTGAACAGCCCGCGGGTGTCGCCGGAGCCGGCGAGCAGCACGGGCACGTCGCGGTCGTACAGCCGGTCCACGAGCACCACGAGGCGCAGCGCGACCGCCTGGGCGGTGACGGGGTGCACGCCGGTCAGGGCGACCACGGAGACGCCGTCGAGCAGCGCGCCGTAGCGGCTGGGGTGCACCGTGGCCAGGTGCTCCAGCAGGTCGTCGAACGCGTCGAGGGTGGCGCCCGGGCGGGCCGCGGCGGCCGCGACCTCCGCGGCGCTCAGCGGCTCGGGGTCGGTGACGACGTCGCGGTGGCGGTAGTCCTCGCCGTCGACCCGCAGGGTCTCGAAGCGGTCGGACAGCGCCTTGATCTCGCGCTGGAAGTCCTGCGCTGCGAACCGGCCCTCGCCCAGGGCGCCGGGCAGCGTGTTCGACGTCGCGGCGAGCGCGACGCCGCGGTCGGCCAGCTCGCGCATGAGGCGGGACATCAGCGTCGTGTCACCGGCGTCGTCGAGCTCGAACTCGTCGATGCAGACCAGCTTCTTCGCGGCCAGCGCCTCGACGGTCGGCAGGAACCCGAGGGCGCCGACCAGGTTGGTGTACTCGACGAACGTGCCGTACGCGGCCTTGTCCGGGCCGAGAGCCTCACCGACGGCGTGCGCGAGCGAGGTCAGCAGGTGCGTCTTGCCGACGCCGAAGCCGCCGTCGAGGTAGACGGCGGGAGCCGGCTGGCGGCGGGCGAACAGGCCGCGCCGGGGGGCGACGATCTGCTGGGCGATCTCCTGCAGCCGGTTCAGCGCGCGGCCCTGGCTGGGGTGCGCGGGGTTGGCCCGGTAGGTCGCGAAGCGGGCGGCGGCGAAGTGCCGCGGCGGTACGAGGTCGGTGACGAGCCGGTCGACGGGGACCTGCGGACGGACGGCGCTGAGGGCTGCCTGGGTGGTGCGGGCGGCCTCGGTGGTCCGGGCGGTCTGGGTGTCGGCGGGGGCTGTCACGAAGCCAAAGATTACCGGCGCCCGGCGTCACCGGGCGTGCCACGAGAGCAACGTCACACGTGCGTGACGGCGGGCGCGACGGCGTCGTCGAGCACCCCGCGCAGGGCCGTGACCACCTGTGCCGTCGTCCGCGTCTGGGCCGGGTCGGCGTTGCGGTCGTCGCCCGCGACGGCGTGGTCGATGACGAGCTCATGGAACCGGACGGCACCGGACGGCGCCTGCTCTGCCTCCACGCGCAGCACCTGGACCAGCATCGCGAGCCCGGCCCCGGTGACGCAGATCGCGCCGGACCCGGCCATGGGCTCCCGGGACGCGGCGCCGTTGAGCACCACGTAGGGGTCGCCCGGCCCGAGCAACGGGGCGAGCGCGCGGGCGACGTCGAGGTGCGCGGTGAGGTGGGAGGCCAGCGTAGCCGTCCACCGGTCCGGGTCCTCGTCGAGCAGGGCGGCGCCCTTGTGCCAGCCGCCGATCGACGCCACGACGGCGCCGGGCAGCGGCAGGCCGTCCCG
>NZ_KI911702.1:2276-3820 GCF_000515355.1 Promicromonospora kroppenstedtii DSM 19349 | reverse complement strand
GCGACGTCGAGGTGCGGCAGGGCGTCGTCGGCCGAGGGTGACGGCGACGACGCCTCGAGCAGCTCGCGCTGCGAGCGCACGGACACGAACTCACCGGCGCCCATCGAGAGCGCGCCGGCCAGGAGGCCCGCGAGACCGGTGAGCAGCACGGTGCTCGTCGCGACGCCGGAGGCGCCGATGCCGAGCACGAGCGCGAGGTTGGACACCAACCCGTCGTTGGCGCCGAAGACCGCGGCGCGGAACGTGCCCGAGAGCCGGTTGCGCCCGCGGGTGGCCAGCGCGCGCACCACCTCCTCGTGGATCTGCTCGTCGGCCGCCATGGTGACGGTCGCGTCGGCGTCGTGCGCGTAGGAGGAGCGGGCCTCGGCCCGCTGGGCGAGCGCCAGCACGAACACGCCGCCGAAGCGGCGGGCGAGGAACCCGAGGGCGCGGGTCCGCAGATCGCCGCGCACGGGCGCGCCGACGTCGGACCCCAGGAGCTCCAGCCAGTGCGACTCGTGCCGCTTCTCCGCGCGCGCCAGGGCGAGCAGGATCTCGCGCTCCTCCCCCGTACGTCGCCCCGCCAGGTCGCGGTAGACGGCCGCCTCGGCCCGCTCGTCGGCCAGCAGGCGGCGCCAGCGCCGGATGTCGGCGCGGGTCCGCGGGCGGGACGGGTGCAGCTCCTGCGCGCGCTGCGCGGGCGTGGGTGCGCTGCCGGACGAGTGACGGCGGGGGTCGGACGGTAGGTGTGGCACGCAGCCATCATGCCCATGGATCGCCGGTCATGGGTTTCGTAGGGCCTTGGTCCCGGTTTCGCCGCCCCGAACTCACGATCGGGCGCCAGGTCCGGCCCGGCGTCCGGATTCTCGGGCAGAAGGATGCACAATGGACGCCGTGATCATCGTCAGCACGCACGGGTCGGCCGCGCCGGGCGGCGCGATCGGATGGGCGTGGATCAACCACGCGGGCGGGCAGTTCGACTCGGGCGGCGCGGCCCAGGGCAACGATCAGGTCGCGGCACTCTCAGCTCTGCTCCGCGCGATCGACGCGCATCCCGGCAGCGAGCCGCTGCTCGTGGAGTCCGGCTCGCAGTACGCCGTCCGGTCCGTGTCCGAGTGGTCGGAGGGGTGGAAGCGCAACGGCTGGCGCTCCCCCGCCGGCGAGCCCGTGCCGAACCTCGACCTGGTGCAGGACATCGACCGCGCCGTCACGGAGCGCACCGGGCCCGTCCGGTTCCACTGGGTGCGCGGTCACGTGGGCAACCCCTACAACGAGCGGGTCGACCAGCTCGCCGGGTTCGCCGCCGAGGAGTGGGCCGCGGGACGCGGCGGCGTCGGCGAGATGCTGGTGCCCGACGGCGGGATGATCCCCGACGCGGAGCTGCAGGGCGCGGGCCTCACCGGCGAGCCCCGGGAGAGCGTGGCACCCGTGACACGGCCGACGCCGGTCGTGACCGGGGCGGGCATCGGGCGCACGTGGGAGTCGGACACCCTCTTCTAGGGAACGCGAACGGCTGTCCGGCCGTGGCTCCCGGGGAAACTACGGGTTCCCCGGGAGCCACGGCC
>NZ_KI911702.1:0-2176 GCF_000515355.1 Promicromonospora kroppenstedtii DSM 19349 | reverse complement strand
CACGCCGTCGCCGTCCGGCCCGACGGCGCGCGCGACGAGCTCGGCGAGAGCCGCGGCGTAGGGGTTGGCGTTCGGGTCGGCGCCCGGGGCGCCGAAGCCGATCACCCGGGCGGGGCGCGGCATGGTGCCGCCTGCCGACCGGAACACGTCGTACGGGACCTTCATCGCGAGCTCCTCCAGACCCTGGGAGAACCCGCGAAGGAACGGCCGGTCGGCGTCGCACACCAGGAGCTGGCCCGGGCGCAGCCGGCGGATGCCGTCGTCGTGCTGGAAGTACGCCTCGCCCCGGAGCGTGAAGTACAGGGCCACGGACTCCGTGGGGCGGGCGCGCACCGTGCCGGCCGTGCGCTCGACGGCGTGCGGGCTGGCCTCGACGTGGGCCAGGTGCAGCCGGTCGAGCTGCAGGTTCGCCTCTGACGCCTCCAGCGCCGCCTCCTCGGGCATGCGGCACCGCAGTGCCACCAGGGCGTCGGCGTTGTGCTCCTCCCACAGCTCGATCCGCCGCGCCGCGGGCACGCCTCGCGTGGAGAAGCGGTCGACGGCGCCGCGCGACGCCGGGGTGGCACGGCTCACGGAGCCCACAGTAGGACGCGGCACCCGGCGCGCACCAGGATCAGGGGCGTCGGCCCGGCGTGTTGTCCACGGCGTGTTCGGCCAGGTCAGGGGGTATTCCTTGACGGGGCACGCCGCCACGCCGGTCGCCAGGGGTGCGTACGGCTCCCGGACACAGGATGCTCGTCCCATGCCCGACGAGACGATGCCGCCGCCCCTACGGCCCCCGAGCGACCCGCAGCTCGTGCTGCTCCGGCACGGGCAGACCGAGTGGAGCGCGAGCGGCCAGCACACCGGACGCACCGACCTGCCGCTCACGGAGGCCGGCGAGCGGCAGGCCCGGTCCGCCGGCGCGACGCTCGCCGACTACGAGTTCGCGGCCGTCCTCACGTCCCCGCGTGAGCGCGCGCGGCGGACGGCGGAGATCGTGGGCCACCCCGGCGCCGTCGTCGACGAGGACCTGGCCGAGTGGGACTACGGACCCGTCGACGGCCGCACGTCGCGCGACGTGTCCGAGCTGCTGGGCCGCGACTTCCAGATCTTCGAGGACGGCGTGCGGGTGCTGCCGCCGTCGGCCGACCACGGCGACGGACGCCCCGGCGAGACGCTGGACCAGGTCGCCGTGCGTGCCGCCCGGGTGATCACCCGGGCGGAGCAGGTGCTCGGCGGTTCGGGGTCGGACGGCGGTTCGGGGGCCGGGGCCGGCGGCCACGTGCTGCTGGTGGCGCACGGGCACCTGCTGCGGGTGCTCGCCACGGTGTGGCTCGGCGTCGACCCGCGGCTGGGTGCCCGGTTCGAGCTGGGTACGGCCGCCGTCTGCCTGCTGGGGTACGGCCACGGACTGCGCACCATCGAGGGATGGAACCTTGCCGCACAGTAGATCCAATTGGCCCAGTAAGGCAGTATTCGCGGCATGAGGGAAGAGCACCTCGCCGAAGGCGAGACCATCGTGATGCAGCTCCGCACTCACCCGAAGAAGGTCGTCAAGCCGATCCTGCTGCTCCTGCTGCTGATCGCCGTACTGATCGCGATGTGGGTGCTGCCGCTGCCGATCGACCCGATCGTGCTGTGGGTCGCGACGGCGCTCCTCGTGGTGCTCGGCCTCGTCGCGTCCGCGGGCCCGTTCCTGCGCTGGCGCACCACTCGCTACATCATCACCAACCAGCGCGTCGCGCTGCGCACCGGCATCCTGACGCAGACCGGCCGCGACATCCCGCTCTACCGGATCAACAACGTCACGTTCGAGAAGCAGCTCAGCGACCGGATCTTCGGCTGCGGCACCCTCGTGATCTCCGACGGCACCGACCAGCCGGGCATGGTGCTCGACGACGTGCCCGACGTCGAGCAGGTGCAGCGCACCCTGCAGGACCTGGTGCGCCAGGGACAGCAGCTCAGCGACGACTGACCCCGCGCGGCCCAAGATGGCCCTGCGGAGCGAGCAACCCTACGTTCGGTGCACCCGACGGGAGTGCGGTCTGCGGTGGGCAGGCTGCTGACCGCCGCGTGCCGTCCGATCCGTCCGATCTGCTCGCGGACACTTCCCCACGAGGCCTAAGTTTCTTCGCTCTGACGCGGCTCAGAGCGAAGAAACTTAGGCCTCGAAGGAGACGGCGCGCGGGCGGGC
>NZ_KI911701.1:31433-33390 GCF_000515355.1 Promicromonospora kroppenstedtii DSM 19349 | reverse complement strand
CGCGCCCTGGTCGCCCGCGACCGTGACCGCCGACGCGAGCGAGTCGCCCGCCCGCGCGGCGTCGTCGGGCGACAGGCCGTCCGGGAGCGCGACGCGGGACTGGTAGCCGAGGGTGACCAACGACCCGAGCACGGCCACGCCTAGGGCGACGCCGAGCTCGTAGGCGGTCTCCGAGATCGCCGAGGCGCCACCCGCCTTGGCCGGCGGCACGGCGGAGACGACGGCGTCCGTCGTCAGGGTCATCGCGAGCCCGACGCCGAGGCCCGCGGGGACCAGGGCGAGCGCGAGCCACACGTAGTGCTCGGCGCCCTCCGCGACCGCGATGCCGACCATGCCGAGGGCTGTGACGGCCAGGCCGAGCGCGATGGCGCGCCCCCGCCCGAACGTGCGCAGCGACCAGCCCACCACCACGACCACGGCGATGGACGCGATGGTGGCCGGCAGCTCGGCGACGCCCGCGACCAGCGGCGAGAACCCGCGCACGAGCTGCAGGTACTGCGAGAAGAAGAACAGCATGCCGGTCAGCGCGAAGATCGCGATCAGGTTGGCCGCCACGGCGCCGCTGAACGCCGGTACCTTGAACAGACCGACGTCGAGCAGCGGGCCGCGCCCGTCGGCCGCGAGCCGGTTCTGGCGCCTGACGAACCACACGCCCGAGCCCACCGCGAGCGCCAGCACGCCCACGGCGAGCAGGTCGACGCCCTCGGCGGCGGCGTGCTTGATGGCCCAGACCAGCGGCATGACGGCGGCGAAGGACAGCAGCACCGACAGCAGGTCGAGGCGGCCGGGGTGGGGGTCCTTGGCCTCGGGGAGCAGCACGGTGCCCGCGATCACGAGGACGAGCACGACGGGCACGTTGACGAGGAAGACGGAGCCCCACCAGAAGTGCTCCAGCAGCAGCCCGCCCACCAGCGGCCCGACGGCTGCGCCACCACCGGCCGCGGCCGACCAGACGGCGATCGCACGGCTGCGCTCGGCGGCGTCGGGGAACAGGGTGCGGATCAGGGACAGCGTCGAGGGCATGATCGTGGCCCCCGCGACGCCGAGCAGCAGGCGGGCCAGGATCAGCACCTCGGCGGTGGGGGCGAACGCGGCGAGCGCCGAGGCGACGCCGAACGCCGTCGCGCCGATCAGCAGCAGCTTCTTGCGGCCGATCCGGTCGGCGAGGGTGCCCATGGTGACGAGCAGCCCGGCGATGGCCAGCGAGTAGATGTCGCCGATCCAGAGCACCTGGGTGGCGGTGGGCGCGAGGTCGCGGGTGAGCGACGGCACGGCCAGGTAGAGCACGGTGCCGTCGATCGCCAGCAGGCCGACCGCGAGCACGAGGACGGCGAGCGCGGCCCACCGGCGACGCACGGAGAGAAGGGGAGCAGGAGCGGTCACGTCGTAACTGTACCGTCTAGCCGGTACAGTTTTGAAGAGCGCGGTCTGTGACGCGGCCTATAGTTCGTGCCGGGCAGTGCATCGGATGCGAGGTGGTGGCAGTGGGCCGGACAGCAGGCAGGAGCCCGGAGCAGACGCGCGCCGCGATCCTGGACGCGGCGGGCCGGCTGGTCCGCGAGCGCGGGGTCTCCGCCAGCCTGGACGACGTCGCCCGCCGCGCGGGCGTGTCCAAGGGCGGGCTGCTCTACCACTTCGCGAACAAGCGCGACCTGCACCTCGCGCTGGCGGCCGACTGGCTCGAAAGCTTCCGGACCGCGGTGCTCGCGGCGATCCCGCCGGACGACGACGCCCCCGGCCGCCTCACACGCGCCTACGTGCGCGTCTCGGTCGACGGCGCCCTGGACGCCACGGCCTCGCGCGACGCCCTCGTGGTCATCGCGCACCTGTCGAGCGTGGACGCCGTCGTCGACCTCGCCCGGGCGGACGCGCGCCGGTGGAACGAGGACCTGCGGGCCGACGGGCTGCCAGAGGACGTGCTCGCGCTCGTCGTCGCGGCCGCCGACGGCGCCGGCAC
>NZ_KI911701.1:25819-31333 GCF_000515355.1 Promicromonospora kroppenstedtii DSM 19349 | reverse complement strand
CGGCCGGCCCCTCGGCCCGGGCCGTCGCCGACCAGGCGGCGACGGTGCTGTCCGGCACGGCGACGCCCGCCACGGCGAAGACCGCCGCGAGACCTCCGCCGTACAGGCCGAGCCGCTGGGGCGCGTTCATGAGACGCGCGCCGCCTGGTACCCGGCCTCGTCGACCGCGGCCAGGACCGTCGCCTCGTCCAGCGCCTCCGCGCTGCTGACCACGAGGCGGCCGGTCGCCGCGCTCACGTCGACCTGCTCCACGCCGGGCAGGCGGCTCACCTCGCCGCGCACCGACATCTCGCAGTGCCCGCACGTCATCCCCGTCACCTGGTACTCGCTCGTCGCCATCGTCTCGCCTCTCGGTGGTTGGTACGCTGTTACCCCTAGGGGGTAACCGTATGTCACTCACCATATACCCCTCAGGGGTATGGCCCGCAACACGGATCGCCCGTCCGTACGTATTCCGCCCGACGGCGGCGGCCGTCCCGCCACTGGACGCGAGCTGACGAAAAGGGCTGTCCCGGGCCGGCGCATCGCTGTCAGGCTGCCTCGATGGACACCACCGAGGACCGGACGCGGGCCGCCTGGGCGATCGCCTCGCGCAAGTACGAGGACGAGTACGCCGAGCACCTCGAGCTGGCGCGGACCGCCGAGCTGCTGCCCGCCGAGGTCGGCGCCATCGGCGAGCTCGTCCCGGGGGCGGACGTGGTGCACCCGATGAGCGGCCACGGGCTCGACGACATCGCCCTCGCGCGCCTGGGGGCGCGCTCGGTGCACGGGATCGACTACAGCGAGGCGGCCGTGTCGAGTGCGCGCCGGCGCGCGGACGAGCTCGGCCTGCCCTGCCGCTACACCCGGGCCGCACTGCCCGCGAGCGGCCTGGAGGCGGCGTGCGCCGACCTGGTCTACACCGGCAAGGGCGCGCTGATCTGGGTGACCGACCTGGACGCCTTCCTCGCAGAGTGCCGCCGTCTGCTGCGTCCCGACGGCCGGCTCTACGTCTACGAGGCGCACCCGCTGGTGCCGCTGTGGGACTGGGACCCCGAGCACATCCGCGTCCGCGCCGACCGCGGGTACTTCTCCCCCACGCACGTCAACGACACCTACCCCGGCAACGGCGCCGTGGAGCGGCAGCACACCCTGTCGGGCATCGTCATGGCCTGTCGTCGCGCAGGCCTCGAGATCGAGCACCTCGACGAGCACCCCGAACCCTTCTGGCACCCGGGCGGCGTGACCGCCGCGGCATGGGACGGGCGCGTGCCGAACACGTTCAGCCTGCTCGCGCGCCCCGAGCGCTAGGGTGCAGCAATGTTTCCCCTGGAGATCATTCCCGTCGCGATCTTTGTCGTCCTGCTCCTCCTGTACATCACCGTGAGCGGCAACCTGCGCGCGAACGGCAAGACGGCGGAGCGCGTGGAGCGAAAGCTCGACCTGGTGATCAAGCACCTCGGCATCGAGGGCCCCGCCGCCGAGGGGATCTCGCCCGAGGCGCTGGCCGAGATCGACCGGTGCATCTGGTCCGACCGCCGCATCGAGGCGATCAAGCTGTACCGCGAGGAGACCGGCCTCGGGCTCCTCGAGGCGAAGGAATGGGTCGACCGGCGCGCGGCGTCCTACTGACCCCCACTCCAAGAAAGCCCGCTGACGTAGGCATACGCACTGCGTAAAGCGCCCATTTCGGCGACAATTCACCTCCTCCGTCGATAGGGTTGCTGACGCCGCGCCTGTGTTGGATGTCCGGGCGGGCTTTTCTTTGTGGAGTGATGATCGGGAGGACGCATGAGCTTTGCCTCACGCGTATTTGAGAATCGCAGGTCGGTAGTTTCGGCGGGTGTGGTGTCGCTCTTCGGTGCGGGTCTGCTGGGCCTCGCGCTCTGGTACGACGGCGAGACGACCGCGGAGCTCGACCTGAACGACAGCGGGGTCTGGGTGACCCAGACCGCCGAGGGCCAGCTCGGCCGGTTCAACTACGAGGCGAAGGCCCTGGACGGGGTCCTGGTGGCGAACTCGGCGAGCTTCGACGTGCAGCAGGACGCACAGCGTGTGCTCCTGGACAGCGTGAGCGACTTCTCCGCGAGCCCGGTCAACCCGGCGCAGCTGGTCCTGGACGGGACGATGAAGTTCCCCGCGGGTGCGCAGGTCGCGTCCGGCGCCGCCACCACGGCCGTCTACGACGGCGAGACGGGCCGGACGTGGGTCCTGCCGTTCGACTCGGCCGTCTTCGACGAGAAGGAGACCAGGCCGACGCTGAAGGTGGGCAAGGGCGGCACCCTCGCGGTGGGCCGCGAGGGCACCGTGTTCCTGGCCGTGCCCGCCGACGGCAAGCTGTACACCGTCCCGACCAGCACGCAGGGCGTCGCCCAGGACGCCGACGAGACGTCGATCCCCCTGAGCCCCGATGCGAAGCTGCAGGTCTCGGCCGTGGGCGACGAGCCGGTGGTGCTGGACCAGTCGACCGGCAACCTGGTGCTGCCCGGCGGCGACTCCGTGCGGATCGAGAGCGGTTCGCAGGGCATGCTGCAGCAGCCCTCCGGCGAGGCGGACGAGGTGGCGGTGGCGACCCCCGGGAACCTGGTCACCGTGCCTCTCGGCGGGGGCGACCCGGTCAAGCACAACTTCGCGGGCGGGACCGGCGGCCAGCCGTCCGCCCCGGTGCAGCTCGGCGGGTGCCTCTACGGCGCCTGGGCCGGCGGCCAGGTCATCCGCGAGTGCGGCGACGCCGACGACAACGTGAACGAGGTGCTCGAGGGGGTCGACCCCACCGCGAGCCTGGTCTACCGGGTCAACCGCAACATCATCGTCCTCAACGACGTCGCGAAGGGCTCCCTGTGGATGGCCGCAGAGGAGTTCGAGAAGGTCGACGACTGGGAAGAGACGATGCCCGACAACGCCAAGGGCGAGAAGACCGAGTCGGAGCAGGCGACCCCGGAGCAGGTCGACCAGGCCGTGGCCGACCGGAACAAGCCCAACCGCGCGCCGGTCGCCGAGGACGACACGTTCGGCGTGCGGCCGGGCCGCACCACCGTGCTGAACGTGCTGGGCAACGACTCCGACCTGGACGGCGACGTCATGACGGCCTCCGTGGTGGGCGAGGTCGAGGGCGACATCACGGTGAACCGCGTGCTCGACGGCGCGGCCCTGCAGGCCGACGTACCCGACGACGCGAGCGGCACCACCACGTTCACCTACCGGGTGGAGGACGGCCGCGGCGGCGTCGACGAGGGTTCCGTCAAGGTCGACGTGGTGCCGCTGGAGGAGAACAACCCGCCGGAGCAGCCCGGCAAGCCGGTGCTCGTCGTGGGCCAGGGCAGCATGGGCACCATCAAGGTGCTGCCCTACTTCACGGACCCCGACGGCGACGACATGTTCCTGTCGAACGCGAGCACGGCCGACCCGCTGGACGAGGTGCGGTTCCGGCCGGACGGCACCATCGAGTTCCGCGACGGCGGCACCGTGACGGGCAGCAAGGTCGTCGAGGTGCAGGTCTCCGACGCGATGGGCCAGGCGTACCAGGGCAGCCTGATCATCAAGGTGGTCGCGTCCAACGTGCCGCCGGTCGCCGTGCAGGACCACGTGACGGTCCTGGCGGGCGCGCCGGTCACGGTGGACCCGCTGGCCAACGACTTCGACCCCAACGGCGACGACATCCGGCTGACCCGGGTCGACGACAAGCAGGGCGCGACGATCACGACCAACTCGACGGCCGAGACGTTCAAGTTCGAGTCGGAGACCCCCGGCTCGTACGACGTGACCTACCAGATCACCGACGGCCCCGAGCCGACCATGGGCCTGGTGCGCGTCGACGTCGTCGAGCCGCCCGAGGAGGCCGGTGCGCCCATCGCCGTCTCGGACCAGCTGCTGCTCCCGGCCGGCGGTACCGCGCTGGTGGACGTGCTGGCCAACGACACCGACCCCGCGGGCGGCGTGCTCGTGGTCCAGAGCGTCGACGTGCCCGGGGACGCTCCCGTGAGCGTGTCGGTACTGAATCACCAGATCCTCAAGATCTCCGAGGTCAAGCGCCTGGAGGGGCCGGTGACCCTCACCTACACGGTGGCTAACGGCACCAGCACGGCCACGGGCCAGGTCCGCGTGGTCCCGATCCCGACGCCCGCCCAGCTGCGCCCGCCGGAGGCGGGCCCGGACGAGGCGACCGTGCACGTGGGCGACGTCGTGACCATCCCCGTGCTGAAGAACGACACCCACCCGGACGGCCTGGAGCTGACCCTGACGGACAAGCTGCAGGAGTCGCCGGCCGCCGAGGCCGGCGAGGCATTCGTCTCCGAGGACACGGTGCGGTTCCGCGCCGCCCAGGAGGCCGGCACGTACCACGCGGTCTACGAGGTGACGGACGCCAACGGGCAGAAGGACTCCGCCCAGATCACGATCAACGTGCTCGACGCGCCGGAGAACTCCGCCCCGCAGCTGCCCGACATCGAGGCCCGCGTGCTCGGCCAGGGCGTCGTGCGCATCCCGCTGCCGCTGGACGGGACCGACCCCGACGGCGACTACGTGACACTGAGCAGCATCTCGGACGCGCCCACGAAGGGCACCGCCACGATCGTGGACGGGTTCATCGACTACCAGGCGGGCAAGGACGCGACAGGTCTGGACACGTTCACCTACCAGGTCGTCGACACCCGCGGCGCGCCTGCCGAGGGAGTCGTGCGGGTGGGCATCGCGGTGCCCCCGGCGTCGAACCAGGAACCCCAGGCGATCGACGACGTGACCACGGTGCGGCCCGGCCGCACGGTCGCCGTCCCGGCCCTGGAGAACGACTCGGACCCGGACGGCGACCAGATCTCGCTCGTGGCCGACGGCTTCGAGGGGATCGGGGACCTGAAGCCCAAGGCGGTGGAGGACGACGTCGTGGTCACCGCACCGGACGACGAGGGCGCCTACTCCTTCTACTACGGCATCCAGGACACCTTCAAGGCCGAGGCCAGCGGCGCGATCACGCTGAACGTGGACCAGAACGCGCCGCTGCTGCGACCCGTCGCCCACGACGACGTCGTGACGGTCGAAGACGTGGAGGGTTCGACCAGCGTGACGGTCGACGTGCTCGCCAACGACGTGGACCCCGACGGCGTGGCCGCCGACCTCGAGGTGTCCGTGGACCCGGGTCTGGAGGGCGTGACCGTCACCGAGGAGCGTGGCATCGAGGTCGAGCTGACACAGGACCCGCAGGTCATCACGTACACGGTCGAGGACATGGACGGTCTGGAGGCCAAGGCCTTCGTGCGCGTGCCGGGCGACCTGGCACGCCCGCACGTGAAGCCGGGCCTGGCGCCGCTCAAGGCGTTCTCCGGCGAGCCGCTGACCATCGACCTGGCGGACTACGTGGTGGTGCGCGACGGTCGCGAGCCGCGGATCACCGAGGAGAGAACGGTCAAGGCCCTGGAGGGCAAGGGCGACGTGGAGGACCACGACACGATCGTGTACACGTCGGCGCGGGACTACGCCGGTGCGGCGTCGGTCAGCTTCGAGGTGACCGACGGCGACGGGCCCGACGACCCCGAGGGCCTG
>NZ_KI911701.1:23398-25719 GCF_000515355.1 Promicromonospora kroppenstedtii DSM 19349 | reverse complement strand
CGTCGGCTCCGGCGCTCGCACCGGCCGGAGCGCCCGCGGACGGGACGATCGGGAGGTCCTCGAGCTCCTCGACGGTGCTGACGGTGGTGCCCACCTGGACGCTGCTGGTGCGGCCGTCCTCGGTGACGGAGCCGACCGGCATGACCGTGCCGTTGTCCTGCAGCAGGGAGGAGAGCTGGGCGGGCGTGAGGCCGGCGGCGGCGAGCTTCTTCTCGTCGGGCTCGATCACCACCTGGCGCTCGGTGGTGCCGGTCACCGTGACGTCGCGCACCTGCGCGATGCCCGACAGCTCGGGCACGAGCACGGAGTCGATCGTGTCGGTGAGCTCCTGCTCGGTGCCGTCACCGGAGACCGCGAGCTGGATCACCGGCAGGTCGTCGAACGACCCGGCCATGACCTCGGGCTCGACGTCCTCGGGCAGGTCCTGGATGTTGCCGATCGCCGACGTCATCTCCTGGCTGGCGTCGTCGATGTCGGTGCCGTACTCCAGCTCGACCGTGGTCATCGAGATGCCCGTGCCGACGGTCGACGTGACGCCGGTGACACCGTCGATGCCCTGGACGGCGGTCTCGACCGGGTCGGTGACACGGTCGGACACGATCTCGGGCGAGGTGCCCGGGTAGACCGCGGTGACCGCCACGACGGGCACGTTGAGGGAGGGTATGAGTTCCTGACGGAGCTGCCCCATGCTGAAGATGCCGACGACGAAGACGGCGATCGTCGCGAGTGCTACGAGCGCACGATTCGCGAGCGACATCCGGGCAAGACGAAACACACTTCCTCCAGGTCTGGGGTATACGCGCCGGGGTCCACGACTCCGTCGGCGCAGTATTTTGCCTAACGCAAAGGATCCTGCTGCGGTTCCCGGCACGCAACTCCGGTTCTCCCGGGTGCACCGGGGCACTAAAGTCACCCCGTGACCGACCAGACCCGCGAGCAGCTCGTCGCCGAGCTCGCCGCCCTGCACCACCGGCTCGGCGAGGAGTTCTTCGCCTCCCGGCTCAGGCCGCTGCTGGAGACCGACCTGACCGTGCAGCAGCTCCGGGCCCTGGCGCTCGTCCAGGTGGACCGCGACTCGACGCCGCACCGGCTGGCCGAGGCGCTCGGCGTCTCCGCCGCCACCGTGTCCGGGATCCTCGACCGGCTCACCGCCGCCGGGATGACGGTCCGCACCCCCGACCCGGACGACGGCCGGGTGCGCCGCGTGACCAGCACCGAGAAGGGCAGCGAGGCGATCCGCCGCATCGTCGCGCACGAGGACGACCTGCCGCCCGACCTGCTGGACGAGCTCGCCCTGGACGACCTGCGCGCCCTGACCCAGGGCACGCGCGCCCTCCTGGAGGCGGCCCGCAGGCTGGCGCCGTAGCGCACCCGGACGGCAGTTTGCCCCGCAGACTCGGCAGTTGGCATCGAGATGCCGAACGACCTGCCGCGCTCAGCTCACCAATCTGCGGACGCGCCCCGCGGCGAGACCGTGCGCGGCACGTCCCACGGGTTGTCGTCGCGCAGCGGCGCCGGCAGCAGCTCCTGCGGGGCGTCCTGGAACGTCACGCCGCGCAGGAACCGGCCGATCGCGGCCGTGCCCACCGAGGTGCCGTCCGTCGTCGTCGCAGGCGACGGTCCGCCGTGCTGCATCGCGGGGGTCACCGCGACTCCCGTGGGCCAGCCGCCCAGCAGCACGCGCCCTGCGTGCTCACCCAGCGCCGACACGAGCGCGCCCTGGTCCGCACCCGTCTCCCCCGCCCCGAGGTGCAGCGTGAGCGTCAGGTTGCCGGGGAACAGCTCCCCGACGACGGCGGCCAGGTCGGTGCCGCGCGGGTACTCCACGATCACGGAGAACGGCCCGAACACCTCGTCGAGCACCGCCTCCCCGGCGCCCCGGAGCGCGTCCAGCGACACCGAGACGAACGTCGGCGTCACCCAGGCCTGGCCGTCGGCGTCGCGGCGGAACCCGCCGGAGCGCACCACGCGGACGCCGTCGGCCCCCAGGACCGCCGAGACGCGCCGCTCGTAGCCGTCGGCGATCGACGGGTTGAGCAGCCGGTGCTCGGGCACGTCGGCCGCGGCGGCGACCACGGCGTCGTCGTACGCCGTGCCCTCGGGGACGAGCAGGAAGCCCGGCTTGGTGCAGAGCTGCCCGGCGGAGCCGGACACGCTCGCGACGTACCCCGCGAGCAGCGCGTCCCCGCGCTCCTCCAGGGCCGCCGCCGAGACCAGCACCGGGTTGACGCTGCCGAGCTCGCCGAAGAACGGGACCGGGTCGGGCCGCGCGGCCGCCCGGGCGGCCAGGAGTTGGCCGACCCGCTGCGAGCCGGTGAACG
>NZ_KI911701.1:20119-23298 GCF_000515355.1 Promicromonospora kroppenstedtii DSM 19349 | reverse complement strand
CTGCGCGGCGGCGAAGTCGCGCAGGCCGGCCAGGCCCGCGGCCGCGGTCACCACGACGAGGCCGCCCTTCGCGTCGTGCTCGATCGACGGGAACCGGGGGCCGAGCTCGTCCGCCAGCTCGCCGGCGAGCTCGGCCCACCGGCGCAGCGACTCCTGGGCGAGCACGAGCTCAGGCCCCGGACCCTTGTCCGAGACCAGCAGGTTTCCCTCGCCGTGGGCACTGGTGCCGGCGGCCGCGGCCCCGCGGTCGAGCACCACCACCGAGGCACCCGCGAGCGCCAGGGAGCGCGCGCACGCGGCGCCCACGATCCCGGCGCCGACGATGACGACGTCCGCAGCCACTTCCACCCCCTCCATCGCTCCGCTTGTCTTTGTCTGTCCCCCGAAGCGCGCGGACCGCGCCCCGGGCGTACCGCTCAGTCCTCGGGCTTGCCCGCCCACGTGCCCAGCGAGTGCCCGATGTGCCGCTCCATGAGCGCCTTGGCGCCGGGTCCGTCGCCGGCCGCGAGCAGGTCGAGCAGCTCGTGGTGCTCCTGGGCCGAGCTGGCCAGGGTGCCGCCCGCGACCATCGTGGACAGGCCGAGCAGCCGTGCGCGGTCGCGCAGGTCGGCCACGATCTCACCGGCCACCGGGTTGCCCAGCAGGCCCATCAGCCGCAGGTGGAACGCCTGGTCCGCCTGCAGGTAGGCGATGAGGTCACCGGTGCGCGCGCCCTCGACGATCTCGTCGGCGAGCGCCCGGAACTCCCCGAGCTGCGCCACGGGGAACGACTTGGCGAGCCGTTCCATCCACACGGGCTCGATGACCATGCGGACGGCGGCGACGTGCCGCAGCGTCTGGTCGCTCACGCGGGTGACGCGGAACCCCTTGTTGCGTACCGCCTCCAGGAACCCGCGCCGCTCCAGGTCCAGCACGGCCTCGCGCACGGGGGTCGCGGACACGTCGAAGCGCGCGGCCAGCGTCGGCACCGAGACCAGCTCACCGGGTTCCAGCTCGCCGGCGACGATCGCGGCCACGAGGGCGCGGTGAACCTGCTCGCGCAGGCTCGCGACCGGCGCCAGGCGACGGACCGACGGGGTCGATGATGCTGAGCTCATGGTGCTCTCCAGTGGGGTCAGGCTCTGACAGTAGAATATTACACACGACAGGAAACCCGTCGTCAATGCCGCCAGAGGGTACCTGAGCGTGGCCTGGTTCGCCGGACTTTGGACCGCCAGAACTGGCTTCTTCCCGCCGAAACGCGACGTTTACATTCATCCCATCGACACTGCGGTACCGTCTCAGTAACATATCACGCATCACATATCGAAGGCGGGCCGCGTCGACGACGACCACGGCCGCGCCGGGGCCCTACCCGTACGACCAAAGACGCAAGTCACCGACCGAGAGGCCACACCGTGAAGCACCACCGGATAACGACGGCAGTCATCGCCGTCGCCACCACTTTCGCGCTCGCCGCGTGCGGCGGCGGCGGCCAGAACCCCTCCACCTCCTCGGGGGCCGGCGGGTTCGACGCAGAGCCCGCCGAGGGCGGCACCGTCCACGTGCTGCAGAACGCCGACTTCTCCTACCTCGACCCGGCCCGCGGCTGGGACGGCGGGGTGAACAACTTCTACCGGCTCGTCTACCGCCAGCTCACGACGTCCGCGCCGGGCTCGGCGGACGACCCGACCGCGATCGTGCCGGACCTGGCCGAGTCCCTCGGTGAGGTGTCCGACGACGGTCTGACCTGGACCTACACGCTCAAGGACGGGCTCAAGTTCGAGAACGGCGACCCGATCACCTCCGCCGAGGTCAAGTTCGGCGTCTCGCGGGCCTGGGACCCGGAGATCGGCATCGGCTCCCCGTACCTCAAGCAGGTGATCGACGCCCCCGAGGACTACGAGGGTCCCTACAAGACCGGTGACCTGCCGACCATCGAGACCCCGGACGAGCAGACGATCGTCTTCCACCTGAAGAAGCCGTTCCCCGAGTTCGACGCCGTGGTCTCCCAGGTCAACGCGACCCCGTTCCCCGAGGGCAGCGGCGCCGGCGACGAGTTCATCCACGAGATCGTCGCCTCCGGGCCGTACAAGCTGGCCGAGTACGTGCCGGGCAGCACCATCAAGCTGACGCGCAACGAGAGCTGGGACGCCGCGACCGACGACGTGCGGGCCGCCAAGCCGGACGGGTGGGAGTTCACCATCGGCCTCGACCCCGCCACCATCGACGAGCGCCTCATCGCCGGGCAGGGCACGGACGTCAACGCGATCGCCGGCATCATCCAGCCCGCCACGCTGCCCCGCCTGCAGACCCCGCAGCTGCAGGCGCGGGTGCTGCAGTTCGACGGCATCTGCACGACCTACATGGGCCTGAACACCACCAAGGCGCCGCTCGACGACGTCCGGGTGCGCCAGGCGATCAGCTACGCCGTCGACCGCAACGCCATCGTCAACGCGAGCGGCGGCACGCAGCTCGGCGCCCCGTCGACGACGATCATCCCGCCGGCGGTCGCCGGTCACAAGGACTTCGACCTGTACCCGTCGGCCGACGGCACGGGCGACGTCGAGGCCGCGAAGAAGCTGCTCGACGAGGCCGGGCTGTCCGACGGGTTCACCCTGACCCTCGACATCCGCTCGCAGGAGTCGATGCAGGCCCAGGCCGAGTCGATCCAGCAGTCGCTCGAGCGCATCGGCATCACCGTCGAGCTCAACCTGATCGACACGTCCACCTACTACGAGACCATCGGCACCCCGTCGCAGCAGCACGACGCCGCCATCACCGGCTGGTGCCCGGACTGGGCCTCGTCGGCGGCGACGTTCATCCCGCCGCTGTTCGACGGCCGCAACATCTACGAGAAGGGCAACAACAACCTCGCCCAGCTCGACGACGAGGACGTCAACGCCCGGATCGACGAGATCGGCGCCATGACCGACATCGCCGCGGCGAACGAGCAGTGGGGCGACCTCGACGAGCAGATCCTCGAGCTGGCGCCGATCGTCCCGCTGATGGTCGCCAAGACGGTGCTGCTGCCGGGTGAGAACGTCACCGGGCTGCACTCCTCGGCGAACGCCGCGAGCGGCGGCATCGACTTCGTCGGTGTCGGCCTCAAGGACCCCGAGAAGGGCTGATCCATGACGTCCACCCCGACTGACCTCACGGCCGCCCAGGCCGTGGCAGCCGGGTCCGGCGACACCCCC
>NZ_KI911701.1:16585-20019 GCF_000515355.1 Promicromonospora kroppenstedtii DSM 19349 | reverse complement strand
CGACCACCGCCGCCGCCTGTCGGAGCGCCTCGGCGCGCGCGACGCCGTGGTCAGCGCGGGGCGCGCGCCGCTGCGCAACGGCGACGCGATGTACGGGTTCCGCGCCGACAGCGACTTCGTGTGGCTCACGGGCACCCAGGCCGAGGACGGCGTCCTGGTGCTGCGGGCGAACGAGGGCGGGCACGACGCGACGCTGTACCTGCCGCCGCCCGCCAAGCCGGGCGAGAGCGCGTTCTTCGGCAACGCGGCGTACGGCGAGCTCTGGGTGGGGCCCTCTCCCGACCTGGCAGCGTGGGCCGAGGCGTTCGACATCGCCGTGGAGCCGCGGGCCGCGCTCGACGGCGTGCTGGAGAAGCTGGACGGCGCGCTCGCCTCGCCGTCGGTCGACGACGACCTGGTGCGGCGGTTCGGCCTCAAGCCGTCCGAGGACCTCGCCCGCGCCCTGTCCGACCTGCGGATGATCAAGGACGACTGGGAGATCGGCCAGCTCCGCGAGGCGATCGACCACACCGTGACCGGGTTCGACGCCGTGGCCCGCGAGGTGCCGCGCGCCGTCGGCGGGCTCGGCGAGCGCTGGCTGCAGGGCACGTTCGACCGGCACGCCCGCACGTTCGGCAACGGGCCGGGCTACTCGACGATCGTCGGCTCCGGGCCGCACGCCCCGACCCTGCACTGGGTGCGGTGCGACGGCCCGATCCTGCCCGACATGCCGCTGCTGCTCGACATGGGGGTCGAGGCGAACTCCCTGTACACGGCCGACGTGACCCGCACGATCCCGCCGTCAGGCACCTTCAGCACCGTGCAGCGCCAGGTGCACGACCTGGTGGAGAAGGCGCACCGCGCCGGCATGGCACAGATCCGGCCCGGCGTGGAGTACCTGGACTTCCACTTCGCGTCCATGGAGGTCATCGCGCAGGGGCTGCACGACTGGGGGCTGCTCGACGTGTCGGTCGACGAGGCGCTCTCCCCCGGCGGGCAGCAGCACCGGCGCTGGCTGGTCTGCGGCATCGGGCACCACCTGGGGCTCGACGTGCACGACTGCGCCCACTCCGACTACCAGGCCTACCAGGCCGCTCCCCTGGCCCCCGGCGTCGTGATGACGGTCGAGCCCGGCCTGTACTTCCACGCCCACGACGAGACCGTGCCGCCCGAGCTGCGCGGCATCGGCGTGCGCCTGGAGGACGATCTGCTGGTCACGGCCGACGGCGCCGAGGTGCTCTCGGACGCCCTGCCCATCGACGCCGCCGGCATCGAGCGCTGGACCGCGGAGCGGATCGGCGATGCCTGAGGCCGTGCTCTCCTTGCCGGGCGTGGGGACCCGGGTGGCCGAGCCGTTCCCGCTCGCCGACGTCGAGGTCACGGGCGGCGTCTTCACGCGTGCCCGCGACCAGATGCTGCACCTGGCGCGCGTCTACCCCGTGGACCGGCTGCTCGCCGTGTTCCGCGCGAACGCCGGGCTGGACACCCGCGGCGCGCTGCCGCCGGGCGGCTGGGAGGACTTCGGCCACCCCGACGAGGACGCCTGGGGCCCGCACGACTACCCCGGCCGGGAGGCCGCACCCACGGCCAACCTGCTGCGCGGCCACTACGCGGGCCACTTCCTGTCCATGCTGGCGCTCGCGGCCGGCGGTCCGGGCGACGCCGACGACCGGGCCGAGCTGAAGGCCAAGGTCGACGAGCTGGTCGCTGGTCTGCGGGAGGTCCAGGAGACGCTGGCGGCCACGGGCCGCTACAGCCACCCGGGGTTCCTGGCCGCCTACGGCGAGTGGCAGTTCTCGCGCCTGGAATCGCTGGCGCCCTACGGCGAGATCTGGGCGCCTTACTACACGTGCCACAAGATCATGGCCGGTCTGCTGGACGCCCACCGGCACACCGGCTCGGCCGTGGCGCTGGAGGTCGCCGCCGAGATGGGGCGGTGGGTGCACGGGCGGCTGTCCGTGCTGCCCGCGGAGCAGCGCGCGGCCATGTGGGCCCTGTACATCGCGGGCGAGGCAGGCGGCATGAACGAGGTGCTGTGCGACCTGGCGGTGCTGACGGGCGACCGTATGTTCGTCGAGACGGCGCAGCTGTTCGACCTGGACTCGCTGCTCGACCTCGCCGCGGCGGGCCGGGACGAGCTGGACGGCATGCACGCCAACCAGCACGCCGCGACCCTGCTCGGCTACCTCGCCCTGGGCGACCTGACCGGCGAGGCGCGCTACACGGACGCCGTCGTCAACCTGTGGGACATGCTCGTGCCCGGCCGCACCTACGCACACGGCGGCTCCGGCGAGAACGAGCTGTGGGGGCCGGCGGGCGCGGTCGCGGGCGACATCGGCAACCGGAACGCCGAGACGTGCGTGACCTACAACATGCTCAAGATCGCGCGCGCCCTGTTCGAGCGCACGGGCGAGGCGCGGTTCGCCGACTACTACGAGCGGGCCGTGACCAACCAGATCCTGGGCTCGCGACGCGACGTCGACTCGGACAACTCCCCCGAGGTGACGTACATGTTCCCCGTGCACCCGGGGGCGCTGCGCGAGTGGGACAACGTGGGCACCTGCTGCGGCGGCACGGGGCTGGAGAACCACGTCAAGTACCAGGACTCGGTGTACTTCCGTTCGGCGGCGTCCGAGAGCGGCGTCCGGACCGTCTGGGTCAACCTCTACGTGGCCTCGACGGCGAGCTGGCCGGAGGCCGACGTCCGGCTCGTGCAGCGGACGGGCTACCCGCTGGAGGGCGGCAGCCGGATCGAGGTCGACGCGACCGGCGACCTGGAGCTGCGCCTGCGCGTGCCGGGCTGGGTCGCGGACGGCGGTGCCTTCACCGTGACGGTGGACGGCGAGCCGCAGTCCGTCCGGGCCGACGGCGGGTACGTCGCCCTGCGGCGCGACTGGCGGCCCGGCACCGTCGTCGCGATCGACCTGCCGCTGACCCTGCGCGAGGTCCCGGCCCCCGACGACACGTCGGTGGTCACGCTGGAGCTCGGGCCGACGGTGCTGCTGGCCCGCAGCACCGCCACGACCTGGCTGCCGCTGGAGGCCGCGACCTGGCGGCGGCTGGACGGCACGCTGGAGGCCCCGCTGACCTCCGCCGACGACGGCACGTGGCGCCTCGGCGACCTCGTCCTGGAGCCGACGTGGTCCGGGTCCGACGCCAGGTACCACATGTACCTGCGCCGGTCGGACGCGCGGATCGCGTTCGCGGGGGCCGACCCCGCGGCGGACTCGGGCGTGCCGAACGCCGCGCGTGCGGACGGGCGGACGTTCCTCGACGTGCTGTGGTCGGACGGCGGTTTCGCCGACCGGGCGGAGTTCGTCGAGACCGTGCTGCGCACGACGCACGAGTTCGTGGACCTCGGGCTGCTCAGCGCCGCGGAGGGGCGGCGGGTGCTGCTGGCGGCGGCGCGCTGCGACGTCGGGCGGTCGCCCGAGGCCGACGGCGGGCCTGGCTCC
>NZ_KI911701.1:16308-16485 GCF_000515355.1 Promicromonospora kroppenstedtii DSM 19349 | reverse complement strand
TCCCGCCACGGCGATGCGGCACGACTTCGCGTTCCACCGACTCGTCGCGGAGGCCGCGGGCAACAGGTTCCTCCTGGAGGCGCTGGACCGGCTGGGCCCGCAGATGATCGCGATGCCGCGCGGGCGGCTGGCCCGGCACACTGACGACGACGCGCGTGACGAGGCACCGCACGACGG
>NZ_KI911701.1:13847-16208 GCF_000515355.1 Promicromonospora kroppenstedtii DSM 19349 | reverse complement strand
GTCCCGGCCCGCGCGCCGAGCTGCCGCAGCACCTCGCGGACGGTCACCGGCGGGTTGGCCGGCACGATCCACGGTGATCCCCAGGCCCGGTCGTCGGCGCCGAGCGCCACGAGGGTCGCCGCGACGTCGTCGACGGCGGTCCAGGTGTGCGGCTGGTCCGGGTCGGCCATGACGGAGGCGGTCTTCCCGGCGAGCGTCGAGGCCGCGTACATGGGCAGCAGTCCGTGCGACGCCGGCACTGTCGGCCCGATGTAGTCCGACGCACGCGCCTCGGTGACCCGCACCCGGCCGGCGTGATGAGCGGCGAGCGCGTCCTGCCACAACCTCGCCCGGAGCCGACCCTTGTGGTCGGACGCCGCCAGCGGCAGGTCCCGGGTCATGGCGCCGCTGACCGGCCCGTACCCGTAGAGGTTGCTCAGCGTCACGAGCACCGCCCCGGAGGTCTCGGCGGCGTGCAGTGCCGCCGCGGCCAGTGGTGGCCAGCCGCGCTCCCACGCCTGGTAGGAGCCGGGGTTCGCGCAGTTGTAGAGCACGCCGGCGCCCCGCGCGGCGTCCGCGAGCGCCGTCGCGTCCGTGGCGTCCAGGGTGATCCGCTCGACCCGGGGGTGCTCAGGGCCGCGACCCGATCGGGTCACCACCGCCACGGTGCGTCCGGCCCGGGCGAGGCGGAGGGCGAGCGCGGCGCCGACGGGCCCGGCGCCGACGACGAGGTGGGTTGCCATGCGCTCAGCGTGCCATCCGCGCCCGGCGGGATGTAGTCATACAGCTTTCTAACTTGTATGATCGCTGACGAACATCCCGCCGCAAAGGAGCGCCATGACGTACCAGCCCGACGCCATCCGGACCGTGCATCTCTCGACTGTCACGCTGCCGCTGGCCACCGCGATCTCCGACGCCAAGGTCTTCACCGGCCGGCAGAAGCCGATGACCGAGGTCGTCTTCCTGCTCGCGGAGATCACCACCGAGCAGGGGTTCGAGGGCCTCGGCTTCTCCTACTCCAAGCGCGGCGGCGGCCCCGCGCAGTACGCCCACGCCAAGGAGGTGGCCCAGGCCGCGGTCGGCGAGGACCCCAACGACATCGCCAAGCTGTACACGAAGCTGCTGTGGGCGGGCGCGTCGGTCGGCCGCTCCGGCGTCGCGACCCAGGCCCTGGCCGCGATCGACATCGCCCTCTACGACCTCAAGGCCAAGCGCGCGGGCCTGCCGCTGGCCAAGCTGCTCGGGGCGCACCGCGACTCGGTGCGCACGTACAACACCTCGGGAGGGTTCCTGAACGCGAGCATCGAGGAGGTCAAGGAGCGCGCGAGCCGGTCGATCGCCGAGGGCATCGGCGGCATCAAGATCAAGGTCGGCCTGCCGGACAACCGGCGCGACCTGGAGCGCGTCGCCGCCGTCCGCGAGCACATCGGCGCCGACGTGCCGCTCATGGTCGACGCCAACCAGCAGTGGGACCGCACCACCGCCCTGCGCATGGGCCGGCGGCTGGAGGATTTCGACCTCGTGTGGATCGAGGAGCCGCTGGACGCCTACGACGCCGAGGGGCACGCCGCGCTCGCCGCCGCCCTGGACACCCCGATCGCCACCGGCGAGATGCTGGCCTCGGTCGCCGAGCACGAGCGGCTCATCGCGACCCGCGCGTGCGACATCATCCAGCCGGACGCCCCGCGCGTCGGCGGCATCACGCAGTTCCTGCGCCTCCTCACGCTCGCCGACCAGGCCGGCCTGGACCTCGCACCGCACTTCGCGATGGAGATCCACCTGCACCTGGCGGCCACGTACCCGCGCGAGCCGTGGGTGGAGCACTTCGACTGGCTCGACCCGCTGTTCGACGAGCGGCTCGAGACGAAGGACGGCCGCATGCTCGTGCCGGACCGCCCCGGCCTGGGCGTCACGTTCAGCGAGCAGGCCCGCGCATGGACCACGGACAGCGCCACCTTCGGCCCGGCCTGACCGACCGCACCCCCGACGTGTCGGACGGACAGGACCTTCGGGTGACCTGTCCGCCTGACACGTCGGGTGAGATGGGAGCATGAGGCCATGGCCCAGACCCTGAGCGGCACCCTCGTGGAGACGCTGCGCGCGCGCATCGTCAACGGCGACATCGCCCCCGGTGAGAAGCTGCCGAGCGAGCCGCGTCTCGCCGTCGAGCACCAGGTCAGCCGCACCGTGGTCCGGGAGGCCATCGCGCGCCTCAACCTGGAGGGCCTGGTCCACACCCGGCGCGGCAGCGGCAGCTACGCCCTGACCCCGCCCACCGAGGACGACGACGGCGCGCCCGTCGCCCGGTCCCTGGCCGACCGGCTCGCGCTCGTGGAGTACCGCATCGCGCTGGAGACCGAGGCCGCCGCGCTGGCCGCCGCC
>NZ_KI911701.1:11540-13747 GCF_000515355.1 Promicromonospora kroppenstedtii DSM 19349 | reverse complement strand
CCTGGCAGGACGGCGTCGACACGCTCGCCGCGCAGGACGGCGTCACGCTGCTCGGGGCCGGGTCCCCGGGCGCGACGCGCAACGCCCCCGCGCCCGCCGTCTTCGCCAGCACGGTGCCGACGCTGCTGAGCAACCCCGTGCTGCAGGCCGAGATCTTCGGCGCGGCCTCCCTCGTGGTCCGGTACTCCGGCCCTGACGAGCTGCTGGCCGCCGTCGAGCGGCTCGAGGGCCAGCTCACCGTGACGCTGCACCTGACGGAGGACGACCAGCAGACCGCGACGGCGCTGCTGCCCGTGCTGGAGCGCAAGGCCGGCCGCATCCTGGCCAACGGCTGGCCCACCGGCGTCGAGGTGGGGCACGCGATGGTCCACGGCGGCCCGTTCCCGGCGACGTCGGACGGGCGCACCACCTCGGTGGGCACGCTGGCGATCGAGCGGTTCCTGCGCCCGGTGGCCTACCAGAACCTCCCGGAGTTCCTGCTGCCGGAGCCGCTGCGGTCGGGCAACCCGTGGCACCTGACGCGGCGGGTCGACGGGGTGCTCGACGTCGTCCTCGGCGCCACCGGGACCGGTGACGTCGAGACCGAGGCGGCGGAGGCCGCCCGGTGAGCGCGCACCCCACGATCGCCGCCGTCGAGGTCGTGCCCGTGGCGGGCCACGACTCGATGCTGCTGAACCTGTCCGGCGCCCACGCCCCGTACTTCACACGGAACGTCGCGATCGTCACCGACTCCGACGGCCGCACCGGCCTGGGCGAGGTGCCCGGCGGGGAGCAGATCCGGTCCACGATCGAGGAGGCCGGGCGGGTCGTCGTCGGGCAGCCGGTGGCGCGGTACCGCTCCCTGCTGCGCGACGTCGCCCGCACCTTCGCCGACCGCGACGCCGGCGGGCGCGGGCCGCAGACCTTCGACCTGCGCACCACGGTGCACGCGGTCACGGCCCTGGAGTCGGCGCTGCTCGACCTGCACGGCCAGGACCTCGGCGTGCCCGTGGCCGAGCTGCTCGGCGACGGCGTCCAGCGCGCAGCCGTGCCGATGCTCGGCTACCTGTTCTACGTGGGCGACCCGGGCGCGACCGACCTGCCGTACCTGCGCGGGGACGACGAGTCCGACGCGTGGGGGCGGCTGCGCCGCGAGGAGGCCATGACGCCCGACGCCGTGGTGCGGCTGGCCGAGGCCGCCGCGGCGCGGTACGGGTTCACCGACTTCAAGCTCAAGGGCGGCGTGCAGGCCGGTGACCTCGAGGTCGACACGGTGGTGGCGCTCAAGGGGCGGTTCCCCGACGCCCGGATCACGCTCGACCCCAACGGCGGCTGGCTGCTCGAGGACGCGATCCGGCTGGGCCGGCGCATGCACGGCGTCGTCGCCTACGCGGAGGACCCCTGCGGGGCGGAGGGCCGGTTCTCCGGCCGGGAGGTCATGGCCGAGTTCAAGCGGGCGACCGGGCTGCCCACGGCGACCAACATGATCGCCACCGACTGGCGGGAGATGGCGCACGCCGTGCGGGCGGGCGCCGTGGACATCCCGCTGGCCGACCCGCACTTCTGGACCATGGCGGGCTCGGTCCGCGTGGCCCAGCTCTGCCACGAGTTCGGGCTCACCTGGGGATCGCACTCCAACAACCACTTCGACATCTCGCTGGCCATGTTCACGCACGTCGGGGCCGCGGCGCCCGGCGAGATCACCGCGTTGGACACGCACTGGATCTGGCAGGACGGGCAGGGCCTGACCACCGCCCCGCCGCAGATCCGGGGCGGCGAGATCCAGGTGCCGACGACGCCGGGCCTGGGCGTCGAGCTCGACCGCGAGCGCCTGGCCGCCGCGCACGCGCTGTACCTGGAGCACGGGCTCGGCGCCCGCGACGACGCGGTCGCGATGCAGTACCTGGTCCCGGAGTGGGAGTTCGACCCGAAGCGCCCGTGCCTCGTGCGATGAGGCGCCCTCCGGTGGCCTGGCCGTGACGGGGGTGCTGCTCGGGTTCGCGATCGTGCTCGTGCTGGTGGGCGTGGGGTTCGTCGCGGCGTGGCTGCTGCCCGGCGAGGCCCACGCCATGCAGCGCGGCATCGCACCGCTGGTGTACTACATCACCAACCCGGCGCTGATGTTCCAGCTCATGTCCGACGCCGACCTGGGCGCCGTGCTGCGCACCTACACCCCGATCGCGCTGATCACGGCGGCGGCCACGGGGCTGCTGTACGCGCTGGTCGCC
>NZ_KI911701.1:10268-11440 GCF_000515355.1 Promicromonospora kroppenstedtii DSM 19349 | reverse complement strand
CGGTCGGTGGCGGCGGCAGCGGGCGCGACGCCGACCTGTGACGCGGGGTTGCGGACGGCCTCCGCCTCGGCCGTGTCCTGCTCGCCCAGCCGGGCGCGCATCGCGACAGCGACCGCGCGGACGAAGTCGTTCTCGTGCTCCTGCGCCTCCCGGAACACCTTGGCTCCCGAGGCCATCTCCTTGAAGAACTGGATCGCCCCGGGCTGCCCGTCGGCGAGAGTCGCGCCCTTCAGCACGGCACCCGGCGCGTCCAGGATCTGGTCGAGCTCGTCATCGGTGAAGTCGGACAGGTTCGTCATGCGCACGCTCTCTGTTGGTGTCGAGTCCTCGGGCAACGCATCAACATACTGTGCGGTTCCCCTGCCGTGCGCCCCCTTCTCGCAGGTCAGGCGACAGGGCAGGCACCCGGTCAGTCCCGCACGGCCGCGGCGTAGCGCGCACCCATCTCCCGCGTGGCCGCGAGCAGCTCGGGCGGCCCCACCACCTCGAAGGGCACACCGAAGACGCCGAACCGGCCCGCCAGCCCGGCCCAGGACCACGATCCGAGCACCACGCGGCACCGGGGCTCGCCGGCGACGTCCGGCAGCGGCTCGCACAGCCCGTAGGTGCCGACCCAGGGAGCGAGATCGGCGGCGCGCGCGTGCAGCACCGCCTCGCCTCGCACCGGTGAGCGCGAGCCGCTGATCCGGGAGCCCACGAAGGCGGCGACGTCGCCCCCGGGCACCTCCCGCCGGACGAACCGCGGGCCGGTGCCCGAGCGCAGCGTGAGGCGGTCCACCCGGAACAGCCGCCAGTCGTCGCGGTCCAGGTCGAACGCGACCAGGTACCAGCGCCCCTCGGAGGTGACCAGGTGGTGCGGCTCGACCCGGCGCGGCGGCCGGAACGCGGCGTCGCCCTCCCCGACGGTGGCCATGGTGCCGCCCTCGTAGTCGAACCGGACGACCTCGCGCGCCTGGCACGCGGAGCCGAGCGACAGCAGCAGGTCGGGGTCCACCTCCGGTTCCGCGGGCCCGGTCCGACGCCGCACCGTGGTCACCTCGAGCGCGTCCAGGCGCGCCCGCAGCCGGGCCGGCATGACCTGCCGGATGGTCGCCAGGGCCCGCAGCGCGCCCTCCTCGGCTCCGGGAATGGCGCCGGTGCGCAGCGCGACGGCGACGGCGACCGCCTGCTCG
>NZ_KI911701.1:9050-10168 GCF_000515355.1 Promicromonospora kroppenstedtii DSM 19349 | reverse complement strand
GGCCCCTTGGTGGCGGCGACGGGGTAGCCGAGCTCGCGCAGCCGGTCGACGTCGCGCCGCACGGTGCGGGGGCTGACGTCCAGCCGCTCGGCGAGGAGCGCGCCGGGCCAGTCCCGGCGGGCCTGGAGCAGCGACAGGAGGGCGAGGAGGCGTCCGGAGGTCTCGAGCACGGATTCAGGATCGCACGAGGAAGAGGACAGGAACTGACCGCTACCCGCGACAGGCTGAGGGGGTACCGCACGAAGCAGCACGGACCGCAAGAAGGAGACATCGTGATCCGCACCCGAGCGCTCACCAAGGATTTCGTGGTGAGCCGCACCCGCACCGTCCACGCCGTGCGTGGCATCTCGCTCGACGTCGAGCCCGGCGAGCTGGTGGCCGTGCTCGGCCCCAACGGCGCAGGCAAGACGACGACGCTGCGCATGCTGACCACGCTCATCCAGCCGACGTCCGGCACCGCCGAGGTGGCCGGGTACGACGTCGTCGAGCGCCCCGACCGGGTCCGCGCCGCCATCGGCTACGTGGGCCAGGGCGGCGCGGGAGGCGCCGCCCAGCACGTCCGCGACGAGCTCGTCACGCAGGGCGAGATCTACGGGCTGGACCGGCGCACCGCGCGGGCCCGGGCCGCCGAGCTGCTGGAGGCCCTGGACCTGACCGAGCAGGCCGACCGCAAGGTGGAGAGCCTGTCCGGCGGGCAGAAGCGTCGCCTCGACGTGGCCGTCGGGCTGGTCCACGAGCCGTCGCTGCTGTTCCTCGACGAGCCGTCGACCGGCCTGGACCCGCACAACCGCGCGAACCTGTGGGAGCACATCCTGCGCATGCGCACCGCGGCCGCCGAGCCGCGGACCATCGTGCTGACCACCCACTACCTCGACGAGGCGGACACGTTCGCCGAACGGGTCATCGTGGTCGACCACGGGCAGGTCATCGCCGACGACACCGCCGACGCCCTGAAGGCCGAGCTGGCCGGCGACCTGGTGACCCTGCGGGTGCCGGCCGAGCACTCGGCGGACCTCGCGGCGATCGCCGAGCGCGCTCCGGGCACCCGGTCGGTGCACGTGGCCGACGCCTTCGACGTCCGCACCGTCGAGATCCGCACCGCGGACGGCCCGGGCGCC
>NZ_KI911701.1:2268-8950 GCF_000515355.1 Promicromonospora kroppenstedtii DSM 19349 | reverse complement strand
GGCGGCGCGCGGCAGGGGCGAGTGCCAGACGGCGCCGACGGGGAGCCCCGCGAGCCGTTCGCCGAGCAGGCCGGCCTGCGTTCGGCCGACGTCGGTCAGCTCGCCGAACGCGTCCGCCGCACCGTGCCTGGCCAGGTAGAGATGTCGGGTCGCCATGCGACGAACCTACCGGTCAGGTCCGCGCCGCCGGGACCAGCACGCTACTCGGCGCGCTGCTCGGTGCGCGGGATGCCGAGGGTCGAGAGAAGGTCCTCGTGCAGCTCCATCCACACGGTGTGGCACGAGCTCAGGCCGGTGCCGGCCACCCACTCCCCCTGGCCGGCGCGCGCCCGGTCGAGCGCGGCGGTGAACCGTGTGTCGTACCCCTCGAACCGCGCCAGCACCGAGGAGAGCGAGGCGACCAGCGGCCTCAGCTCGTCGCTCAGCGTCCCGAGCTCGTCCAGCACGCGCGCGTCCCACTCGGGGTCCGTGTGATGGTTCGGGGTGAGCCGGTCGTCCTGCTCCGGCCGGAGCTGCCAGTCCGTGCACGCCCGCAGCAACCGGGCGTTCAAGGGCCCGAAAACCTTGTGCGCCCGCTCGACCACACCCCGCGCGTCGGCCTCGGCCAGCTCCTCGGCCAGACGCCTGTCGTCCTCGGCGCGGCCGCGGTCCGTCAGTGACCAGCCCGCCGTCGTGCCGAACGCGGCACGACGCACCCAGCCGTACGCCTCGTCGTCGAGCAGCAGCTCGTGGGTGTCCGCCCGGTCGAGGCCGAACCGCACGGCGACGGCGTCGTCGTCGGCCATGCCCTGGATCCGCACGGAGTGGAGCACGAGGAGCTCTGGCTGAGAGGATCGGCCGAGCACCGGGATGTGAGCCATAGTGCACCGTGCATCGTGGGGCAGCCGGTGTCAACGCGGGCGAATACGCCCAGGGAGGAAGCCATGACCGACCACCCCGCCACCGAACTGGCTGGTACGCCCGGCAGTCCGGGCCTCGCGTCCGGTCCCGCGCGCGTCGTGCACGGCCCCGACGACTTCACCCGCGTGCGCCCCGGCGACGTCCTCGTGTGCCGGTTCACGGAACCGGCGTGGACCGCCCTGTTCGGCGTCGTGGCCGGCGTGGTCACCGAGACCGGCGGTGTCCTGTCGCACGCCGCGATCGTGGCCCGCGAGCACGGCATCCCCGCCGTCCTGGCCGTGCCCGGCGCCATGAGCACGCTCCGCGACGGCCAGACGATCACCGTCGACGGCGGGGCCGGGCGGGTCGCGGCCTGACCTGGCCGGAGCACCGGTTTGGGGAGCCGTCCAGGGGCAGCCCTACCCATGGGCACCGCGGCGTGCGGCGTGTCAGCCTTCCGGCGTCAGACCAAGAGTCAGACCCAGGATGGAGAGCACCGATGACAGCCAACTCCCTGTTCCCCAGAAGATCCGCCAGGCAGTGGGCGCTCGCCGCGCTGGCTGCGCTCGCCCTGGTCGCCGCACCGGCGTCCGCGGCCACGGCGGCCGCCCTGTCCCCCCTGTCCACCTCGGACGGCGCCGGCGTGCTGGCGACCGCCCACAAGTCGCCGTTCAGCTGCGGCAAGACGTTCTACGCCAACAACTGGAGCGGCGGCCACAGCCCCAACGGCTCCATCGACTGGCAGACCTACGGCAGCGACGCCATCAACGGCGAGACGGTTCGCGCCACGGCCGGCGGCACCGCCACCTTCGACGACGAGGGCGGCACGAGCTACGGCAAGTGGGTGCAGATCGTGCACGGCGACGGCACCCGCACCCGGTACGCCCACCTCGCCACCATGGTGCGCAACCCGGGTCAGACCATGTCGGTCAGCCAGGGCACCGTGATCGGCACCGTCGGCTCCACCGGCGGGTCCAGCGCGCCGCACCTGCACTACGAGCAGCGCAACTCCTCCGGCGTGGTCGACACCTCGCCCACGGTCGACGGCGTGACCGTCTCCGTCGGCCAGAAGAAGGCCGTGACCAGCACCAACGGCTGCGGTTCCAGCAACCCGTACACGCCCGTGGAGGTCTGCGGCAGCGGCTTCGTGGTGATCGACCAGGCGGCGCTCGGCTCCGTGGGCCGCACCTACCTGCTGTACAACTCGGGCACCGGCAGCAACTGCGTGGTCACCCTGAAGTCGACCAACCTTGGCACCCCCAGCGCGGTCGCCGCCTTCCTGGAGCCCCAGGGCGCCTCGCGCACCACCGACTCCGGCAACTTCGCCTACTACGCGGGCCCGGTCAAGCGGTCGGCGCCCGGCACCTGCGTCAAGTGGGGCGGCTCGGTGGGCAGCACCAGCTACACCAGCCCGTTCGAGCACTGCGGCTGACGCCGGCTCTGCGACACCGAAGGCCCCCGGGTACACCCCGGGGGCCTTCGGCCTTGACCGCGCGACGAGGTAGAGGATTTACTACACTCGCGAGATGGAGGAATGGGAGATCCGAGCCACCGACGAGTTCTTCGCGTGGTTCGACACGATCGACGACGGGTCTCAGGCACTCGTCGCGGACGCGATCGACAGGCTGGCCGACGCGGGACCACAGCTCGGTCGACCGCTCGTCGACCGCATCGAGGGTTCACGGGTCCACAACATGAAGGAACTGCGCCCGGCATCGAGCGGCAGGAGCGAGGTCCGGGTGTTGTTCGTGTTCGATCCCTGGCGATCGGCGATACTGCTCGTCGGCGGCGACAAGTCCGGACACTGGAAGGCTTGGTACAGCACCGCGATCCCCCACGCCGAGCGGCTCTTCGAGAGCTACGTCGAGGAGCGCGAACAGGAGGAGGTCAAGCCATGAGCACGTACCGCAAGTGGAGCGATGTGCGGCCCGAGATCGTCGAACACCTCGGCGAGGAGGCGCTCGAAAAGGCGCGCGAGCGGACCCAGGCCTACATCGACGGGCATCGGCTCGCCGAGCGTCGCAAGGAGCTCGGCCTGACCCAGCTCGAGCTGGCCGAGCGGATGGGCATCACCAAGAGCCGGGTGTCACAGATCGAACGCGGTGAGGTCTCGACGTTCTCCGCGGTCGCTCGCTATGTCGAGGCGCTAGGAGGCACGATCCAGATCACCGCTGTCTTCGGCGACAGCACCTACCTCCTGCGCAGCACGCACGCCGCCTGACCGCTCAGGCGCCCTTCGGGGGCTCGATCAGGTCCCACGGCATGCCGTACAGGTCCTCGAAGACCGCCACGGTGCCGTAGGCCTCGTACCGCGGCTCCTCCCGGAACCGCACGCCTGCCGCGACCATCCGGGCGTGCTGCGCGGCGAAGTCGTCGGTCTCGAGGAAGAACGCGACCTTCCCGCCCGCCTGCCGCCCGACGGCGTCGGCGGCGTCGGTCAGCGCGAGCACCAGGCCGGTGCCGCCGTCCGTGGGGCCGACGACGACGCGGCGGCGGCCGGCGTCGTTGGTCTCGTCCTCCCGCAGGACGAAGCCGAGGGAGCCCACGAAAAAAGTGATCGCCTCGTCGTGGTCGCGGACGAGGTAGGTGACGTCGGAGAGTCGCAGCACCCCGTGATCCTAGGCCGCGCGCGCACCCCGGGCCGCCAGGACCACGGCCGACGCCAGCCGGCGGAACTCCGGCCGGTCCCCGGCGGGCAGCGTGGCCAGCAGGCCGTCGAGCGCGTTCGTGACACCGGCCTCGAACGCGGCGACCGCCTCGGTGCCGGCGTCGGTCAGCGACACCTGGACCGCTCGGCGGTCGCCGGGAACCGGGCCACGCTCCAACAGCCCGCGCCGCTCCGCCCGGTCGACGAGGCCGGTGAGTGCCGCCTTCTCGATCCCCAGGAGCTGCGCCAGGTCGACCATGCGCTGGGGCTGGTCACCGAGGCCGCAGAGCAGCCGGCCCTGCATGGGTGTGAGCTCGTGCTGGTCGGCGACGCGAGCCACGGTGGCGGTCAGCACCACGGCGAGCTCCACCAGCTCGGGCATGCCCCCGATGCCGTGTGCGGCGCAGCCCAGCAGGGCGTCAGGGGTCTCGTCGGGCATCACTCGTCAAAGGTACACAGCCTACATGGTTAATGCCATGTATAGTCAACGACACGAACTATTATCCGGACGTCCGACGGAAGGCAGCACCATGAGCTTCACCCACCCCACCGGAACGCGCGGTGCGAAGCAGCCGGGCCGGTCCACCCGCTTCTTCAACAGGCTGATCGCCCGCCGCGCCCGGCGCACGGACGGCAGGACGATGGGCATGTCGCTGCTGGTGCTGACCACCGTCGGCCGCAAGAGCGGCCAGCCCCGCGAGAACCCGGTCGCCTGCTTCGCGGCGCCCGACGGCGGCTGGTACGTCGCAGCGTCGGCGGCCGGGGCGCAGGCCAATCCCGCCTGGTACCTCAACCTCGCGGCACACCCGGACCAGGTGACCGCCGAGCGGGCCGGCCGCAAGGTGGCGGTGACCGCGCGCGAGCTGCACGGCACGGAGCGCGCGCAGGCCTGGCAGCAGATCACCGACGAGTCCCCGGGGTTCCACAAGTACGAGCAGACCACCGACCGGGAGATCCCCGTGATCCACCTGACGCCGAAGCCCTGACCTCTGGCATGATTCCCGGCGGCCGGACCCGACCACCTGACGAGGATCGCCCTATGAGCTTCTCCCACCCGACAGGCACCCGTGGGGCCCGCGTGCCCGGGCCCGTGTTCCGCTGGCTGAACCGCCTGATGGCCGGGCACGCCCGGCGCACCACGGCCACGACCATGGGCAAGAACCTCCTGGTCCTGACCACCGTAGGACGCAAGAGTGGACAGGCCCGGCCGACACCGCTCGCGTGGTTCCCCGGCCCCGACGGCTCCTGGCTCGTCGTCGCCTCCGCCTGGGGCGCGGCGACCAACCCGGCCTGGTACCACAACGTGGCCGCGCACCCCGACCGGCTGACGGTCGAGCTGGGCGGTCGCAAGGTCGCCGTGACCGCTCGCGAGCTGCACGGCGCGGAACGCGCCGAGGCGTGGCAGCGGATCACGGCCAAGGCGGCGAACTTCCGCCGGTACGAGCAGACGACGGACCGGGAGATGCCCGTCATCCAACTGACGCCGAAAGGCTGATCTCGGGTGTCGGTGAGGCGTGGTTGACCCGTCCCCGTGACATCACAGGATGTGGGTCTGGCGTCCGAGATCTTCCGTTTCGAGGGGCGCTGACCCCGTCCCATCCGACGGGGTGTCAGCGGCGGTCTGTAGTGTCGTGCGCATGACGCACGCCACCACCTCCCCGGCCACCACAGCACTCCAGACCGCGGACTGGCGACGGCGTGTCTTCGCGCTGTACGCCGAGGCCCGCACCCGCGCCGTCGTGAACCCGGCGGCGGCGCACGCCGGGTGGGTCGCCGCGCGCGACGAGCTCTTCGCGACCCACCCGGTGTCGCCGATCCTGCCCGAGGAGCGGCCCGGATTCACCGGGCTGACCGTCACCCCGTACGACCCGGCCTGGCGCCTGAGTGCCCCGATCGTCCCGGCCGAGCCCGGACCGGACGGCGCGCCGCGCCGCCTCGACGTCCCCACCGGGACCGACGGCGTGGTGCCGTTCGAGCTGCTCGGCACGGTCGCGCTGGGCTCCGACGCCCTGGGCGACCTCGGCACGCTCGACGTCTGGCGCCTCGCGTCCTACGGCGGCGGCCTGTTCGTGCCGATCAAGGACGCGCTCGCCGGCTCGCCCGGCGGCACGTACGGCGGCGGCCGCTACCTCATCGACACGATCAAGGGCTCCTGGCTCGGCCACACCGGCGGCTCGGACGGCGGCGAGGGCGGCGGCCCCGACGACTTCGGCGTCGGCGACCTGGTGCTCGACCTCAACTTCGCCTACAACCCGTCCTGCGCCTACGACCCGGCGTGGACGTGCCCGCTCGCCCAGGACGGCAACACGCTGGCGGTCGAGGTCCCGGTCGGCGAGCGCACCCCGGCCAAGTAGGTCGGTTCAGCCCTGGGGGCCGAGGCGAGCTCGCTCGATCAGCCCCTCCCCTTCGAGGCCTAAGTTTCTTCTCTTTGAGCCAGCGGAGAGCGAAGAAACTTAGGCCTCGAAGGGGACGGCCCCGCAGCAAGGTGAGCCTCGCCAATCCAGGCCCCGGTGTTGGCCCCGTGACCCGTCTCCTGGTTGCCTGGGGCCATGACCACAGAACCGTCCGGCGCCGAGCGCCCGGGCACGGCCCGCCCCGCCGTCGGGCATGCCGACGAACCGCACACCGAAGGCCTCGCGGAGCGGCTGAACTGGCTCCGAGCCGGTGTGCTCGGCGCGAACGACGGCATCGTGTCCGTCGCCGCGGTCGCCGTGGGTGTGGCGGCGGCGACGTCACAGACCGGCCCCATCCTGACCGCCGGTCTCGCCGCCCTCGTGGGCGGCGCCATCTCGATGGCGCTGGGCGAGTACGTCTCCGTGTCCAGCCAGTCCGACACCCAGAAGGCCCTGATCGCCAAGGAGAAGGCCGAGCTCGCCGAGATGCCGCAGGAGGAGCTCGCCGAGCTCGCCGCGATCTACGAGGCCAAGGGCCTGTCCCCCGCCACAGCGCGCCAGGTCGCGGTCGAGCTCACCGAGCACGACGCACTGACCGCGCACCTGGAGGCCGAGCTCAACATCGACGAGGACGGCGTGGTCAGCCCGTGGCACGCCGCGCTCGCCTCGGCGGTCGCGTTCACCCTCGGCGCGGTGCTGCCGCTCGCCGCGGTGCTCCTGATCCCCGAGCCCTGGCGCGTCGGCGTCACGTTCGCCGTGGTGC
>NZ_KI911701.1:2074-2168 GCF_000515355.1 Promicromonospora kroppenstedtii DSM 19349 | reverse complement strand
AGGTCACCCGGTGAACCGCCTGGTGAGGCCGAAACACACCGGGGTGAAGAGCCCCGGTACCCCTGTCCGCGTTCATGACCCTCGCCACGACACA
>NZ_KI911701.1:0-1974 GCF_000515355.1 Promicromonospora kroppenstedtii DSM 19349 | reverse complement strand
TGGCGCGTCTCGACGGCGCGACACGCCGTGGAGACGCGCCACGCCGGTTCCTTGATGCATCCTTGGGTTGCAGTTCCGGAAAAGCCATAGACGCTGTCAAGTCCTCGTTGTACCTTTCTTCACACACGGACTCCGCGCCGTGGCGGCAGGTTGTGTGTCAGTGACCGCCTGCCCCGCGTCTCGGATACCGCCGGGCAGCACTCGAACAGCAACTTCACCAGCCACTTCAAGAAACGGGAAAGGACGAGATCCACGATGGTTCGCACGAGCATCACGCACCGGGCCGCAGGCCTGAGCAAGGCCAGTGCCGCCACCGCCTCGTCTCTCCCGACCACAGCGCAGCACCTCTGGGACGGCCGCGAGGCCATCCGGGGCGCCATACGCTCCTGATCCGGCTCTGCCGGACCAGTGAACGTGAGCCGCCTCGGGACCCCTGTTCCCGGGCGGCTCTTGTCGTCCCGGGCCCAGGAGCGCAGCACCCCGAGCACCATCCGAAGGACAAGAAGAACCGAGACGACAAGCTCACCGGAAGGAGCAGGCCCGTGGCCGACGTCCTAGTCCTCAATGCCGGCTACGAGCCGCTGCACCGGGTATCGGTCCGGCACGCCATCCACATGCTCGTGCGCGAGGTCGCGGTCGTGGAGGAGGCGGTCGACGGCCGCTCCTTCGGGCCGTTCCCCTTACCGCGCGTGCTGCGGCTGGTCCGGTACGTGACGATGCGGTGGCTCTACAAGTCGGGCGGGGCGCCCGCGTGCACCAAGCTCGGCGTGAAGCGTCGCGACGGCCTGTGCGCCTACTGCGGCGGCCCCGCCGAGACCGTGGACCACATCCTGCCGCGGTCCCGTGGCGGGCCCTCGACGTGGATGAACCTCGTGGCCGCCTGCTACGAGTGCAACTCGCACAAGGCGGACCGCACCCCGGCCGAGGCCGGCATGGTGCTCCACGTGACGCCGCACGTCCCACGCGCGGACTACGCCCGCACCATCCGGCACAGAGCGGCGCGCGCGGCTTAGGCCGGGGCGCGCGAGCGATCGGTAAAAGGTCAGGTGATCGGCAACTCGAGTTGCCGATCACCTGACCTTTTACCGATCACTTGCTGGTGACCCCTACACCGGCTCCATGAGTGCCGCGGTGAGCTCGGTGTGGGGGCACACCTCCTGCCACTTTCAACATATAGCGACCGGGGGGCCTTGCGGCAAGACCCTGGTGCTGTCGCAGAATCGTCGACCGTCACGGCTTTTCGCGCCTGACGGAACGGGGGGTGCGACATGAGTGACGTGATCGTGGCCGGGGGCGGGCCGACCGGCGTGCTGCTGGCGTGCGAGCTGCGGCTGCAGGGCGTGTCCGTGGTCGTGCTGGAGAAGGACGCCGAGCCCTCCCGGGTGGTCCGGGGGCTGGGTCTGCACGCGCGCACCCTGGAGATCCTGGACCAGCGCGGCCTGCTGGACCGGTTCCTGCCCCTGGGCAAGCGCTACCCCCTCGGCTCCTTCGCGGGTATCACCAAGCCGGCGCCCACCGGACTGGACACCTCGCACCCGTACGTCCTGGGAGTGCCGCAGCCGGTCACCGAGCGCCTGCTGCGTGAGCGAGCCGCCGAGCTGGGCGTCGAGGTGCGGTACGGCCACGAGGTGACCGGGCTCAGCCAGGACGACGACGGCGTCCGCGTCGAGCTGGCCGACGGCGCGCGCCTCGCCGCCCGCTACCTCGTGGGGTGCGACGGCGGCCGCAGCACCGTGCGCAGGCTGCTCGGCATCGGGTTCCCCGGCGAGCCCAGCCGGCAGGAGACGCTCCTGGGCGAGGTGCGGCTGGCGGAGTCACCCGCGACGATCGAGGCCGTCGTGACCGAGGTGCGCACGACCCACAAGAACTTCGGCGCCATCCCGCTCGGGGACGACCTGTACCGGGTCGGCGCCCCGGCCGACGGCGTGGCCGAGGACCGCACGGTCCCACCGACCCTGGACGAGCTGCGTGAGC
>NZ_KI911700.1:1252-1681 GCF_000515355.1 Promicromonospora kroppenstedtii DSM 19349 | reverse complement strand
GCTCGCGCGATCAAGTCGCGCATCGCGGTGTACCCGCCGTCGCGGGTGAAGGGGCAGGTCAGGACGTCGTCGGGTGCGACGGGGCTGCCGAGCTCAGCGAGCGCGCGCGTGAAACCGCTGGTCCGGTCCGCGGCCGTGCGGTGTCCCGCAGGGCCGGCGAGCACGGCGAACCGGCGGTAGCCATGCTGGTACAGCGCCTTTGCGAGATCGGCCGCGCCGTCTGCGTTCGCGATCTCCACCACCGGCAGGCTGCCGATCGGCTGCCCGACCAGCGCAACCCCACCCCCGGCCTGCTGGAACGCGTTCAGCGCGGCCTCCAGTGCGCCAGGCTCCGACGCGGTGCCGCCGTCGTCCGCAGCGGGCCCGACGGCCTCCGCCATTCCGGCGGCGTCCGCCATTCCAGCGGCCTCCGCCGCCGCATCGATCCGC
>NZ_KI911700.1:0-1152 GCF_000515355.1 Promicromonospora kroppenstedtii DSM 19349 | reverse complement strand
GTGCCGGGCGCCGCGTCGGGGCTCGGGCCGCGCCCTGCGCGGGTGGCCGGCATGCCGAGGAACGTGCTCATCGGGCCACCTCCTGGCGGTCGCCGGGCACCACGGGCGCCTCGCGCGTCGAGACGAGGATCTCCGCCAGGTGCATGGGCCGAACGCCCGTGCCCCCGCGCGAGAGGCCGCCGCCGATGTGCATCAGGCACGACCAGTCGCCCGCGGTGAGCACCTCGGCGCCCGTGCCGACCACGTTCGCCACCTTGTCGTCGAGCATCGCCGCCGACGTGTCGGCGTTCTTCAGCGAGAACGTGCCGCCGAACCCGCAGCAGCCCTCCGCCTGGTCCAGGGGCACGAGCTCCAGCCCCTCGACGGCGCGCAGCAGCCGCTCGGGCTTGTCGCCCACACCGAGCATCCGCAGCGAGTGGCAGGTGGGGTGGTAGGTCACGCGGTGCGGGAACCAGGCGCCGACGTCGGTCACGCCGAGCACGTCGACCAGCAGCTCGGACAGCTCGTAGGTGCGCTCCGAGACGGCCGTTGCCGTCCGCGCCTCGGCACCCAGCCCCGCGCGCTCCAGGACCATCTTCTGCTGGTGCCGGATCGAGCCCGTGCACGAGCCGGACGGCACCACGACGGCGTCCCACTCGCCGTCCGCCACGGGGGCGAACGTCCGCACGTGGTTCCGCACCACGGGCACGGCGTCGGCGAGGTAGCCGGTGTTCACGTGCATCTGGCCGCAGCACGCCTGTGCGGCGGGGAACACGACCTCGTGACCCAGCCGCTCCAGGAGCGTCACGACGGCCTTCGGGGCCTGCGGGAACATCGCGTCGGCGATGCAGGTGGCGGCCAGGGCGATGCGCATGGGCACTCTCCTTCGAGGTCTGACCACACCATAGCCCACTGTGGACAGACCACACCACGTACCATGCACCGGTGAGAACCCACGAGCGTGTCCTGGCCCGGATCGAGGAGGGCCTCGTCGCGGGCACCTGGTCCCCCGGCGAGCGGCTCCCGGCCGAGCGGGCGCTCGCGGAGGAGCTGGGCGTGTCCCGTCCGTCGGTGCGCGAGGCCATCCGGATCCTGGAGGCGATGGGCATCGTGCGCACCGCCGTCGGCTCGGGCCCCGGCGCGGGTGCCACCGTGATCGACCGGCCCGCGGCC
>NZ_KI911699.1:14912-17261 GCF_000515355.1 Promicromonospora kroppenstedtii DSM 19349 | reverse complement strand
GACCAGGCCGGCAGGCCCGCGCCCGCGAGCAGCGCCACGAGGCGCTGGCCCCAGCGCCGGCGGGCCAGCCGCTCGTCGACGCGTGTGAACACGGAGACCCCGGCGAGCTGGTCGAGGTCGGCGGTCTCGACCATGCGCCGCTCGGTCTCGGCGTTGCTGACGAGCGTCGCCACGGTGGCGGCGGCCATCAGCAGGGTCACCAGCAGACCCGCTGCGATCAGCAGGACGGTCACGACGCACCTCCCGCGGCGGCCGGCTCGGCGGGCGAGGCGGGAGCCGACGCGGTCAGCACCGTCTCACCCGCCCGGTGCAGCCGTTCCAGCAGGTCGTCGGGCACGGGCTCGGGCACGAACCGGCCGGCCACCGTGCGGTCGGGGCCCAGCGGCTCGGCGACGAACCGCATCAGCGGCGTCAGCGCGTACTCCTCGCGCCGCCGGGAGGTCACGGCCTGCACCTCGAGCACTCGCCGGGAGCCGTCCTGCGCGCGCTCCAGGTGCACCACCAGGTCGATCGCCGAGTTGATCTGGTCCCGCAGGGTCGCCGAGGGCAGGTCGAGCTCACTCATCGAGGCCAGCGTCTCCAGGCGGCCCAGCGCGTCGCGCGCCGTGTTGGCGTGCACCGTGGCCACCGAGCCGTCGTGGCCGGTGTTCATCGCCTGGAGCATGTCGAGCGTCTCGCCGCCGCGCACCTCGCCGACGATGATCCGGTCGGGCCGCATGCGCAGGGCGTTGCGCACCAGGTCGCGGATGGCGACGGCGCCGCGCCCCTCGACGTTCGCCGGCCGGGACTCGAGCCGCACCACGTGCCCCTGCTGCAGGGAGAGCTCGGCGGCGTCCTCGATCGTGACGATGCGCTCGTGGTCCGGGATGAGGCCGGACAGCGCGTTGAGGAACGTCGTCTTGCCGGACCCGGTGCCGCCCGAGACCACGATGTTCAGCCGCGCCCGGACGCAGGCGCCGAGCAGGCTCGCGGTCGTCACGTCCAGGGTGCCCCGGTCCACGAGCTCGCCCATCCGGTACGGCGTCGGGAACCGGCGGATGGTCAGCGTGGGCCCGTCCAGGGCCAGCGGCGGGATGATGACGTTGACGCGCTCCCCGCTGGGCAGGCGCGCGTCGACCATCGGCGAGGACTCGTCCACGCGGCGGTTCACCTGCGACACGATCCGGTCGATGGTCTGGTAGAGCTGCTCCGCCGACGCGAACCGGGCGGGCACGCGCTCGACCTTGCCGTAGCGCTCGACGAACACGTCGTCCGGGCCGTTGACCATGATCTCGGTGATGGACTCGTCCGCCAGGAGCGGCTCCAGCACGCCCAGCCCGAGCGCGTCGTCGGTGATCCGCTGCACCAGGGCGCCGCGCTCACGCGCGGACAGCACGGGCCCGTCCACCGAGAGCAGCCGGGACAGCACCCGCTCCAGCCGCACCCGCCGCTGGGCGGGCGAGAGCCGGGCGAGCTCGTCGACGTCGATCTCCTCGAGCAGCCGCTCGCGGTACACCTTGGCGAGGTCGTTGTCCTCGTCGTGCCGCTCGTCGGCGGCCAGCCGGTCGCGCAGTGCCATGTCTTTCCTTCCCCCTCAGCCGTCCACCGGGAACGCGGCGGTGCGGGTCAGCGCGACGTCGACCACCTTCATGCCGGCCAGCCCGAGCGGCGCCGTGACCGTGACCCGCACGCGCGCCGTGCCGTCCTCGACGGCGACCTGGACGTCGCGGACCGTCAGCCCGTCCGGGACCGCACGCTCCGCCTCGGCGTGCGCGTTCCCACCGAGGCTCAGGGCCCGGGCGCCGTTGCGGGCGGCCTCCTGCGCGATCGACGCCGTCTGCGCCACGGTGATCCCCTGGATCGCCAGTAGCGCCACCAGCACCATCGCGAACACGACGCCGACGAGCTCGACCGTCGCCTGCCCCCGCTCGCGCCGTGTGCCCGCGACCATCTCAGCCCTCCCGGTAGACGGCGGCCGACGACGACGCGGACAGGTCCACGCCCGGCAGGATCGTCGAGACGGTCACGCGCACGCTGACCTCCTGCGGCGACACCTCGATGTCGGAGTCGCCGACGGCGGCGCGGAAAGAGCCCGGGAGCTGCTCGCGCACGTCGTCGCGCACCTGGTCGACGACGTCGTCCCGGGGCTGGCCCAGCGCGTCGTAGTACCCGAGCACACCGACCGTGCGGGCCCCCTCCTGGGCGGCGGCCCGCGCCGCGAGCAGGCCGGAGGCCCACCCGATGCCCTGCACGCACAGCAGCACGACCATGAGCACCATCAGGATGACCACCGGCAGCTCGGCGGTGGCCTGGCCGGCCTCCGGGTCGGCGCCCCTGCGCCGCCCCCGCTGCTTGCCTGCCCGCCGGCCC
>NZ_KI911699.1:8768-14812 GCF_000515355.1 Promicromonospora kroppenstedtii DSM 19349 | reverse complement strand
CGCCGAGCCGTTCGGGACCGAGCACCAGGCGGGCGGAGCGGGCCACGCGCCGGGCGGCGTCGTCACGGGTGGCCAGCACCACGTCGTCCGCGGAGAGCCGGGCGACGGCCTCCACGACGTCCCCCAGCGCGCGCTGCGCCCGGCCGACCCCCCGGTGCGTTCCCCCCGGACCGCCGATCGCGATGACCTGCACGGTGCCCCCTCACAATCGACACAAGTACCCGCTGACAACCACGGGTGCACCACGGACTGTACTGATTTTGCTCATATACGTATATATCTGGGACGGATGAATTTCACTTCTGAGCGTTTTCCCGTACGTCGCGCTCATATGAGCGCGCTACGCTCCTGGTCGTGAAATCGAACCAGCTCCTGGTGGACGACCGGCCCGTGGCCGCCGTCGAGGTCGCCGACACCGCCCTGACCCGCGCCCGCGGCCTGCTCTTCCGGCGCGTGCTGCCCGAGGCCCTGCTGCTCTCCCCGTGTTCGTCGGTGCACGGCGCGTGGATGCGCGTGCCGCTCGACGTGGCCCTCCTCTCGACGGACGGCGAGGTGGTGCACGCCCAGGTGCTGCGCCCCTGGGCCGTGACCCGCCCCCGCCGGGGCGTGACCCAGGTGCTCGAGGCGCCCACCGGGAGCTTCGAGCGCTGGGGCCTGCGCCCCGGCAGCCGGGTCGCCCTGGCGACCCCGACCCGGGCGTAGCGGGGACTCATGGGTTGCCGAAGCTCTTGCCGCCGCTGAACGTCGGGGTCGGCGGGGCGGAGAACTCGGTCGTGTAGTAGTCGTCGGGCGCCTCGAAGTCCTTGGCCCGGCACTGCGGCGCCGGCGAGGTGGTCTGCTTGTTGCCGTCCACGTCGGTCACCTCGAACGACGACTCGGACAGGGTGCGGTTCTCGTCGACGGAGGTGAAGTCGACCTTGAACAGGTCCAGGCCCTCCCACTTCAGGCCGTACCCGCCGCCCTCGGTGACCTTGTCCATGTCGTACTTCAGCTCGCGCACGTTGGCGTGGTCCTGGGCGGCCTCGTACAGCTCGCCGCCCTCCTCGTCCTCGCCGGCGATCTCGACGTCGCCCTTCTTCAGGGTGCCGTCGTCGTTGCGGGGAAAGATCTCGTCGATCTTGGGGCCGAGCTTCTCGCGCAGCTCCGGGTACTGGTTGAAGTCGATGATCAGCTCGGTCCTGGAGAGCGTGCCCTCCTCCTCCTGCTTGCTGTAGCCACCGGTCGCCTTGAAGCCGTAGGGCAGCACCACGTCGATGTCGATGCCGGCCTTGTAGAGCGTCTTCATCACCTGGTCGTCCATGGCGATCGTGAGCTTGGACAGCTTGCCGTCCTTGTCCCAGATCACCGACGTGCTGGTGGTGCCCTTCCACTCCATGCCGACCTGCCCCTTGCCCTTGCCCTTGCCGGAGCTGGTCTCCTTGTCGTTCTTCTTGGTGAAGGGCTGCTTGCCGGACAGCTCGGCCCCGATCAGGAACCCGCCGATGTCGGACGAGGTGTACGTGGCGGTCACCGAGCCGTCCGACCACTGCCGGTCCTCGACCTGGATCTCGCCCTCGTAGCCGCCGTCGACCATGCCCTTGAGCTCGACCGGGCCCACCCCGGCACCCCACTTGAGGCCGCCCTTGAGCTTGACCTTCTTGATGTCGCTCGTGGACGTGGCGACCAGGTGGTGGTCGGGCTCCTCGTCCTGGAGGTCCATGACGTCACCGACGTCGGGCATGTGGGCCGGGGGCGGCGGGCAGTAGCTGCTCAGGTGCGGCGGCGGGCAGTGCGTCGGCGGGGAGCTCACGATCTCCGCCGACAGGGAGTACTTCTTGTACCAGTTGATCCAGTCCTGGGCCTTCTGCATGTCGGTGAACTCGTAGGTGTAGTCCTCGGCGTAGCCGGTGATGCCCGCGATGTCGAAGGCGATGGGCGTGCCGCCCACGTCGCTGCCGCTGGCGCCCACGCCGAACTCCACGCCCTTGAGGATGTGGATGCGGATGCGCCCGTCGCCCAGCTTCTCGATCAGCGTCCCGTTGCTGTCGCCCCAGCGGAAGAACAGGAACTGGACGTTGGTGCTGTCCACGTGCCCCGTGGCCTCCACCACGCAGGGCAGCTCCATGGAGCCGTACTTCTCGGTGACGCAGTTGGCCAGCTCGCCGGCGCGGGCGGCGCGCTCCTTGCCGGGCTCGGCGTCCTCGTAGGCCGCCCACTCCTGCTCGCAGCCCTTGGGCACGGGCAGCTCGCGGCAGCCCACCTGCACCTTCGGTGGGGCGTCCTCGTCGAACTCCTCGCTCGTGGGCAGCGTGGCGACGCAGGACTCGTCGTTCGGGTCGTCCTTGGGCTCGCCGCGCCCGTCGAGCACGCAGTCCACGAAGTCCTGGATCTCGTCCTCGCGGTAGACGCGGTCCTCCCGAGGGCGGTCCAGGTGGCCCTCGGGCATGTTGGCGGAGAAGCAGATGGTCGGGCCGGGGTACCAGACGCAGTCGATCTGCACGACGGCGGTGTCCCACTGGGAGTCGGGCTTGTCCACGAAGTCGAAGGTCACGTCGTCCTCGCAGCTGCCCGTGGGCGGGCTGTACTCGTCCCCCGGGGACTCGTCGTCGCCCGGGTCACCGGGCTCCCCCGGGGAGCCGGGGTCGCCACAGCCGTCGACCCCCTCCTCCTTGACGATCGGGTCGACGGCGCACAGCCACTGCTCGCTCACGTCGGCCGCCACCGGGGTCGCCGCGGCGAACACGATGCCGACCACGAGCAGCAGCAGACCGATGACCGCGACGTACTCGGTGAGCGCCTGTCCCGCCTCGCGGTCTCGTCTGGTCATGCTCGAAAACTAGGACGGGAGCATGAACTCGAACTGTCCGGGAAACGTCCCGTCGGCGTACAGATTCGCGCCGAAACCGCAGGTCATGGGCCCGCGGCACCACGCAGTGGGGCCACGGGCCCAGTGCCCGGGAAGATTTCACCCGCCCGCTCACGGCTGCTTGAACTTCACGGTCCTGGTGTCCGGGTCGTAGTCGTAGTTGCCCGTGAACCCCCAGTTGATCCAGCCGCCGTCGCCCTTGTTCTTCACCGTGCCCTGGTTGATCCCGATGACGTCCATCCCGTCGACCGTGGCCAGGTGCACGAACCCGAACAGGCCGCTGAAGTTGAAGTTGCCGAAGTCCTTCACGACCAGGATGTTCTTGTCCGGGAAGGCCGCGGAGTACTCGTCCAGCAGCGAGTGCACCCGGTCGGCCCGGTCCTTCGGCACGTCGCCGTCGTAGTCCGTGCCCGGGTAGGTGCCCTCGGTGAACTTGGGTGACTTGTTGTCCACGTACTCGGTGCCGATGTCGTGGCTCTGCTGCCCGATCTGCGTGGGCGGGTCGGAGAAGTCGTCGCTGTAGTAGGCGGGCGGCTGCTCGAAGTCCTTGGCCCTGCACTGCGGCGCCGGCGAGACCTTCTGCTTGTTGCCGTCCACGTCGGTCACCTCGAACGACGACTCCGAGAGGATCTGCTCCTCGTCCACCGAGGTGAACGACACCTTGAACAGGTCGAGCCCTTGCCACGTCAGGCCGCCGCTGCCGCCCTCGGTCGATCGCGTCGCGTCGTAGGTCAGCTCGCGCACGTTGGCATAGTCCTCGGCGGCCTCGAACAGCTCGCCGCCCTCCTCGTTCTGCCCGTCGATCTCGACGTCGTCCTTGATCAGGTTGCCCTCCTTGTCACGGGGGAACACCTCGTCGATCTTCGGGCCGAGCTTCTCGCGCAGCTCCGGGTACTGGTTGAAGTCGATGATCAGCTCGCGCTTGGAGAGGGTTCCCTCCTCCTCGGAGCTGCTGTAGCCGCCGTTGACCGCGAAGCCGTACGGCAGCGCCACGGACAGGTCGATGCCGGCCTTGGCCAGGGTGCGCATCACCTGGTCGTCCATCGAGATGATCAGCTTGGAGAGCTTGCCCTCCTTGTCCCAGGCCGCCGTCGTGCTGGTGGTGCCCTTCCACTCCATGCCCACCGAGCCCGAGCCGGCGCCCGAGCCGGAGCTGGTCTCCTTGCCGTCCTTGTCCTTGGTGAACGGCTTCTTGCCGCCCAACGAGGCCCCGATCAGGAACCCTCCGATGTCGGACGACGTGTACGTGGCCGTGCGGCTGCCGTCGGACCAGCGCCGGTCCTCGACCTGGACCTCGCCCTCGTAACCGCCCTCGACGCTACCCGTCAGGGAGAACGGCCCGTTCTTGCCGGTCAGGCTGAGACCGCCCTTGAGCTTCACCTTCTTGATGTCGCTGTCCGCCTCGGCCAGCTCGTGGTGCTCGGGCTCCTCGTCCTGGAGGTCCTGCACGTCGCCGACGTCGGGCATGTGGTCGGGCGGTGGCGGGCAGTAGCTCATCGGCGGCGGACAGTTGCGGCCGCCCCCGCTGTAGACGATGGACTTGGCCATGTCGTACCGCTTGTACCAGTTGATCCACTCCTGAGCCTTGGTCATGTCCGTGAACTCGTACGTCTTGTCGGTCCCGTACCCCGTGATGCCGGCGATGTCGAAGCTGACCGGCGAGCCGCCCACCTCGCTGCCGCTCGCACCCGCGCCCATCTCCACCCCGGTCAGGATGTGGATGCGGATGCGCCCGTCGCCCAGCTTCTCGATCAGCGTCCCGTTGCTGTCGCCCCACCGGAAGAACAGGAACTGGATCTCCGAGCTGTCCACGTGCCCGGTGGCCTGGACCACGCAGGTCGGCTCCATCGACTTGTACTTCTCGGTGATGCAGTTGGCCAGCTCGCCGGCGCGGGCGGCGCGCTCCTTGCCGGGCTCGGCGTCCTCGTAGGCCGCCCACTCGGCCTCGCAGCCCTTCGGCACCGGGTACTCGCGGCAGCCCACCTGCACCCTCGGCGGGGCGTCCTCGTCGATCTCCTCGCTGGTCGGCATCGTGTTCACGCACGACTCGTCGTCCGGGTCGTCCTTGGGCCCGCCCCGGCCGTCGAGCACGCAGTCCACGAAGTCCTGGATCTCCTCCTCCAGGTACACCTGGTCCTCGGTGTCCCGGTCCAGGTGCCCGTCCGGCATGTTGGCGGAGAAGCAGATGGTCGGGCCGGGGTACCAGACGCAGTCGATCTGCACGACGGCGGTGTCCCACTGGGAGTCGGGCTTGTCCACGAAGTCGAAGGTGACGTCGTCCTCGCAGCTGCCCGACGGCGGGCTGTAGTCGTCCCCCGGGCTCGGTGAGTCCCCGGGCTCCCCGGGATCACCGTCGTCGTCGACGCAGTGCTCTGCGCCCTCCTCCTTGACGATGGGGTCGACCGCGCACAGCCACTGCTCGCCGATGTCCGCGGCCACCGGGGTGGCCGCGGCGAACACGATGCCGACGATCAGCAGCAGCAGGCCGATGACCGCGACGTACTCGGTGAGCGCCTGCCCGGCCTCGCGCCCGGGACGTCGGGTGCGGAGCACCCCTGCGCGACGGCCGGCGTTCACCTCGTCGTCACTGGTCATTCATTCACGGTATGGACCAGCCGGGTAGAGGACGACGGCCCGGCGGCCCAACCATGCGCCCAAAAACCTCTGGGCCCGGGGGCCTACTCCTTGGCCACCAGCGTCAGCACGTCGTAGGTCGCCACCTGCTCGTCGCGCTGGTTGGTGAGCACGGCGTCCCAGCGCACCTCGCCGTAGTCCTCGTCCTCGCGCGGGGTGATCTGGGCCGCCGTCAGCCGTACCCGGATGGTGTCCCCGGGCGAGACCGGCGTCAGGAACCGCAGGTTCTCCAGGCCGTAGTTCGCCAGCACCGGGCCCGGAGCCGGGTCCACGAACAGGCCCGCCGCGAAGGACACGAGCAGGTACCCGTGGGCCACGCGCCCGGGGAAGAACGGGTTGGCCGCGGCGGCCTCCTCGTCGGTGTGCGCGTAGAAGGTGTCGCCGGTGAAGTCGGCGAAGTGCGTGATGTCGTCGAGCGTGACCTCCCGCGGCTCCGACTCGACGGCGTCGCCGATCCGCAGCTCCGCGAGCGACCGGCGGAAGGGATGCCCCGCGTCGGTGCGCGACGGCGCCCCCGCCCGCCACCGGCCGGTCAGCCCGGTCAGTGCCGCGGGCGTGCCCTGCA
>NZ_KI911699.1:2864-8668 GCF_000515355.1 Promicromonospora kroppenstedtii DSM 19349 | reverse complement strand
CTGCCCGCCGCCCGCGACGAGCTCGCGCACGCTGCGCAGCACCTCGTCCTTCTGCGCGGCGCTCGCCAGGGCGCCCATCGTGACGCCCTCGGCCCGCGGGTCGCCCACGACGACGCGCTGCGCGATCCGCTCGCGCACGGCGTCGACCACGGCGTCCTGGCGGTCCGCCGGGACGATCACCCGCCGGATCGCGGTGCACTTCTGCCCGGCCTTCACGGTCATCTCGGTGACCACGGAGGCGACGAACGCCGTGAACTCCGGGCTCCCGGGCTCCGCGTCGGGGCCGAGCAGGGCGGCGTTCAGCGAGTCCGTCTCGGCGGTGAGGTGCACGCCCCGGCGGATCACAGCGTCGTCGACCGCGAGCACGCGCGCCGTGGAGGCCGAGCCGGTGAAGCCCACGGCGTCGCGCACGTCCAGGAAGTCCAGGAACCCGCGCGCCGGGCCGCTGACGAGCTGGAGCGACCCCTCCGGAAGGAGGTCCGCCTCGACGATCGCGCGCACCGCGGCCTCGGCGAGGTAGGCGGTGGCCGATGCCGGTTTGACGATCGTCGGCACCCCGGCGAGGAAGGCCGGGGCGAACTTCTCCAGCATGCCCCAGACGGGGAAGTTGAAGGCGTTGACCTGGAAGGCGACGCCCGGGCGCCGCAGCCGCACGTGCTGGCCGCCGAACGAGCCGTCGCGCGACAGGTTCTCCGGCGGGCCGTCGACCAGCACCTGCGCGTTGGGCAGCTCCCGGCGCCCCTTCGACCCGTAGGTGAACAGCACGCCGATGCCGCCGTCGATGTCGACCGTGCTGTCCCGCCGGGTCGCCCCGGTGCGCAGGCTCACCTCGTACAGGCCGTCCTTGACTCCGGTCAGGTGCTGCGCGAGCCGCTTGAGCAGGAGCGCCCGCTGGTGGAACGTCAGCGCGCCGAGCGCCGCCTGGCCGACCGTCCGGCCGTACTCGACCACGGCCCCCAGGTCGATGCCGCCGGCGGCGACCGACACGATCGGCTCGCCCGTCGCGGCGTCGCGCACCACCTGCCCGTCGCCGTCCGACGGCGGGCGCTGCCACGCCCCGAGGACGTAGCTGTCGAGCTGGCGAACCGGGGTCTCCGTCGCGGTCATGACGCTTCCTCTCCACTGTCCGAACGTGTCTCGTGCTCAGGCGATGTCACTCGTCCCACCGGAAGAACCCCTCGCCGGCCTTGCGCCCCAGCCGGCCCGCGGCGACCATCTCCCGCAGCAGCGGCGGCACGGCGAACCGCGGCCCCAGCTCGCGCTCGAGGTGCTCGGCGATGCCGAGCCGCACGTCCAGCCCGACCAGGTCGGTCAGCCGCAGCGGGCCCACCGGGAACCGGTAGCCGCGCACCATCGCGGTGTCGATGTCGGCGGGCGAGGCCACGCCTTCCTCGACCATGCGGATCGCCTCCAGGCCGATCGCGACGCCCAGCCGGGAGCTCGCGAAGCCCGGCGAGTCGGACACGACGATCGAGGCCTTGCCGAGGTCGGCCACCCACGCGGCCGCCTCCTCGACCAGGACCGGCACGGTCCTCGCGCCGCGCACGATCTCGACCAGGGCCGAGGCGGGCACGGGGTTGAAGAAGTGCAGCCCGACGAACCGCTCGGCGTGGTCCAGGTGGCCGGCCAGCGCGTCGACCGACAGGGACGAGGTGTTGGTCGCCAGCCAGGCCGTCGGCGGCAGCACCGCCTCGACACGGCCCAGGACGTCGACCTTGGTCGCGAGGTCCTCGGGCACGGCCTCGACCACGAGCCCGGCCGCGGCGACGTCGGCCACGCTGGTGGTCACCCGCGCCCGGCCCAGCAGCTCAGGGGCGGTCCGCGGGATGCTCCCCCGCTCCACGCTGGCCGCCACGGCGCGCTCCAGCCCTGCCCGGGCCCGGGCGGCCGCCTGGTCGTCCCGTTCGACGACGACCACCTCGGCGGCCCCCGCGAGGAGGAACGCGTGCGCGATCCCGACGCCCATGCGGCCGCCGCCCACCACACCGACCGTCCGCGGCAGCGTCATGGCTTCTTCCGATCCAGGAAGGCGGTCATCCGCGCGCGCTTGGCCGGCGACTCGAACAGCACGGACTGCGCGACGTCGTCGACGTCGGGGTGAGCGTCCCGTGGTGCCCGGAAGACCCGCTTGGTGTAGCGGACCGCGAGCGGGTCCTGCTCGGCGATACGGTCGGCGAGCGCGTCGGCCGCGGCGACCAGGTCGGCCGACGGGTGCACGGCGCTGACCAGCCCCGCCGCCAGGGCCTCGGCGGCGTCGAGCACCCGGCCGGCGAGCAGCATCTCCAGCGCGAGGGTCTCACTCACGAGCTCCTTGAGCCGCCAGGTCGCGCCCGCCGCAGCGATGATGCCGAGGCCCACCTCGGGGTTGCCGAACCGGGCGTTGACGCCGGCCAGCCGGAAGTCGGCGGCGTAGGCCAGCTCGGCGCCGCCGCCCAGCGCCCAGCCGTCCACGGCCGCGATCACCGGCATGGGCAGCCGCGCGATGCGCACGAACAGCCGGGAGTTGATGCCGGCCAGCGCGTCCTCGCGGCCGCGCTCGCGCAGCTCCGCGATGTCGGCGCCCGAGGCGAAGACCTTCTCGGTCCCGGACAGCAGCAGCAGGCGCGGGCGCTCCTCCAGCTCGGCGCAGACCGCGTGCAGCTCGTCGACCATCGCGCGGTCGATCGCGTTGCGCACCTCCGGGCGGTCCAGGCGCACGTGCAGGCGGTCCGCGCGGTCCTCCACGCGCCGCAGTGCTGGCATGGCCTCATCACCTCGGGTCGCGCGGGGGGGGGTAGCGTCGTCGCTACTTACTGACCGTTCGTTCTGTAGCAGCATCGCATGTGCGGTCGCCGGGTTCAAGACCGGTTCTGCTCGGGGCGCGGCTCCGCCGCGGCGGAATGCCTGACCTGGACGTCACCGCCTGGTTCGCGACTCGCACATGGCGCGCGCATCGCCGTTCCCACCTGAGGTTCTGTTCAGACCACGAGCTCCTGCCCGCAGAGCCGGCGTTGAAACGATGCAACATCGTGGCCCGAACAGAACCTCAGGAGTCGGCCGGCAGCGGCAGCGGTGCGCGCCACGTGCCAGACAACCGGCCGCGGCAAAGACCTAGGCGCGCAGACCCTCGAACGCCATGGCGACGACGGCGTCGGCGAGCTGGTCGGCACTGAGCCCGCCGCCGGGGCGGTACCACTCGACCAGGGAGTTGACCATGCCGAAGAGCAGCCGGGTCGCCGTGCGCGCGTCGACGTCGGATCGCAGGGCGCCGTCGGCCACGGCCTCCTCGACCAGCCGCGCCACCGCGTGGTCGAACTCGCGGCGGCGCGCCAGCGCCTCGCGCTCGACCTCGGTGTTGCCGCGGAGCCGCAGCAGGAGCGTGACGAACGGCAGCTCGGCCACGAGCACCCGCACCGCGCCGCGGAGCACGCGCTCCAGCCGGTCCAGCGCGCTCGCCGCCGGGTCGGGCTCGTCGAGCAGCCGCTCGAGCTTGCCGAGGGCACGCTCCAGCGCGAGCCGCAGCAGCTCCTCCTTGCCGCTCACGTGGTAGTAGATCGCGGACTTGCTGGTACCGAGGCGCTCGGCGAGCGCACCCATCGACGTCGCGTCGTAGCCGCGCTCGTTGAACGCCTGGACCGCTACCGACAGCACCGCGTCCAGGTCGTAGGCCACGCGCCCGGCGCGCCCGTTGCCGCCGCGTCGAGCGGGTGCGGGGGCGCCGTCGGGTTCGTCCATGCGAGCCAACCTAACCGACCCGGCGGGCATTGCCGCCACGTCCGGGCCGGTGCTAACCTGACTGAACGATCGGTAAGTAGGACTCCAGCGCAGGAGGCGGCATGCCCGCAGAAGACCCGCCCACGGCTGATCCCGCGGCCGGCGCCCCTGAGGCCGCGCGGCTCGCGGCCTTCGACGCCCTCATCGCCGACGACAAGCGGATCGAGCCCACCGACTGGATGCCCCCGGCGTACCGCAAGGCGCTCGTGCGGCAGATGTCGCAGCACGCGCACTCCGAGATCATCGGCATGCAGCCCGAGGGCAACTGGATCACGCGCGCGCCCAGCCTCAAGCGCAAGGCGATCCTCATGGCGAAGGTGCAGGACGAGGCGGGGCACGGGCTCTACCTCTACTCGGCGGCCGAGACGCTCGGCACCACCCGCGACGAGATGCTCGACGCGCTGCACTCCGGCAAGGCCAAGTACTCCTCGATCTTCAACTACCTGGCGCCGTCCTGGGCCGACATGGGCTCGATCGGCTGGCTGGTGGACGGGGCCGCGATCGCCAACCAGGTGCCGCTGTGCCGCGCGTCCTACGGGCCGTACGGGCGGGCGATGGTGCGCATCTGCAAGGAGGAGTCGTTCCACCAGCGGCAGGGCTTCGAGATCCTGCTGGCGCTGATGAACGGCACCGACGAGCAGCGCGCCATGGCGCAGGAGTCGGTGAACCGCTGGTACGCGCCGGCGTTGATGATGTTCGGCCCGCCCGACGCCGAGTCGCCCAACTCGCGGCAGAGCATGGCGTGGAAGATCAAGCGCTTCTCGAACGACGAGCTGCGCCAGCGGTTCGTCGACATGATCGTGCCCCAGGCCGAGATCCTCGGGATCACGCTGCCGGACCCGGACCTGCGCTGGAACGAGGAGCGCGGGCACCACGACTTCGGCGAGCTCGACTGGGCCGAGTTCCACGACGTGCTGCACGGGAACGGGCAGGCCAACTCGCTGCGCCTGGCCAAGCGCCGGGCCGCGCACGCCGAGGGCGAGTGGGTCCGGGAGGCCGCCCGGGCGTACGCCGAGCGCACCGCGACGAGCGAACGGATCGCCTCATGACCGCAGAGCCCCGCCGGGAGACCTGGCCCCTGTGGGAGGTGTTCGTGCGCTCGTCGCGCGGGCTGTCCCACGTGCACGCCGGGTCGCTGCACGCGCCGGACGCCGAGCTGGCCGTGCGCAACGCCCGCGACCTCTACACCCGCCGCAGCGAGGGCGTCTCGATCTGGGTCGTGCCCGCCGCCGCGATCACGGCGTCCGACCCCGACGCCAAGGACGCCTATTTCGAGTCGCCGCGCGGGAAGGACTTCCGGCACGCGACCTACTACACGGCCTCCCAGGCCGTGCCGCACCTCTGATCCCGGTACCCGCTGATCCAGCACCCGCTGGTCCTGCAACCACCCGACGCTCGATGGAGAGCCGATGCCGAACCCGCCCCAGCCCTCGTCCGCGGTCCTCACGCCCGAGGCGATCGCCGCCTCGGTGACCGAACGGGACAACCCGGTCCGCGCCGCCGACGACGTCGCGCGGTACGCGCTCGGCCTGGGCGACGACGCCCTGGTGCTCGCGCAGCGCCTGGGCTCGTGGATCGCGAACGCCCCCGAGCTGGAGGAGGACGTGGCGCTCGGCAACATCGCGCTCGACACGCTCGGGCATGCCCGCAGCCTGCTGACCTATGCCGGGTCGGCGTGGGACCAGACTGAGGACGACCTGGCGTACTTCCGGGACGAGGCCGACTTCCGGTGCCGGCAGATCTTCGAGCGTCCGAACGGCGACTTCGCGTGCACGATCGTGCGTCAGCTCGTGGTCTCGGCGTACTTCACGGCGCTGTACCGGAGCCTGTCCGGCAGCGCCGACGCCACGCTGGCGGCGATCGCGGCCAAGGCCGTCAAGGAGGTCGCCTACCACCTGGACCACGCCACGCTGTGGACGGTCCGCCTCGCGCTGGGCACCGAGGAGTCGCGCCGGCGGACGCTGGCCGGGCTGGAGGCGGTCTGGCCCTTCGTGGACGAGCTGTTCGCCGCCGACCCGGCGGCCGACGCGGTGCCCGACGCCGCGGTGGCG
>NZ_KI911699.1:2490-2764 GCF_000515355.1 Promicromonospora kroppenstedtii DSM 19349 | reverse complement strand
CAGCAGCGCGGCGAGGTCGTTGCCGTCCACCAGCTCGCCGGGCACGCCGTAGCCCACGCCCTTGTGGGCGAGCGAGGGCGCGGCGCTCTGCCGGGACAGCGGCACCGAGATGGCGTACTGGTTGTTCTGCACGAAGAACACGACCGGCGCCCGGAAGACCGCGGCGAAGTTGAGCGCCTCGTGGAAGTCGCCCTCGCTCGTGGCGCCGTCGCCGCACATCGCGAGCACCACCGTGGGCTCCCCGCGCAGCCGCCCGGCGTGTGCCACGCCCACG
>NZ_KI911699.1:1605-2390 GCF_000515355.1 Promicromonospora kroppenstedtii DSM 19349 | reverse complement strand
TTGGAGGAGCCGGTCCCGGCCGGCCCGCCGCCGGCCGCGCCGGCGAGCTGATGCGGCGGGCCGCGGCCAGAGGGGACACTGTGTCGATGTCAGCCCGCCAGCCCACCAGCCACGACGTCGCGCGCGCCGCCGGGGTGTCGCAGTCGACTGTCTCCTATGCCCTGTCCGGCAAGGGCACGATCGCGCCCCGCACCCGTGAGCACGTGCTGGCCGTCGCCGCGTCGATGGGCTACCGGCCCAACCTCGCGGCACGGTCGATGCGCACCCAGCGCTCGGGCCGGCTGGCCGTCGTCACCGGGGTGACCGTCGACAACCGGCTGCGGATGCTCACCGGCGCGGCCGAGGTCGCGGCCGAGGCGGGCTACGCCGTGGACACCCACAGCGTGGACGGTACCGCCGAGGCCCGCACCGAGCGTGTCGTCGACCTGGCCCGGGGCGGCCAGGTCGAGGGGGTGCTGACGTTCCTCCCGGTCGTCCCCGAGGCGCTCCACCTCGACGCCGACGCCGCGCCCGTCGTGGCCGAGCCCGCCCTCGACGAGCAGCTGCGCACCACCGGCGAGCTCGCCGACGCCGGACTGCTCGGCACCGTCATCTCGGCCCTCGTCGAGGCGGGCCACCGGCGGTTCCTGCACGTGGCGGGACCCGAGCGCTTCGCGTCGGCGCGCTCGCGCCGCGACGTCTACCTCGCCGAGGTCGAGCGGCACGGTGTCGAGTCGCTCGGGGTGGTGGGCGGCGTCTGGTCGCCGGAGGCCGGCCGCGAGGCCGTGCTCGCCCTGCCCGGCGAC
>NZ_KI911699.1:0-1505 GCF_000515355.1 Promicromonospora kroppenstedtii DSM 19349 | reverse complement strand
GGCGCCGGCTCCGGGTCCGGCGTCGGCCCGGCCTCGGGCTCGCCCTCCGCCGCGATCGTGATCAGCGGCCGCCCCACCTCGACGCACTCCCCCTCGGCGGCGTGCAGCACGCCCACGCGCCCGGCGTACGGGCACGGCACCTCGACCACGGACTTGGCCGTCTCGACCTCGACCACCGGCTGGTCGACGGCGACGACGTCGCCCGCGGCGACCAGCCACTGCACCACCTCGGCCTCGGTGAGGCCCTCGCCGAGGTCGGGCAGCAGGAACGTCTGCTCGGTCGCGGTGGCCCTCATGCGTCCTCCCACTGCAGGTCGTCGACGGCGTCGAGGATCCGGTCCACGGACGGGAGCTGGAGATGCTCCAGCTTGGGCGGCGGGTACGGGATGTCGAACCCGGTGACGCGGCGCACCGGCGCGGCCAGCGAGTGGAAGCAGCGCTCGCTCACCCGGGCCGCGATCTCGGAGGCGACGCTGGCGAACCCGGCGGCCTCGGCGACCACCACGGCGCGCCCGGTCGACTCGACGGCCGCGCAGACCGTGGCGTCGTCGAACGGCACGATCGAGCGCAGGTCCACGACCTGGAGGCTGCGGCCGTCGCGCGCGGCGGCCTCGGCGGCGTCCAGCGCCACAGGGACGGACGGGCCGTACGTGATGAGGGTGGCGTCGGTGCCCTCGCGGCGCACGACGGCCGTGCCGATGCCCGGCTCGCCGCCCCCGAAGGAGACCTCACCCTTGGCCCAGTAGAGCTTCTTGGGCTCGAGGAAGACCACCGGGTCCGGCGAGGCGATCGCGTCGCGCAGGAGCCGGTAGGCGTCCGCGGGGTTCGACGGCGCCACCACGTGCAGCCCGGGCGTGTGCGCGTAGTAGGACTCGGACGAGTCGCTGTGGTGCTCGACGCCGCCCACGCCGCCGGCGTACGGGACCCGGATGACCAGGGGCAGCTCGACGCGGCCGCGGGTCCGGTTCCGCATCTTGGCGATGTGGCTCACGACCTGCTCGAACGCGGGGTACGCGAACGCGTCGAACTGCATCTCGATCACGGGCCGCATGCCGTTCATCGCGAGCCCGACGGCGAACCCCGCGATCCCGGCCTCGGCCAGCGGGGTGTCGAAGCAGCGGTCCTCGCCGAACTCGGCGGTGAGCCCGTCGGTGACCCGGAAGACCCCGCCGAGCGGGCCGACGTCCTCGCCGAGCACGAGCACCGTCGGGTCCTCGGTCATGGCGTCGCGCAGGGCGCGGTTGATCGCCTGGGCCGTGCTGAGCGTCTCGTGCTCCACCGCGGTGCTGGTCATCAGCGGGCCTCCGCTCGGTTCGACGCGTCCGCGCTCGGCTCGTCCCTGCTCAGCTCGTCCCTGACCTGCGCGAGCTGCTCGACGAGCTGCGGCGTCGGCTCGGCATAGACATGGGCGAACAGGTCCGCGGGGTCGGGCACGACGTCGACGTTGATGCCGTCCCGGGTGTGCCGCGCGAGCCGCTCGGCCGCGTCGGCGTGCGCGGCGGCCC
>NZ_KI911698.1:1481-4246 GCF_000515355.1 Promicromonospora kroppenstedtii DSM 19349 | reverse complement strand
GATCGGGGGCTGCATCAGAACAGGGTCTCGCTCCCGACCTCCGCGCCCAGGGAAGCCGCGCCGGCGCCGTCGGACCGCACGCCGGTGAACGCTCCGCGCGGGTAGTCGCCCTCCGCGTGCTGGTCGTCGCCGACCCGGTGCATCGCGGCGCCGCCGAGCCCGCGCTCGCGGATCAGGGGCCGCACACGTTCCCAGAGCCAGTCCCGGTAGCCCTTGTGCGCGTACGCGCCGCGCGCGTAGACGCGGCCGTAGCCCTCGACGAGGTGCGGGTGGGAGCGTTCGAGCCAGCCGAGATACCACTCGCGGGCGCCTGGCCGCAGGTGCAGCGGCAGCACGGTGACGCCGGTCGCGCCAGCCTCGACCAGGTTGTCGAGCAGCCGTTCGAGGTGCGCGAGGGAGTCGGTCAGCCAGGGCAGGACCGGCGCGACCATGACGCCGCACGGCAAGCCTGCCGCCCGGATGGCGCGGATCAGGTCGAGCCGGGCCTTCGGTGTCGGGGTGCCGGGCTCGATGGCCTGCTGCAGCTCCTTGCCCTGGGGTGTGTCGGCGAACGCGAGCGAGACACCCAGGCCGACGTCGACCCGCTGCGCGGCCTCGGTGATCAGCGGCAGGTCGCGCCGCAGCAGCGTGCCCTTGGTCAGGATCGAGAACGGCGTGCCGGAGTCCGCGAGTGCCGAGATGATGCCGGGCATGAGCCGGTAGCGCCCCTCGGCCCGCTGGTAGGGGTCGGTGTTGGTGCCGAGCGCGACCGGCTCGTGGGACCAGGACCGCTTGGCGAGCTCGGCGCGCAGCACCTCGTCGACGTTCACCTTGACGACCACCTGCGAGTCGAAGTCGTGGCCGGCGTCGAGGTCGAGGTATTCGTGGGTCGGCCTCGCGAAGCAGTTGTGGCTGATCACTCCGTTGGCGATGAAGTCGGCGGTACCAGTGGTGATGTCGACCATCTCGGTCTCGGTACCGAGATTTTCGACGGAGACGATCCGCAAGGGAACCGAGGTCTTGACGGCCGCGCCGATGATCTTGAGCTTCCGGGTGATCGCGGGATTGGTGAGGGCGAAGAACCGACGGCGGCTGGACAGCCCGCCGATGACGCGGATGTTCGCGACGCCGATCTTGTTGGCCGGCTCCCGGACGTACGGGATGCGCAGCACGTCCATGGCATCCGTGGTCATGCTGAGCATGCGCTCGTCGGAGTTGGAGATGCGCAGGATCTGCCCGTCGCAGCTGCCCTCCGCGTCGAAGATGCCAGCGAGGAAACCTGCGTGCCACTCGCGCGTCGGCATGCCGGGCCACTCGATCATCTGGCGGATCGCCGCCACCGTCGACTGCTTGGACGTGAAGATGCCGTCGAGTGCCTTGCGCTTCGCCGTGGCGGCCGAGAAAAGACGGCGGTTGGTCGGGACGCCGGCTTCGGCCAGGTAGTCCTGGGAGCGGGTCAGCGCCTCGCCGTCGACCAGGGCGAGTCGGAACATGGTGATCCGGCCGCTCGGGTAGGTCTTGTCGAAGAGCATCCCGTCGCCGCGGATCATCCCGGTGAGGTACCCCTGGCGGTAGTCCACGGACTCGGGCGGCGACGCGTAGGCGCCGGCGACCATCCCAAGGCCGAAGCCCTGGAGCCGGTTGTTGGTCGTCAGGTAAGGACGCTGCCCCTCGCCCTTGGGCAGCGGGGCCACGTACTTCCACCCGCGCTCGGTGAGGAACCGGTGATCTGCGCTGGCGACGATCTCGGTGCCGTCCTCAAGGGTCACCCGGTAGGCAGCCTTGGTCGTGCCACGGCGAGCCAAGACTTCAGTCTCCACGAACCGTCGGTGGGCGCCGTCGCGTTCGGTGCCGACGATGCGGTCCCCCACCATGAGGTCCCGGATCGGCTTCTGGCGGCCGTCGGCCATCAGCACGAGGGTCGACGGGTCCACGCAGTAGGTGCACGCATGACTGCATCCGCGGTACGGGTTCACCGTCCAGCGGAACGGCATCTGGGAGGCCGCGGGGACCTTCGACAGGGCGCTCTTGGCCAGCACCTCGTGGAAGGTCACGCCCGCGAACTCGGGCGACCGGACGGTGCGCAGCAGCCCGGCGCCGCGCAGCGCGGGTAGTTCGAGCCCGGGCAGCGCGCCGTCGTCGTCGTTCGAGATCGCCTGCTCTTGCCAACGCATGAGTCGATTCGAACACTCGTTCGATGGGACGTCAAGTTGTCCACAGGGTCAGGGTGCCGCATGAGGTCAGGGCAGCGGCGCGGCGCACCCCGCCGATACGACATCGCCCGACGCGGCATCACCCGACACCACGACCGATACGCTCCACTCCCCACGCTCGGACGCGGCCAGCGCGCGCGGCGGTTCGACGGCGAACGGTCCGGTGTCGGAGACGGCGGCGCGCACGGTCGGGTAGGCGACACCCGCACCGTCGGTGAACGTCACCGCGACCTCCGAACCGGAAGGAGCCGCGACCGCGAGGTGGTCCCCCGGGTCCGGCAGCCGCAGGCCGAGGACGTCGCGGTACTGGTCGACCCAGGCCACGGACGCCCCCGCCGGGCAGACGAGCGCGACACGGTCGGCCTCGACCGGCGAGAACGCGAGGATCGCCGTGGACCCCGCGAGCGCCGCCGCCAGCACGACGGCGGGTAACCGGATCCGGCGCCGGACGGGACGGCGAGGGTGCAGCCGGTTGTCGTCCGGGCCACCGCGAGGCACCGGTCCGGCACGGTGCGTCTCGACGCCGCGGGGCGCGGGAACTGCGCGGAACCCGCCGACGGGATCGGAGCCGCG
>NZ_KI911698.1:0-1381 GCF_000515355.1 Promicromonospora kroppenstedtii DSM 19349 | reverse complement strand
CGGCCGTGCCCGTGCTGGTCGCTCTCGCGCGCGCCGGGGTGGACCTGCTGGCGGTGACCCGGGCGTTGGACCGGCGCGCCCGTGTGGTGGGCAGGCCCGCGGCGCACCGGGCGCTTTCTGCGGCGCGAGAGCTGCTGGCGGGCTAGGTTCGGTCCATGGCCGGATCCAAGACACCCGCTGTGGAGCTCGACGTCGCGGGCCGTACCGTGCGCGTGACGAGCCCGGACCGCGTCGTCTTCCCCCGTGACATCACCAAGCTCCAGGTCGTGGAGTACTTCGTGGCCGTGGCCGACGGGATCACCGGCGCGCTGCTGCACCGCCCCACCACGCTGGAGCGCTGGCCCAAGGGCTGGCACGAGGGCGCGCACCTCGCCACACGCATGCCCAAGCCGGACGACCCGAAGGGCGACGGCTTCTACCAGAAGCGCATCCCGCGGGGCGCGCCGGGCTACGTGGAGACCGCCACCATCGCGTTCCCGTCGGGCCGGACGGCGGACGAGGTGTGCCCCACGGAGCCGGCCGTGGTTGCTTGGGCGGCGAACATGGGCACGCTCACGTTCCACCCGTGGCCGGTGCGGCGGGACGACGTCGAGGCGGTGGACCAGCTCCGCATCGACCTGGACCCGCAGCCGGGCACGGACTTCTCCGACGCCGCCGCGGTGGCGCCGCACCTGCGGGAGCTGCTGGGCGAGCTGGACCTGACGGGGTATCCCAAGACGTCCGGCGGCCGGGGGCTGCACGTGTTCGTGCCGCTGGAGCCGCGATGGACCTTCACCGAGGCGCGGCGGGCCACGATCGCGATCGGCCGGGAGCTGGAGCGGCGTCTGCCGGGCCGGGTCACCACGCGGTGGTGGAAGGAGGAGCGCGGCGAGGCGATCTTCGTGGACTACAACCAGATGGCGCGGGACCGCACCATCGCGTCGGCGTGGTCGATCCGGGCGAACGGGCGGGCCACGGTGTCGATGCCGCTGGACTGGGACGAGGTGCCCGATGTGCACCCCGACGACTTCGACGTGCTGTCCGCGCCGGCACGGTTCGCCGAGCGGGGCGACCTGTTCGCCGCGCTGCGCGCCGACCGTGACCCGGCCCTGGACTGCTCGCTGGACGCAGCCCTGGATCTGGCGGCCCGGGACGAGGCGAACGGGCTGGAGGACCTGCCCTATCCGCCTGAGTACCCGAAGATGCCGGGCGAGCCCAAGCGGGTCCAGCCGAGCCGCGACAAGGACCGGGACCGGAGCGAGGACGCCGTCGGCGAGTGAGCCGGCGGCGCCCCGCCCGGCGCGGCGCCGTCAGTGTGACCGCAGCGCCTTGATCAGGTCGCTCTTGCGCATCGTGGAGCGGCCTTCGATGCCGATCTCGGCGGCGCGCTTGCGCAGCTTCT
>NZ_KI911697.1:32549-35201 GCF_000515355.1 Promicromonospora kroppenstedtii DSM 19349 | reverse complement strand
GTGGCGCGTGCCCCTGGACGGCGCGTGACGCGCCGGCCGGACGACGGCGGGGGAGGTGCGGCGGACCCCGGGATCCTGTCGTACGAGGGTTTCGACGCCGCCACCGAGGGGCTCCGGGAGGCGCTGTGCACCCTCGGCAACGGCTACGTCGCCACGCGGGGCGCGGCCCCGGAGTCGTCCGCGGACGGCGTGCACTACCCGGGCACCTACCTGGCGGGCTGCTACGACCGCCTGAAGTCCGTGGTCTCGGGGCGCGTGGTGGAGAACGAGGACCTGGTCAACGCCCCGAACTGGCTGCCGGTCACCTTCCGTACGCCCGGCCAGCCCTGGCTCACGCTCGACGGCGGCGAGGTCCTGGAGCACCGGCAGGAGCTGGACCCGCGCCGCGGCCTCCTGACCCGGCGCACCCGGTTCCGGGACCCGGCCGGCCGGGTGCTGGCCGTGACGCAGCGGCGGCTGGTGTCGATGCGCGACCCGCACGTGGCCGCGCTGGAGACCACCTTCCTGGCGGAGAACTGGTCGGGGTCCATCGAGGTCTGGTCGAGCCTCGACGGCCGGGTGGTCAACGCAGGGGTGGCGCGCTACGGGGCGTTCGACGGGCGGCACCTGGTCCCGGTGGCGGAGGGCTACGACGAGGCGGAGGACGTCTCCTGGCTGCAGGTCCGCACCGCGACGTCGCAGATCCGGATCGCCCAGGCGGCGACGCTCGTGGTCACCGACCCGGCCGGGCCGGTGACCAGCCGCGCCGAGCGCGCGACCGGCCGGGCGTCGGTGCGGATGTGGCCCGACCTGGTGCAGGGCGTGCCCGTCACGGTCGAGAAGCGCGTCGCGATCTACACCTCGCGGGACCTCGCGATCTCCGAGTCGCTGAGCGCCGCCCGCGAGCACGCGGCCCACCTGCCGCCCTTCGGGGACCTGCTCGCCGACCACGTCCTGGCCTGGGAGCGGCTGTGGCGCGTCAGCGAGGTCGGCGTGACCGGCCGGCCGCGGCGGGCGCTGGAGCTGAACACGTTCCACCTGCTGCAGACCCTGTCCGAGCACAGCGCGCACCTCGACGTCGGCATGCCGGCCCGCGGGCTGCACGGGGAGGCGTACCGGGGGCACGTGTTCTGGGACGAGCTGTTCGTGTTCCCGTTCCTGCTCCTGCGCTTCCCGCGCGTCGCGCGGTCGCTGCTCATGTACCGGTGGCGTCGCCTGCCCCGGGCGCGGCAGGCGGCCGCGGACGCCGGCTACCGGGGCGCGATGTACCCGTGGCAGAGCAGCAGCGACGGCCGGGACGAGACCCAGCGGACGCACCTCAACCCGGTGTCGGGCCGGTGGCTGGAGGACCATTCGCACCTTCAGCGGCACGTGGGCATCGCCGTGGCGCACGACGTCTGGCAGTACTACCAGGCCACCGGGGACGTCGCGTTCCTGCACGGGTACGGCGCCGAGATGCTCGTCGAGATCGCCCGGTTCTGGTGCAGCCTGGCGACCTATGACGCCGCCACCGACCGGTACGACATCCGCGGCGTCATGGGTCCCGACGAGTACCACGACGCCTACCCGGGCGCCGACCGGCCGGGGATCGACAACAACGCCTACACCAACGTCATGGTCACCCGCGTGCTGCGGCACGCCCTGGACGCGCTGGCGCTGCTGGCCGGGCCGGAGCGGGACGCGCTGGCCCGCCGGCTCCGCCTGGGGGACGCCGAGACCGACCTCTTCGAGCGGGTCTCCCGGCGCATGCGCGTCGTGTTCCACGATGACGGCGTGATCAGCCAGTTCGAGGGGTACGACCAGCTCGCCGAGCTCGACTGGGCGGGGTACCGCGCCCGGTACGGAGCGATCCGCCGGCTCGACCGGATCCTCGAGGCCGAGGGCGACTCGGTCAACCGCTACCAGGCCTCCAAGCAGGCCGACGTGCTCATGCTGGTGTTCCTCCTGGGCGAGCGCGGTGTCATCGACGCGCTGGACGCGCTCGGCTACCGGTTCGACCGGGCCGCGCTGAACCGGACCGTGGACCACTACCTGGCGCGGACCAGCCACGGGTCGACCCTCAGCGCCGTCGTCCACGCCTGGGTGCTGGCCCGGCGCGACCCGAGCGCGTCCTGGCGGTTCTTCCGCGAGGCGCTCGACAGCGACATCGCCGACGTCCAGGGCGGGACCACCGCCGAGGGCGTGCACCTGGGCGCGATGGCCGGGGCCGTCGACCTGGTCCAGCGCTGCTACCCGGGCCTGGAGCTCACCGGCGACATGCTGCGGCTGAACCCGCGCCTGCCCGACACGATCGCCGAGCTGCGGTTTCGCCTGCGGTACCGCAACCACTGGGGCATCGAGGTGCGGTGCAGCGACGACCAGGTCCGCATCAGCCTGCCCCGGTCCCGGCAGCCGCCGATCACCGTTGCCGTCGACGGCGAGCGGCGAGTTCTGGGACCGGGAGAACGGTGGGAGACGCGGCCGGCAGGACGACGGTGAGGAAGTCCTCGTCGTCGCCGGAACCGCACAGCGGCAGGACCGGATCGGCCGGGTCCGGTGCGTCGTGGCACGCGACCGCAGCCTGCTGCTTGGCGCGGTCGCACGCGACCGCGAGCATGCCGTCCGGCGGGTCGGGCGTGTCCCAGGTGCGACGCACCCAGCCGTACAGCGGGCAGCCCAGCCGGGCCGCGACGC
>NZ_KI911697.1:29090-32449 GCF_000515355.1 Promicromonospora kroppenstedtii DSM 19349 | reverse complement strand
CGGGCTGGGGCCGGGCGACAAGCTCCTGGTCAACGGCGCGGGCGGAGCGGGCGGGGCGCTCGTGATCGGCCTCGCCCGGCACCTGGGCGCCCACGTGACGGCCGTGGACCGGGCCGACAAGGCCGGTCACCTGCTCCGGGTCGGCGCCGACGACACCGTGGCGTTCGAGCACTGCGACTGGGCCGACCAGCGCGACCGGTACGACCGCGTCGTGGACCTGGTGGCCCACCGGTCCCCGTTCCGGGTGCACCGGGCGCTGCGGGCCGGCGGGTCCTACCTGATGGTCGGCGGCCGCACCCGCGTTCTGCTCGCGACGCTCGTCGCCGGGCCGCTGCTGCGCCTGCTGACCGGCAAGCGCGTCGGCGTGCTGTTCGTGCCCCAGTCCCGCGCGGACCTGGAGGAGGTCACGGGCCTGGTGACCGAGGGCGTCGTCGTCCCCGCGATCGACGAGGTGCTGCCGCTGGAGGAAGCGCCGGCGGCGTTCGCGCGGCTCGAGGCGGGGGACAACCTCGGGAAGATCGTGGTCGAGGTCTCCTGACCGCTCCGCGCAGGTGCTAGGCGAGGTCGGCGTGCGAGAGGTCCTCGATCCCCGACGGGGTCGTGCCCTCGAAGAGCACGCCGATCCCGTAGGGGTCGGCCATCCGGAGGCGGGACTCCGCGAACCGCAGCATCCAGGTGCCGTCGGCCCAGACCACGGCGTCGGGTTCGGCGGCCGACGGCTCGGCGGCGTCCAGCATCGCGAGCTCGGGGGCCGACAGGCCGAGCTCCGGTTCGCGCAGCCGCTCACGCAGGTACGCGACGGCGAGGTCGGCGAGCTCGTCGAACCGGCCGAGCACGACGGTGGCGAGGTCGAGCGTCGCCCGGTCCGGTGCGGCCGCAGGCTCCGTCAGCACGCTCACGGGCCGGTGGTCGGCGTCGGCCGACCAGCAGGCGATGCTCTCGGGGGACTCGACGCGGGTGAACGTCGTCCCTGCGATCTCCAGACGGTCAGGGATGTCCAGGCGAGCGGGAAGGTCGGCCACCGCGGCAGTCAAGCACATGTCGGGCCGGGTCGGGCCGGCCGGGTCAGGACTCACGCGGGCTGGTCGTGCTGGTTCTCGCGCCGGTAGGCGGCCGGCGGCATGCCGCACGCGTCGCCGAACGCGGTGTAGAAGCGGCTCACGGAGCTGAAGCCCGACTCGGCCGCGACGTCGGCGACCGGCAGGCCCGTGGTCACCAGCAGGCGCCGCGCCTCCGCCAGCCGGCACCTGGTCAGGTAGTCGACCATGGTCGTGTGCACCACCTTGCGGAACTGGGCCATGGCGTAGTTGGGGTGCAGCCGCACGGTCCGCGCGACGTCCGCGACGGTCAGCGGCTCGCGGAAGTTCTCCGCGATGTGCCGCACCATCGCCAGCACCTGGCGCAGGGCCGGGTCGCCCGCCGTGAACCGCCGCACCGGCTGCCCCGGCGTGGCCAGGCCGAGCCGGCGCACCCTTGCCTCGATCTCCAGCATCGCGACGCGGCGCAGCTCCGGCTGCTCGCCCGACAGGTCGGCGGCCCACTGCGTGAAGTTCGCGTCGTCGGTCCTCAGCGCCGCCTCCGGCGGGGAGATCAGCGGCATGCCGGAGAGCAGGCGGCCGACCAGGGCGGTGGGCAGCCCCCAGCCGAGGAACGTCGAGAACGGCACGTGCACCCAGTGCGCCCGGGCCGCCGTGCTGGCGATGAGCTGGTGCGGCACGGCCGCCCAGAACGCGGCGACGGACCCGGGGCCGATCTCGACCGGCGCGCCGCCGAACAGGTAGAGCATCGTGCCGCCCTCGGTCACGAGGTTGATCTCCAGGTCGTCGTGCTGGTGGGCGGTGCCCATCAGGCTCGGGCGGCCGGACCAGCTCACGAGGGCGGGCGGTTGGATCTCGATCTGCGACGTCATCTGCATTCCCCGGCATCTGATGATCCGGGAAGAACCGGCTCTGATCCATGAAGAGTTCGCCGATCGTAGGTACGTAGGGTCGGGGCCGTCAACGCCGCAGCGGTGCGGCCCAACGGCAAGGAGCATTGCGTGTTCACACTTGGCATCGTCGGAGCCGGCCAGTTCGCCGGGCAGTTCGTCAAGCTCTGGAACCTGCACCCCGGCGTCGGGGACATCTACGTCACCGACCTGCTGCCCGAGCGCGCCGAGCAGCTCGTCGGCGAGTACGGCCTCGCCGGGACCGTCCCGTCCTTCGAGGCCCTGCTCGCCTCCGACGTCGACGCCATCGCGATCTTCACGCAGCGCTGGACGCACGGGCCGCTGGTGGTCCAGGCGCTGCGCGCCGGCAAGCACGTCTACTCCTCGGTGCCGATGGCGATCTCCGAGGAGGAGATCGAGGCGATCGTCGAGGCGGTGCGCGAGACCGGCCTGACCTACATGATGGGCGAGACGAGCTACTACAACCCGGCTACCGTCCACGCCCGCGACCAGGCGGCGAAGGGCGCGTTCGGGCGGCTCTTCTACGCCGAGGGCGACTACCTGCACGACATGGACCTCGGCTTCTACGACGCGTACAGGTACAGCGGCGGGGAGAACTGGAAGTCCACCGCGAGCTACCCGCCCCTGATGTACCCGACGCACTCCCTGGGCGGGATCCTCGGTGCCTGGCAGACGTACGCGACCAGCGTCTCCGCGATCGGCGTGCTCGACGACCGCGGCGACGGTGTGTTCGACAGGGAGGTCAGCCAGTTCGCCAACGACTTCTCGAACGCCACCGCGCTGTTCGAGGCCGCGGGCGGCGGCGCGTTCCGCATCAACGAGTTCCGCAGGGTCGGCTTCCCGTCGCACGTCCGCGAGTCGCGGTTCCGGTTCTTCGGCACCGAGGCCAGCATGGAGCAGCTCGTCAACGTGAGCCTCTGGCAGGACAAGGAGCAGGTCGTGGACCTCACGGAGCACCTGGCACCCAAGCCCACGCTGTCGCCGGACGACCCGTCGCTGGAGCACGTCTCGCCCGCGCTGCGCGACGCCTTCACCTCGGGCTCCGCGCCCGTGCACGACCGCTCGCGGCTGCCGAAGGAGTTCGCCAACGTGTCCAACGGCCACGAGGGCAGCCACCACTTCCTGGCCGACGACTTCGTCACCGCCGTCAACACCGGCACCCTCCCGCCCGTCAACGCCTGGGTCGCCGCGCGGTACACGATGCCCGGCATCGTCGCGCACGAGTCGGCGCTCAAGGGCGGCGTCCGCCTGGACATCCGCGACTTCGGGGACGCCCCGCAGGACTGACGTCGCGACCGCCGCGTCCCGAGCTCCCAGGCCGGGGTGGGAGACTCTGGGACGTGACGCAGGCAGCACCCTCGCAGCCGGCCCCCGGCGCCGGCACCCACCCCGAGCCGCGGGCCACCGCCCG
>NZ_KI911697.1:19091-28990 GCF_000515355.1 Promicromonospora kroppenstedtii DSM 19349 | reverse complement strand
GGCCGCCCGGGGCGGTGCGGCGACGCCGAGGGCGGCGGCCGAGCCGAGCACCGCCGAGCCCAGGAGCAGGCTGCGCCGGTCGAGCAGGAGCTTTCGGTCCGTATCCATGGTGACTCCCGTCCGGCCCGGTGGGTCGCCGCGCTCCGGTGCGCGGCGGTGCGGTTGCCGCCCGGGCCATTCGGGGTCGAATCTCGGGCCTGCGCGGTGCGGGGGTCAACGGTGATGATGCGACCTATCAGCCCCGGACGCGTTCACCTCGCGGCCATTGCCCGGCCACCGACACGTCGTAGCGTCACGGCCGCACACGTTCCGAGCCGGGGAGAAGACCGATGTCATCCGCACCTGTACGCCCTCGACGCCTGCTGGCCGCCGTCGCCATGGGCGCGACGATCGCCGCGCTGACCACCGCGCCGTCGGCCGCCGCCACGACCGCACCGCCCGCAGAGCCGAAGCCCGAGGTGGCCGGCGTCAGCGAGCTCGACGTGCTCACCTTCAACGTGTGGCACGGCGGCACGCAGATCGACGACGGGGCCCGCGAGATCGCCGACGTCCTGCTGGAGACCGACGCCGACGTGACGTTCCTGCCCGAGCAGGGTGACGCCCCGCGCCAGGTCGCCGCGCTGCTCGGGTACGACCACGTGATCGCGACCGACACCGGCATCGTCTCGCGCTACCCGATCCTGGAGACCAGCACCGTGGACCGCTGGTGGACCAAGGCCGTGCTCGACGTGAACGGCACCGAGGTCGTGGCCTACGGCGGCCACCTGGAGTACCGCTGGTACGCGACGTACCTGCCGCGCGGCTACGGCGGCGCCGTCCAGGGCGACTGGCCCGCCGGCTGGGACACGTGGGACAAGCTGCCCGGCGGCCCCGTCACCGACGTGGAGGCGATCCTCGAGGCCAACCGGCAGTCCGGCCGCCCGGCCACGGCCGCCGCGCTCGTCGCCGACGTCCGGGCCGAGCGTGCGGCGGGCCGCATCGCCGTCGTCGGCGGGGACTTCAACGAGCCGTCCGTGCAGGACTGGACCGAGGAGACCGCCGACCTGCAGGACCACAACGGCCTGGTGATCCCGTGGCAGTCCACGCAGACGCTGCTCGACGGCGGCCTGGTCGACGCCTTCCGCGAGGTCCACCCCGACCCGGTCGCGAACCCGGGCGTCACGTGGCCGTCGGACAACCCGCTGTTCCCGACGACGGACCTGACCTGGGCGCCCGAGGCCGACGAGCGCGACCGTATCGACTACGTCTTCGTGACGCCCGACGAGCGGGTGTCGATCGACGGGGCGGCCGTGGTCGGACCGCAGTCGACGATCGTCCGGAACGAGCGGGTCGACGACGACAGCGCCGACCAGATCATCACGCCGGACGCCGTCTGGCCCTCGGACCACAAGGCCGTGCTCGCCTCGTTCAGCGTGTGCGACGAAGGGTGCGCCCCGACGGCCCCTGCCTGGGACGCCTCGGCGGTCTACACCGCGGGCGACGAGATCTCGTACGAGGGGTCGACCTGGCGCGCGGCCTGGTGGACGCGCGGCCAGGAGCCGGGCGCGCCGTACGGCCCGTGGCAGGAGATCGTGGAGCGGGACGGCGTCGCGGGGTGGACGCCGTCGCGCATCTTCGAGGCCGGGTCCGTGGCCGTGCTCGACGGCCGGACGTACGAGGCGAAGTGGTGGACGCGCAACGAGAAGCCGGGCGCGCCGTGGGGTCCTTGGGCGGCTCAGGGGTAGGCATCTTTCGGCGACAAAATTGTCAACAAGATTGTTGATGGACTACGGTGCCGGGACACGCCTCATGGAGGAGGAGCGCAGTGACCGCCACCGACGGCCCGTCCCACCGCCGTGCCCGCACCGCGGGCTCGCAGACCGCAGTACCCGCGCTCGTCATGCGGGGCGGCACGTCGCGGGGCCTGTTCCTCGACGCCCGCACCCTGCCCGCCGACACCGCCGCGCGTGACGCGGTGCTGCTGGCGGCCATGGGCTCACCCGACCCCCGCCAGATCGACGGCCTGGGCGGCGCGCATCCCCTGACCAGCAAGGTGGGGATCGTGTCGCCCGGGTCCGCCGACGTCGACGTCGAGTGGACGTTCGCGCAGCTCCAGCCGGACTCCGACGCCGTGGACACCACGCCGAACTGCGGCAACATGCTGGCCGCGGTGCTGCCGTTCGCGATCGAGACCGGCATCCTCGTGCCCGACGGCGACACCACCACGGCCTCGGTGCTGACCCGCAACACCGGCGCGGTCGCGAACATCACCGTGCCCACGCCCCGGGGCCCCGACGGCGTCCGGCACGTCGAGTACGCGGGCGACGCCCGGATCGACGGCGTGCCGGGTTCCGCCGCGCCGGTGGACATCGCGTTCCTCGACACCGCAGGCGCCGTGGCCGGCAGCCTGCTGCCCACCGGGAACGTGCGCGACACCGTCACCGTGCCGGGCCTGGGCGACGTCGAGGTGACCCTCATCGACAACGGCCAGCCGCTCGTCGTCGTGCGGGCGGACCGCCTCGGCGCGCGCGGCGACGAGACCCCCGCCGAGATCGACGGCGACGCCGACCTGCGCGACCGCGTCGAGCGCCTGCGCCTGGTCTGCGGCCAGGCCATGGGCCTCGGCGACGTCACCGCGAAGAACTATCCCAAGATGACGCTCGTATCGGCGCCCCGGGCGGGCGGGGGCATCGCCACCCGCTCGCTCATCCCGCGCGTGGCCCACCAGTCCATCGGCGTACTGGCCGCGGTCACCGTCGCGACGGCATGCGTGCTGCCCGGGAGCGTGGCGCACGACGTCGCCGTCGTGCCCGATGCGGCGCCCGACGGCGCCCGCGAGGTCACCGTCTCCGTGGAGCACCCGTCGGGCGAGTTCTCCGTGACGCTCGGGCTCGAGGCCGGCGACCCGCCCGCCGTCGTCCGCTCCGCGCTGCTGCGCACCGCTCGCCTGCTCATGACGGGCGAGGTGCTCGTGCCGCGCGCCGTCTGGGACCCGACCACCGACCCGACCGAAGACCGCCCCGAGGACCAGAACGAGGAGGCCACCGCGTGATCATCGACGTGCACGGCCACTACACGACCGCCCCCGAACCGCTCGGCGCCTGGCGTGACGCGCAGGTCGCCGCCCTGGCCGACCCGGGCCTGGCCCCCGACCCCGCCGGGCCGCGGATCAGCGACGACCAGATCCGCGAGACCCTGCAGGCGCACCAGCTCAGGCAGATGGACGAGCGTGGCATCGACGTCACCGTCTTCTCGCCCCGCGCGTCGTTCATGGCCCACCACGTGGGCGACCTCACGACGTCCACCGCCTGGGCGCGGATCTGCAACGACCTGTGCGCTCGCGTGGCCGGGCTCTACCCCGACCGGTTCGCGCCCGGTGCCATGCTGCCGCAGTCGCCCGGCGCCGACCCGGCGACGTCGGTCCCCGAGATCGAGCGAGCCGTGACCGAGCTGGGCGCTGTGACCGTGAACCTCAACCCGGACCCGTCCGGCGGGCACTGGACCGCGCCGCCCCTGACCGACCGGTCCTGGTACCCCGTCTACGAGAAGCTGGTCGAGCTCGACGTGCCCGCGATGGTGCACGTCTCCACGAGCTGCAACCCCGCCTTCCACACCACCGGTGCCCATTACCTCAACGCCGACACCACCGTGTTCATGCAGCTGCTGCAGGGCGACCTGTTCGCCGACTTTCCGGACCTGCGGCTCGTGATCCCGCACGGCGGGGGAGCGGTGCCCTACCACTGGGGCCGGTTCCGCGGCCTCGCCCAGGCCCTGGGCAAGCCGGAGCCCGAAGGGATGCTCGGTACCAACGTCTTCTTCGACACCTGCGTCTACCACCAGCCCGGCGCCGACCTGCTGCTCGACGTGATCCCGCGCGACGGTGTGCTGTTCGCCTCCGAGATGATCGGCGCCGTGCGCGGCATCGACCCGCGCACCGGCCACCACTTCGACGACACCCGGCGCTATGTCGAGGCCCACGCCGGGACCAGGGGCCTGGACGCCGCCGCCGTGCGCGCCCTGTTCGAGACCAACGCCCGGCGCGCCTACCCGCTGCTCGACAAGCGCCTGACCGAGAGGGGGCTGACCCGTGTCTGAGCTCGGAGTCGTCCACACCCAGATCCACCGCGCCGACCCTGCCGCCGTCGAGGCGCTGTCGCGGTTCGGCGTAGCGACCGTCCACGAGGCCCTGGGCCGCCTCGGCCTGATGCGCCCTTACCTCCGTCCCGTCTACGAGGGCGCCGCGATGTGCGGCACCGCCGTCACGGTGCTGCTCCAGCCCGGCGACAACTGGATGCTGCACGTCGCCGCCGAGCAGGTGCGCCCCGGCGACGTCGTCGTGGCCGCCTGCACCACCGAGAACGAGGACGGGTTCTTCGGCGACCTGCTCGCCACCTCGATGCAGGCCCGCGGCGCCCGCGGCCTGGTGATCGACGGCGGCTGCCGAGACGTCGACGCCCTGCGCGCCATGGGCTTTCCCGTGTTCTCCCGCGCGATCAACGCCAAGGGCACGGTCAAGGCCACGCTCGGCTCGGTCAACGTGCCGGTCGTGTGCGCCAACGCGCTGGTCACCCCCGGTGACGTGATCGTGGCGGACGCTGACGGCGTCGTCGTGGTGCCCGCCGCCCGGGCCGCCGAGGTGGCCGAGGCCGCCCGGCGGCGCGAGGAGAACGAGACCGCCAAGCGCGAGCGGTTCGCCGCCGGCGAGCTCGGCCTCGACCTGTACGACATGCGCCCACGGCTGGCCGAGCTCGGCCTGACCTACACGAACTGACCCATACCCACTGAGGACGCACCATGACCGACGATGACGTCACCCCGGGCTGGCTGCACTGGTACCAGGGCCCGACGAAGCCAGTCTTCACGCTGCCCGACGGCGCCGTGGACGCCCACTGCCACGTGTTCGGGCCGGCGGCGCAGTTCCCGTTCGCGCCCGAGCGCAAGTACACGCCCGTCGACGCCTCCGCCCAGCAGCTCTTCGACCTGCGCGACCACCTGGGTGTGAGCCGCAACGTCATCGTGCAGGCCACCTGCCACGGCGCGGACAACAGCGCGCTGGTCGACGCGCTGGAACGCTCCGAGGGGCGGGCCCGCGGCGTCGCCACCGTGCGGGCCGACGTCACCGACGAGGAGCTGCGGCGCCTGCACGAAGCCGGGGTGCGCGGCGTGCGGTTCAACTTCGTCAGGCGGCTGGTCGACGCCGTCCCCACGGCGGCGCTGGAGACCATCGCGGCGAGGATCGCGCCGCTGGGCTGGCACGTGGTGATCTACTTCGAGGCCGCCGACCTGCCGGACCTCCAGGACTTCTTCGCCGCGCTGCCCGTGCCGCTCGTGGTGGACCACATGGGCCGGCCCGACGTCACCAAGGACGCGGGTGGCCCCGAGTTCGCACGGTTCCTCGACTTCGTGGCGGCGAACGACGTCTGGGTCAAGGTCTCCTGTCCGGAACGCCTCACCGTGACCGGCGCCCCCGCCCTGGACGGCGAGCGCCATGCCTACGCCGACGTCGTGCCGTTCGCCCGCAAGGTCGTCGAGCGGTTCCCCGACCGCGTGCTGTGGGGCACCGACTGGCCGCACCCCAACCCCAAGGACCACATGCCCGACGACGGGCTGCTCGTGGACCACATCCCGCACATAGCACCGACCCCCGAGCTGCGGCAGGCGCTGCTCGTGGACAACCCCCTGCGCCTGTACTGGCCGACGGAGGCCTGAGCCGACCCCGGGCGACGACGCCCGAGGAACCAGAAGGAGACCCCCTTGCAGACCCGGACCAACGCGGCCAACCGGATCGACCGGTTGCCGATCTCGAAGTTCCACAAGACCACGATGGTCGCCCTTGCCTTCACCTACTTCTTCGAGTTCGCGGACATCAACACGTTCGCGATCACCGCCCCCGTCATCCGCGAGCAGTGGGGCGCGAGCGTCAACCACGTCGCGTACGTGACGTCCCTGTCCTTCGTCGGCATGTTCATCGGGTCGATCGTGGCCGGCGGGCTCGCCGACCGGCTCGGCCGCAAGCGCACCCTGGTGGGGACCACGGTGTGGTTCTCGGTGTGGTCGTTCGCGACGATCTTCGCCTGGGACATCTTCTCGATGGGGCTGTTCCGCGTCATGACCAGCGCGGGCCTGTCCGCGATGACGGTCGTGGCCGTGGTCTACATCAACGAGCTGTTCCCGAAGGCCGTGCGTGGCAAGTACCAGGCGTACGTGATCATGATCGGCATCTGCGGGACGCCCGCGACCAACCTGATCGCGTCGTTCGTGGTGCCGATCAACGACTGGTCGTGGCGGCTGGTCTACCTGTGGGGCTCGCTCGGCGTGCTGTTCCTGTTCTTCGTGCGCAAGCTCGCTGAGTCGCCGCAGTGGCTGGAGTCCCGCGGCCGCCACGACGAGGCCGACGCCGTGCTGCGGGACCTGGAGGCCCAGGCGACCGCCCAGCACGGCACGTTGCCCGACGCCGTCGTGCCCGTGGAGAGCGGGCCAGCCGCGAAGGCGGGCCTGGCGATGCTCAAGGACAAGAAGTTCCTCTACCCGACCGTCCTGCTGTCGGTGCTGTGGATCACCCAGACCATCGGGTTCTTCGGGTTCTCGTCGTGGGCGCCCACGCTGCTGGCCGCCGAGGGGATCAGCGTCGAGGACTCGATCTTCTTCGTCGCGCTGACCACGGTGGGCGCGCCGCTGGGCTCGTTCCTGGCCGCGCAGGTTACCGACCGGTTCGAGCGCAAGTGGTGCCTGGTGGTGTTCGGCGTGATCATCGCGGCGTCGGGCCTGATGTACGGCCTGACCTTCACGCCGGTGCTGATCGTCGTGTTCGGGTTCCTGGTCAACCTGTTCGAGCGCGGCTACACGGCCCTGGCCTACGCCTACTCGCCCGAGCTGTACGACACGAAGGGTCGGTCGCTCGGCACGTCGATCTCGTACGGGCTGGGGCGGCTGTCCAACGCCGTCGGGCCGCTGATCATCGCGGGGCTGTACAGCGGGCACGGGTACCAGACCGTCTTCTACTTCATCGCGGGCACGTGGGTGGTGGGGGCGCTGGCCCTGGCGATCTTCGGTCCCGCCACCCGCAAGGCCCGCCTGGCGGCACAGGCGGCGACCCCGGAGGTGGAGGCGGCCGGCCGCTGACCTGGCCGGTCCTGGTCCGCGGCACCCTCCGGGGGTGCCGCGGACCACGGCTTTCCCCCGGTAGGGTGCTCATATTGTTGACAATCGCTTCGCGCCCGGGGGTGGCGGACGACGACGTGAGAGGGACGTGATGGTGGACGACACCCAGGTGCGGGACGAGCTGCGAGCGGCGATCCTGCGGGGTGACTTCGCACCGCGTCAGCGGCTGGTCGAGGCGGACCTGTGCGAGCAGTTCGGGGCACGGCGCTTCGCCGTGCGGGCGGCCCTGCAGGACCTCGTGGCCGAGGGGCTGGTCGAGCGCCAGCAGAACCGTGGGGCCCGGATCCGCGAGATCAGCCTGGACGAGGCGATCGAGATCAGCGAGATCCGCCGCGTCGTCGAAGGGCTGGTCGCGGCGCGTGCCGCCGAGCGGCTCACGGCCGCCGACGCGAAGCGGCTGACGGGGATCGGCCGCCGGATGCGCGAGGCCGTGGACGGCGGCGAGGCGGCCGTGTACAGCGACCTCAACGCCGAGCTGCACTCCACGCTGCGCGAGATCGCCCGGCACGAGACCGCCAACCGGATCGTGGCGCAGCTGCACGGGCAGATGGTGCGCCACCAGTTCGCGCTCTCGCGCGTGCCCGGCCGGTCGGCGGTCTCGCTGGCTCAGCACGAGGCGGTCATCGAGGCCGTCGTCGCGCGCGACCCCGATGCCGCCGAGGCGGCGATGCGGGCGCACATCACGTCCGTCATCGAGGTGCTGCGCTCGCTGGGCTGAGTCGCCGGACCAGCCTGCAGCGGCATGAGCACGCCGAACAGCCCGGGCACGGTCCCCAGCACGTGCTCCGCGAACACCTGGAAGTACCCCGGCACGGTGTCGTAGCCCGTCCACGCCGTCCAGGGCGAAGGTCCGGGACGCCTCGTCGTATGCGACGACATCGATCTCGGTGTGACACCCTCGAACGTCCGTGGCCCGCCGGCGACGTCGTCGAACCCAGGCAGGCCGGCCCGCGGACGCGGGAGTCTTGCAGAGGCGTAAGAACTCGACCGGGCCTCGCGCGGTTACGCTGCCGAGCATGGCAGCACAGGTCGAGGTCATGGTCGTCGAGGACGACGAGACGGTCCTGGCCGTGGTGACCGACTACCTGGGCGGGCGCGGCTACGCCGTCACCGCCCACCGCGACGGGCTCGTCGCGCGGGACGCCCTACGGACCGCGCGCCCCGACGTGCTGGTCCTGGACCGGATGCTGCCCGGGGTCAGCGGGGACGAGCTGTGCCGGCAGGTCCGGTCGGCGGCCCCCCGGACGCCGATCATCATGCTCACCGCCCTGGACGCCGTCGAGCAGCGGATCGACGGGCTGGAGCACGGCGCCGACGACTACATCGCCAAGCCGTTCGCGCTGCGGGAGCTGCAGCTGCGCATCGACGCCCTGGTGCGGCGCAGCCGCGCGGTGCACGTCTCGCCGACGCCGTTCACGCTGGGGCCCTTCCGCGTGGATCCCGCGCACCGCCGCATCTGGGCGACGGGCACCGAGATGACCCTGACCGCCCGGGAGTACGAGCTGTTCCTCTTCCTGCTGCAGAACCCGGACCGCATCCTGACCCGCGACGACATCCTGCGCGAGGTGTGGGGCTGGAGCTTCGGCGAGGAGTCCACGGTGACCGTCCACGTGCGACGGCTCCGCGAGAAGATCGAGCCGGAGCCCCGTTACCCGCGCTACCTGCTCACCGAGTGGGGCCGCGGCTACCGCTTCACCGTGGGGGCCGCCGCATGATGCTCACCGCCGGTGACCTGCTGCTCATCCTCGCCACCGCCGCCGTGTGCACCGCGGTGACCACGGTGCTCGCGCTCCTGGTCCTGCGCCACCGCCGGGAGCGCTCTGTCACCGCGCCGTTCGTCGTCCTGGTGGTCGCCGCGATCGCCTCCATCGTCTGCTCGACCGTGGCGGTCTCCGCCCTGATGTACCTGTCCCTGCACGACCTGCAGGTGATGCTGTGGGTGGTCGGGCTGTCGGCACTGCTGAGCCTCGCCGCGACGCTCGTCGCCGCGCGGGCCGTGAGCCGGTCGTTCGCCCGGCTCGGGCAGGCGGTGGAGCGCGTCGGAAACGGCGTCGTCGTCGGTCCGGAGGTCTACGCGGGCAAGGAGCTCGCCGACCTCTCCGCCCAGCTCGCCGTCGCCTCCGAGCGGCTCGCCGCGGCCCGCGCGGAGATCGAGCAGCTCGACGCCGCGCGCCGGCAGTTCTTCGCCTGGGTCTCGCACGACCTGCGGACGCCGCTCACCGGGGTCAGCGCCCTCGCGGAGGCGCTGGACGACGGCGCCGTCGCCGACCCGGCCGACTACGTGCGGCGCATCCGGGCCCAGGTCGGGACGATGAACCGGCTGGTCGACGACCTGTTCGCGCTGTCGCAGATCCAGAGCGGGGCGCTGCGGCTGCGCCCGGAGGACATCGAGCTGCTGGACGTCGTGTCCGACGCCGTCGCCGACGTCCACCAGCTCGCCGTCGCGAAGGAGATCCGCATCGAGCACGCGGGCGTCGAGGGCCGGATGCTGCGCGCCGACCCGCACGAGCTGACGCGGGTCGTGGTGAACCTCCTGACCAACAGCATCCGCCATGCCCCGCACGGCTCCGAGATCCTGGTCTCCGCAGACCGGGCCGGCGACCGGCTGGTGCTCTCCGTGCTCGACCAGGGCAGCGGGGTCGACAGCGAGGACCTCACGCGGATGTTCGAGGTCGGCTGGCGGGCCAGCGCCGCCCGCACGCCGGACGTGCGGCCCGTCGCAGGGTCGCCCGGCGCGGGGCTCGGGCTGGCCATCGTCC
>NZ_KI911697.1:14709-18991 GCF_000515355.1 Promicromonospora kroppenstedtii DSM 19349 | reverse complement strand
GCAGGCACACTGGCGGGAGTGTCAGTGGCACCGGGCAGGATCATCTCTGCCAGGGCACGCCGCACCGCCGCGACGTCGACGACGCCACCGGCCTCGGACGCACCGGTGGCTACCGGTGACTCGGCAGCACCGGTCAGCACCGACCCACTGGGCAGCAACGATCCGCCAAGCGGCCTCCGCTCGCTCCCGGGCAGTGACCCGGAAGGCAATCTCGACCCTGTCCCGGGCAGCACCGATCGAGCAGGCTGCTCGCCTGCTCGTTCTGGTACCCCACCGATTCGCGTCATGCCATCAACATATCGCACACACGTACGCACCGCTCGTCGAATCGGCCCGCTCTGCCGATAGCAGAATCCGCCTGGTCGCCTTGTGGAAAACCTGGGAACTCCACGGTCAGCGATCGTGATCTGCTAGCCGTCTCGCCGATCGCGCCAGACGCTCGGCGCGGGTGCAGAGACCCCACGAGCGCCCGCACCAGCAATCCGTTCGCCCCATGGGGAACAGCCCACCTCGTTGCAGGCCTGCGACGGGTTCGGCGGCCGGACCGATCCACGCGGCCGGACCTCTGGGTACTGACCTTGACACCGCGTAGGCGGCCCGATTGTGCTGAGCCGTCCGCCGTCCGCCGTCCGCCGTCCGCCGTCCGCCGTCCCCTGGATGATCCGGTGGATGCGCGTGACCGGCCGGGCCCTGCCTGGCCGAACGCCCCGGACAGCGCGGTCCAGGACCTACGGTGGTGCCCATGGCGAGACTTCACGACGTGGTGTTCGACTGCCGCCACCCCGCGTCCCTGGCCCGGTTCTGGTCAATCGTGCTGGACGGCTACACCGTCGCCCCGTACGACGACGAGGAGCTGGCCCGGCTGCGCACGATCGGCGTCCACGACCCGGAGGACGACCCGTCCGTGCTGGTCGAGGGCCCGGCCGGGGCTCCGCGCCTCTTCTTCAACGCCGTGCCCGAGCCCAAGGCGGTCAAGAACCGGGTGCACCTCGACGTCCGCGCCCCCGACCGGGACAGCGAGGTGGCGCGTCTGGTCGCGGCCGGCGCGGCCGAGGTCAGGCGGCACGAGAACTGGGTGGTCATGACCGACCCCGAGGGCAACGAGTTCTGCGTCTTCCCCGAGTGGCCCCGAGCAGCCCCCGAACAGCCCCCGACCGGCCCGGACCACCCACCCCGGACCACCCCACCCGGACCACCCCGGGACCACCCACCCCCTCAGCCGACGGGCCGCAGCGCCTCCCGGAACGCCGCCACCGCCGCGCCGCAGGCCCAGTCGATGAACGTGTGCCGCCGCACCACCAGGCGGCAGTTCGCCGCCGCGCCGAACGCGTGCGCGGCGAACTCCTCGCGGATGCGGCGCTCGTACAGGTCGTACTCCATGACGCCCTCGCCCGCGATGACCACCACCTCGGGGTCCACCAGGTTCGCGGTCACGGCCAGCGCCGCCCCGATGGCCGTGCCTGCCCGGTCGAACGCGTCGACGGCGGTGCGGTCGCCGGAGTGCGCCAGGGCCACCGCGTCCGCGAGGGTGAGCGCGGGGTCGCCGTGCCCCACGCGGACGGCGTCACGGATGGCGCCCGAGGACGCCACCGCCTCGACGCAGCCGCGGCGTCCGCACACGCATCTCGCGTCGGGGGAGGCCAGCGGCAGGTGGCCGATCTCGCCGACGACGCCGTGTGCTCCCACCACGACGTCGCGGTTGACGTAGATGCCGCAGCCGATGCCCGCGCCGATGGTGACGATGGCGAAGCTCTCCGCCTCGACGCCGAGCCCGAACCACTGCTCGGACCTCGCGAGCGCCCGCACGTCGTTCTCGACCACGACCGGCAGGTCGACCTCCCGGGCGACCGTGGCGCCCAGGGGCACGTTGGCCCAGCCCAGCAGCGGGGAGTGACGCACGACGCCGGAGCCGGAGTCGATGTCGCCGGACACCGAGACGCCGATGCCCACGAGCCGCTCCGCACTGTCCCCGAGCTTGTCCACGAGCCGGCGCGCGCAGCGCACGATCTCGGCCGCGACCGTCTCCGGGTCGTGCCGTGCCAGGGGCCTGCGGGTGGAGGTGAGCACCTCGTTGCCGATGCTCACCGCGACGGCCACGATCTCGTCGGCGTTGACCTTGACGCCGATCGCGAGCATCGAACGCGGCACCACGCTCAGGGGGTAGACGGGCCGCCCCGGCGAGGAGCTCTCGGCGTGCTCGCCCACGGTCACGAAGCCGTCGCGGATCAGCGGGCTCACGGTCTTGGTCACCTTGGCCTGCGAGAGCCCGGTGAGGCGGCCGATCTCGATCCGGCTGACCGGACCGTGCGTGATGATGCGCGTGAAGATCTCCGCCGACGTCGCCGTGCGCAGCGCGGGGATCCGGGCGACCAGGGGGCTCATGGAATGACCTCGCCTTCAGGTCCGGGCGCGACGCGCGGGGCGCCGCGCCCGGACCGGGGGTGGCTGGCTACTGCTTGGACAGGATCTCCTGGGCCTTGTCGGCGGCCTCCTGCCAGACGTCGTCGTCACGCTGGTGGCTGTAGTACGCCTCGAACAGGGGCTGCAGCTCCGACTTGAGCTCGGCGCCGTTGCGGTAGGCCAGCGACGGCTCGAGCTGCTCGTTCTTCGAGTAGTCCACGAAGACGCTCAGGTCGACGCCCTTCTCGAGCTGGTCCGCGGCCAGGGCCTCCATGGCCGAGGGGATCGACGGGAAGAACGAGCCCGAGGTGAGCGCGGCGCTCTCCTGGCACTCGGCCGTCCCCATGAACGAGATCCAGTCCCAGGCCGCCTGCTTGACCTTGCTGCCCGACCACAGCATGTTGCCGTTGGAGTTGCTCATCACCACGCGCGTCTCGCCGTCCGGGCCGAGCACGTTGGGCGCGATGCCGACCGACATGCCGGGCAGCTTCGCGAACGTCGTGGCCGACCACGAGCCGCCGGAGATCATCGCGACCGAGCCGGAACCGAGCTGCTCGGTGTCACCGACGGTGAACTGGCCGAACTTCGGGGCCAGGCCACGGTCGGACAGGCCGCGCAGGTAGTCCATGGTCTCGACGAACGTCGGGTCGGCGAACGCGAAGGACGTGGGCCACGCCGCGGGCTCGCGCATGGTCCAGCCCGTCGCGGCCGCGAACTGGTACCAGGTGGTCTGACCCAGGTAGTCGCTCGTACCGAGGGCCCCGATCCCGTAGACCTTGACGTTGTCCTTGTCGAAGCCCTTCTCGTCGCCGCGCTTGCCGTTCTCGTCGACGGTGAGGTGCGAGACGACCTCGTCGAAGGTGCCGCCGTCCTCCGGGTTCCAGGTCATGTTCGTGACGTCGTCCTCGGTGAGGCCGGCGTCCTTCAGCATGTCCTTGTTGTAGTAGAACGCGGAGCCGGCCCAGTCGAGCGGCAGCGCGTACTGCTTGTCGTCCGTGTACGTGAACGCCGGGACGCCCACGTTGAACACGCCCAGGTCGTAGTCCGACTCGGCGATGTAGTCGTCGAGCGGCTCGAGCTGGCCCTGCTTGGCGTACGAGTCGAGGAACTCCACGCTGTTCTGGAACGCGTCCGGCGCGTTGCCGGCCACGAAGCCGGCCGTGAGCTTGGTGAAGTAGTCGTCCACCGCGTACTGCGTGATGTTGACCGTGATGTCGGGGTACTTCTCCTGGAAGGCGGGCAGGCACGTCTTGTACGACTCGGCCTGCTTCTCGTCCCAGGTCCACCAGTTGACGGTGCCCGCGTGGGCGCCCTCCTCGGCCGCTCCGCCGGTCGGGCCACCCGCGCAGGCGGCCAGCGAGACGGTGACAGCGGCTGCAGCGACGATGCTCAGCATGTGCTTCGGTTTCATGATTCCTCTTCGATCAAGGGACCGGGTGGGTTCGGTTCGGGTTGACGGGGCCGACGTCGGCCTCGAGCACACGGCCGAGCACGTCGAGCGCGCCCTGCCGGTCGAGGCTGCCGCCGGCGTCATGGCCGTTGACCGGCCAGACGGCGATGTCGTGCGGCGCCGCGTACTCGTTGTGCGCGGCGAACACGGTTTCGGGGGGAGTGACGTCGTCGTCGAGCCCGGCGGAGAACCACGCGGGAGCGTGGGCCAGGCGGGCGAAGTTGACGACGTCGAAGTGGCGCAGCGTGACCAGTGCGCGCTCGCGGCGCGCCCGGTCCCGGGCCAGCAGGTCGGCCAGCTCGCGGTAGGGGCCGTTGCGGCTGAGTGTCAGCGCTCCCGGCAGGTCCGCGAGGAACGGGGCCTGCGCCAGTACCGCGGCCACGCCGGGGGCCAGGTAGCCCGCGGCCAGCGCGATCCCGGCGCCCTGGCTGT
>NZ_KI911697.1:9722-14609 GCF_000515355.1 Promicromonospora kroppenstedtii DSM 19349 | reverse complement strand
CGTGCTCGGCGGCGGCGAGCTACTGCGCGCCGGCGAGGTGCGGTTGGCCGCTGGGGAGAGCTACACGACCCCCGACGTGCTGTTCGCCTGGTCGGACGCGGGGCTGGACGGCATCGCCGACCGGTTCCACCGCCGCACCCGCGCGCGCCGTCCGCGGCGGCGCCCGCAGCCGCTCGTGCTCAACACGTGGGAGGCCGTCTACTTCGACCACGACCTGGGCCGCCTGACCGAGCTCGTGGACCGCGCCGCCCGGGTGGGCGTGGAGCGCATCGTGCTCGACGACGGCTGGTTCCGCGGGCGCCGCGACGACACGGCGGGCCTCGGCGACTGGCAGGTCGAGACCGCCGTCTGGCCCGACGGGCTCGACCCGTTCGTCTCGCGGGTGCGCGCGGCGGGCATGGAGTTCGGGCTGTGGTTCGAGCCCGAGATGGTCAGCCTCGACTCCGACCTGGCCCGCGAGCACCCCGAGTGGCTGCTGGCGCCGTCGGCCGGGGTCGGCACGAGCTTCCGCAACCAGTACGTGCTGAACGTCGCCCACCCTGACGCGTACGCCTACCTGCTGGACGCGATCTCGGCGCTCGTGGAGCGCTACGGCATCGACTACATCAAGTGGGACCACAACCGGGACCTGCTCGAGGCCGTGATCCGCGGCGGCGCCGCCGGGGACCGGCCGGGGGTGCGGCGGCAGACGCTGGCGCTGTACGCCCTGCTCGACGAGCTGCACGAGCGGCACCCGGCGCTGGAGATCGAGAGCTGCTCGGCGGGCGGCGGGCGCATGGACCTCGGCATCCTGGACCGCACCGAGCGGGTGTGGACCTCGGACTGCAACGACCCCGTGGAGCGCCAGCAGATCCAGCGCTGGAGCGAGGTGCTCCTGCCGCCGGAGCTGCTGGGCTCGCACGTCGGCGCGGCACGGGCACACACCACGAACCGGGTCACCGACCTGTCGTTCCGGCTGGTGACGGCGGCGTTCGCGGCGCCGGGGATCGAGTGGGACATCACGGGCTGCACCGAGGACGAGATGGTGCGGCTCACCCAGTGGGCCGCGTTCGTGAAGTCCCGGCGGGACCTGCTGCACGGGGGCGTGCGCGTGCACGCCGACCTCGCCGACGAGCAGACGCTGCTGCACGGCACGGTGTCCGAGGACCGTACCCGCGCGTTGTTCGCGTGGGTGCGGCTGGCCAGCTCGGCGGGGCCGCAGGTGGCCCGGGTGACTTTCCCGGGCCTGGACCGGGACCGGGACTACGTGGTGCGGGTGCCGGACGCGTTCGGCCCCACCGCCGTGCACGGCCGCGAGCCCGCGTGGCTCGACCAGGCCCGGCGCGCCGGTGGCTTCCGGGTGCCGGGCGCCGTCCTGGCGTCGGCCGGGGTGACGCTGCCGGTGCTGCAGCCGGCGTCGGGCCTGGTGCTGGAGCTCACCGCCGCGTGAGCACGCGTGTCAGACGCTCAGCCCCCTCCGAGGGGGCTGAGCGTCTGACACGTCGTGGGTCAGCGCGTGAAGCGGAAGCCGTCGCTCCGGACCGGGGCGTCGGACCCGTTCACCACCACGATGCGGTGGCTGCCGCGCTTGAGGCCGGAGACCGAGAACAGCTCCTGCTGGGTGCGGCGCGCGGCGGTGCTCGTGTCGACCGTCTTCTTGAGCACGCCGTCGACGTAGACGTGCACGGGGCCCTGGTCGGGCGCCGTCGGCGCGATCCACGTGACACCGGTGCCGGTGAACGTGAGATCGGTCCACGCCTCGCCGCGCGCGGCGTGCACGTCGTCGCCGCCGTCACCCCGGAACGCGAAGATCAGCGCCGTGTCGCCCGCGGGCAGGGTCGTCAGGAACTCCGCCGACAGCACGACCGACTGCCCGTCGGCGGTCCAGTCGGTGCCCTGGCGCAGCACCGTGTCGCCGTGCCGGATCGCCGTGAGCTCGCCGGGGTCGCGGCCGAGCTCGACGCTCGTCGCCCCGGCCCGCTCGTCGGGCACCACGATCGCGTTCGGCGTGACGAGGTTCTCCTGCTCGACGTCGACCCGGTCCAGCAGCATGAACCGGCCGTTCTTCTTCTCCATGCGCAGCGTGTGCTCGCCGTTCTCGAGGTCCGTCGCGGACCACACGACCGCCTGGCTCTCGCGCGGCGTCCCGGCCGGCAACGACGCGTCGACCGTGTCGACGAGCTCGCCGTCCAGGTAGACCGCGACCTCGCCCTGCGACTCGTCGCGCTCGGTCACGTAGGACACGCCCGTGCCCCGGAAGGTCAGCTCGAAGGCGTCGCCGTCCTTCTCGGTCCAGTGCACGTCGTCCTCGTGGTCGCCCAGGCCGCGGCCGGTGCTGTGGCTCCAGCTCCCGGAGTACGAGATCTCGGACGCGTCGTCGTTCAGCTCCGCGACCCGCTTGCCGGTGTCGCCCGGGGCGGGCGCCTCGTCGCCGTCGGGCACCACCGTGACGGCGAGGTCCTGCGACGTCGCCGCGACCTCCTCGTTGCCGTTGCGCGCCCAGTCGCCGCCGTAGCCGACCTGGATGGCGTCGTCGTTCACCGTCGACGCGGCGGCGCCGGCGGGCGTCACGCGCAGCAGGCGCACGCCGTGCGGCGGCACGTCGGTGGCCGTGAACCCGTCCGTGAAGGAGCCGAGGTTCTTCTTCGCCCACACGTCGCGCACCCTGTGCCGGCCGTCGCCGAGCCCGAGGTCCGCCCAGCGCGCCGTGACGTCGGCGTCGGTCGAGCCGAGGTTGAACAGCCCGACGACGTAGCTGCCGTCGTCCTGCAGCGAGTACCAGACCTGCCGCTTGCCGGCGGTCGAGACCGGCCGCGCCGGGATCGCGGCCTGGTTGATCGCGATGACCTCCTCGTTGGTCAGCAGGCCGAGCCCGAACGTGTCGAGCTGCGTGAGGTCGTTACCGGTGTACATCGGGGCCGCGGAGATGGCCCAGAGGCTGGTCGCCGTGCGGCGCTCGTCCTGCGTCAGGCCGTCCATGCGGCCGTTGCCCACGTTCAGCGAGTCGAGGTCGCCGAACCCGCCCGGGCCGGTGTACCGCCACCACTGCTCGGCCTTGGGGAACAGGCGCGCGATGTTGGGCCAGGTCGTCAGGGCCTCGTTCTCGCAGTAGCACTCGACGTCCCAGTCGAGGCGCCATCCGTCGGCCTTCTCGCGCCAGTAGTCGGCGTAGCGCGGGTCGAGCGCCCAGGACAGCTCGAACCAGATGTCGCGGCTGTGCAGCGCGTCCGACCAGGCCGCCACGTCGCGGCGGGCGTCGAGCGACAGGTCGCCGATGCCGGAGCCCGGGGTCACGCTGTCGAACTTGACGAAGTCCACGCCCCAGTCGCCCAGCAGAGCGCCGATGGAGTCGATGTACTTGGTGGTGCAGGGGTTGTCGAAGTCGAGCGCCCAGCCGATGCCCCAGTAGTCGGCCTTGGTGAGCGGCTGCTTGACGATGTCGCCCGTGGTGCAGCCCGGCGCGTTCCACACCGGCAGGTCGGCCTCGTACACCTCCGGGCCGATGCCCGGGATGAAGTACAGCCCGAACTTCTGCCCGTTGTCATGCACGTGGTCGATCACGGCCTGCAGGCCGTCCGGGTACAGCGAGGTGCTGGGCTTGGGCCGGCCGAACTCGTCGAATCCGTCGTTCCAGCCCGCGTCGACGTTGATGCGGTCGTAGCCGAAACGCTGCAGCTTGGTGTGCATGGCGTCGGACTGGGCGATGAGCTGGTCGGCGTCGATCCAGCGGCCGTCACCGCTGTAGACCTGCATGCTGAAGCTGCTCCAGCCCATGTACGGCGCCGTGGCGAGGTCGCCGGGCTCGACGCGGGGCACGAGCGGCGGGGGAGTGGGCGCCGGGTCCGCGGCGCTCGCAGGGCCGGCGGTGCCGGCGACCAGGAGGCCGACGGCGGCGAGTCCGCACAGCGCCTGCCGGAGCAGGCGTCGGGGGCTTGTCATGGAAGGTGCTCTCCATCCTTTACGAGGATGCGCAGTGGCGACGTGCGGAACGGCACTGTTCCAGCGCGCGACGGGGCCTGGCGGGTCCCGTCATTTCTTGACGCGATCAAATAACCACAGCCCAGCCCCCGTGCGCAAGGGTCCGGACGCAGTTGCTTGACAACGGAAAGAAACTCTTGGACGCTCGTCTCGCTCCGCCCGCTCCGACACCCCTGGTGGCTCTCATGCTCACGCGCACCGCCGCGCCCGGACCCTGGACCCTGCACGTCGAGACGGCTGCGGCCGACGCCGATGCCGCGGTCCTCGCCCAGCTCCCCGTACCCGCCACGGTGCCCGGCACGGTCCACACCGACCTGCTCGCCGCCGGCCTCATCGAGGACCCGTACCTCGACCGCAACGAGCTGCTGACGCCGTGGATCGGCCGCTCGGGCTGGCGCTACCAGGCGACGCTGCCTGCCACGACGCCGGCCGAGCGCACCGATCTCGTGCTCGACGGGCTGGACACGCTCGCCACGGTGCTCGTGGACGGCGTCGAGCGCCTGCGCACCCGCAACATGTTCCGCTCGTACCGGGTGCCCCTGGGCTCGGCCGACGCCGCCGACGTCGCCGTGGTGTTCGACTCACCCTGGGGGCCCTTCGACGCCCTGGACGACGACGCGCGGCGCGCGTTCGACTCGCCGTCGGCGCACATCCGCAAGATGGCCTGCAACTTCGGCTGGGACTGGGGCCCCACCCTGGTCACCGCCGGCATCTGGCGCCCGGTGCGCATCGAGTCGTGGTCGGTCGCGCGGCTCGCCGAGACCCGCGTGGAGGTGCGCGCCGAGCAGAGCGCCGCCGGCTGGCGCGGCCTCGTCGAGGTGGGCGTCGAGCTCGAACGGACGACGACGGCGCGCGACGCCGAGCTGGTCGTGGACGTGGGCGGCGTGACCCGGAGCGTCGTCGTGCCCGCCGCGGAGACGTCGGCGCGGC
>NZ_KI911697.1:8518-9622 GCF_000515355.1 Promicromonospora kroppenstedtii DSM 19349 | reverse complement strand
TGCACGACGTCGAGGTGCGGCTGCTCGACCGCGTCACGGGCGCGGCGCTCGACGCCGACGACCGGCGGGTCGGCTTCCGCTCCGTCGAGGTGAGCCGCGAGGCGGACGCGGACGGTGAGTCGTTCGCGTTCGTGGTCAACGGCCGCCCGGTCGCGGCGCTCGGCTTCAACTGGATCCCGGACGACTGCTTCCCGCACCGCGTCACGCACGACGACGTCGCCGCCCGCCTGCGCGACGCCGCCGAGGCGAACGCCAACATCCTGCGGGTGTGGGGCGGCGGCCTGTACGAGTCCGACGACTTCTACGCGCAGTGCGACGAGCTCGGGTTCCTCGTCTGGCAGGACTTCGCCTTCGCGTGCGCCCCGTACCCGGAGCACGACTGGATGCTCGAGGAGGTCGCGGCCGAGGCACGCGAGAACGTGGTGCGCCTGATGTCGCACCCCTCGCTGGCGATCTGGAACGGCAACAACGAGAACTGGCTCGGCTGGGACGACTGGGGCTGGAAGGAGCGCCTCGGCGACCGGCCCTGGGGCGAGCGGTACTACCTGGAGGTGCTGCCGGAGGTGGTGGCCGCGGTCAGCCCGCACGCCTTCTACTGGCCGGGCAGCCCGTACTCTGGCACGCCCGAGGTGTACTCGAACGACCGCTCGCGTGGCGTGGTGCACCTGTGGGACGGCTGGAACGAGCAGGGCTACCAGGTGTTCCTGGAGGACCGGGCGCGGTTCGTCTCGGAGTTCGGCTGGCAGGGCCCGCCCGCCTGGCGCACCCTGACGGACGCCGTGCACGACGACCCGCTGCGACCCGACTCGGAGGGCGTGCTGCACCACCAGAAGGCGGTCGACGGCTCGCTCAAGCTGGCGCGCGGCCTGGCCCCCTACTTCGACGAGCCCACGGACATGGCCGACTGGCACTGGGCCATGCAGCTCAACCAGGCGCGCGCCCTGACCTTCGCGATCGAGCACTTCCGCTCGCTGCGGCCGCTGAACATGGGCTCGATCGTGTGGCAGCTCAACGACTGCTGGCCGGTCGCGTCCTGGGCCGTGGTCGACTCGGCCGGGCGCCGCCGGCCCGCCTGGTTCGCCGTCCGCGCGGCCTTTGCCCCGC
>NZ_KI911697.1:5278-8418 GCF_000515355.1 Promicromonospora kroppenstedtii DSM 19349 | reverse complement strand
CTGCGTGAACCGCGTGCCGTCGGCTCCGGCCGGCGTGCCGAGCGTGAGGCAGCGGCCGCTGTGCCGGGCGGTGAACGTGACCCCGGCGGCCGTCGTCGTCGGGCGCCACTGCTGGTTGGTGCCGCCCACGTAGGACCAGAGCTGGACGGCGACGCCGTCGCCGGTGGCGCCCGGGCCGCCCGCGACGTCCCAGGCCTTGTCCGCGTGCTGGTTGGTCACCTGGTAGTACCCGCCCGAGGTGGGCGTGAACCGCCAGCGCTGGTTGGCCTGGGCCGCGTCGCCGCAGGCCCACTGCTGCAGGCCGGTGCCGTCGGCGGTGCCCCAGTCGGCGGCGTCGAGGCACTTGCCGCTCGCGGACGAGGCCACCTGGTACCAGGACGCCGGGTCCGGGTCGGCGGGCGTGGTGGTGGACTGCGGGTCCCACGTGTAGGTGGCCACCGCGCGTCCCGGCAGCGTGTGGGTCAGGGAGCGGCCCTCGTCGGTGATGGAGAAGGTGCGGCTGCCGGAGGAGGCGTTCACGACGTACGCCACGCGGGTGCCGTCCGGGTTCTGGTAGACGACGTTCTGCAGGCCGCCGGGCTGCTCGCTGGTGGAGCCGATGCGGCGGGCCCCGGCGTCGACGAACCTGGTCAGGTGGCCCAGCACGTAGAACTCGGCGTTGCGTGTCACGGTGCCGCCGGCGATCTGGACCACCCCGTTGCACCGGGTGCCGCAGTGGCCCTGGTGCGGACCGCCGTTCTGGTCCAGCGCGAGGTTCCAGCTGATCGTCGTCTCGCCGCCGTTGCGCATGTTGCGCACCACGAGGTTCTCGGCGTGCCAGACCAGCGTGTCCCCGAACGTGTTCGCGGCGTTGTCGCTGTCCGTGCCGGAGCACTCGGTGAAGTAGACCCGCTTGCCGGCAGCCACGACCTGCGCCTGTGCCTCGGGGGAGCCGCCGTAGCAGTGGAACGCGGCGCCGACGACGCGCGAGATGCCCTGCGTGCCCGAGAAGACCTCCAGCGGGTAGTCGGGGCGGTCCCAGTTGTGGTCGTAGGCGAAGATCTGCGTGCCCAGCCCGGCGCTGGTCAGCCGGGCGTCGAGCACCCGCAGGAACTGGGCCTGCTCCGCCGCGGACATGCTCAGCGACGGATAGCTCGTCGCGAACAGCGGCTCGTTCGCCACCGTGAGGTCGCTGAGCGTGACGCCCTGCTGCGCGTACGCCTGGATCGCGCGGACCAGGTAGTCGGCGTACTCGTCGTAGTTCTCGGCGCGCAGGCTGCCACCGTTCAGGGAGCCGCCGGACTTCATCCAGGCCGGCGGGGACCACGGGCTGCCCATGAACCGGATGTTCGGGTTGATCGCCAGCGCCTGGCGCAGCACGGGCAGGATCTGCTGCTGGTCGCGCGCGATGCTGAACTGCCCCGGGGTGTCCTCGTAGGTGTAGAAGCCGCCCGAGTTGAAGTCGGTGCTGCCGAGCGGCTGGCGCAGGTAGTTCAGCCCGATGCCGTCGCCGGAGCGGGAGAACAGCGACCGCAGCAGCGTGTCGCGGGTGCCGGCGGGCAGGCCGCTGATCAGCGCGGCCGACGCCTCCGTGACGGACGCGCCCGCGCCGGTGAACCGCTGGGACACCTGGTCGGGGCTGACCCGGATGTCGGTGGCCTGCGGGCCTGTGTCGAAGGCGAGGGTGCCGCCGTCGGTCAGCTTGCGGCCGCCGTCGGCGGTGGTGACCCAGACCCGGGCACTGGTCGGGGCGGCGGCCTGGGCAGGGGCCGGAGTGGCGGCGGGGCCGGAGGCGGCAGCCGGGGCGATCCCGGCGGCCGCGAGAGCCAGGACGCCGAGCGTGGCGAGTGTCGTCCGGATGGACCCGGTGCGGGTGGTGCGCGTCATTGCGACTCCCTCGATGGGTGGAATGTGGGGCGAGCCTACCCCTACCTACCAAGTGCTCGGTAGGTAGCAGTTTCCCGTACCCGGCCGGGACCCGGGGGAGAGGTCCGTAGACTCGCTCGGATGACACGAGAACCCGGGGCCGTCCGGACGCGGCGTCCGCCCGCGGAGCGCCGGGCCGAGATCCTGCGCATCGCCATGGAGACGTTCGCGGAGCGCGGCTACCAGAGCGCGTCGCTCGCGGAGATCTCGGCGCGGGTCGGGCTGACTCAGGCCGGGGTGCTGCACTACTTCTCGTCCAAGGCCGGGCTGCTCACCGGCGTGCTCGACCTGCGCGACTCGTCCGACATCGAGGAGCTCGGCAGTGAGCGCCCGCGCGGCCTGGCGTTCCTGCGGCACCTGGTGGAGACCTCGCGGCGCAACACCGAGCGTGAGGGGATCGTGCGGCTGTACACGGTGCTCGCGGCGGAGAGCGTGACCGCGGAGCACCCCGCGCAGGACTACTTCCGCGACCGGTACCAGGGCCTGCTGGCCCTGGTGGTCGAGGCGCTGGAGGAGGCCCGGTCGCTCGGGGAGGTGGCGGACGACGTGGACACCGCCACCACCGCCCGCGTCATCGTGGCGACCATGGACGGCCTGCAGCTCCAGTGGCTGCTGGAGCCCGGCTCGGTCGACATGGCGCACGCGACCGAGGTGGCGATCGTCCGGCTCATCGGCCGGGACCTGCCGGGTCGCTGAGCTAGGCCCCCGGCTCCTCGGTGTCCGGCCCCTGGCCGTAGGACGTCGCCAGGTCCGCGACGTCGTGGGCGTAGGAGACGGACCGGTTGTAGGCCGCCAGCGCCCCCTGCCAGCCGTCGTCGCTGGTGAGGTCGCCGCCGCTCGCGCACAGGTAGTGGGCCGCGGTGAGCACGGCGTCGTCGATCTGGTGCGGGTCGGTGCGGCCGTCCAGGTTCCCGTCCTGCGCGAAGTCGGCCCATGTGGTGGGGATGAACTGCATCGGGCCGACGGCGCGGTCCCAGCGCACGTCGCCGTCGAGCTCGCCCCCGTCGGTGTCGAGGATCTCCATGACTCCCTCGCTGCCGTCCAGGGCGATGCCGATGATCGGCGGGCTCACCAGGCCGTCGGCGTCGGCGCTCGCCCCGAGGTAGCTGCCGTGGATCGACTCGACGGCGCCGATCCCGGCGAGCGTGTTCCAGCCGAGGCCGCACTGCGGCATGGTCTCGGCCAGCCGCAGGGACGCGCCCGCGTACGCGGCCAGCGCCCGCCGAGGGATGCCG
>NZ_KI911697.1:4354-5178 GCF_000515355.1 Promicromonospora kroppenstedtii DSM 19349 | reverse complement strand
CGGCTCGTCGCCGGTGAGCAGCACGAGCGGCACACGGGCCTGGGCGGCCTCGGCGAGCGCGGTCAGGGCGTTGGTGAACCCCGCGCCGTAGGTGGCGGTGGCGGCGGCGATGCGGCCGGACGCGCGGAAGTGGGCGTCGGCCGCGACGACGCCGCCGGCCTCGTGCCGCACGGCGGTGAACCGGGCGCTGGTCGAGCGCGTGAGGTCGTCGAGGAACCAAGCGTTGCCGTTGCCCATGACGCCGAAGACGTGGTCGACGTGGCGGGCGACGGTACGGGCGACGTGTGCGGACACGGTGGGCACAGGGCCTCCAGGGGAACAGTGACGGATGAGTGGTGCGGTCCGTATGTGTCCCGGGCGGGCCCGGCCAGGAGCCCGTCGCGCGCCCCTTTTTCGAGCGCAGGCGGTGGCATCCGCCTCGACACGGCACACACTACCCCTGCGGGAGCAGAGCTCCGGCGAAGAATGTCGCGAGGTCGTCGGTCGAGGTCAGCGGCAGGACGGCGGCCACGTACTGGTCCGGCCGCACCACGACGACGGCGCCGCCGCGGTCGATGCCGCGCAGGTCGAAGATGTCGTGGTCCGGGTCGGTCGCGTAGACCTTCTCGTAGTCGATCAGCCCGAAGGGGCCGACCCTGGGCCGGAACACCTCGGGCACGTCGGCGAACTCCACGCCGAGGTGGTCCTGCTGGTAGACCACCTTGACGTCGAGGACGGCGTCCGGGTCGCCGCCCGGCGGGGTGTGCCGCAGCAGGGGCGAGTCCGGCGCGGTGCCCAGCCAGCGCGCCCAGTCGCGCAGGGCCGAGGACTCGCCCGGGGCGGCG
>NZ_KI911697.1:1895-4254 GCF_000515355.1 Promicromonospora kroppenstedtii DSM 19349 | reverse complement strand
GGCGGCGTCGGCGAACGCGTAGACGCGCCACCGGCCGTCGGCGCGGGCGTGGTGGCCCAGGTGCGCCGGGTTGCCCTCGGCCACCCGCTCGACCGGGGCCGACTTGAACCGCTTGCCGACCGGGAAGCCCGTCGCCAGGTGCTGGTGCGCGGCGCCGGCCACGATCATGGAGGGCTGGTACCGCGTCATGAAGCCGCAGGGGAACTCGGCGGTCTTGACGTAGAAGTCCTCGAGGTACGTCGGGTCGGGCAGGTCCTCGGGCCGGGTGGCCATGAGCCGCGACCACTCGCGGTCGAAGTCGATGAGCTCCTGGGCCACCACCTGCCGCTCCGCGGAGTAGGTGGCCAGCAGCGCCTCGGGGGCGCGGCCCGCGAGCACGTGCGCCAGCTTCCAGGCGATGTTCCAGCCGTCCTGCATGGAGACGTTCATGCCCTGCCCGGCCTTGGCGCTGTGCGTGTGGCAGGCGTCGCCGGTCAGGAACACGCGCGGGGTGCGGGTGCCGGTGTGCTCGGCGGGCACGTCGTCGAACCCGTCGGTGACCCGGTGGCCCACCTCGTAGACGCTGTGCCAGGGCACGTCCTTCACGTCGAGCGTGTAGGGGTGGATGATCCGGTTCGCCCGCGCGATCACCTCGTCCAGCGTCGTGGCGCGGACGCGCGCGCTCTCGCCGGGCGGCACCTCGCCGAGGTCGACGTACCAGCGGGCCAGGAACCCGCCCTCGCGGGGGATGAGCAGGATCGACCCGCCGTCGTGCGACTGGATGGCGCACTTGGTGCGCACGTCCGGGAAGTCGGTCACCGCCAGGATGTCCATCACGCCCCAGGCGTGGTTGGCCCGGTCGCCCACGGGCCTGCGGCCGATGGCCTGCCGCACGGCGCTGTGCGCGCCGTCGGCCCCGATCACGTAGCTCGCGCGCACGGTGCGCTCGGTGCCCTCCCGCGGTCCTGCGGTGTGCCGCAGGGTGACGGTGACGGGCGCGCCGGGGGTCTCGGGGACGCTGAGCCCGGTGACCTCCAGGCCGTAGTCGGGGGTCACGCGGGCCGGCCCGCGGGCCGCGACCTCGGCGAAGTAGTCGAGCACGCGGGCCTGGTTGACGATCAGGTGCGGGAACTCGCTGATGCCGTCGGAGTCGTCGGGCGGCACGGCGGCGCGCGCGATCTTCCGCGGGTCCGCGGGGTCCGGCTTCCAGAACGCCATCTCGGTGATCCGGTACGCCTCCGCGGTGATCCGCTCCGCGAACCCGAACGCCTGGAACGTCTCGACGCTGCGCGCCTGGATGCCGTCGGCCTGGCCCATCTCCAGGCGCCCGGCGCGGCGCTCCACGACGTGCGTGCGGATGCCGGGGAACTGCGCGAGCTGCGCGGCCGCGATCATGCCCGCCGGTCCGCTGCCGACGATCAGCACGTCGACCTCGTCCGGCAGCTCGGCGGGGCGGCCGACGCCGTAGCCCGCGGCGGGCTGCACGCGCGGGTCGCCGGACACGTAGCCGTGGTGGTGGAACTGCATCGTTCGTCCGTTTCTGCCCGTGGTCGGCGACGTTGCCGGGCCCATCTCGACCATATACGATCTGTGATACGAAGCACCAGGGAGCAAGGGAGCTCATGGGTACCGAAGCGCTGTCCCGGCGGCCCGGCAAGATCGTCGCCGTCCACCTGGCCTACGCCTCCCGCGCCGACCAGCGCGGGCGCCGTCCGGCCGCGCCGTCCTACTTCCTCAAGCCCGCCAGCTCGCTCGGCGTGAGCGGGGGCGTCGTCGAGCGCCCCGCCGGCACCGAGCTGCTGGCCTTCGAGGGCGAGATCGCGCTGGTCATCGGCGAGCCCGCCCGGCACGTGACCGTCGCTGACGCCTGGGACCACGTCGCCGCCGTCACCGCGGCGAACGACCTGGGCGTCTACGACCTGCGGTGGGCCGACAAGGGCTCCAACGTGCGTTCCAAGGGCCGCGACGGGTACACGCCGCTGGGCCCCGCGCTCCTGGACGCCCGCGCCGTGGACCCGGCCGCGCTGCGCCTGCGCACCTGGGTCAACCGCGAGCTCGTGCAGGAGGACACGACCGGGCCCGACGCGCTGCTGTTCCCGTTCGCCCAGCTCGTGGCCGACCTGTCCCAGCACCTCACGCTGGAGCGTGGCGACGTGATCCTCACGGGCACGCCCGCCGGGTCCAGCGTGGTGGTGCCCGGCGACGTGGTCGAGGTGGAGGTGGACGCCCCGACCGCGCCGGGCGCGCCGTCGTCGGGCCGGCTGGTGACCACGGTGGTGCAGGGCGAGGTGCCGTTCACCGACGTGGGGGCCGGGCCCCGGGTAGACGACGCGCAGCGGGCCGACGCCTGGGGCAGCGCGGAGGCTGCGGGGCTGCCGCC
>NZ_KI911697.1:0-1795 GCF_000515355.1 Promicromonospora kroppenstedtii DSM 19349 | reverse complement strand
TCCTGCTGCGCGAGCCACCGCTGCCCCGGGTCGCCCGCGGCCCCTACCGCCTGCTCGCCGCCGGGTCCGTGGCGCTGCTGCCCGTCTGGGCGCGCACGGAGCTCGGCGTCGAGACCTGGTTCAGCCGCGCCCTGGGCGGACCCGCCGGCTCTCTGGCAGTGCGGGGCGTGCGGTGGGGACTGGGCTCCGCCGGAGGCCGGGAACGCTGGGCCTCAGTAGCCTGAGGACATGGCGAGCGACCCCGACGTCCCCGACGCCTTCGACGTGTACACGGTCGTGGTCCTGCGGCGCCCGCCCGGCGCGCCCGCCATCAGCGACGACGACCTCACCGCGCTCCAGGCACGCCATCTCGCGTACCGCGCCGAGCTGCGGCGGCGCGGGGTGCTCGTCGTGAACGGCCCCTTCGACCTGCGCAGCGACCCGTCCTACCGCGGCATGTCGATCTTCGCGTGCGACCCGGCCGAGGCCGCGCGGCTGTCCGACGCCGACCCGTCCGTCGTCGCGGGGCGGCTCGCCTACGACGTGATGGAGTGGTGGGTCGGCGCGGGCTCGCTCGCGTTCCCGCATGCCGACGGGCCGGTGGGGGACCGGCGCACCATGTCGGGGGACTGAGTGCACACCGCTGGTCGAGCTCGCCGAGACCCCTCGACAAGCTCGACCAGCACTTTCCGTCACTCCACGCCGAGCGCCGCCACCGGCGACGTCCGGGCCGCGGCCCGCGCGGGGATCACGGAGGCCAGGAGGCCCGCGACGAGGGCGATCACCAGGACCAGCGTGATGTCGAGCCACGGCACGGCGTACCGCACGTCGCCCATCAGCGACAGGGCGGTGGCCGCACCGGCCCAGCCGAACACGAGCCCCAGCACGATGCCGAGGACCGCGCCGACCCCGGCGATCAGCATGCCCTCGACCGCCAGCATGCCGCGCAGCTGGTCCTTGCCCAGCCCGATCGCCCGCAGGGTCGCGGACTCGCGGGTCCGCTCGATGACCGAGAGGGACAGGGTGTTCGTGACGCCGATCAGCGCGATCACGACGGCCACGGCGAGCAGGCCCACCACGATGCCGAGGATCACGTCCACGACCTGCCGGAACTGCGCGGCCTGCGCCGCGGGGCCCATCACGAACGCCCCGCCGTCGACCTCCGCCACGGCGTTCTGCACGTCCGTGAGCGCGGCCGCCGGGTCCGAGCCGTCGATGTGCGCCCAGACGTCGCTCCACTGGTCCTCTGTGGTGATCCGGTCCAGGTCGGCGGCCGTGATCATGCTGCTGAGCGGGTCGGCCGTGGTGATCACGACCGTCAGGTCGACCGCGCCCTCGGTGCCCTCGACCGTGGCGGTGTCGCCGTCGCCGAGGTCCAGCGAGTCCGCCGCGTCCTGCGTCAGCAGGATGGAGCCGTCCGTCAGACGCTCCGCCTCCTCGGCGACGTTCACCACGGCCGCGAGGTCGTGCGGGTCGGCGGCCGCAACCGACATGTTCTCCACCCCGGCGAGCGTGACGGTCGCGTTGGTCACCAGCACGGTGTCGGAGACTCCGTCGGTGCCGGCCACGGCCTCCCGCACGTCGTCGACGTACCTCTCGTCGGACGGCGACGCGCTCACGTCGTACGGGAACGTCTCGTCCAGCAGGCTGTCCGCGGACATCCGGGCGCTCGCGGCCCCCGTGGACATCATGGTGACCAGCGTGACGCCGATCAGCAGCGCCGTGGAGGTCGCCGCCGTCCGCCGCGGGTTGCGCAGCGTGTTGGCGACCGCGAGGCGGGCCGCCGGGCCGCTCCGCGCCACCAGGGCGCCGAGGC
>NZ_KI911696.1:9302-10878 GCF_000515355.1 Promicromonospora kroppenstedtii DSM 19349 | reverse complement strand
ACCAGTGGACGGCGATCGAGGCGCTCGCGGCGTTCCACCGGCGGGCGCTCGTGGTGCAGCGCACCGGCTGGGGCAAGTCGGCCGTGTACTTCGTGGCCACCAGGCTGCTGCGGGCCCGCGGCGCGGGTCCCACGGTGATCGTCTCGCCGCTGCTGGCGCTCATGCGCGACCAGATCGCGGCGGCCTCGCGCGCGGGTATCCGGGCGGTGACCATCAACTCGGCCAACATGACCGAGTGGGACGAGGTGCACGAGGCGATCGCGCGCGGCGAGGTCGACGTGCTGCTGTGCTCGCCGGAGCGCCTGAACAACCCGGGCTTCCGCGACGAGGTGCTGCCGCGCCTGGCGGCCGACGCCGGTCTCGTGGTCATCGACGAGGCGCACTGCATCTCGGACTGGGGCCACGACTTCAGGCCCGACTACCGACGCATCCGCACGCTCCTGGCCGACCTGCCGGCGGGCATCCCCGTGCTGGCCACGACCGCGACGGCCAACGAGCGCGTGACGCAGGACGTGGCCGAGCAGCTCGCGGTGCACGGAGACCAGGCGGCGGGGGAGGACGTGCTGGTGCTGCGCGGCGGGCTCGACCGCGAGTCGCTGCACCTGGCGGTCCTGGAGCTCGGCGACCAGCCCACCCGCGTGGCGTGGCTGGCCGAGGCGCTCCAGGACATCGAGGGGTCCGGCATCGTCTACTGCCTCACCGTCTCGGCGGCGGAGCAGGTGGCCGAGCAGCTGCGCGGGTACGGCCTCGCGGTGGCCGCCTACACGGGCCGCACCGAGCCGGCGCAGCGCGAGCAGCTCGAGGCGGACCTCAAGAACGACGACGTGAAGGCGCTGGTCGCGACCTCCGCGCTGGGCATGGGCTTCGACAAGCCGGACCTGGCGTTCGTGGTGCACCTGGGCGCGCCGTCGTCGCCCATCGCGTACTACCAGCAGGTCGGCCGTGCCGGCCGTGGCGTGGACCAGGCGCTGGTGGTGCTGCTGCCCGGCACCGAGGACAAGGCCATCTGGGACTGGTTCGGCGAGCAGGCGTTCCCCGCCGAGGGGCAGGTGCGGGCCACGCTCGACGCCCTGAGCGGCGGCGGCACCATGTCCACGGCCTTGCTGGAGACGCAGGTCGACCTGCGTCGCAGCCGCCTGGAGACCATGCTCAAGGTGCTCGACGTCGACGGAGCGGTCCGGCGGGTCAAGGGCGGCTGGGAGGCGACCGGCCGGCCGTGGTCGTACGACGCCGAGCGGTACGGCCGCGTCGCCGCGACCCGGGCCGCCGAGCAGCAGGCGATGGTCGACTACGTGAACACCCCGGGCTGCCGCATGGCGTACCTGCGCGCCCAGCTCGACGATCCGGAGCTGACGCCGGGCTGGGAGTGCGGCCGCTGCGACCGGTGCGGTCACATGGCCCTGCCCGAGGCGCCCGACGCCGAGGCGGTCGCCGCCGCCCGTGCCGAGATGGACCGCCCGGGCATGGAGGTCGAGCCACGCAAGATGTGGCCCACGGGACTGGCCTCGATCGGTCTGGACCTCAAGGGCAAGATCCCGCCCGCCGAGCTGGCCGAGCCGGGCCGGGCCGTCGCCCG
>NZ_KI911696.1:4390-9202 GCF_000515355.1 Promicromonospora kroppenstedtii DSM 19349 | reverse complement strand
TGCCGCACGAGGACGGGCTGGCCGTGGACCCGGAGGTCGCCTCCGAGGTGGCGGTCGCCGCGGCACCGGTGCAGCACGTGGTGCGGGCGCACGCCGAGCCCGGCCGCAAGGCCGAGGTGGCGGTCGTGCTCGCCCTGGACCCGGGTCTGGACCGCGCCGGGCTCGACACGGTGCTGGGTCAGGTCAACGCGCGCCTCGCGGCGTCCGAGGTCATCTCGTCGCGGGTGGACTCGCTGGAGCTCCGGATCGGCGCGGCGCGCTGAAGCCGGCAACTGGGCCCATGAGGCGCTCCTCTTGCGTATAAGCAACTTCTCTCATCATCCCGCGCTACCGCGGACGAACAGTGAAATCATTGCTCTTCTGCCGCATGCTGACGCGAGAGTGAGAGAGCCCTGCCTGCCCACGTGTTCGTCGACGAGTCCAAGAGCGGGGACTACCTGCTGATCGCCGCCGCGATCGAGCCCGCGCGGCTCGCGACCGTCCGGAAGGCGATCCGTTCGCTCGTCCTGCCAGGCCAGCGCCGTCTGCACATGAAGTCCGAGAGCAGCTCCCGGCGGCGACAGATCCTCTCGGTGCTGTGCGCCGAGGGTGAGTCGGCGACCATCTATCGGGCCGGGGCCGGCTACAAGAGCGACATCGACCGCCGCCGCGCGTGCCTGGACTCGATGGTCGCCGACATCGCCGCGTCCGGGCACGCCAAGCTCTGCCTGGAGTCCGACGAGACGATGGATGAGCGCGACCGGCGGGACCTGGCCCGGCTGATCAAGGAACATGCCTGTCCAGACCTGGTCTACCTGCACGAGCGCGCCGCCCAGGAGCCGCTGCTGGCGATCCCGGACGTGATCGGCTGGGCGTGGGCACGTAGCGGCGACTGGCGCCGACGGGCGTTGCCGCTGGTCGAGTCCGTCATCGACGTCTAGGAACCGTCGTTTGTCCCTGGACAGCGCGAAACCCGAGCGCCACAACCGTCCGGATGGGTCTCGGGTTCACTTCTCCGGGCTACTGCCCGTCGCATTGTCAAGGTTACATCGTGCCCGCCGGAGGGTCCATGGCTCCAGGTATCGGCTCCCGCTCAGCACCCCGACGCCGGGGTGAACGCCGTGTCGTCGCCCAGCATCTCCTGGAGCGTGGAGAGCGGCACGAGCAGGCTGTTGTCGTCCCCGGTCTTGGCGTAGACCACGCCGATCACGCGGCCCTTGTCGTCCAGCGCCGCCGACCCGGACGACCCGGGCTCGACGGGGGCGTCCGTGAGCAGCACCTCGCCGAGGTTGGCGTTCAGCGGGTCTCGCGTCGAGCCCTTCACCTCGCCCTCCGTGACGGTGAGCTCGCCGCCGGCGGGGTAGCCCACGACGGTCACGTGGTCGCCCGGCTCGGGGTCGGCCTTAGCCAGCTCCGGGTGCGACGGCAGCGGGTCGGTCGTGCGGACCACGGCGAGGTCCGCGAGGCCGGCAGTCGAGGTGGCGCCCACGGTGATGTCGTGCCCGTCGTAGGTGCTGACCTCGAGGTCCTTCGAGTCCGCGACCACGTGCTTGTTGGTGATCAGCGTGTGCTCGTCGATCGCGAAGCCCGAACCCGTCGACAGCTCCTCGCAGCCCACGTTGCGGATACGGACCGCCATGCGCTCCACGGCGTCGAACCCGTCGGGGCTCAGGGCGTCGCCGCCCGCGGCGGGGGACAGGTCCGCCGGAGAGGTCGGCACGATGTCGCTCGGCACCGGGTCCGGCAGCGGCGGCAGCACGCCGCAGCCGCCCAGCGCGCCCGTCAGGGCGAGCGTCAGCGCGACACCGCCGGCACGCCGACGAGCCGTCTGCCTCACCGGCGCAGCTCCTGCTGCAGGGCCTGGTTGGCGTCCTCGGCGTCGGCGCACAGCGCGTTGACCTCCCTCTCGTACCGGATCAGGTCCGCGGGCTCGTACTGGTCGGCCTCCTTGAGGTAGCCGACCAGCTGCTCCTGGCCCGACACGCACTGCCCCAGCGCCGAGGCCACCGTGGCCGCGGCGCCGCTGACCTGCGTCTGGTAGTCGAGGTACTGCTGCGAGGCGACGTTCTCGTCGCCCAGCTGCGCCTTCTCGTTCGCGAGGTCCGTGATGCGCGACGTCGCCGTGGAGAGCTGGTCACGGGCGGCCTGCAGCTCCGAGTTCGCGCCGTCGAGCTGCATCCGCAGCGAGCCGACCTCGTCGGCGTACTCCTGCGCCTTCGCCTCCCACTCCGTGGCGGTGCGCTGCCAGCGGACGGTGGTCAGCCACAGGTACGCGCCGACGGCGATCGTCGCCACCAGCACGAGCGCGAGGACGCGCGAGGCCCGGCGGGGCCTCGGCGCCCGGTCCGGACCGGGCGCCACCACGACGGGAGCCTCGGTCATCAGACGACGGAGCCCGTGTACTTCTCGCCGGGGCCCTCGCCCGGGGCGTCGGGGATCACCGACGCCTCGCGGAACGCGAGCTGCAGGCTGCGCAGGCCGTCGCGCAGCGAGCGGGCGTGCTGGTTGCCGATGTCGGGGGCGCTCGCGACGACTAGCGCGGCCAGCGCCGTGATCAGCTTGCGCGCCTCGTCGAGGTCCTTGAGCTCCTCGGCGTCCTCGCCCTCGGCCAGTCCGCACTTGACCGCCGCGGCGCTCATCAGGTGGACGGCGGCGGTCGTGATGACCTCGACCGCGGCGACTTCCGCGATGTCCCGCGTGGCCTGGTCGGAGCCCACCGGGGCGTCGTATCCGGTGGTCGTCTCGTCGCTCGTGCTCATGGGCACCATCCTTTCATCCCCCCGGGGGTGCGGACGCCCACCGAACACCCTCCGGACGGCGGCAGGAGTCTGGGTTAGCCTGCGTGCGTTCAACGGTGAAACAGGGGAGGCCCTTTCGATGCACGACGACATCACACTGACCACCGGGCGCGCGCACCGGGTCCTGACCGAAAGGATCTGGCCGGCGGTGCACGAGACGTCGGTCCCGCTCGACGTCGAGTGGCACGCCCTGCCGGGGGAGCCGATCCCGCCGGCCGAGGGGCTCGCCCTCGCGATGGAGCCGTACGAGGTGGGCACGCCGTGGGGCCCGGCCTGGGGTACCACCTGGTTCCGGCTGACGGGCACCGTGCCCGCCGAGTGGGCCGGACGCACCGTCGAGGCCGTGGTCGACCTCGGCTTCGACGTGGACCGTACCGGCTTCCAGGCCGAGGCCCTGGTCTACCGGCCGGACGGCAGCCCGGTGAAGTCCATCAACCCCCGCAACCAGCACGTCGTCGTGGCCGACGCCGCGGCCGGCGGCGAGCGCGTCGAGCTGTTCCTGGAGGCGGCGTCCAACCCGGTGCTCCTGGGGCACAACGTGTTCGAGCGCACCACCGAGGGTGACACCACGACGTCGTCCCCGGACCCGCTGTACACGACCCGGCGCATCGACCTCGCGGTCTTCGAGTCCGAGGTGTACGACCTCGCGCTCGACGTCGAGGTGCTGCTGGAGCTTCAGGCCGAGCTGCCCACAGGCCCGCGCCGTATGCGCGTGCTGCAGGCGCTCGACGACGCCCTCGACGTGCTCGACCTGCAGCGCATCCCCGAGACCGCGGCGGGGGCCCGGGCGGCGCTCGCGGACGTGCTGGCCAGCCCGGCCGAGCACAGCGCCCACGAGATCTCCGCCGTCGGGCACGCGCACATCGACTCCGCCTGGCTGTGGCCCGTACGCGAGACGATCCGCAAGGTGGCGCGCACGACGTCGTCCATGACCGACCTGATCGAGCGCACCGACGACTTCGTCTACGGCATGTCGTCCGCGCAGCAGTACGCCTGGGTCAAGGAGCACCGTCCCGAGGTGTGGGAGCGGATCAAGGAGGCCGTGGCCAAGGGCCGGTTCCTGCCGCTGGGCGGCATGTGGGTCGAGTCCGACACGGTGATGCCGTCGGGTGAGGCGCTGACGCGCCAGTTCTCGCAGGCGCAGCGGTTCTTCGAGCGGGAGTTCGGCCTGCGTTCGCACGGGGTGTGGCTGCCCGACTCGTTCGGCTACTCGCCGGCCCTGCCGCAGCTCGTCCGCCGCGCGGGGTTCGACTGGTTCTTCACGCAGAAGATCTCCTGGAACCAGGTCAACGTCTTCCCGCACCACACGTTCTGGTGGGAGGGCATCGACGGGTCGCGCGTGCTGACGCACTTCCCGCCGATGGACACCTACAACTCGCAGCTCTCGGGCGAGGAGCTCGGCAAGGCGACCCGCCAGTTCCGCGAGTCGCGGCGCGCCACGGGCTCGATCGCACCCGTCGGCTACGGCGACGGCGGTGGCGGCACCACCCGCGAGATGACCGGCCGCGCCAAGCGGCTCGCGAACCTCGAGGGCAGCGCCAAGGTGCGCTGGGAGCACCCGGACGCGTTCTTCGAGCGCGCTCGCGGGGAGCTGCTCGCGTCCGGCACGGATGACAGCGCTGTCTGGGTGGGCGAGCTCTACCTGGAGCTGCACCGGGCCACGCTGACGTCGCAGCACAAGACCAAGCAGGGCAACCGTCGCAACGAGCAGCTCCTGGTCGAGGCAGAGGCCTGGGCGGCCACGGCGTCCGCCCGGACCGGGGCGGACTACCCCTACGAGGAGCTGGACGCCCTGTGGCAGCAGGTGCTGCTGCTGCAGTTCCACGACATCCTGCCCGGCACGTCGATCGCCTGGGTGCACCGCGAGGCCGTCGCCCAGCACGCGGCGATCACCGAGAGCGTGCAGGCCATCATCGACCGCTCCCTGCGGGCGCTGGTCGGCGAGGGCGACGTGCCGCTGCGGGCCAACCCGGCAGTGTTCGCGCAGGCGGGGGTGCCCGCGCTGGGCGTGGCCCCGGCGTCCGCCCCGGAGGCC
>NZ_KI911696.1:2960-4290 GCF_000515355.1 Promicromonospora kroppenstedtii DSM 19349 | reverse complement strand
GCCGACGTCGCGGAGGGTGTGCTGCTGCGCGCCTACACGCTGACCTCGGGCACGGATGGCGCGGCCCCGCCGTCGGCATGGCGCCTTGTCGCGGCCGACGGCCGGGTGCTCGACGAGCGCTCCGGCGAGCAGTGGCCCTGGCCGGGCCAGCTGCGCCCGTTCGTGCTCGACGAGCCGGTGCCGCTCACGTCGGTCCGCCTGGAACTGGCCGGGGCCGGAGCCCTCTCCCAGATCGAGCTCCTGACGACCTAGCCGCGGGGAAGCCGCGCCCCGTGCTGCTCACCGCGCGTGTCGGACCTACAGGTCGTCCGGATGTCCTGTAGGTCCGGCACGTGGGGCGCGGTAGCGTCGGCGCCGTGAACTCCGAAGCCTGGCGGCGCATCGCGGCGTGGCTCGTCGACTGGCTCTGCTTCCTGGCGTGGCTCCTGGTGCTCGCCGCGATCGGTATCCCGCTGTACCTCGCCGGTGTGACGGCGGGGTGGTCCGCGGCGACCACCAACGTGGTCTCCGCGCTGCTGACGGCGGTGCCGCTGACGATCTTCCTCGCTGTCCTCGAGTCGGGCCTGCGGCAGGCGACGATCGGCAAGCGCGTGCTGGGACTCCAGGTGGTGGGCGCCCGCGACGGCGGTCGGCTCACGTTCGCCCGGGCGCTGCTCCGGAACGCGCTCAAGGTCGCGGTGCCCTGGACCATCGGGCACGCCGCGGCGATCGGTCTCGTCGGGTCGACGACGGTCGGGCCGGGGCTGATCGTCCTCACTGCGGCGGCCTACGTGCTGCCGGTCGCCTGGGTCGTCACCCTGTTCGCGGGCGCGGGGCGCACGCCGTACGACCGCGCCGGGGGAGCCACGGTCGTCCGTGCCCGGGATACCGCTGGACGGGAAAAAATCCGATGAGTCGGTTGATCTGACAAAAAGTCCACATAGTGGGCAGGTTGCGCCCGTGGCCCTGTGTGCAGGCGGGACAGCGGCATTCGGCGAGTGACCGGCATGTGAGACGCCGAACTGGGGCATTGACGAAGGGCCCCTGACATGAGTGTCTGGCCTTCCGTCCACCCCACGGAGCACTCATGACAGCCATCGACGCCTTTCTGGTCACCACCCCGACCGAGACCGCTCCCGTACCGCCGGCCCGCGTGCCGGCCCGGATCACCCGAGCACCCCGGGCCCACCAGCCCGAACCCACGCACCACCACACGCCCGAGTCAGAGCGCGACGAGGCGCACGACTCGATGTCACCCGAGCAGGCCGGCCGGCTCGCGGCGGCACGCGCCCAGGTGGCCGCCCGTTACGGCGTGACCGCCCGGCGGGCCGACACCGTCGCGCCCCAGGTC
>NZ_KI911696.1:1330-2860 GCF_000515355.1 Promicromonospora kroppenstedtii DSM 19349 | reverse complement strand
CGGCGTGAGCGAGGTCTGGCTCGACACGGTCTCGGTGGGGCCGCGCGCCGAGCGGGTGGTGACCGGCCGCACCGACCTCGTGGACACGCGCCGGGGCACGCACTCCTCGGGCGAGTACTCGCGCGGCAACAACGTGCCCGCCGCCGCCGTCCCCAACGGCTTCACGATGTGGGTGCCCCTGACCGACGGCGCCTCCGAGCGCTGGCTGTACTCCTGGGCCGCGCACAACGGGCCGGACAACCGGCCGCGCCTGCAGGGCATCGGCATCTCCCACGAGCCCAGCCCCTGGATGGGGGACCGCGACCAGCTCGCGTTCCACCTCGTGCCCGCCCGGCCCGATGGCGACGAGGTTCCCGACGCAGGGCTGGCCGCCCGCTCGATCGGCTTCTCGCACGACGACGAGACCGCCCGCCCGCACCGCTACGAGGTCGCCCTGGACGGCGGCTCCCGCGTGGCCGTCGCGGCGTCCGACCACGGTGGCGTCCTGCGCTTCACCTTCCCGCCCGGCGCGAGCACGGGCCACCTCCTGTTCGACGCCGTGGGCGACTCCGGCGCGGACGGCGCACCCGTGTCGATCACCGTGCACGACGACGGCACGCTCACCGGTTGGAGCGACCACGGCAGCCCCCTGTCCGTGGGCCGCAGCCGCATGTACGTGGTGGGCCGCATCTCCGCGCCGGTGCTGCGCTCGGGCCCCGCCCGCGGGCGGGACCACGCGACGTACGCGACCGTGGCTCTGGACCCGACGGCCGGTGGCGACGGCGACGCGGAGCGCACGGTCGAGGTGCGCGTAGCGACGTCGTACATCAGCGAGGACCTGGCCCGGCTCGCGCTGGAGCGCGAGGTGTCCGGCACCCTCGAGGAGGTCGCCGACGCCGCCCGCACGCAGTGGGAGGACCGGCTCGGCGTGCTCGACGTCGACGGCGCGTCCGAGGAGCAGCAGGTCACGCTCTACTCGAACCTGTACCGGCTGAACCTGTATCCGTCCTCCTACACGGAGGTCGGGGCGGACGGCGCGCCCGTGCACGCCTCGCCCGTGCTCGACGGCGCCCCCGCCGTGCCCGGCGAGATGTTCGTCAACCACGGGTTCTGGGACACGTACCGCACCTGCTGGCCCGCCTACGCGCTGCTCTACCCCGAGATCGCGGCCCGGCTCGCCGACGGGTTCGTGCAGCAGTACCGCGAGGGCGGCTGGGTGGCCCGCTGGTCGTCGCCGGGCTACGCCGACCTGATGACCGGCACGTCGTCCGACGTCGCCTTCGCCGACCTGTACCTGCGCGGCGTCGACCTGCCCGACCCGCTCGGCACCTACGACGCCGGGCTGCGCAACGCGACGGCGCTGCCCACCCGCTCCGGCGTCGGCCGCAAGGGCCAGGAGTTCGCGCTGACCAACGGCTGGGTGCCGCGCGACGTCGAGGAGTCGGTGTCGTGGAGCCTGGAGGGCTACATCAACGACGCCGGCCTGGCGCGGATGGCGCAGGCGCTCGCGGACGCGCCCGGCACCCCGGACGAGCGCCGCCGCGCGCTGCG
>NZ_KI911696.1:0-1230 GCF_000515355.1 Promicromonospora kroppenstedtii DSM 19349 | reverse complement strand
ACGCGCAGGCCGGCGCCGCGGAGCAGGTCCTCGGGCGTCGCGGCGGCTGGGGCGGTCGACGTCATGCACCCGAGCCTAGGCCCTAAACTGGAATCATTCCAGTTGAGCGGGGCAACGGGTTTCGCCCGATGGCAGCGAGGGCGACCCACCTCACACCGGCCCCCGGGCGGGTGGACTCGTCAGTCTGGTACCAGCCTGGTACCGTGTAGGCACGACCGACCCGGTGTGAGCCGGGTGCGCAAAGTGGATTCCATCCCACCCGAGTCACGACAGCGCATCGCAAGATGCCGACAGAGTCCGGGTCCTTGGTCGGGTACGAAGGTCCGGCGGTGCTGTTGCCGGGCCAGCGTGTCCTTTCCTCGTGATGGCCTCCACCTGTGTTCAGGGCGGGGGCCATTTCCCGTTCCTGGTGGTCGATCAACGACTTCCAAGGAGCATCACCATCACCGAGCCTCGCATCAACGACCGGATCCGTGTCCCCGAGGTCCGTCTCATCGGTCCTGGCGGGGAGCAGGTCGGCGTGGTTGCCACGGCGGTCGCCCTGAAGCTCGCCCAGGACGCTGACCTCGACCTCGTCGAGGTCGCGCCGGACGCCCGCCCGCCCGTCGCCAAGCTCATGGACTTCGGCAAGTTCAAGTACGAGTCCGACATGAAGGCGCGGGAAGCCCGGCGCAACCAGGCGAACACGGTCCTCAAGGAGATCCGGTTCCGCCTCAAGATCGACCCGCACGACTACGGCACCAAGAAGGGCCACGTCGAGCGGTTCCTCTCGGCCGGCGACAAGGTCAAGGTCATGATCATGTTCCGCGGTCGCGAGCAGTCGCGCCCGGAGATGGGTCGTCGCCTGCTGGAGCGCCTGGCGGAGGACGTGGCCGATCTCGGTTTCGTCGAGTCCATGCCCAAGCAGGACGGCCGCAACATGACCATGGTCCTCGGGCCGGTCAAGAAGAAGGCTGACGCCAAGGTCGAGCAGCGCAAGCGCGCTACGGAGATCAACGCCGGCCGGATGACCAAGTCGGAGGCCAAGGCCCAGGCCCGCGCGGCCGAGTCGCCCGAGGGCGACGAGGTCACCGAAGCCTTCGAGGCCCCCGTCGAGGAGCCGGCCGCAGTCGTCGCGCCGGAGCCCGTCGAGGAGCCCGCGGTCGAGGAGCCGGTCGTCGAGGAGGCCGTCGTCGAGCCGGAGCCCGAGCCCGAGCCGGTCGCGGAGGCACCCGCCCCGGCGGAGGCGCC
>NZ_KI911695.1:42159-47125 GCF_000515355.1 Promicromonospora kroppenstedtii DSM 19349 | reverse complement strand
GCCCAGCCCGGCCGCGGCCGCGATCACCACGGCGCGGTTCATCCGGTTGGGCCCGGCCGCCATCGCGCCGCGCAGGCCCGCGGTGCCGAACTGGAGCATGCCGGCGAACCGGTCGGCGAGCTCGGCGACGGCCAGGTGGCCCATGTGCTCGTCACCGGTGCGGCCCACGAGGTCGCGGAGGTCCGCGATGTCGTAGTCGTCGACGTCGGCAGCCATCCAGGCTTCCGCGCGCGCGACGAGATCGGGCGCCGAAGGCACCCCGGTAGCGGTCGGCAGGTCGGTGGACACGGGCGTCAGATCTGCTTGATCACTCGCGCGAGCAGGTCGCTGATCCGCGGCCCGGCTTCCTGGCCGGCCGCCAGCACCTCCTCGTGGGAGAGCGGGTGGGGGCTGATCCCGGCGGCCAGGTTGGTGGCCAGGGAGATGCCGAGCACGTCCATGCGGCAGTGCCGCGCGGCGATGGCCTCGAGCGCCGTCGACATGCCGACCAGGTCGGCACCCATCAGCGAGGCCATCTTCACCTCCGCCGGCGTCTCGTACTGCGGGCCGTGGAACTGCGCGTACACGCCCTCGGGCAGGTCCGGGTCGACGGTCCGGGCGATGTCCCGCAGCCGCGGGGTGTAGACGTCCGTCATGTCGGCGAACTTGGCACCCTCCAGCGGGGTATGCCCCGTGAGGTTCAGGTGGTCCTTGATCAGGACCGGCTGACCGGGACGCCAGCCGATGTGCACGCTGCCGCAGCCGTTCGTGAGGATCACGGTCTCGCAGCCGGCGGCCGCGGCGGTGCGGACGCCGTGCACCACACGACGCGGTCCGAGACCCTCGTAGAGGTGGGTGCGCGAGCCGAGGACCAGCGCGTGCCGGACGGCGCCGTCGGGCCGCTCGACGCGGATCGAGCGCGTGGTGGACCGGTGCCCCTGGACCGCGGGCGACACGAAGCCGGGGATCTCGGCGGTGGGGATCTCCGCGACGACGTCGCCGATCAGCTCGGCCGCGCCACCCCACCCGGACCCGAGCACGAGGGCGATGTCGTGGCCCGGCACTCCGGTCTTGGCCGCGATGTACTCCGCGGCGGCGGCAGCGACGTCGAACGGGTCGGTCGTCGGGTCGTCCAGATCTGGCTCCGTACTCATGGTCCGAGGTTATCGCCACTTTCCCCCGGGCACGCGCCCACGGGTGCGACGGATCCCCGGCGCTCCCGGGCGATGCGAGAATGGACCCCGTGACCCCCCTCGATCCCGCAGCTGTCCCGCACCGTGTCGTCGTCGTGGGAGGTGGCCCCGGCGGTTACGAGGCGGCGCTCGTGGCGCGCAGCCTGGGCGCACAGGTCACCGTCGTGGAGCAGCAGGGTCTGGGCGGCGCAGCCGTGCTGACCGACGTCGTCCCCTCGAAGACGCTCATCGCCACCGCCGAGTGGATGACCATCGCCGACCGGGCCCCCGAGCTCGGCATCCGCATGCCCGACGACGTCGTTGACCCGCTGTCCGACGTCGACGTCTCGCTGGCGACCGGCGGTATCCCCGTGGTCTCCGCCTACGCCGCCCCGGGGCTGTCCGGCGCGGGTGTGCAGGCGGCGGCGTCCGCGGCCGGGACCGTGGAGAAGCGCAAGCACTTCGTGGACCTCCAGGCCGTGAACAAACGCGTGCTCGCGCTGGCCCGGGCGCAGAGCTCCGACATCCGCGGTCGCCTGGAGCGTGAGGGCATCCGGATCGTCGCCGGCAAGGGCCGCCTGGACGGCCCCGCGCGCGTGGTCGCGGAGCTCGCGGACGGCTCGACCGAGGTGCTCGAGGCCGACTCCGTGCTCCTCGCGCTCGGCGCCACCCCGCGCACCCTGCCCACCGCGGTGCCCGACGGCGAGCGCATCCTCACGTGGACGCAGATGTACAACCTGCGTGAGCTGCCGGAGCGCCTGATCGTGGTCGGCTCGGGCGTGACGGGCGCCGAGTTCGCCGGTGCGTACAACGCGTTGGGCTCCGACGTGGTGCTGGTCTCCAGCCGCGACCGGGTGCTGCCCGGCGAGGACGAGGACGCCGCCGAGCTGCTGGAGGGCGTGTTCCGCTCCCGCGGCATGACGGTGCTGTCCCGCTCGCGCGCGGCGGGTGCCGTGCGAACGGACGACGGCGTCGAGGTCACCCTGGCCGACGGGCGCGTGGTGCACGGCTCGCACGTGCTCGTGGCGGTCGGCGGTGTGCCGGCGACGTCGGGCATCGGGCTCGAGGAGGCGGGCGTGCGGCTCTCCGACGGCGGGCACGTGGTGGTCGACCGCGTCTCGCGCACCTCGGTGCGCGGCGTCTACGCCTCCGGTGACTGCACCGGCGTGCTGCCGCTCGCCTCGGTGGCCGCCATGCAGGGCCGCATCGCGATGGCGCACGCCCTGGGCGACGCCGTTCAGCCGCTCGCGCTGCGCACCGTGGCGTCCAACATCTTCACGGCGCCCGAGATCGCGACCGTCGGTTACAGCGAGGAGAAGCTGCGCGCGCAGAACTCCCGCTACATCACGACCACGCTGCCGCTGGCGCGCAACCCGCGCGCCAAGATGCTCGGTGTCAAGGACGGGTTCGTGAAGCTCTTCGCGCACCCCGAGGCCGGTGTGGTGCTCGGCGGCGTCGTGGTGGCGCCGCGGGCGTCCGAGCTGATCTTCCCGATCACGCTGGCCGTGCAGCACCGCCTCACGGTGGACAACGTGGCCTCGGCGTTCACGATCTACCCGTCGCTCTCGGGCTCGATCGCTGAGGGCGCGCGGGTGCTGGACGCCCGCGTCGGCAAGTAGGGCCGGGGCGCGGGCCGTACATCGGCCGCTGAGGGTCCCGGGGTGAACGTACGAACTCGGGGTGGGTTGCTCCTTGTAGACAATGTCTACGCAGGGCAACCCACCCCCAATTTGTGGTGTCTACCTGGGAGCCGGGTGGGGCTCAGGCTCTGCTCGTCGGTCGCCTGAGCCTGCGGCTCCGCTGCGGGCAGGATGCCTCGTACCTCGGCCCCTACCCTCCGCTACGCCTCCGGCTCAGGCGACGGAGGCGTCAAGGACGATCTGGCTGCCCTCGACCTTGGCGCCCGTAACGGTGACGCCCGGGAACTTGGTCTCGAGGAGGCGCTCGACGTCGACGGCGATCCGCGCGTCGGGCTGCACGTCGACGACGCCCGGTGGCAGGCCCTGCTTGGCGACCTCGTGCTCGATGGGCGCGGCGGCCAGGCTCAGCAGCCGGTGCGCCGGCAGGCCGGCGGCGTTCACCTCGACGGCGAGGGTCGCGACGCCGCGCTCGAACGAGGCCAGCTTCACGTCGGCCCGCACGATCGGGGCGATCTTCACGGCCAGCTTGAGCGGTCCGGGCAGGGTCTCGACCCGGCGCAGGTCCGCGACCACACGGATCACGTCCCCGTCGCCGACGACGGAGCTGATGACTGGCGGCGCCTGCTTGGCGATCCGCGCCAGGCTGAGCACCTCTTCGGGAGCGATCCGGATATGCACGATTCGACCCTAACCCAGCAAGCTGAGCAGGCGAGGCAGCGCATGGCCGAACGCTGGTAGCAGGGTCAGGGTGCCGATCTCGTCGAGGCCCACCCAGCGCACCTCGAGGCTCTCGGGGTCGGCCGCGCGCGGCTCGACCCGGTGCCCGGCAGCGACGTCGGCCACGACCGTCGTGTAGGTCCAGGCCGGGTGCTCCAGGACGTGCGTGCCCACCACGTGCACCGCGGCCGGGTCGATCGCCGCCTCCTCCGTGGCCTCGCGCAGGGCGCCGTCCTCCGGCTTCTCGTTCGGGGCCAGCGCCCCGCCGGGGATGCCCCAGGTGCCGCCCATGTGCGACCAGAGCGCCCGGTGCTGGAGCACCATCGCCGCCGGCGCCCCGGCGTCGTCCCGCCGCACGAGGAGCAGCCCCGCGGCGCCGAACAGGCCCCAGTGCCGGTGGTCCCCGCAGGTCACCCAGCCGTCGCCGTCGTGCCGGTGGAGGTCGGTCGGGGGCGCTGTCGGGTTCGGCACGGCGTCAGTCTCTCAGGTCGGACGCGGGCTGTCAGCGGCCGGCGCGCAGGTCCTGCCCGCCAGGGACGGACGTCCCGCCACCCTGGCGGGCGGCGGGACGTGGTTCCTGCTCGGTCCAGCTCAGCCCTGCGCGGGGACGCCCTCGACGACGACCTTGTCGCCCTCGAAGCGGAAGCCCGTCACCTCGGTGAACTCCCCGCGCATCAGCGCGCGGAGGTCGAGGGAGACGGTGCCGTCCTTGCGGAGCTGCACGGCGTTCTCGGGCAGGCCGCTCTTGCGCGCCATCTTGGCGATGGTGCCCGCAGCGAGCGGGAGCAGCTTGGTGGCGGGCAGGCCGGCCGCATCGGCCTCGACCTGGAGCACCGCGATGTTCTGCCACACCGACGTGATCCGCGCCGACGCGTGCATGACCGGGACGGCCTTGGCCGCGATCTTGACGGGGAGCGGGGCGTAGGTGAGGCGGCGCAGGTCCGCGGTCACGGCGATCACGCCGTCGTCGCAGGTCAGCTCGCTGACGAACGACGGAAGGGTCTTGCGGGGGCGAACGAGGGCGATGGCCTCTTCGGGGCTGAGTACTACGACGCTGGTCACGTCGCAGAACCTAGCGGATCAGAAGATGCCCGATGAGCGCACCTGGTTCCTATCAGGTGTGATCGGGCCCTTTTCACCCTTGTTGATGTCGGAAATCACCCGATAGTTTGACTCAGTCGACGATCTCGCACAGCACGGCGCCGGCCGAGACGCCCGCACCCGGCGCCGCCGTCAGCGAGCGCACGGTGCCCGAGCGGTGGGCCAGGATCGGCTGCTCCATCTTCATGGCCTCCAGCACGACGACGAGGTCGCCCTCGGCGACCTGCGCGCCGTCCTCGACCGCGACCTTGACGATCGTGCCCTGCATGGGCGAGGCGAGCGTGTTGCCCGTCGAGCCGCTCGACGTCTTGCCGCCACCCGCGCGGCGGGCCGGGCGGCGCGCCGCGTTGGCGGTGC
>NZ_KI911695.1:38198-42059 GCF_000515355.1 Promicromonospora kroppenstedtii DSM 19349 | reverse complement strand
CGGCCGCCCGCCCGCAGGCCGCCCGCCTGCCCCGCGCCTGCCCCGCGCCTTACTCGTCCCGCAGCGACCGCCACGGGACGTCCAGCTCGCCCAGGAGCTCGCGGAGCAACGGCAGGCTGATGCCGACCACGCCGTGGTGGTCGCCCTCGATACGCTCGACGTACGGGCCGCCGAGGCCGTCGATCGTGAACGCGCCGGCCACGTGCAGCGGCTCGTCGGTCGCCACGTAGGCGTCGATCTCGTCGTCGTCGATGTCCGCGAACCAGACCGTGGTGGAGCTGGTCGAGCCGAGGGTGCCGCCGGTGCCGCCGTCGGCGTCGTCGCGCAGGTCGATCACCCAGTGGCCCGAGTGCAGCACGCCCTTGCCGCCGCGCATGGCGCGCCAGCGTTCGCGGGCGGTGGCGGCGTCGGCCGGCTTGCCGACGACGGTGCCGTCGATCTCCAGCATGGAGTCGCAGCCGACGACGATCAGGTCGGTCGGCGGCTCGTCGTCGGACTCGTCCCAGGACGCCTCGACGCGGGCCGCCACCTCCTCGGCCTTGGCCTGGGCCAGGACGAGCACGGCGTCGGCGGGATCGAGGTCGCCGAACCGGTCGGCGGCGTCGGCGAGGACCTTGTCCTCGTCCACCCCGGAGACGACGACGTCCGGGGTGACTCCGGCGGACTTCAGCGTCGCGAGTCGGGCGGGAGACTGGGAGGCGAGGACCAGGCGTGGCACGCGCGACACAGTAACGAGAATGCGGCCGGAGCAAACAGGATTTCTGCGATCTGCAGAGAGTGACCCCGGTCACTCCGCGCGGAGCGCGGCGCACGTGTCAGACGTACCGGTCACCCGAGTGACCGGTACGTCCGACACGTCGGCGGTGTCGAGGCTCAGGCCAGCGCCTCGCGCAGGGTGTCCAGGCCCACCGAACCTAGGTTGAGCGCCCGGGCGTGGAAGGCCTTGGCGTCGAACTCCTGGCCCGCCGGCACGGCCGCCTTCGCGGCGTCCCGCGTCTGCTCCCAGAGCCGCTGCCCCACCTTGTAGGACGGCGCCTGCCCCGGCCAGCCGAGGTACCGGTTGAACTCGAAGCGGACGAACTGCTCCGGCATGTTCACGTTGGCCAGCAGGAACGGCCAGCCCTTCTCGGCGGTCCAGGTGCCGCCGCCCCACTGCTCGGGGGCGGGCTTGCCGAGGTGCACGCCGATGTCGAACACCACGCGGGCCGCGCGCAGGCGCTGCGCGTCGAGCATCCCGAGGCGGTCGCCCGGGTCGTCCATGTAGCCGAGATCGGCCATGAGGCGCTCCGCGTAGAGGGCCCAGCCCTCGCCGTGGCCGGAGACCCAGCAGGCCAGCCGGCGCCAGCTGTTCAGCGTGTCGCGCGCGAACACCGCCTGGCCGCACTGCAGGTGGTGGCCGGGGACGCCCTCGTGGTAGACGGTCGTCTTCTCACGCCAGGTGTTGAACTCCGTGACGCCGGCCGGCACGGCCCACCACATGCGGCCGGGCCGCGACCAGTCGTCGCTCGGCGGGGTGTAGTAGATGCCGCCCGACTGGGTCGGCGCGATCATGCACTCCAGGTCGAGCACGGGCTCGGGGACGTCGAAGTGCGTGCCGTTCAGCGCGGTGATCGCCGCGTCCGACGTCTCCTGCATCCACGACTTGAGGGCGGCGGTGCCGACGAGCTTGCGCGCGGGGTCGGCGTCGAGCGCAGCCACCGCCTGCTCCACGGTGGCGCCGGGGCCGGCGATCTGCGCGGCGACCTGCTCCTGCTCGGCGACGATCGAGGCGAGCTCCTCGAGGCCCCACTCGTAGGTCTCGTCGAGGTCCACCTTCGCGCCCAGGAAGTAGCGGGAGAACAGGGTGTAGCGCTCGCGGCCCACGGCGTCGGCCTCGGGTGCCTGCGGCGCCAGGTCGCGCTCCAGGAACTCCGCGAGCTTCCCGTAGGCCTCGCGGGCGGCCGTGGCGCCGTGCTCCAGCTCCTTGCGGACCAGGCTGCACGCCGCGGACTCGTCGAGCACGGCGTCGACCGCCTCGCCGCGCGTGAACGACGTGAAGAAGGAGTCCGCCCCGGCCAGCTCACGGGCCTGGTCCACGCACTCGCGCACCTGGCGGATGGCCGCCACGTTCCCCTGGGCGGCCGCCGCCGTCAACGACTCGATGTACCCGTCGACGGCGCCGGGCAGGCCGTTGAGGCGGGACGCGATGTTCTCCCAGGCCTCCACCGAGTCGGTCGCCATGATGTCGAAGATGTCGCGCAGGCCCTGTACCGGGGACTCGATGTTGTTCAGGTTACGCAGGTTCTCGCCGGCGTCGTGCAGCTCCAGGTCGAGCCCGACCCGCTCGCGCATCGCGGACAGCGTGACGCGGTCGACGTCGTCGGCGGGCTCCAGGCCGTCGAGCTTCGCCAGCACCTCGCGCCCGGCCTGGGCGACGGCGTCGTGGCCGGCCGGGGAGAGGTCGTCGGTCTCGTGGTCGTGACCGGGCAGGCCCCAGGCCGTCGCGGACAGCGGGGAGAGCTCGGTGAGGCGGGTGACGTAGGCGTCGGCGACGGCGTCGATCGGGGTGGGGTTGCGTGGAGGACTGACCATGGTGCGGAGCCTACGGGGGAGGGTCCGGGTGGTGCCCGACCTTTCTTCTCCGGGTCCGGCACAGGGGTTCGTGGCCTGCTGTCGACGAACCAAATATGTGATCTGGCTCACATTGGTTCCGTCGATACTTGCCGGGGTGAAGGAAGTCGCCCTCGCCGGCAATTCATCCGGCACAAGATAACGCACCCCTAGAACTGCCTAGGCGTCTACGCGTCAATGCATCGGTTCGATCTCCCCAACCTGGACGTTTGTCCACGTTGACCTGGACATTGCCTTGGATCAGGCTCACGCCGTACTAGTCCCCTTTGGGTGCCTAACAACGGTGTTGTCCGTGCCCAGGCAGGGTCGTCAGGTGCTGTGTTGCTCACGGAGGCTCAGTGGTGAACGTACGTGTCGGAGCGGTAGGCGCCGCATTGCTCGTGACTGGCAGGACCGTACGGTCGCGACGGCTGGCGAGCGGCGTGCTCGCGGTCGCGCTGACCGCGTCCATGGCGGGGCCCGGAGCGGCGTCGGCCGTGGAGCCCACGGCCGTGGCCGACGACGTGCCCGACTGTTCGGTGACCTCGGCCCCGACCGAGGCCGAGGCTCGCGAGACGGCACTGGCCTGTGGCACCGAGGTGGCTGTGGAGTCGCAGACCGATCCCTGGTCGACCACGACGATCCTCGCCGACGGGTACACCAAGCTCTCGGCGAGCATCGATGCCGTCCGCGCTCCTGACCCCGACGACGCGGACGCCGACGGAACCCCGTGGCAGCCGGTGGACGCCACTCTGCTCGACGAGGTGGTTGACGACCGCATCGTGATGGTCGCGCCGGCGACCGACCTGACCTTCTCCGCCGGAGACGTCGCCGGCCCGGGCTCGGGCGGCCCGCTGGCGTCGCTGACGACGGCAGAGGGCCACACGGTCACGGTCGACGTGCCGTTCGACCTGCCGGCCCCCGACGTGGACGTCGCGACGGGACAGGTCGTCTACCCGCTTGCGGACGGAGTGGACGTCGTCGTCACCCCGAACGTCGACGGAACCTCGTTCTCCGAGGTCATCCGCGCGGAGTCCGCTGCAGCGCTCGCCGCGGTGCCCGAGCTCGACGCGCTGACCCGCGAGGGCCTGGTCTTCCCGGTGACGGTGTCCGACGGCCTGGAGGTGCGGCCCAGGGCCGCGGGCGGGTTCGACGTCACCGAGGTCGCCACCGCACGGGTCGTCGCCGAGCTGCCGGAGGCGCGTGCCTGGGACTCCGCGGCCGACGCGGTGCTGGAGCCGGCGCCGGAAGGTGCGGCGGAAGCGCCGTCGG
>NZ_KI911695.1:36422-38098 GCF_000515355.1 Promicromonospora kroppenstedtii DSM 19349 | reverse complement strand
GGGCGACGGGCGGCGGGCGACGGGCGACGGGCGGCTGGCGGCGGGCGACGGGCTGCGAACTGCGGCGCCGGCACCTTTGTTGCCGGGGTTCCGTTGCCGGGGGCTCAGACGCCGGGTGACGGTGGCGAACGTAGGTTCCGTCGGCTCATAGGCGCTCGGGCGCCGACGAAACCTACGTTCGACCCGGTGCACGGTGCACGGTGCACGGTGCACGGTGCACGGTGCACGGTGCCCGGTGCGCGGTGCGCGGTGCGCGGTGCCCGGTGCGCGGTGCGCGGTGCGCGAGGTGCGCGTGGCGCGGATGTCCTCCGTGGGGCGACAGGCTGTGCCGCCGGTGGCGGTGAACGTAGGTTTCGTCGGCTCACAGGCGCCTACGAGCCGACGGAACCTACGTTCGACTGCCGGGCGCCGACTGCCGGGCGCCGGCTGCGGAGCCGGGGTGCGCGGGGCGCGGGTTGCGGAAATTTGTCGGCAGGGGCGACCGGCACGGCGGACGGCGGTTGCTGGCGGCGACCGTGACCACAGGGGGCGTCCCAGGCCGTCCGTCCACAGCGGTGCGGCCCGGGGCATCGTCGCGCCGCCTCGACGGGGTGGGATCGACGGCATGAGACCTCGGAGGATCCTCCCGCAGCCGCTGCTGTCGGTCGCCGCCGCGCAGGAGGGACTGGTGACCAAGGCGCAGTGCTCCGCGGCGGGGCTCGACAAGGACGCCGTTGCCCTGCTCGTCGCGCACGGCCGCTGGCGCCGGGTCGTGCGCTGCGTCTACGACACCCACCCGACGCCGTCCGAACAGCGCCGGCGGGACGGCCGCCACGACCACCTCCGGCGTCGTGCCGCGTGGACCGCGATGCTGGCCGTGGGGAACGGGATCGCGACCGGAGCCTGCGCGCTCGCACTGCTCGGTGTCGACGGCCTCGTCGAGCAGGTGCTGCCCGAGGCCGCGCGACCGGGCGGGATGCACTCGGCGGTCGACGGCGTGACGCTGCGGCGGTACCGAGACTTCCCCGACGAGGAGTACCGGGGGCGGCGGATCGCGTCGGTCGTCCCGGCGTTGGCGCAGGCGCTCCCGTACCTTTCGCGCGGCGAGGTCGTGGCGGTGCTCAGCGACGCCCTGCGGGAGGAGCGCATCGACCGGGGCGGCCTCGACGACGTCCGCGGAATGTTGCGTGGCCGCAGGGGAGCCGCGCGAGCACTCGGCCTGCTCGACCTGGCCGGAGCGCTCGACGGTTCGGCCGCCGAGTCGTTCGCGCGCCTGTCCTTCGTCGACTCCGGCGTACCCCCGGACGGCCAGCAGGTCAGGTCCACGCTGGACGGCGTGTTCCTGGCGCGGGTCGACTTCGTCTGGCGCCTGCCCGACGGCAGGTACGTCGTCGCCGAGATCGACGGCCGCGCGTTCCACGCCGGGGAGGCGATGCTCGCCGACGACGCGGGGCGGCAGAACCGGCTGGTCGCCGGCGGCAGGGTGATCGTCATCAGGTTCCCGGCGACCCGAGCCCTGAGCGACGAGCCGCCCACGGTGGGCGCGGAGATGGCGGTCCGCCTCCGGGCGCTGGCCTGGCGCCCGACATCGGGGCTGGCGAACGTAGGGTTCGTCGCACTCTGAGCGCTCAGAGGCCGAGGAAGCCTACGATCGGCGGCCCGCCGGCCGCCCGCCGGCCGCCCGCCCGCAGGCCGCC
>NZ_KI911695.1:23524-36322 GCF_000515355.1 Promicromonospora kroppenstedtii DSM 19349 | reverse complement strand
CGGGCCGCTGCGGCCGAGACTGGCCAGGTCGTCGCGCCCGACGGCGAGGTCATCGACGAGGAGCAGGTGGACGCGCGCCGCTCGACCGCGCCGGTCGCGGGCGACACCATCGAGCCGCTGGGGGCCGAGCTCCGCACGGGTGCCGAGTCACCGGCCGGGGCGGACGTGGGCGTGGCGATCTCGCTCGACGCCGACGCGCTGGCCGCGATGGACGGCGTGATCCACATCGACCCGACCACCGGGACGAAGAAGCCCGGCGGCAAGGCCGTCATCCAGTCGGCGTATGCGACGAGCGTGCACTACAACGACGCGACGAGCTTTCCGATCGGTACGTGCACGGCGACGATCGGCTGCCCGACGACGAACAACGTGCGCTCGGCCTTCCAGTGGTCGGGGCTGACCACGATCGCGAGCCTCAAGGGCAGCGACATCCGTGAGGCCACGTTCACCGTCTTCGGCAGCCACTCCTACGCGTGCTCCTCACGGATCACCGAGCTCTACCGCACCGCGGCGATCTCCAGCTCGACGACGTGGAGCAACTTCACGACGTCGGGGAAGTGGCAGTCGAAGGTCGCCGAGTCGAACCTCCACCACAAGCCGTCGTGCAACAACGCCCGGGACATCGCCTGGAACGTCGGCACCGTCGCGAAGTGGGCCGCGGACAACAACTCCGCGCGGATCACGCTCGGGCTCAAGGGCAACTCGACCACCGACGTGTACACGTGGAAGCGGTACGAGAACCCGCGCCTGGAGATCATCTACAACCAGGCGCCGCTCGTGCCCAAGGCCAGCGAGATGACGCTGCTGTACGGGAACCAGCCCGCTGAGGCCTGCGTCACCTCGGCGACGGGGGCACCGTCCTTCCCGAGCACGTCAGGGATCGTGATGCGCGGTGTCGCCCGGGACCCTGACTCGACCCAGGTGCGCGTGAAGTTCCGCGTGCTGAACTCGAGCGGTTCGGCGGTCTACTACACGGACGACTGGTCGGCCACGCAGAAGCCGCCGGCCGGATTCGAGCGGTCGATCCCGGCGTCGGCCCTGTCCGGGGGTGGAACGTTCAGGTGGCAGATGGCGGTGCAGGACGTGCTGGACGGGGTCGGTGACCGAACCATCACCTGGGAGTACCCCCCGAGCTGCTACTTCAAGGTGGACCTGTCCAACCCCGGCTCGCCGACCGTCTCCTCGACGCAGTACCCGGAGGGTGAGATCTCCGGTGGCGTCGGCGTGAGCGCCACGTTCACGGTCGACTCGCCGTCCACCGACGTCGTGACCTACAAGTACTCCCTGGACTCGGAGGGTCTCGGCTCGTCGAAGGCGCCGTCGTCCCCGGGTGGACCGGTGACGCTGGGCCCGTTGCCGATGAACCGGCCAGGTTCGCACGTGCTGCACGTGCAAGCGGTGGACGCGTCCAGCCGGGCCTCCAGCACGCGGACGTACCGGTTCACCGTCGACTTCCCGACGACGGCGGCGTACTGGCACATGGACCAGTTCTCCTCGATCAGCGGCTCGACGGACATGAACACCCCGGACGCCGGGGCGCTGGCGCACACGCTGCGCGTCGCCGGAGGCGTGGGCCGCACACCGGGGCCGTTCGCCCTGAACGAGGCGCGCCCCGGTGACCAGGCGCTCGTCTTCGACGGAACGGCAACGGACACTGCCTTCACGGCGGGGCCGGTGGTCAACGCGTTCGGCTGCTCGTCCGACACCACCGGGCCCGCCGGGACCCCCGACGGCAAGACCGAGGATGCCGGATCGAAGGCGGCCGCGTGCACGGGCCGTACCGGTGCGGACGCCTTCAAGGCAGGGTTCACCGTCTCCGCGTTCGTCCGTACCGATGAGGCCGGCAGCGTGAACAAGGTCGCGGTGTCGCAGTTCGCCGACACGTACGTCGGGTTCAACCTCGGCAAGCTCGCGAGCCCTTACTGCCCGGCCGACGCTTCCGGCGTCAAGCCGGCCGCCTGCTGGGCCTTCTGGACCTACGACGAGGACGGCGGCAGCTCCCTCAACCTGCGCGCCCACTCGACCCGTCCGGTGGTAGCCGGGGAGTGGGTGCATCTGGCGGGCGTCTTCAATGCCACCACCAGCGAGATGAGCCTCTCGGTGTGCCCGGTGCCGGTCGATCCGGACGGGCGCGATCCCGAAGGCACCGGCATCCCGGTGGTCGACCCGGACTACGGGACCACTGAGTACACGGGCAAGTCCTGGTCGTCCGGTGGCCCGGTGCAGGTCGGGCGCTCGCAGTACAACAGCTCTCCCACGTACAACTTCGTCGGGGCGATCGACGAGGTCAGGTTGTACAACGCACCGCTGGGCAACGGGCAGCTCACGCAGATCTGCGGTGGAGACATGACCGGCGGCGCCGAGCCGGAGGACGGCGACGGCGACGACACGGTGGTCGGCAACCCGGGCGACATCCCGCCTGGCGAGGGTGATGGAGAGGCGCAGGGGTGACGATCATGACCAGCAACCGTCCGTCCGGATCCAGGAGCGGCGGGCCTCGTCGAGGCATGCGCCGACTGACCACCGTCATCGCGGGCATCGCCGTCGTCGGCGTCATCTTCTCGACCACGGCCGGCCCCGCGGCGGCCGCCGTCCTGACATCCCTCGCCGAGCGTGAGTCGTGGACGCTCGAAGAGCGGGTGGCCCACGGTGAGGATCTCTGGGGCAAGGACGCGGTCAAGGGCGACGAGCCGTTGCCCGCGTACGAGCGGAAGGCGATGCCCGCCGGGGAGCCGCCGGCGATCGTCGAGGGGGCTCCCACGACGGACTCCGGCGACGACAGCGACGCGCCCGCGGCTCCCACCGAGCCCGGGCAGGTGACCCTCACGCCCCGGGCGGACAAGGCGGTGCGGGGCGAGGCCGGAGGTCTTCCGGTCGCCATCACTCTGCCTGAGCCGCCCGGTGCTCACCGTGCGGACGCCGATGCCGGGCAGGGTGCGCCCGCCTCGTTGCGGGTGCGGACCCTGAACGAGGCGGCGGCCGAGCGTGCGGGCATCACCGGCGTCCTGCTGACCGTCACGGGCGACACGGCCGAGGACGCCGGTTCCCGAGGCCGGTCGTCCGTGGTGGACCTGGCCGTGGACACGAGCGAGCTGGGCTTCTCACCCGACTGGATCTCGCGTGCCCGCCTGGTCCAGCTGCCCGCGTGCGTGCTGACCACGCCGGGCGCGGACGCCTGCGACGAGGCGAGCGAGCTGCCCGAGGCGCTCGACGCGTCGTCGGGCGACCTCGTCAGCGCTCGGATCGAGCTGCCGACGGCGACACCGACGACGACGGACGCGGCCGGGCGTCAGGTCGCCGACAGCGAGCCAATGGTCCTCGCCCTGATGGCGGACACGTCGGGCGACCAGGGCGACTGGTCCGCCACGCCGCTCGATCCCTCGGCCACGTGGGACGTGACCGGCAACACGGGCGCCTTCACGTGGTCCTACCCGATGCGCACCCCGCCCGTGCCCGGCGGCCTGGCACCCGAGGTCTCGCTGAACTACGACTCCGGCAGCCTGGACGGCAAGGTGGCCTCCACCAACTCCCAGGCCGGGGAGATCGGTGACGGCTGGTCGCTGTCGACCGGCGGCTACATCGAGCGCTCCTACGTGCCCTGCGACGAGGACACCTCCGGCAGCGCGAACAACGCGAGCCACAGGACGGGTGACCTCTGCTGGAAGTCGGACAACGCCTCGCTCGTGCTGGGCGGCAAGGCCGGCGAGCTGATCAAGGACGGCAGCACGGACACGTTCCGGCTCGCCGGCGACGACAACACCAAGGTCGAGCGCTTCCGCGGGACCAACACGTCCACCCCGGGGTGGAACGGTGACAACGACAAGGAGTGGTGGAAGGTCACCACGTCCGACGGCACGCAGTACTTCTTCGGCCGCGACCGGATCGGCGCCTCGGACGGCATGCAGACCTACTCCACGTGGCCGGTCCGCATCTTCGGCAACCACCCGGGCGAGCCCTGCTACAACGCGTCGTTCGCGTCGGCAGGGTGCAACCAGGCGTGGCGCTGGAACCTGGAGTACGTGCTGGACACGTCCGGGAACACGATGACGTACCTGTACGAGCGGGAGTGGAACTCCTACGAGCCCGACGACGGCGCCGCGGCGCCGGTGGACTACGTCTCGGGCGGCACGCTGACCCGTGTGCTCTACGGCACCAGGCAGGGCGGCGAGACCGCCACGTCGCCGGCGCGGGTCGAGTTCGTCAAGTCCGAGCGCTGCCTCGTGACCAGTGACTTCGACTGCGCCGCGGCGAAGATCAAGGACAACCCGGAGAGATGGCCGGACGTGCCGGAGGACCTGATGTGCTCGGTAGACGCGACCGAGTGCGCGAACCAGTACACGCCGTCCTTCTTCTCCCGCAAGCGGGTCACGGCGGTGAGCGCGCAGATCTACACCGCCGGCGCCTGGATGACCGTCGACAAGTGGAACCTGAAGCACACGTTCCCCGACCCCGGCGGTGAGACGGGCAAGCAGCTCTGGCTGGAGTCGATCGACCACGACGGCCTCGCCGCCGACGCGTCGGCCGACGACGTGATCGACCTGCCGTTCGTGTCCTTCACCGGGTCGGGTGCGCCGAACCGCGTCGACACCCAGCTCGACGGCCGTCCGTCGATGCACCGGTTCCGGCTGACCCAGATCCTGGCCGAGTCGGGCGGCACGACGAACGTCACCTACTCGGCACCCGACTGCACGGCGTCCAGCAAGCCGGCCAGCCCCTGGTCGAACACCCGGTTGTGCATGCCGGTGAACTGGACCCCGGCCGGCAGCGAGACCGAGGTGCTGGAGTACTTCCACAAGTACGTCGTGACCGCGACCCTCGAGAACGCACGCATCGCCGGTTCGCGGAACGTCGAGACCTACTACACCTACGAGGGTGCGCCGGCCTGGCACTACGACGACAACGAGCTCGTGCGGCCCAAGCTGCGGACCTGGGGTCAGTGGCGTGGGTACGGCGCAGTCGAGACCCGCGTCGGCGAGACCGGCATCTCCGATCATCCCCAGCTGCGGACCCGCACCAGCTACTTCCGTGGCATGCATGGCGACCGGTTGAACGCCGACGGCGGTACGCGGGACATCCAGGTGGACGGCATCAACGACCTGGACCAGTACGCGGGCATGGAACGGGAGACGACCACCTACAACGGCACCGCCGTCGTCGAGCGGGACCTCTCCACCCCGTGGCGTTCGGGCGCTACGGCGACAGACGCACGCGGGAAGTCCGCGTATCACACCGGCATCCAGAAGTCCGAGACGATCACCACGGCTCCCGACCTCACGGCCGGCACGCGGACGGTCGTCACGGACACGGAGTTCGACGCCTACGGTCTACCGGAGAAGGTCATCGAGCGCGGCGACACCGCGAAGACCGGTGACGAGACCTGCACGCGGACCACCTACGTGCGCAACACGGACAAGAACATCCTCGAGACCGTGCAGCGCGCCCACACCACGGTCGGGGAGTCGTGCCCGGAGACGGGTGTCGTCGCAACGGACGTGGTCGCCGACAATCGCTACGCGTACGACGGCGGCGCGGTCGGCGCCGCCCCGACCCGTGGCCTGGTCACCACGACCCAGGAGGTCAAGGCGTACAGCTCCGGCAGCCCGTCGTACGTGAACGTCGAGCGGACCACCTACGACGCCTTCGGCCGGCCGCTGACCAGCACGGACGCGCTGGGCCGCGTGACTACGACCGAGTACACGGAGACCGGCGGGCTGCAGACCCGCACCACCGTCAAGTCGCCTGATCCGGACGGGTCGGGCTCCCTGACCCAGCACGTCACGGTCACGGACCTCGACCCTGCCTTCGGCGTGCCGACCAAGGTCACCGACCCGAACGGGAACGTGACCAGCGGCAAGTACGACGGGCTGGGCCGGCTGGTCTCGGTGTGGGAGCCTGGGCGCGTGCAGGGTACCGACACCGCGAACACCACCTTCGCGTACACCGTGCGCGACACGGGTATCAACGCGGTGACCACCAAGACCCTGAACCACGACGCCAGCGCCTACCTGACCTCGACGACGATCCTGGACGGCCTGCTGCGCGACCGGCAGACCCAGTCGCCGTCGGCGGACCGGGACAACCCCGGTCGCGTGGTGACCGACACGCTCTACGACACCCGCGGTCTGGCGCACATCACGTACGACCGGTGGTTCGTGACGGGTACGCCGGGCACCACGGTCGTCTTCCCGACCACCGGGGCAGGCGACGACGACGATGACTTCAAGTTCGTCGTCCCGTCGTCCACGGTGACCCAGTTCGACGGGGCAGGCCGGCCCACCGCCGCCATCGAGCGGTCCGGTGCCGACGAGCGCTGGCGCACCACGACGTCCTACCGGGGTGACCGCACCCTGGTGGACCCGCCGACCGGTGGCACTCCGTCGATGGAGATCACCGACGCTCGCGGGAACGTCGTCGAGCTGCACCAGTACCTCGGTGCGAGCCCGTCGGGGACGTCGCAGGTGACCAAGTACACCTACGACCTCGCGGACCGCCTCACGAAGGTCACCGATCCGGCGACCAACAACTGGTCGTACACCTACGACCTGCGCGGCCGGCAGCTCACGGCGTCCGACCCGGACAAGGGCACGTCGTCCACGACGTACGACGACGCGGGCCAGGTCATCACGACGACCGACGCGCGCAACGAGAAGCTGTTCAACGTCTACGACGCCCTGGGTCGGAAGACCGAGACCCGGGACGACACCGTGACGGGCGCGCTGCGCTCCTCCTGGGCGTACGACACCCTCGCGAAGGGTGCGTTGACCTCGAGCACGCGGCACTCCGGCGGCGTGGCCCTCACCACCTCGGTGACGGGCTACGACCACCACTACCGCCCGTCGGGGCAGACGGTCACGGTGCCGACGAACTCCACGCTCCCTGCTGGGCTGACGGGTTCGTACACGATCGAGTACACCTACACCGCGACCGGTCTGCCCAAGACCACCTACCTGCCGCGGGCAGGTGGGATCAACGGTGAGACGGTCACGACCACCTACGACTCGGCGAACCAGCCGGTCCAGATGATCGGCGGCGCGCAGGGCTCCTACGTGAACGAGTCCGAGTACTCGGAGTACGGCGACCTGCTCTTCGCGGACATCGGCGGCAACTTCTCGGTCGGTGCGCGCTGGACCTATGACGTCAACACCCGGCGGCTCACCGAGCAGTCGGTGACCCGGGAGGGCGCCGGTGGGGACGACGTCGTGGCCCGCTACACCTACGACGATGCGGGCAACGTGCTCGGCATCAAGAACAACCCGACTGCCACGGGGGCGACTGCCGACCGGCAGTGCTTCGACTACGACGGTCTGCGCCGGCTGACGAACGCATGGACCCCGAGCAACGGGGACTGCGCGACGTCGAACCGAACGGTCGCAGGGCTGGGCGGTGCGGACCCGTACTGGACGTCGTACACCTACGACGCGGTGGGGAACCGGAAGAGCGTGATGCAGCACGCGACGACGGCCAACGGTGGCGACCAGACCAGCACGTACGCCTACCCGGCGGCGGGCGGCGCGGCGGGAACCAAGCCGCACGCGGTCACCGGCGTGACGACGAAGAACGCGAGCGGCGTCACGACCGGTACCTCGTCGTTCACCTACGACGCCACGGGCAACATGACCGGCCGCAACCTGGCCGGCCAGAGCGCGCAGACCCTCGCGTGGGACGCCGAGGGTGAGCTGACCTCGGTGGCGCAGGACGGCAACGGTGACGGTGACGCCGCTGATGCCAACGAGACGGACAAGTACCTGTACTCGGCTGACGGGGAGCGCCTGGTCCGGTCGCAGGACGGGGCCTCGACCCTGTACCTGCCGGGTGGCATCGAGCTCACGGCTTATGCCGACGGCAGGGCCTCGACTGCGAACCGCTACTACACGTTCAACGGCAAGACCATCACAACGCGTGCGTCGGTGGGCGCGGCGGGCCAGACGACGATGATCCCGGATCATCACGGGACGCCGATGCTGCAGGTGAACCAGACGACGAACGCGATCACCCGTGAGTACACGGATCCGTTCGGGGCCACGCGTGGGTCGGTCGTGGGCGACGCTGATGCTGATGGAAGGCTGGACGGGACCAATCCCGCCTGGGTCGGAGACCGCGGGTATCTCGACAAGCCGGAGGACGCCTCTGGGCTGACTGCCATCGGTGCTCGAATGTACGACCCGGTGCTCGGTAGATTCATCAGCGTGGATCCGGTGATGGATTTGTCGGATCCGCAGCAGTGGAACGCGTACTCCTACGCGAACAACATGCCGGTCACTCTGTCTGATCCGACCGGTGAGAAGCCGTACGCGCATGATGGATCATCGGGTGGTTATAAGCCGCCGATCCAGGAGGCTCTGCCGAAGGACCGCAGTGTCAAATCTGGACGTGGCGTCGCGCGCAGCGCGCCGAAAGCCGGGCAGCCTGGAACGTACGTGCCGGAGCGCGCGCCTTCGACGAGCTACCGCGGCGGGTACTACTCGGGTGGGGGTGGCAAGACTGCCGCGAAGGGTAGCGGTCCGGCGCTCAAGCCAATCGTCCCAGAACCCCTCAACCTCAAAGCCAGCACATTCGCGAACACGGCCGACTTGACCATGACAGCGATGGACTCCGCAGATTCTGCTGTCAGTGCGTACGCTGCTCGTCCTGGAGGGGCCGCAGGTGTTCAAATGTCAGGTGGCGGGTATCTACCCCAGTTTGCCGGCGTGGGTCGCTACGTGCCGTATGTTGGTGTAGGCCTCACGGTCGCCGCTGACGTGCAACAGGGTGGCGGACTCACCGGAAAGACGGGGGCGTACCTCGCAGTGGACGGCGGTGCGATTCTCGCGGGCATGGCCGCGGGTGCGCTCACGGGGATGGCGATCGGAACTATAGTGCCTGGGGCCGGGAACGTTGTGGGTGGAGTCCTTGGTGCTCTCATTGCGGTCACGCCGGTCCTTGCCGCAGCGGGAACCACCCTTTGGCTGTCAAATATGGGCCACAAACACGTCGATAGTCGTCGGTGGGATTAGCATGCACTACTCTAGTTCTGGGTCAATGGTTTCTAGTGCGTACCCGGCATTCCTCATGATTTTCGGCATTACCTTCACCGTGCTCGTGTGGAGTGCTGTCGAATTGTGGCGGAAGCCGATGGTCGCGGAGCGCATGTCGGACAGTATTCTCCAGATGCGCTTGGGGCTAGGGAACGAGCGTTTGGCGCGTTCGCTGGCGAGGGCATTTCTCCCGGGTGTGCTGATGATGGGATTCGTGTGCTTGACGGCCAGTTCTCCATTATTTGCAGGAGGCGTGCAGTCGATCGTCAGTGCTGTCGGCTTGGTTGGCGTCGCAGTTTCGTTGGTGCTGATGGGCCTCGTTGCCCTGTTTAATATGCCAAAGTTTCTGGTGCCGCCACATATGCGAGCGGACAAAGGATTGTTTACGCGCGATTGAACTGTAATCGGCCAGTCGGCCTCGGTTAAGTGGACTAGATGCAGGTCAGGGATGTTGCTGTTCTGGGCATGATGCTTCATATCTGCACCAGAGAAGGTTGCTCCAACCGTAAAGTCCTGGCGGCCAAGAGCGGCCGTGTGATCAGTTATCGCTGAGATGAGGACAGGCAACCTTAAGAATTCGGTCAGCTGCCGTCGGGAATACTGAATCTGATGCTTTTTCTTCTCGGCCACGGTGGCTGGACAGGATGGCTCATCTGGCTGGTGGCAGCGGGCATGGGGTTCGCCGTGTTCGGCGCATGGCAGTGTTACCTGCTCTGGGGGAGCCCGGAGCGAGCGCCGATCTTGTCCGATCGGGGGAGTCACGGCGTGGGCCGTGGCGATCTCGAGCGGTCTTGAGCCCATGTCCGTGCGCTGCCCGTCGCCGTGACGCTTGGTGTGCTCCTGATCGTCGAGCTCTCGGTGCTCTCGTCCCTGCAGGGCGAGGATCAGCTCGACGTGGCCGCACCCATGGCTCTTGCCAGTACTCTGCGCCGCCCCGCATGCGGGGCGACAAGGGCTTCACGCACGTCCGGCGCGTCAGGCGGCGAGAGAGTGAGGCCAACCTCGGGGATCCGGGCAGCAAGGACGGCGAGTCCGAACGCCGGCCGTGGCGGTGGCAGGACGGGGCGTCGCAGGACCAGCACCCCTGGTGACCTGACCGGCGGTCAGGACCGCAGACTCCACCGCCACGAGTCCGCGTTGTGCCGCCCGGCCCGCCCACCGAAGTTCTTGGCGGTCGCCGCCCCGTTCCCGCGCAGCACCCGCGACCGGTTGGTCCACTCCTCCAGCGGCGCCGCGTCCTCGGGCTCCGTCCCCGCGGCGGCGACGGCCGCGAGGCCCGCGACCAGCGCCGCCACCTCGACGTCGTCGGGCTCGCCGCGGACGACGCGCACCTCGGGGCTCACTCGTCGTCCTCCTCGTAGAAGCCGAAGCCGGGGGCCTCGCCGCGCGAGGCGGCCCACTCGGCGATGTCGTAACCGCCCTCGGTGAGCTGCGTGGCCACGGACTCACCGGCGGCGTCGAGCAGGTCGATCACGCCGTCCAGGGAGGCGTCACCGCCTCGCGCGCCGACCACGAAGCCCAGGTAGAATGACTCGCCCTCCTCGGGCGTCTCGGACTCGAGGATCTCGTCCTCCTCGCCCTCGTGCTCCGGCTCCCACACGGACGATGTGAGGTCCGGGTGCATGCCCAGCGCGCCGTGCAGCGTGTCGAACAGGGCGGCGTTCAGGTGCCCCACCTTCGACTCGAGGGCCAGCACGCGCGGGTCCTCGTCGGCCTCGGCGGCGCCGAACTCGGCGCGCACGCCCACGGCGGTCCCCACGTAGTCGTGCAGCGCTGCCGCCAGGGCATCGACGGCGCGGTGCATCGGCTCCGTGTCGACGCGGCCCATCGGCGCCGGGCCGTGGGTGGCGTCTTCGTGGCTCATCTGGTTCCCCTCCGGATCTTCCCGCTGCTCACAGCGGGATGTTGCCGTGCTTCTTCGGAGGAAGCGTAGATCGCTTGGTACGCAGCGCGCGCAGGGCGCGCACGACCTGCACCCGGGTCTCGGACGGGCGGATGACCGCGTCCACGTAGCCGCGCTCGGCGGCGTCCCACGGGTTGACGATGGCGTCCTCGTACTCGGCGGTCAGCCGCGCGCGCTCGGCCTCGACGTCGCCGCCCGCCTCCTGCACCGTCTTCAGCGCGCCACGCTGAAGGATGTTCACCGCACCGCTCGCGCCCATGACGGCGATCTGCGCCGTCGGCCACGCCAGGTTGACGTCGGCGCCGAGCTGCTTGGAGCCCATGACGATGTACGCGCCGCCGTACGCCTTGCGGGTGATGATCGTGACCAGCGGCACCGTGGCCTCGGCGTACGCGTAGATCAGCTTGGCGCCGCGGCGGATGATGCCCTGGTGCTCCTGGCCCACGCCGGGAAGGAAGCCCGGCACGTCCACGAACGTCAGCACGGGGATGTTGAACGCGTCGCAGGTGCGCACGAACCGCGCTGCCTTCTCGGCGGCGTCGATGTCGAGCGTGCCCGCCATGGACTGCGGCTGGTTGGCGATGATGCCGACCGACTGCCCCTCCACGTGCCCGAACCCGATCAGCACGTTGGTCGCGAACATCGGCTGGACCTCCAGGAACGACTCCGGGTCCAGCACCGCCTCGACGGCCTCGCGCATGTCGTACGGCTGGTTGTCGCTGTCCGGGATCAGCGCGTCGAGAGCCTCGTCCTCGGGCGTGACCTCCAGGACGGTCTCGTCCTCGGGCGGGAACGACGGCGCGTCCGAGAGGTTGTTCTGCGGCAGGTAGCTCACCAGGTGGCGCACGTAGTCGAGCGCGTCGTCCTCGTCGCTGCCCATGTAGTGCGCCACGCCCGACTTCGAGTTGTGCGTCCGGGCGCCGCCCAGGGTCTCGAAGTCGACGTCCTCGCCCGTCACCGTGCGGATCACGTCCGGGCCGGTGATGAACATGTTCGACGTCTGGTCGGCCATCACGATGAAGTCGGTCAGGGCGGGGGAGTAGACCGCGCCGCCCGCGCTCGGGCCGAGGATCAGGGAGATCTGCGGGATCACGCCCGACGCCGCCACGTTGCGGCGGAACATCTCCGCGAACTGCGTCAGGGCCGCGACACCCTCCTGGATGCGCGCGCCACCGCCGTCGCTGATGCCGATCAGCGGCACGCCGGTGCGCAGCGCGAGGTCCTGCACCTTGGTGATCTTCTGGCCGTGCACCTCACCGAGGCTGCCGCCGAACACCGTGAAGTCCTGCGAGTAGACGCAGACCTGGCGGCCGTCGATCGTGCCGTACCCGGTCACGACGCCGTCGCCGGCGATCCGCTTCTTGTCCAGGCCGAAGTTGCGGCTGCGGTGCTTGGCCAGCGCGTCCAGCTCGGTGAAGCTGCCCTCGTCCAGGAGCGCCTCGATGCGCTCGCGGGCGGTCTTCTTGCCGCGCTTGTGCTGCTTCTCCTTGGCCGTCTCCTCTGGCGTGTCGATGGCGGCCGCCCGGCGGGCGTCGAGGTCGTCCAGCTTGGCGCGCGTACCGGCGAGGGTGGTGGTGGAGTCGTTCACAAGTCCGAGCGTAGTTGTCGGATGCCTCTTGCTCGATGCGGGAGACCCCAGCGGGTCGCGTCGCCGACTTGTGGGTTTCCTCCAACGGCGGGCGCACGGCCCAGGGGAGAGGATGAAGAGGTGCGTCCCTCCCTGTCCCTCGACCGCCTGACCGTCCCCGGGTTCGCCCGGGTCGAGGTGGTCGAGACGTCGCCCTCCACCAACGCCGAGCTGGTCGCGGCCGTCCGCGCCGCCCCGGCCGCGTGGCCCGCGCCGTCGGCCCTGGTCGCGGAGGAGCAGACCGCCGGCCGTGG
>NZ_KI911695.1:22985-23424 GCF_000515355.1 Promicromonospora kroppenstedtii DSM 19349 | reverse complement strand
CCGCTTCGCCGCCGCAACGGCCTCGGGCCGCCGCCCGGCGATGCGGGCCGCCAGCTCGAACGCCTCGGCCAGGGGCGTGTCGGTGACAGTGCCGGCCAGGCCGAGGCGGCCGGCGTCGGCCCCGGAGAACTCCTCGGCGGTGAAGGTGAGGCGCTTGGCCGTCTCGATGCCCACGAGCTGCGTCAGCGCGCGGATGCCCGACATGTCGGGGACCAGGCCGTGCTCGACCTCCTTGACGGACCAGCGGGCGTCGGGCGTGGTCAGGCGCAGGTCGGCCGCGAGAGCGATCTGCACGCCCGCGCCGATGACGTGCCCGTGCACGGCCGCGATCACCGGGACCGGCAGGCGCCGCCAGGCCCAGCAGGCCTCCTGGAACAGGTTGGTGCCCCGCGGCGTCGGCACGAAGGCCCGGGCGACCGCCGTCGGGTTCCGCGCCGCC
>NZ_KI911695.1:17782-22885 GCF_000515355.1 Promicromonospora kroppenstedtii DSM 19349 | reverse complement strand
AGAACGAGCGGCCGCTGCCCGACAGCACGACCGCACGCAGCCCGGGCTCGCGGCCCAGGCGGCGTGCGGCGGCCCGCAGCTCGGCGAGCATGCCGAGCGAGAGGGCGTTGAGCTTGTCCGGCCGGTCGAGGCGGACGTCGGCGATCCCGTCCGAGAGGGTGCAGGTGATGCCGCTCCCGGACGGGACGCCCGTCGTGCTGCTCGCGTTCATGGGGCGCAGCCTACGCAGGCGCCCCGGCGGTCACCGCTCGGTCACGACCTCGGTGTCCACGCCCTCGTACGGCGGCACCTTCACCGTGCGCTTGCCGGGCTTACCGCCGAGCACCACGGTCCGGTAGCTGACGTTGTTCGACATCGTCTGCTCGTGCAGGGCACCGTTCGGGTTCACGGTGATCTTGATCTGGTAGGTGCCGTTCTTCACCTTCGTCAGGTCGAACGCCTGCGTCTGGCTCTGGTTGTAGGTGTCGCCCCAGCCGACCGGCAGCACCTCACGGAGCCAGATCGCGGAGCGGTCGCCGCAGGTGCTGTCGAGGCCGGTGGCCTCCGGCCGCCAGACGGCGCCCGGCACGGAGAGGTCGACCGGGTCGGTCGGCGCGAGGCACCACGACTGCTTGCCGCTCGGCGTCACCGGCTTGCCCTTGGTCGTGACGAGCTCGTAGCTCGCGAAGTCCAGGAAGTGCCAGTGGTTGTGCTCCGGCGCCTGGTGGTACTCCATGGTGCCGGTCTTGGTGCTGCCGACCTCCTTGCCGTCCTGGTAGAAGAACTGATAGGCGTCCATCAGCTCGCCGGCGCCGCGGCGGTACCCCTCGACGACCAGCGGTGCGGGCCCGGCGTTCCACTCGTTGGCGTTGAACGTGAGCCGGTCGGTGCCGTCCTCGTCCACCTCGGTACCGATCTGCCACGCCGGCGCGGAGACCAGGTCGGGCAGCGTGTCCTTGGCCGGCTCGCTGTTCGACGGCGTGGAACCACGCTGGCCGAGCGCCGGGTGGTCGCCGCCGGCGTGCGCGGCGTCCCCGAGGGAGAACAGGTTGGTGCGGTGCTCGGAGCCCGTGCTGGTGGCGCCGTGGCCCGCGTGTCCGCTCTGCGCGCGCAGGCTCTCGGCCCGGACGGACACCGGGTCGCCGTCCTGCAGCGAGCTGAAGCCCTCGGCGGGGGCGCCCATGAGCTCCTCGCCGATCTCGCCGCAGTCCCAGATCTCGCACTCGTCGACGATCTCGACGCGCTGCGTCACCGCGCGGCCCTTGGCCGGCAGGCCGAGGAAGTCCGCGACCGGGTCGCTGATGATGACCGTCATCACGAGGGTCTTCTGCTTGGTCTCGACCTCGAAGAAGGCGTCGAGCTTCGTGGCCCAGCCCTGCTCGACACCGGAGACGCTCGACTTGGTGAACCAGCTGCCGCCGCAGAACGACGGGTAGACCGGCTCGGTCCGGCCGGTCGGCTCGACGCGCTGCCGATCCGACCCGCTCAGGCACAGGCTGCGCGTGTCCTTGGCCAGGATCTTGCCCTTCGGCGTCCGGACGCGGACCGTGAGCCCGTCCTTGAAGCCGTTCAGCCCGTCGACGATCGCCGCCGGCGCCTTGGTCGTGGTGCGCTTGCCGTCCCGGATCACCGTCCTGGTGAGCGAGACCGGGTCGGAGGCCTTGTTCCGCTTGGCCCAGAACTCGTGGGTCTCACCGTACGCGGCCAGCCAGACGGCCGAGTCGAGGTAGACGTAGCCGTCGTAGGCGTAGGCCTGGACGGTGCGCGACGCCGGGGCGAAACGCAGGCCGGGCTTCTTCGCCGTGGTCGGCGCCGCCGTCGCGGCGGACTCGGTCGTGGCCGCGCTGGCGGCGTTCGTGGCGCCGCCCTCGCCGAGCAGGCCGAGGGCCAGCACGGCTGCCACACCCATGGTGAGCAGGCGTGATGTAGGACGGGTCAAGCTAAGAACGGTCATGGATCCCCCAGCTGGAGTGAGGACAGGAATCTGTCACCGCTAAGGACGTCCGACCTGGTCAGTTCGTTGTGTCCGGGGACACAGTTCACCCCCTGAGTTTCCCCAGGGCGGCGCAGGGACCCGCGTATGACACGATGCGAGCGTGCTGAAAGTCGTTCTCTTCGATCTCGACGACACACTCGTGGACCAGGAGGGCGCCTCTCGCGCGGCGCTCCTGGACTGGCTCCCCGAGCTGGGTCTGGACCTCGGCGACCCGGAGGAGCTGGTCACCGCCTGGGGCGGCATCTCCGAGGATGCCTACGCCCGGTACCAGCGTCGCGAGATCACCTTCCTGGAGCAGCGCCGCGTCCGTGTGCGCGAGTTCCTGGGCGCCGACACCACCGACGACGAGGCCGACGAGCTGTTCACCGGCTACCTGTCCCGCTACGAGCAGGGCTGGGTGGCGTTCGACGACGCCGTCCCGGCGCTACGGCGGGTGCGCGACGCCGGTCTCGTCTGCGCCCTGCTCACCAACGGCGACTCCGCGCACCAGCGGCTCAAGCTGGACCGCACCGGTCTCGCCGCGCACGTCGACGTCGTCGTCGCCTCGGACGACCTGCCCGCCGGCAAGCCGGACCCACGCGCGTACAGCTCCGCCTGTGAGATCCTCGGCGTCGCGCCCGGCGACGTGCGCATGGTGGGCAACGACGTCGAGAAGGACTTCCAGGCGCCGCTCGACGCGGGGCTCGGGGCAGTGCTGCTGGACCGGTACGACCGGTACCCGGAGGTCACGGACCGGATCCGCACCCTGACCGAGGTGCCGCTGGCGGGCTAGTGGCGACGGCCGGCAGCCGCCAGTCTCGGACGCCGACCTCAGCGTGCGGCGCGGACCCGGACCGGCTCCGGGTCCCTGGGGTCCGGGTCCGCCTCGATCAGGGACGGTCCGTCGTTCTGCACCGAGCCGACGGCGTCGCCCACCGGCAGCGTGGCCAGCGGCAGGTTGTCGATCTGCAGCAGTTCGGAGGCGTCGCTCACCGACGGGTCGAGCCACTGGTTCCAGGCGCTGGGCGGGAGCACGAGCGGCATACGGTCGTGGATCGCCGCCATGCTCTCGGACGCCGGGCGGGTCACCACGGTGGTCGACACCAGCCAGCGGTCGGGGTCGGTCTCGCTCGCGGCCGGGTTGCGCCAGAACTCGTACAGGCCCGCGAACGCCGCCACGCCCTGCTCGGCCGGGTGGATCCAGTACGGCTGCTTGGGGACCTTCTTGGAGCCGGTGGCGGGCAGTGACAGCTTGCGCCACTCGTAGTACCCGTCGGCCAGCACGAGGCAGCGCCGGGCCTTGAAGGGCTTGGCGAACGCGGGCTTGTCGACCAGCGACTCCGAGCGCGCGTTGATCATGCGCGCACCCCCGCTCGGGTCCTTGGACCAGGACGGCACCAGGCCCCAGCGGGCGAGCTGCATCGACCGGCTCACCTCCGTGGAGCCCTTGGCCGCCCGTTCGACGACGATGCGCACCGGGTCCGTCGGCGCCACGTTCCAGGACGGCGGCCGGAGCCGCGCGTCCTCGGCGATCTCGGCGATGGCGAGCTCGTCGGCGAGGTCCTGGGTCTGGGTGAAGGAGGCGAAGCGTCCGCACATGGGACCAGCATGCCCCGAGCCACTGACACTCGCGGCACGTCACCAACACACCCCGTCCCATGGTGAACTCCGGACGAACAGCTGACCGGAGAGCGAGATCACTCTTCTCATCGTCGTATCGATTCGATAGCATCGGGGCCATGCCAACCTCTGCGCCGTCGGGCGTCTCCCCAGTCGTGCCCGCGCGCCGAGCGTCCTCCCGGTCCACCGTCAAGTGGGTCCTCATGCTCGGGGCCCTCTCCGCCCTGCCGGCCTTCACCGTCGACATGTATCTGCCGGCTCTGCCGCAGGTCGCCCTGGACCTCGGCTCCACCGAGGCGCTGGCCCAGCTCACGGTGTCCTGCATGCTGATCGGCGGCGGCGTGGGCCAGCTCGTCATCGGGCCGCTCTCGGACCGGTTCGGACGCCGCGCCCCGCTGCTGATCGGCCTCGCGCTGCACGTCGTCATCTCGCTGCTGTGCGCCGTCGTCACGAGCATGCCGCTGCTGATCGGCCTCCGCCTCGCGCAGGGCTTCTTCAACGCCGCGGCCGGCGTGGCCTCGGTCGCCATCGTGCGTGACCGCTTCGTCGGTGCCGAGGCCGCCCGCATCCTGTCGCGCCTCATGCTGGTGATCGGCGTCGCTCCGATGTTCGCGCCCACACTGGGCACCTTCGTGCTGGCGCACGGCCCCTGGCGCTGGGTGTTCGTGGTGCTGGCCGTGATGGGCGCCGCGCTGGCCCTCGTGGTGCTCCGGGTGATGCCCGAGACCCACCCGCCGGTCAAGCGGCTCACCGGCGGCGTCCGCACGGTCGCCGGCGGCTACGGCAAGCTGCTCAAGGACCGGCACTTCATGGCCCTCGCCGTGATCCCCGGCCTGGGCTTCGGCGTGCTCATGAGCTACGTGGTGGGCTCGCCCATCATCTTCCAGCAGGAGTACGGGCTCAGCGAGGGGCAGTTCGCCCTGCTGTTCGCCGTCAACGGTGTGGGCCTGGTGCTGTCCGCCCAGGTCAACGCGGCGCTGGTGCGCAGGGTCGCGCCGGTCCGGCTGCTCCGCTTCGGCGTGGTCGCCCAGGCGGTGCTCGTCGTGGTGCTCCTCGTGGTGGTCCTGACGGGCGCGGGTGGGCTGATCGGCCTGCTGGTGGCCCTGTGGTGCGTGCTCGCGTTCCAGGGGCTCGTCCCGGCCAACGCGTCCGCGCTGGCGCTGTCCCGGCACGGCGAGATCGCCGGCACCGCGGCGGCGATGATCGGCGCCGTCCAGTCCCTGATCGCCGGCTCGGTCAGCTCGCTCGGCGGGTTCCTGGGCGGTGACGCCGCGGCCATGGCCCTGGTGATGCTCGCGGCGGTGGTGCTGGCGATCGGCGTCCTGGCGATCGCCACCCCGGCGTTCCGGCGCGGCGGCTGGCACATGCCCGTCTGAGCGCCGCCCGAGAGGTCGCCGGGAGAGTTCACCAAGAGGTAGCGCCAGGTTCACCGGGATGTGGGGTGCGCCCACTTGGCTCGGCCGCATGAGCACACCCCTGCGTACCCGCGCCGCGCGCGTGGTGGCCGCCGCGGCGGCGACGTCGTTGCT
>NZ_KI911695.1:16565-17682 GCF_000515355.1 Promicromonospora kroppenstedtii DSM 19349 | reverse complement strand
GGCGCGCCGGACCAGCACGCTGCCCGCGGCGTTCTCCAGCCCGCGGATGCGCTGGCTCACCGCGGACGGGGTCACGTGCAGGGCGCGGGCCGCGGCGTCGAACGAGCCCTCGGCGACCACGGCGGCCAGCGCCTCGAGCTGGCGGGAGTCCCATCGCATGGCACCAGTGTGGCGCACCATCAGTTCTGCTTATGCCGCGTGAGAAACATGAACTGGTCTTCAGGCGGTGCGCTGCCTAGCGTTGACGGCATGCTCGCCCTGCTCGCCGGACTCGGATTCGGCCTCTCGCTCATCGTCGCCATCGGAGCCCAGAACGCGTTCGTGCTGCGCCAGGGGCTGCGCCGCGAGCACGTGGGCGTCGTGGCGGCGATCTGCGCGGCCTCCGACGTCGCCCTCTACGCGGCGGGCGCCGCCGGGTTCGGACCGCTCGTGGAGCGCTGGCCCGACGCCGTCGTCGTCGTGCGCTGGCTCGGCGCCGCCGTCGTCATCGGGTACGGGGCGATGGCCGCGTGGCGCGCGATCAAGGGGGACACGACGCTCGCCGCGGCCGACGACGGCGCCCTGGGCGACAGCCCCGGACGCCGCCTCAAGCCCGTCGTGCTGACGGCGCTCGCCCTGACCTGGCTCAACCCGCACGTGTACCTCGACACGGTGGTGCTGCAGGGCTCGGTCGCGGCCACCTACGGCGACACGCGCTGGTGGTTCACCGCCGGCGCGATGGTGTCCAGCGTCGCGTGGTTCGCCGCCCTCGGATACGGCGCGCGGCTGCTCGCCCCCGTACTGCGGCGCCCGAACGCGTGGCGGGTGCTCGACGGCGTGATCGCGCTGATCATGCTGGCCGTCGCGGTCTCGCTGCTGGCGGGCTGAGGGCCGCTAGCTGAGCGGGACGCCAAGGCCCGCGAGGCGGGTCGCAGCGTCGCGCAGGACCTCCTCCCGCTTCACGAAGGTGAAGCGCACGTGGTTCGCCAGGGCCTGCGCCGTCGGGGAGCCCGGGCGGCAGAACGCCGACGCCGGGATCGCCACCACGCCCGCCAGCTCCGGCAGCCGCCGGCACAGCTCGACGCCGTCGCGCAGGCCGAGGCGGTCGAGCACCGCCGACGCGTCGGCCATCACGAAG
>NZ_KI911695.1:14818-16465 GCF_000515355.1 Promicromonospora kroppenstedtii DSM 19349 | reverse complement strand
GGGCGACGCCGGGGGCGACTCGGGCTCCGGCGACGCCGGTGGCACGACGGGCACCGAGGGCGGCGGGAACGGCGGCGGGGGCGGCGGCGGAAAGCCGAAGCCGAAGCCCAGCCCGAGCCCCGAGGTGCTGCTCGACGGCGTCTGCGCCTGACACGTGACGGGGATCAGGCGCCGAGGACGAGCGAGGCCGCCACGACCACCATCGTGACCGCGACCACGCTGTCCAGGACGCGCCAGGCGCCGGGCTTCTCCAGCAGCGGCGCCAGGTAGCGCGCGCCGTAGCCCAGGGCGACGAACCAGGCGGTGCTGGCGAGGCAGGCGCCGAGCCCGAACCACCAGCGGTCGTCACCGTGCGTCGCCGCGAGCCCGCCGACGAGCACCACCGTGTCGAGGTAGACGTGGGGGTTCAGCCAGGTCAGGGCGAGGGTGGTGGCGACGGCGGCGCCGACCGTCCGCGTGGTCATGCTGTGCCGCCCCATGACCACCTGCTGGCCCTTCCAGGCTCGGCGGGCGGCCATGCCGCCGTAGACCAGCACGACGACGGCGCCCGCCCACCGCGCGATCTCGACCACCAGGGGCGCGCTCTGGATCAGGGAGCCGAGCCCGCCGACCCCCAGCGAGATGAGCACGAAGTCGCTGACGGCGCAGATGCCGGCGACAAGACCCACGTGCTCTCTGCGCAGGCCCTGGCGGAGGACGAAGATGTTCTGCGCACCGACGGCGACGATGAGCGAGAGGCCGAAGGCCATCCCGGCAAGCGCTGAGAGCATTCCTGAACCGTAAGAAGTCGGACAGGGGATGTCCGGTTCATGATTCGGAAGTGCGGAAGGACTGTTACAGGGTTAATGATGGGGGTACGTCCAGATTTCACGCCGGAAGTAACTTGCGTGTTGCTTCTTTTCGCAGCGCCGCCGTGACCCGGTCGAGCACCGCGGACCGCAGCTTCCACTGCTGCAGGTGGAGCGGGACGTCCAGGACGTAGCCGGGCTCCATCAGCGTGATGCCGCCGCCGGTACCCGCCTGCAGACCGCCGATCGTGGGCTGCTCCAGGAGCATGCCCCAGCCCAGGCCCAGGCGGATGGTGTCCTCGTACTCGACGGTGCTCGGCACGTGGTACCGCGGCGGACGGGCGTGCGGCGCGCGTGCGCGCAGGTACACGTCCTGCAGGTCGTCGGTCCGGTCGAAGACGACGACGGGCGCGGCGGCCAGGGCGTCCGGCGTCGGGCCGTCGGGGAACCAGCGTTCCGCGAAGGCGCGTGTGCACGCCGGGCGGTAGCGCATGATCCCGAGCGGGGTGCTGCGGCAACCCTGTACCTGCGCGGTCTGCGAGGTGACCGCCGCCATGACCACACCCTCGCGGAGCAGGTCGGCCGTGCGGCTGTCGTCGGCGCGGTGCAGGTCGAAGGTGACGCCCTCGACCTGGGCGAGGGCGGGCAGCACCCAGGTGGCCAGCGAGTCGGCACTGACCGCCAGCGGGACGGTGACGAGACGGGCGGGCGCGCCGCTCTCCACGTTCTGAGCCGGGGTGTCCTGGGCCCCGAGCTCGACGGCGACCTCCGCCCCGAGCAGCTCGGTCTGCCGGGCGAGGCGCAGCAGCGCCTGGCCCGACGGCGTGGCGACCACGGGGCGGGCGCGCCGGACCAGCAC
>NZ_KI911695.1:12159-14718 GCF_000515355.1 Promicromonospora kroppenstedtii DSM 19349 | reverse complement strand
TCGCACGGCAGGCCTGGCGGGCACGCACCGCGGACCCCGCGCGCGAGCAGGGGTCAGCGATGGTCGAGTTCCTCGGCGTCGCGCTGATCCTGCTGATCCCGCTGGTCTACCTCGTGGTCACGCTCGGTCGCGTCCAGGCCGGCGCGTTCGCCGCTGAGGGCGCCGCGACGAGCGCGGTCCGCGCCCTGGTCACGGCCGAGTCCGCGGCCGCCGGTACCAGCCGGGCCGACGCCGCGGTGCGCCTCGCCCTGACCGATCAGGGCTTCGCGCCCGGCGAGGGCAGGCTCACCCTGGAGTGCTCGCAGTCCCCGTGCCTGACGCCCGGCGGCTCCGTGGCTGCTGTCGTCCGCGTCGAGGTACCCCTGCCCCTGCTGCCCGAGGCCGTGCGGGGTTGGGTGCCGCTGGCGGTCCCCGTGGAGGCGGCCCGGACCGGAACGGTCGACGAGTACGCGGCGGTCCGGTCCTGAGGAGCGGTGGCGGGGCGCGGACGTGACGACGGTCCGCACCCCGCCGGGGTGCGGACCGCCGTCGTCCTGCACGGCCGAGCGGCCGCGTCCGGGCCAGGGTCAGCCCGGCGGGTGGTCGAGCGTCAGGTAGTTGAGCGTCAGGTGGTCGAGCAGGTCGCCGTCGGCAGGGTGGTGCTGCCGTTCTTGTAGACCGTGATCCCGAACGAGTTCCCGTTCCCGTTCGGCGTGGCCGTCAGGGTCCCGCTGGTGCCGGAGACCGTGGCGTTCCAGGAGTTCTGCAGGCTCTGCGCGCCCTGCAGCTGGATCGCGACGCGCCAGGTGGAGCTCCCCGAGACCGCGAGCGAGACGTTGAAGCGGTCGGACCACTCCTCGGCGCGGGTGACGGTGACCGTGCAGCCGTCACCGGGCTGCGGGTTTCCGGTCCCGCCCGCGTTCAGGGCGTCCAGCGTGTAGTTGTAGGCGAGCTTCTTGTTGCCGTTGCCGTCGAAAAGGAGCGGGGTGTCACCGGACCGCCACGAGTCGGAGTCCCGCACGCCCCACACACTGATGCCGGTGCAGCGAGACACGGCGAGGCAGGCCTGGACGATCCCGCGGTACTGCTCGGCCTGAGAGGTGCCGGAGCCTGCGATGTCGAGCTCGGTGATCTGGACGTCCACGCCCAGAGCCGCGAAGTTGCCGAGGGTGGTGTGATAGTTGCTGGGTACCGGGTTGCCGCTGTTGAAGTGGGCCTGGAAGCCGACGCAGTCGATCGGGACGCCGCGGGACTTGAAGTCGCGGACCATGTTGTACACGGCCTGGGTCTTGGCGTGGCTCCAGTTGTCCGTGTTGTAGTCGTTGTAGCAGAGCTTGGCGTTCGGGTCGGCTGCCCGGGCGGCGCGGAACGCCGCCTCGATCCAGTCGTTGCCGGTGCGCTGCAGGTTCGAGTCGCGGCGCGCGCCGGAGGATCCGTCGGCGAACGCCTCGTTCACCACGTCCCAGGAGTGGATCTGGCCGCGGTAGTGAGTGGCCACCTGGGTCACGTGGTTGAGCATCGCGGACCGCAGTGCGGAGCCGCTCATGTTCTGCATCCAGCCCGGCTGCTGCGAGTGCCACGCCAGCGTGTGTCCCCGGACCTGCTTGCCGTTGCTCCGTGCCCAGCTCACGATGCGGTCACCGTTGGTGAAGTTGAACTGGTTCTGGTTCGGCTCGGTGGCGTCCAGCTTCATCTCGTTCTCGGCGGTGACCATGTTGAACTCGCGGTTCGCGATGGTGGTGTACGCCGTGTCGGAGAGCTTGTTCGCCGCGATCGCCGTGCCGAAGTACCGGCCCGACTCCGCGGCGGCGGCCTGCAGGGTGCTGCCGGCGGCCTGGGCGGACGTCGCCGCGATGCCTGCGCTGAGCACCAGGGCGGTCAGCGTGGCGAGCGAGACCACTCCGAGCGTGCGCCCGCGGCGCCTTGGGGTGAGCGTTCGGGTCATCATCGTTGATCCCCTTCGGGTAGGACGTGCCGTCGTTGGCCCGTCGGACGTGGAAAAGGATTTCTATGGCTCCCACCAGGTGTCAAGGGTTTCGCTAAACGTTTTCGAAGATCGGACGAATCTAAACGATTAGGTCGCCGTGACGCGTCGAGCCGACGGCTCCCAGGGTGGTCCGCACCCTCGCGGAACGGTTGTCCACACCCTCCCCGGGCCGTGGTCCGCGCCCGGCGACACAATGGGCGGATGACCCCCGCCGACCGCCCCGATGCCTGCCGGCGTGACCCCGAGAGCGGCCGCATCATGCTGCTCACCTCGGCCTTCGTCGCGTTCGCGCTGATGCTCGTCGCGGTCGTCGCCTCGGCGAGCGCTGTGCACCTGGACCGGAAGGCCCTGTACGACGTCGCGGACCTGGCCGCCGCCGACGCCGCGGACGCGATGTCCCCAGACGCGTTCTACACGGGCGGTGCGGCGCGGGCCGATGATGCCCCGCTCACGCTGTCGGACGCCGCGGTGCGCACCGCCGTCGAGCAGTACCTCGCCGAGCACACACCGGGGCTGCCCGTTGCGGTGACCGGGGCGTCGTCGCCGGACGGGCGGTCCGCCCGGGTGACGCTCGCGGCCGTGTCCCGCCCGCC
>NZ_KI911695.1:11171-12059 GCF_000515355.1 Promicromonospora kroppenstedtii DSM 19349 | reverse complement strand
CGGCCCCGTGGTCCTGGTCCGCGCCCGCGCCCGGCACCGCCGCCGGGCGCTGCGGGAGGTGTGGCCCGAGGTGGTGGACCACCTCGCCTCCGGTGTTCGCGCCGGGCTGTCCCTGCCCGAGGCGGTAGCTCAGCTGGCGCACCGCGGCCCCGTCGAGCTGCGCGAGCCGTTCGGCCGCTTCGCCCACGACTACCGGGCCGGTGGCCGGTTCGGTGATGCCCTCGACGCGCTCAAGGAGCGCCTCGCCGACCCGGTCGCGGACCGCATCGTCGAGGCCCTGCGCCTGACGCGAGAGGTCGGCGGCCAGGACCTGGGCCGGCTGCTGCGTACCCTCAGCGGCTTCCTCCGGGAGGACGCCTCTACCCGCGGCGAGCTCGAGGCCCGTCAGAGCTGGACCGTCAACGGCGCCCGGGTCGCGGTCGCCGGGCCGTGGGTCGTCCTCGCCCTGCTGTCCACCCGACCCGGGACGGCGGCTGCCTACGACTCTCCCGCGGGGATCACGGTGCTCGTCGCCGGCGGTCTCTGCGCGTTGCTGGCCTACCGGCTGATGCTGCGGATCGGACGTCTGCCCGCCGAGCGCCGGGTGCTGCGGTGACGGGCTGGGCCGCAGGGGCGCTCGCGGGCCTCGGCGTGGCGCTCGGCGTGCTGATCGTGCTCTCCCGCCTCGGGGCACGGGCGGTCAGCCTCGACGAGCGTCTCGCGCCCTACCTGCGACCGCGCGACGCGACCTCGACCCTGCTGCGCGAGGCCAGCCGCACGTCGGCGGTGGTCCGGCTGCTCGGCCTGCACGACGTCGGCGCGCGCCTCGAACGGTTCGGCGCGCCCCGGGAGGAGATCCGCCGTCGGCTCGACCGGGCCGGCTTCGCCGAGAGCGTCGACCACTTCCGC
>NZ_KI911695.1:2736-11071 GCF_000515355.1 Promicromonospora kroppenstedtii DSM 19349 | reverse complement strand
GACGCCGCGCCCGCCGGTGATCTCGCGGATCGCCGCGACCTGGTCCGGTCCGCCGGGCACGGTGACGGCGCCGGCGGCCGCCGCGCGGTCCATCGCGTCCTGCTTCATGTCGGTGGCGATCACGGTGGCGCCGGTCAGCGCGGTCAGGATCTGCACGGCGATCTGCCCCAGCCCGCCGAGGCCCACGACCAGCGCGTACCTGCCGCCGCCGGCCAGCTTGGGCAGCGACAGCTTGATGGCGTGGTACGGCGTGAGGCCGGCGTCGGCCAGGGGAGCGGCCGCCACGGGGTCGGCGTCACCCAGCGGCACGAGGTTGCGGGCGGGGGTGACCATGTACTCCGCCATGCCGCCGTCGCGCCCGATCCCGGTGGCCGCCCACGGCATGGTCGCCGCGTTCTCGCAGTACGTGTCCTGGCCGCGTGAGCAGGCCTTGCAGTGTCCGCACCCGTTGGGTCCGTACACGAGGTACGCGTCGCCCTTGGTGAACCCCGTGACCCCCGGGCCGAGCTCCTCGATCCAGCCCGACGCCTCGTGGCCCAGCACGAAGGGCGGCGCGAACGACCCCGGCTGCCCCTCGGCGAACTCCTTGTAGAGCGCGACGTCGGAGTGGCAGGCGCCGGAGCCGGCGATCTTCAGCAGCACCTCGCCCGGGCCGGGGCTCGGCCTGCCCACCTCTCGCAGGCTGGGAAAGGTCTGGAACTTCTCGAACACGACTGCACGCATCAGCTCACGCTCCTGTCGCCGGGGGTCGGTTCCTCCATCAGAACCCATCGGCGCCGGTCCGGCGCGGGATGTCGGTCCGGCGCGGGATGCCGGTGCGGCGAAATGCCGCGTCCGAGCATTTTGGCCTGATATGGCGAGCAACTCGGTGCGCCGGGGTGAACTCCAACGGCGTGTCTGCCGGACACGCCAGCCGATGTCCGACCTAGTGTCGGGCTCGTGATCAGGTTCGAGAACGTGTCGAAGGTCTATGCGCGCGGCGCACGACCTGCCCTCGACCAGGTCTCCGTGGACGTCGAGCGCGGCGAGTTCGTGTTCCTCGTGGGGGCCTCCGGGTCGGGCAAGTCGACCTTCCTGTCGCTGGTGCTGCGCGAGCAGCGGCCCACCCGCGGCCGCGTCTACGTGGCCGGCCGTGACGTCGCGAACCTCTCGGGGTGGCGCGTGCCCACCCTGCGCCGTCAGCTCGGCGTGGTGTTCCAGGACTTCCGGCTGCTGCAGAACAAGACCGTTCACGAGAACGTGGCGTTCGCCCTGCAGGTGATCGGCAAGCCGCGGCACGTCATCCGCGACACCGTGCCCGAGGTCCTGGAGATGGTGGGCCTGACGGGCAAGGGCAAGCGGATGCCCACCGAGCTCTCGGGCGGCGAGCAGCAGCGCGCCGCGATCGCGCGCGCCATCGTCAACCGGCCGCAGATCCTGCTGGCCGACGAGCCGACCGGCAACCTCGACCCCACCACGTCGCTCGGCATCATGCGCCTGCTGGACCGCATCAACCGCACCGGCACCACGGTGGTCATGGCCACGCACGACGACGAGATCGTCAACGAGATGCGCCGCCGCGTCGTCGAGCTGTCCGACGGCGTCGTCGTGCGCGACGAGGCCCGGGGCGGCTACGGCGAACGCGAGGCGATCCTGCCCGACGTCGGCGCCTCACCCGTGCTCGACGCCCCCGGCAGCGGCACCCGCGCCCCGGTCCAGACGGGGCGGGGGTCCTGACCGTGCGCTTCCAGTTCGTGCTCGGCGAGGTCTTCAGCGGCCTGCGCCGGAACACCACCATGGTCGTGGCCGTGGTGCTCGTGACGTTCGTGTCGCTGACGTTCGTCGGTGCGGCGGCCCTGCTGCAGGCGCAGATCGGCAAGCTCAAGGACGACTGGTACGACCTCGTCGAGGTCTCCGTCTTCCTCTGCCCCGAGGGCTCGGTGTCGCCCACGTGCGCGACGGGCGAGGCCACCGAGGACCAGATCGACTCCGTGCGCCAGGTCATCGACACCGAGCTGTCGAGCCAGGTCAGCAAGGTCTACTTCGAGTCCAAGCAGCAGGCGTTCGAGGCGTTCAGCGAGCGCTACCCCGACGGCTACCAGGGCACGCAGCTCACCGCCGACGACATGCAGGCCTCGCTGCGGCTCAAGCTGACCGACGCCGAGCAGTTCGCCGTGGTCAGCGACGTGCTCTCCGGGCGCGACGGCGTGGAGATCGTCGAGGACCAGCGGGCCGTCTTCGAGCCGCTGTTCCGCACGCTCAACGTCGCCACGCTGCTCGCGGCCGGGCTGGCCGGCGTCATGCTCCTGGCCGCCGTCCTGCTGATCACCACCACGATCAGGCTCAGCGCCGTCTCCCGCCGCAAGGAGACCGAGATCATGCGCCTGGTGGGCGCGTCCAACCTGTTCATCCAGCTGCCCTTCCTGCTGGAGGGCGCGCTGGCGGCCGTGCTGGGCTCCCTGCTCGCCGGCGGCGGGCTCTGGCTCGCCGTGCGGTTCATGGTCAGCGACTGGCTCGAACGGTCGGTCGACTGGGTCGCCTACGTCTCCGAGGTCGACGTGTTCCGCGTCGCGCCGCTGCTCGTGATCATGGCGGTCGCGCTGGCCGCCCTCTCGTCCTTCTTCACCCTGAACCGGTACACGAGGATCTGATGTCAACTCCCCGAAACCCCCGCTCCAGGGTCCCCGGCCGCGGCGGCATCGCCGCGGCGCTCGCGGTCGTGCTGCTGCTCGGCGGCTCGTCCGTCGTGCAGGCCGACGACCTCGACGACCGGCGGGCCGCCGCGGAGCGCCAGCAGGCGGCCAAGGAGAAGGAGCGCGAGAGCCTCGAGGCCGAGCTGGAGCACACGGACTCGCAGCTCGCGGACGCCGTGCTGGAGCTGGACCGGGTCGAGGGCCGGCTGCCGGTCGCGGAGGCAGAGCTCGCGGTGGCCGAGGCCGAGCTGCAGCGCGCCGAGCGGGAGGCGGCGATCCTCGCCCAGCGCCTCGCGGACGCCCAGCTCGAGGAGGCGCAGGTCACCCAGCAGCTCCAGGACGGCTCGGGCAAGGTCGACGGCGCCCGCGACGACATCGCGCAGATGGCCCGCGAGGAGTTCCGCGGCGCCGGCAGCACCTCGACCATCGGCCTGGTGACCGGCGCCCAGAGCACCGAGGAGTTCATCGACGGCTACTCGGTGTCGTCGTCGGCCGCCCGGATCCGGGCCCGCACGCTCGCCGAGCTGCAGGACGCCGAGGCGACCGCCCGCAACCTGCAGGCGCGGCTGACGGCGATCCGCGAGGTGGTCACCGAGCTCAAGCGGCTCGCGGACGAGAACGTGCGGTCCAAGGAGCAGGCCAAGCAGGCCGCGGTGGAACGCAAGGCGGAGATCGAGCGGCTGATCCGGGAGCAGGAGCGGCTCAAGGCACGCATCGAGAAGCGCAAGGACGCCGCCCTCGCGAACATGCAGTCCAACGAGCAGGAGCTCAGCTCCATCGAGTCGGACCTGAAGTCGATCATCCGCGACCAGAAGGCGCGGGACCAGCGGCTCGCCGAGCGGCAGGCCGAGCAGGGCACCTCGGGCGGCTCGTCCGGCGGTGGGGGCTCGTCCGGGGGAGGGGGCGGCAACGGCTCGTCCGGGACCATGTCGTTCCTCAGCTACCCGACAGCCAACCCCTTCATCACCTCGTCGTACGGCATGCGGTTCCACCCGGTGCTGAACTACTCCCGCCTGCACGCCGGCACCGACTTCCGGGCCTACTGCGGCACCCCGATCCTGGCCGCCGCGGACGGCACCGTGCTGTACGCGCGGACCCTGGCCGGCCTGGGCAACCAGGTGCTGATCGACCACGGCTACACCTCGAGCAGCCAGAGCGTGATGACCAGCTCGAATCACCTCACGTCGTTCGCCGTCTCGGCGGGGCAGCGCGTCTCGCGCGGTCAGCTCATCGGCTACTCGGGCACCACGGGCACTTCCACGGCCTGCCACCTGCACTTCGAGCTGTACATCAACGGCTCGACCGTGGACCCGATGACCTGGCTGTAAAAGCCTGGTCCCGACCGGTCGGGCGCGTAAACTGGGGCGTCGCGCCGCCCGCAGGGGGTAGCACGCGCCCGCAGAACCCGGAGGGAGACCATGGCCAAGAAGAAGGTCGACGATCCGCGCAAGATCGTGGCGAACAACAAGAAGGCCCGTCATGACTACGTGATCGAGGACGTCTTCGAGGCCGGACTGGTGCTCTCGGGAACCGAGGTCAAGGCGCTGCGCATGGGGCGCGCGTCCCTGACCGACGGCTACGCCGCCATCGACCGCGGCGAGGCCTGGCTCGAGAACGTGCACATCCCCGCCTACTTCCAGGGCACGTGGAACAACCACGCGCCGCGGCGCCGGCGCAAGCTGCTGCTGCACCGCGAGGAGATCGCGCGCCTTGAGTCCAAGTCCCGGGAGAAGGGGCACACCCTGATCCCGCTGTCGCTGTACTTCCTGGACGGCCGTGCCAAGGTCGAGATCGCGCTCGCGCGAGGCAAGAAGGAGTACGACAAGCGGCAGACCCTGCGCGAGCAGCAGGACATGCGCGAGGCGCAGCGGGCGATCCGGCACAAGGAGATGCTCGGCTGAGCCGAAGGCGCAGCGGAGGGTGCGGGCCGAGGAACGAGGCCTGCGCCCGGAGCGGAGCCGCGGGCTCGGCCGACAACGAGCAGAGCCTGACCTGGCTGTTGCCGAAATAACGTTCCCGTCCGGGGCGTTGATCACCTAGACTGGACACGTTCCGCACGGGCGCAGCTCGCGCGGGGCACGTTGAAAAATCCATAGGGGCTGATCGGTTTCGACGGTGGTCGTGCTTCGAGGAGAAGCGGGCCGAGGATGCAGGCTTATCTCGTAAACGATGCCTGTAAACCAATAGTTGCCGATAACTCGCGCAACGAGTTCGCCCTCGCCGCCTGAGCGAGCCCGAACTCCGTCGGCCTGGGAGACGCTTCCGTCCCAGTAGCCGGCGTCATCTAGGAAGCCTCTGCTCGTAGCTCTCGTCATCGGGGCTACGGGAACACTTAGATGGCTGGGCCTGTCCGCGAACGTGTCTGCGCGAGCGCGGGGGCCGAGAAAATCCATAGCAGACTGCGCCCGGAGAAGTCCTCGAAAACCGATACCGGACCCGGGTTCGATTCCCGGCAGCTCCACGGATCAGGAGTCCCCGCCTCGTCGAGGCGGGGACTCCTTCGTCTTGTCCGGCTCTCCTGTCTGACGGCGCCCCCCAGACCTGCCGCCCCTCACCCGGCGCCGCGTCATCGACGACGGCAGCCCGCGCGCGTGTGCCCGCTCCGCGCGCTCCCGGATGCCGAGCAGCATCCGCCGCGTCATCAGCAGCGTGATGGGGTCCAACAGCTCGCCGACCAGTCCGGACAGGCGTCCTGCGAGCCCGGGGGAGCGCGTGGAGCGGCTGCGGACCAGCAGCCGGCAGCGGTCCGGTCCGTCGTCGGCCAGCACGAACGCCCAGGTCGCGTTCCACGGGTGTTCCGGCGGCCGCTGGCGCAGCACCAGCGCGCGCGGCGGGTCGACGAGCGCCACGCGGAACGCGTACCCCTCGGGCAGGCCCGTCGCCCCGGGCGGGGTGGCCCGGACGACGTCGCCCACGGTGAGGTGCTGCCACTCGCCGTGCAGATCGTCGGTGCTGTGGATGTCCAGGCCGAACAGGTTCTCGAGCCAGTCGTAGCTGTACCAGCCGCCGCGGTCCTGGCCGATCTGCACCAGCCACGGCCAGACCTCCGCGCACGGGGCGCCGACGATGATGGCGCGCGTGGACGCCGAGTCGGCGGTGAGCAGGTCGTCGCCCGGCAGGCTGCTGCCGATCTCCTCCGGTGTCGCGCCCCAGTTCCGGAGCCGGGCGCGCGTGGCGACGGCGCCCGCCACCGTCGCGGTGATGGCCGTGGCCGTGACCCAGGCCCGCCGGTGCCCCGGCCACCGGCCCCCGGCGCTTCGTTCGACGACGGGAGCGTCGGCGCTGTCGTGGTCCATGCCCCACCACACCACGACCACCGTCGGGCACCCAGGGCCGAACGTCCCGACGCGAGCGGGTTTCGTCCCGGACGGCGTGGACCTCCGTGGCAGACTGGCAGCGGCGCGGACACCGGGGTCCGCGCGCCGGAGCGGAAGGGCACCACATGGCCGACTACGCGGACGTCCACCGGCGCAGCCTCAGCGACCCCGAGGGTTTCTGGGGCGAGCAGGCGGCACTCGTCTCGTGGTTCCACAAGCCCACCCGCGTGCTCGACGCCGACAGCCCGCCGTTCTTCCGCTGGTTCCCAGACGGCCGGCTGAACACCTGCTACAACGCGCTCGACCGGCACGTGATCGCGGGCCGCGGTGACCAGACGGCACTGATCTACGACAGCCCGGTCACCGGCACCACCGAGTCGTTCACCTACGCCACGCTGTTGCAGGACGTCGCGGCGTTCGCCGGCGCCCTGCGTGACCTCGGCGTCGGGCAGGGCGACCGCGTGGTGATCTACATGCCGATGGTGCCCGAGGCGGTCGTCGCGATGCTGGCCTGCGCGCGCCTGGGCGCGGTGCACTCGGTGGTGTTCGGCGGGTTCGCGGCGAACGAGCTGGCCGTGCGGATCGACGACGCCCAGCCCAGGGTCGTCGTGTCCGCCTCGTGCGGCATCGAGCCGAGCCGTGTCGTGGAGTACAAGCCGCTGCTGGACCGCGCGCTGGAGCTGGCCGACCACGAGCCGGCGTCGTGCGTGGTGCTCCAGCGGCCGCAGGCCGAGGCGACGCTCGTCGAGGGACGCGACCTGGACTGGGCCACCGCGATGCGTGCCGGGCGCACCAACCCCGCCCCGTGTGCCGAGGTCGCGGCCACGGACCCGCTCTACATCCTGTACACGTCGGGCACCACGGGCAGACCCAAGGGCATCCTGCGCGACAACGGCGGCCACGCCGTGGCCCTGGCCTGGTCCATGCGGAACATCTACGACATCGAGGCCGGCCAGGTGTGGTGGACGGCGTCCGACGTCGGCTGGGTCGTCGGGCACTCCTACATCGTCTACGGGCCGCTGATCGCGGGCGCCACCACGGTGCTCTACGAGGGCAAGCCGGTCGGCACGCCCGACGCCGGCGCGTTCTGGCGCGTGGTCGCCGACCACCGGGTCGAGGCCCTGTTCACCGCGCCGACAGCCATCCGTGCCATCAAGAGGGAGGACCCCGAGGGCATCCTCGTGGCCGCCCACGACACCACCTCTCTGCGGCACCTGTTCCTCGCGGGGGAGCGGCTCGACCCCGGCACCTACGAGTGGGCCGGCCGGATCCTCGGCGTTCCCGTGGTGGACCACTGGTGGCAGACCGAGACCGGGTGGGCCGTGGTCGCCAACCTGCGCGGGCTCGACCCGATGCCCACCCGGCCGGGGTCGCCCTCGGTGCCCGTGCCGGGCTTCGACGTGCAGGTGCTGCTGCCCGACGGCTCGGTCGCCGGACCGAACCAGGAGGGCAGCCTCGCCCTGCGCCTGCCGCTGCCGCCCGGCACGCTGCAGACCCTGTGGCACGACGACGCCAGGTACGTGTCGTCCTACCTCGCCGCGTTCGACGGCTACTACCTGTCCGGCGACGGCGGCTACGTGGACGACGACGGCTACGTCTACGTGATGGGGCGCACCGACGACGTCATCAACGTGGCCGGGCACCGCCTGTCGACCGGAGCGATCGAGGGAGTCCTGGCCGGTCATCCCGCCGTCGCCGAGTGCGCCGTCATCGGGGCGGCCGACGCGCTCAAGGGCCAGGTGCCGCGCGGGCTCGTGGTGCTCAAGGCCGGGGTGGACCCCACAGGCGTCGCGGCCGAGCTCGTCGCCACCGTGCGCGACCAGATCGGCCCCGTCGCCGCGTTCAAGGACGTCGAGATCGTCGCGGGCCTGCCGAAGACCCGCTCGGGCAAGATCCTGCGGCGCACCATGCGGCAGCTGGCCGACGGCGAGCACCCCACGGTCCCGTCGACGATCGAGGACCCGTCGGTGCTGACGGCGCTGGAACCGATCCTCCGCCGCGAGTGATCACCGCCCGCCGGGCGGGGCACTCGCGGGCGGGGCACCCGAACGTAGGGATAGTCGGCTCACGAGGGCGCAGAGAGCGACGGAGTCTACGTTCGCCGCGTCCCGCCGCGGGTGAACGGAGCGTCGCGCTAGGGTGTCCGGCGTGCACCAGCCCGGAGGTCCTGGCCTTGTTCCCCTGCCTGCGTCGATGCAGGCGCTGGGCGGTTCGGTGCTGCTCACCGACGGCGCGCGCGTCGCGGCCGACCCCGTCCTGCGCCCCGCCGCGCGCTGGTGGCGCCGGGTCACCGAGGAGGCGTACGGCGTCGACCTGGTGCCGGTGACCGACGGGCCCGCCGACGTC
>NZ_KI911695.1:1287-2636 GCF_000515355.1 Promicromonospora kroppenstedtii DSM 19349 | reverse complement strand
GACCGCCGGCCCGGACACCGCCGCGCCCGGCACGGGCACAGCCGTCCCAGCCGTCCTCGAGGCGCACGGCCGCCTCGCCCTGCCCGGGTTCGTGGACGCGCACACCCACGCCGAGGCCGCCGTCTTCCGCCCGGACGTGCAGCTCGCGCTGCTCCGCCAGGGCATCACCACCGTCGTCACGGGGCAGGACGGCGTGTCCTTCGCGCCGTCCGACCGCGCCACCTACGACTGGGCGAGCACGTACTTCGCCGCGATCGACGGGGACCACCCCGTGTTCGCGGGCGGCTCCGTGGGTGACCTCCTGACGACCTACCACCGCACGGTCCCGGTGAACGTCGCCTACCTCGCGCCGCACGGCACGCTGCGCTACCGGGTGCTCGGTGCGGCACAGCGCCCGGCGACGGACGCGGAGATCGCCGCGATGGTGGCCCTCCTCGAACAGGCCCTGGACGACGGCGCCTGCGGCTTCTCGACCGGACTGGAGTACGTGCCCGCCGCCTACGCCGACGAGCGCGAGCTGGTCGCGCTCGCCCGGGTCGCCGCCGCCCGCGGGCTGCCGCACGTGAGCCACATGCGCGGGTACGAGGACCGGGGCGTCGAGGGGCTGGCAGAGCTGCTGCGCGTCGCGCGCGCGTCCGGCGTCGCGACGCACGTCTCGCACCTGCACGGCCCCGCCCAGGAGCTGCTGGGGCAGATCGAGGCGGCCCGCACCGCGGGCCACGACCTGACCTACGACTCGTACCCCTACCTGCGCGGCTGCTCCATCCTGTCCATGGTCTCCCTGCCCACCTGGCTGCCCCTGGCGGACTCCGCCGCGACCGTCGCCGCCCTGCGCGACCCCGCCCGCGCCGGGCGCCTGGCCGAGCACTTCGCCGGCCTGACGGACCTCTGGCCGCGCATCACGTTCGCGTCCGTGCCCGGCCTGGAGTGGGCCGAGGGCATGACCCTGCCCGACGTCGCCGCGCGGCTCGGGCGGTCGGCCCCCGACACCGTGGTCGAGATCCTGACGGCCACCGCGCTGCGCGCGAGCTGTGTGTTCGCGCAGCCGCCCACCAACTCGCCCGAGTCGGTGCGCACACTCGCGGGGCACGAGGCGCACCTCGCCGGCTCGGACTCGATCTACTGGGGCGGACAGCCGCACCCGCGCGGCTGGGGTGCCTTTTCTCGGTTCCTCGATGAGCACGTGCGCCGCGGCTCGTGGACCTGGTGGGACGCGGTCCAGCACCTGTCGGCCCGGGCCGCCCGGCGGTTCCGCCTCGCGGGCCGCGGGGAGGTCACGCCCGGGGCAGTGGCCGACCTCGTGCTCGTGGACCCCGGCGCCGTCCGGGACGAGGCCACGTACGAGCGCC
>NZ_KI911695.1:0-1187 GCF_000515355.1 Promicromonospora kroppenstedtii DSM 19349 | reverse complement strand
CCGACGTCGTGACCCGGCGCCTGGGCGAGCCGCTCCAGGCCGCCGCGGACGACGGCGTCCCCGCGGCTCTGCCGACCCGCGTCGTGCTGCGCTCCGGCGCCTACGTGACCCACGACCACGGCCACTACCTGCGCACCGATCCGTGGACCCGGCTGGGCGCGGAGCCGCTGCGCCCCGCGATCACGGTCTGGGCGTCGGTGCTGTCCGCACCGGAGCCCGGGCTGGTCATCTGCGGTATGGGCCGGCGCGACGTCTCGTTCGACATCGACCTCCCGACGCCGCTCGTCGTGCGCCCGGCCGACGCCGACGGCCGGCCGGGGGAGGCCCGCGAGCTGAGCGGCGTCGTTGTGACCGCGCTCAACGACCAGCACGCCTACCTGTCGCTGGACGGCGCGACGGAGGGCCCGGCGGACGGCGCGCTCCGTCCCGGCGACGTGGTCGGGTTCGGCATCTCGCACCCGTGCACCACGCTCGACAAGTACCGCACGGCCCTGGTGACCCGCGGCGACGAGGTCGCCGAGCAGGTCACGCTGAGCTTCTGACCGCCGCCGGCGGCGGCGCTGCGACGCCGCGCGCAGCACCCGCAGACCTTCCGACCGACCTCTGACAGAACCGCAAGGAGAAACGATGACCGCGAAGACCGCCATCTCGACCCCGGACGCCCCGGCGCCCGCGCACACCTTCCACCAGGGCGTGCGCAAGGGGCCGTTCGTGCAGGTCTCGGGGCAGGGCCCCATGGACCCGGCGACGAACCAGTACGTCCACGAGGGCGACGTCGCCGCCCAGACCACCCGCACGCTGGAGAACGTCCGGGCGATCGTCGAGGCCGCAGGCGCGACGTTCGACGACGTCGTCATGCTGCGCGTGTACCTGACCAAGCGCGAGGACTTCGCGATCATGAACGAGGCCTACGGCGAGTTCGTGACCCAGCACTGCCCGGGCGGCGTGCTCCCGAGCCGGACCACGGTGTTCACGGGGCTGCCCCGCGAGGAGATGCTCGTGGAGATCGACGCGCTCGCGATCACGGACTGACCCGCGGCCGCGGCTGATACCCACGGGCCGCGGACCCGCACGCACCGCGGTCCTGACCCGGCCGACCGGATCGCCGGGTCAGGGCCGTGGCGCGCAGCGGAAAGTCAGTCCGCGGGGGCGGGCTCCGGCTCCACGGCGGGGGGGGGGGGGGCGCC
>NZ_KI911694.1:110955-112795 GCF_000515355.1 Promicromonospora kroppenstedtii DSM 19349 | reverse complement strand
CGCGGGCAGCGCCCGCAGCACGGCGTCGGGCGCCGCCGCGCCGATCGCGCGGGCCAGGACCTGCGCGGTGCGGTCACTGATGAGTTCGTCGGCGAACGGCATGTGGCTCCTTCTCTTCCCGGCAGACGTCAGACGCTCAGGTCACCATGGTGACCTGAGCGTCTGACACTCCCGCGGGCGGGCGGTTCCGCTCCGGGCAGGTCTCGTACCTCGGCCCCTACCCTCCGCTGCGCCTACGGCTCAGTCGACGGTCGCGTCGACCGTGACCTCGATGTTGCCCCGGGTCGCGTTCGAGTACGGGCAGACCGCGTGGGCGGCCTCGACCAGCTCGTCCGCGGTGGCCTGGTCCACGCCGGAGAGCTCGACGTGCAGCGCCGCGCTCAGGGTGAACGCGCCGCCGTCGGCCGGGTGGATGCTGACCTCGGCGACCACGGCGGAGTCGCTGACCGCGACCTTGCGCGCGGCGGCGACGGCCTTCAGCGCGCTGTGGAAGCACGAGGCCCAGCCGGCGGCGAAGAGCTGCTCGGGGTTGGTGGCCCCGCCCGGGCCGCCCATGTCGGTGGGGATCGCCAGCTTGAGGTCCAGCAGGCCGTCGTCGCTCACCGTGCGGCCTCCGGCGCGGCCGTCACCGGTGGACGTTGCGACCGCGGTGTAGATGCTGTCAGCCATGGATGCGCTCCTTCTCGAGCCGGTGCTCGACCGGTCGATGTAGACGAACTAGTACGTCTACATTAGCCACACGGGACGCGTTGACACAAGCCGGGCAACGCGAGAGCCCGTCGTCACGGTGCGTGACGACGGGCTCGGGCCAACCTGGGCGGGTGCCGCTACCCGCGCGAACCTGCGGGCCGGCCGGCGTCGACGACGGCGAAGATGGCGCGGTCCAGGGCGCCGCCGACGCGGGTGGGGTCGTCGAGGTAGCCGGACAGCATGGCGCCGTCGCGCAGCATCATCAGCTCGTCGGACGCCTGCTCGGGGTCGGTCACGCCGAGCTGCTCGGCCATCTCGGCGAAGGTCTGCCGGTACCAGGCGCGGTGCTCGGCGACCACCGCGCGGACCGGGCTGCCGGGCTCGGCGTACTCGGCGGCCGCATTGATGAACGCGCAGCCGCGAAAGCCCGGCTTGCACGCCTCGGTGCCGACGCTCGCCGCGAACCGGTGCAGTGCCTCGGTGTCGCCGACGGAGGCGCGCAGGCTCTCGAGCGCTCCGCGCTCCCAGGCCGCCTGCCGCTCGAGGTAGGCCACCACGAGGGTGTCCTTGGTGCGGAAGTGCCGGTAGAACGTCACCTTGGTGATGCCGGCGCGGTCGATGATCTTGTCGGCGCTCACCGCGCGGATCCCGTGCGCGTAGAACAGCTCGGTGGCCGCGTCGAGGATGCGGTCCCGGGTGGAAGGGGCCGTCGTGGTGCCCATGTGCGCACCTGCCTCCGTACTCGTTCGAGGATCTGAAAGAGACGAGTCTACTCGTGGTGTACTGACGGGTTCGTCTACCGGCCCAGGGTTTCCAGTTCGCCGCCCGGTGGGGGAGAATGGCGTCCGTGGTTATCCGGAACGCCCGATTCGTCCCACGCCACCGATCTGCCTCCGCCGCGGCACTGCTCGCGGCCGCCGCCCTCGTCCTCACCGGCTGCACGGTGCCGACGGCCGAGGGTGACGACGGCAAGACCGGGGAGAAGTTCCAGGTCAGGGAGCCCTCCGCGCCCGCCCTGGTGCTCGACTCGACCGACCCCGCCGAGCTCGCGCTCACCGCGAGCCAGGCCTTCTTCCACGCCAGTCCGGTCGCCGTGATCGCCTCGGCCGACGACGCCGCCGCGCGCGCGACCGCGGCGGCCACCGGCGCC
>NZ_KI911694.1:96608-110855 GCF_000515355.1 Promicromonospora kroppenstedtii DSM 19349 | reverse complement strand
GGCGACCCGCTCCAGGACCTCGCCCACGACGTCGTCCACGCTGGCCTGGACGGCGGGCGCCCCGCCGACCACCACGCAGATCTCGCCGCGGAGCTGCTCGGCCGCGGCACGCTCGGCCAGCTCCGCGAGCGGGCCGCGCAGCACCTCCTCGTAGGTCTTGGTGAGCTCGCGTGCGACGGCGGCCGGGCGGGTGTCGCCGAACGCGACCGCCATGGCGCCGAGCGTCTCCGCGATCCGGTGCGGTGCCTCGAAGAACACCATGGTGCGCGGCTCGGCGGACACGGCGGCGAGCGTGCGGGACCGGTCGCCGGCCTTGCGCGGCAGGAAGCCCTCGAACGTGAACCGGTCGGTCGGCAGTCCGGACAGCGCGAGCGCCGTCAGCACGGCGCTCGGCCCGGGGGCGGCGGTCACCCGCAGGTCGCGCTCGATGGCGCGCTCGACCACGCGGTACCCCGGGTCCGAGACGGAGGGCATGCCCGCGTCTGTCACGACGACCACGGTGCCGCCGTCGGCGACGACGTCGAGCAGCTCGTCCGCGCGGGCCGTCTCGTTGTGCTCGTGGTAGCTCGTCACCTTGCCGCGCACCTCGACCCCGAGCCGCCCGGCGAGCGCGTGCAGGCGGCGGGTGTCCTCGGCGGCCACGACGTCGGCGTCGGCCAGCAGGCGGACCAGCCGGGGTGAGGCGTCCTCCGGGTTGCCGATCGGGGTGGCGGCCAGGACGAGGGTGCCGGCCTCGGGCGCGGGCCCGGGAGCCGGGGACGAGTCGGTCATGAACCACACTGTCCCACGCTCTATGCTGGCCCGGTGTCTCAGCAGCCTGAAGCCACCGGAGCGCATCACGCCACAGTGCCGCAGGCTCTGCCCGGAACGTACGGTGCGCACATGCGCCGCGAGGCGGTGGGTGCGCGGATGACGTCCACGGGATCCTTCCCGGCCGTCCCGCCGGCCGAGCCGCCGGTGCGCGATCGTCTCCTGCGCGACCTGCTGGGCGAGCGCCGCCTCGCGCTGGGACGGCGCGCGTCGGACCGCTTCTGGGGCCTCTTCGGTGCCCTGGTCGTGACGGCGATCGCCGCGGGCGCGCGGCTGTGGGCGCTGGGCCGCCCGGGCAAGCTGGTCTTCGACGAGACGTACTACGTCAAGGAGGGCTGGTCGCTGGCCAGCCTCGGCTTCGAGGCCGCGTGGCCCGACAAGCCCAACCCGGCGTTCGAGGCCGGCGACGTGAGCTCGTACAAGACCGACGAGGCCGAGTACGTGGTCCACCCGCCCGTCGGCAAGTGGATGATCGCCATCGGCATGCGCCTCATGGGCGGCGCGACCGACCCGATGGCGTGGCGCATCGCGAGTGCCGTGATTGGCATCGTGGCCGTGTTCCTCATGGTGCGCATCGCGCGCCGCCTGTTCTCGTCCACGCTGCTGGGGCTGGCCGCGGGCCTGCTGCTCGCGGTCGACGGCGAGGCGATCGTGCACTCGCGCACCGGCCTGCTGGACCAGTTCCTCATGTTCTGGGTGCTCGTCGCGTTCGGGTGCCTGGTGATGGACCGCGAATGGGCCAGGCGCAGGCTCGCGGACCGCGTGGCCCAGATCGTCGAGGCGGGCGGCGCGGTCGGGCAGTACGGACCACGGCTCGGGTTCCGGTGGTGGCGCCTCGCGGCGGCGGTGTCGCTGGGCCTCGCGTGCGGCGTCAAGTGGTCGGGCCTCTACTTCGTCGCCGCGTTCTGCCTGCTCACCGTGGTGTGGGACGTCACGGCCCGGCGCACGGCCGGCATCGGCCGGTGGTGGGAGGACGCCCTGGTGGTGGACGCCGTCCCGGCCGCCCTGGTCGTGCTGCCCACCGTGCTCGCGGTGTACGTCGCGTCGTGGTCGGCCTGGTTCGCGCACCCGAAGTCGTACCTGCGCGACTGGGCCGTGGTCAACGGCGTGAACCCGCCGGGCTGGTGGCCGGACTGGGGCTGGGCGCAGGGCGCCTGGGAGGCCGGGCGGTCGCTGTGGGAGTACCACCGCATGATGTGGGACTTCCACACCGGTCTGGACTCGGACCACAACTACGCGTCGCACCCGCTGGGCTGGATCGTGCAGTGGCGTCCCACGTCGTTCTTCTGGGAGAAGTTCGCGCCCGGCCAGGGGCCCTGCCCCGCCGACGCCACCAGCGACTGCGCCACCGCCGTGACGTCGCTCGGCAACCCGCTGCTGTGGTGGCTGGGTGCCATCGCGATCCCCGTGGCCCTGGTGCTCGTGTTCCGGTACCGCGACTGGCGGGGCACCGCGGCCCTGGTGGGGATCGCCGCCGGCTGGCTGCCCTGGTTCCTCTACTCGTGGCCGCTCGCGGACCGCACCATCTTCACGTTCTACTCGATCGTGTTCACGCCGTTCGTGATCCTCACGCTGGTGTACCTGCTGGCCGTGGGGCTGGAACGGACCCCGCGCCGCAGCGCGGACCGGCGGATCGTGTGCTGGCTGGCCGCGGTGCTGATGGTGCTGATCGTGGCTGTGAGCGTGCTCTACTACCCGATCTGGACGGCGATGCCGGTGCCTTACGAGTACTGGCAACGGCTGATGCTGCTCCCGAGCTGGATCTAGCGGCAACCGCTGGTCGAGCCGCCTCTCCGGAGGGGCGGTGTCAGAGGGCCGAGGAGTCCCGGAGGTCCACGCCCGCGGCCCTCAGCTCGCGCTCGGCCTCCTCGCCCTGGGCAGGCGAGACCGGGATCGTCAGGTCGGTCAGCACCCGGGCGTGCAGGCCGGCGCGGCGCGCGTCGAGCGCGGTGTGCTTGACGCAGTGCGACTCCACCAGGCCAACGACGTCGACGGCGGTCACCGCGGCCTCCGACAGGACCGTCGCGAGGCTGCGGCCGTGCTCGTCGGCGCCGTCGAAGCCGGAGTAGCCGTGGGAGTACTGGCCCTTCAGCAGCTTGGCGTCCGGGACGAGGTCGGCCAGGGCCGGGTGCAGCTCGGCGTTCGGTGAGCCGGCGACGCCGTGCGGCGGCCACGAGTCCACGAAGTCCGGGGTCTCGCTGAAGTGCTCGCCCGGGTCGATGTGCCAGTCCTGCGTGGTCACCACGGTCGTGTACCGGTCGCGGTGGGCCGCGACGTACGCGGCGACGCGGTACGCGATCTCGTTCGCGCCCTCCGTGGCCAGCTCGCCTCCCTCGCAGAACGTGGGCTGCACGTCGACGACGATGAGCGCCCTGCGCTCGGTTCCGGACTCGGTAAGGCTCATGTCCTCACTCTTCCACCGCGATGGCTGCGCGGGTACCCGCGCTGGTCTGTAGTTCGTCACATGATCGGCAGCTCCGATTGCCGATCATGTGAGGTAATGCCGACCACACGGCTTCCCTCGGTGCTTGGATGGGGACCGTGGACCCTATTGCGCGTCGGTTGGCAGTGCCCGTGCTGGTCTCGGCCCTGGTCGTGGGGCTGGCCGGGTGCGGTGGTGCGGCAGAGCCCGGCGTCGTGTCGCCGAGCCCGACCGCCTCGGCGAGCGAGGCGCCGTCGGGCGGTACCGTGCCCTCGGACGGGGCGGATCCCTCGGACGGCGGGGTGATCGCCGAGGCGGAGGTGGTGGCCCAGGAGCTCCCGGTCCCGTGGGGCATCGCGCCGCTGCCGGGCGAGCGCTTCCTGGTCACGATGCGCGATGACGCGACGCTCGCCGTGGTGCACCCCGGCGGCGACGTCCACCCGCTGGAGGAGTCCGACGGCGTACGGGAGGTGGCCGACCAGACGGTGCCGAACGGAGAGGGCGGCCTGCTCGGCGTCGCGGTCGACCCGGAGGACACCGGGCCCATGTTCACGGTCTACCTGTACCGCACAGGCGCCGAGGACAACGCGGTGCTGCGTGCCGAGCTCGACCTGGACGGCATGACGCTGCGCGACGTCACCACGATCCTCGACGGCATCCCCAGCGCCTCCAACCACAACGGCGGCCGGATCGCGTTCGGACCGGACGGGTACCTGTACGTGGCGACGGGCGACGCCGGCGACCCCGCGAACGCGCAGGACCCGGACTCGCTGGGCGGCAAGATCCTGCGGATCGCGTCCGACGGCGAGCCCGCGCCGGGTAACCCGGACCCCGGTTCGCCGGTCTGGTCCCTGGGGCACCGCAACGTGCAGGGCCTGGGCTGGGACGCGAGCGGCCGCATGTTCGCGAGCGAGTTCGGGCAGAACGCGCTGGACGAGCTGAACGTGATCGAGGCGGGCGCCAACTACGGCTGGCCCGACGTCGAGGGGCCCGGCGACCAGGAGGGGTTCGTCGACCCGGTCGCGTGGTGGCCGACGTCGGAGGCGTCGCCGTCGGGCATCGCGGTCACCGACGAGGCGGTCTACCTGGCGGCGCTGCGCGGCGAGCGGCTGTGGCGCGTGCCGCTGCTCGGCACGGCGGCGGAGATCGAGGCCGGTGAGAGCCCGGGCTTCGGCGAGCCGCAGGTGCTGCTGGCGGGCGAGTTCGGTCGCCTGCGCGCGGTCGAGGGCGGGCCCGACGGCGAGCTGTACGTGCTGACCGGGAACACCGACGGCCGGGGCGAGCCCGCGACCGAGGACGGCCGGGTGGTCGACGACCGGCTGCTGCGCGTCACGGTGGCCGCGGCGAAGTAGCGGGCCCGCGGAGTATGCACTGGTAGACGTCTAGGGCTGTGGATATCCTGATTCCCGGGAAGGGGCCGCGTCGTAGGCTCGGACCACCGGTTTCGAGAGGGGTGAACAGGATGTCCGCAGAACCTGGCGGGTACCGCACGGTGCCGCGCGGCTACGTCTATGCCGACCACATCCCGTACGTCACCCCGGAGTCCCTGGACGACCTGAAGGGGCCGACGACGGGGGTCGTCACGGTCGGGCCGCACATCGACACCAGCTTGAACCCTACGTACGACCTGGGCGACCCGGACCGGCAACGGAACCTGTACGCGAGAGTCGTGCGGTCGGGGTTCGTCCCTGACCAGGTCCGGTTCCTCGACCAGCGGACGCTGCTGGTGCTCTGGCCGTCGCTGAACCTACCGGACAGGTGCAGGACCATCTGGGAGCAGAAGTTCCCGGTGCTGGCCGCCCGGTCCGGAAAGCTGCGGGTCGCCTGATGCTGCCGTTCCATGAGCGCCTGGCCCGGATCGGGCTCCAGGCGCTGGAGAGTCATGGGTTCGTGCTCGCCGGCGGCTACGCCATCTCGACCAACGGAATCGGGAACCGGCCGTCCGCCGACGTCGACCTGTTCACCAACGTCTATGCGCCGAGCCTGTTCGAGGTCGCCGTGGCCAAGCTCCGTGCGGCGTTCCTGGGGGCGGGGTTCTCGGTCCACGACAACCTGATCGGCCAGACGTTCGCCGACTTCAGCGTGACCGATGACGCGACCCAGGAGACCAGCTCGATCCAGATCGGCGTGAACTACCGGGAGTTCGCCCCGGCGAGGTTCGAGATCGGGCCGGTGCTCGACGTGCGCGATGCCGTCGCGGGAAAGATGAGCGCGCTCTGGTCGCGCGGCGAAACCCGGGACTTCATCGACATCGACGCGGTGGTGCAGTCGGGTCGCTTCTCCCGGGACGAGGTGCTGGCGATCGGGGACCGGCAGGTGGCGCTGCCGTTCGACCGGGCCATGCTCGCCGACCGGTTCCGGGCGGCGCAGGGCAAGGAAGCAGCCGAGTTCGCGGCCTACGAGGTCGGCGCGGACTGGCGCGCCGAGATCGTCGCCAGGTTCCTCGACTGGGCCGACGAGATCGACCCCGCCGTCGCCCGCTGAGCCACCGCCCGGGCCTGTGGATAACCGCATGGTGTGCGGCCCTCACGCAACTACCATTGACGTCATGCCGGAAGCCCAGAAGTCCTTCTACCTCACGACGCCGATCTACTACGTGAACGACGCCCCGCACATCGGGCACGCGTACACGACGGTCGCCGCCGACGTCGTGACCCGCTGGCACCGCCAGCGGCAGGAGAACGTCTGGTTCCTGACCGGCACGGACGAGCACGGCGAGAAGGTGCTGCGCACCGCCGAGGCCAACGGCGTGAGCCCGCAGGTCTGGGCCGACCGGCTGGTCGAGACCGCGTGGAAGCCCGTGCTGCAGACGCTCGACGTGCGCAACGACGACTTCATCCGCACCACGGAGGAGCGGCACGAGACGGCGGTGCAGGCGTTCCTGACGGACCTGTACGACAAGGGCGAGATCTACGAGGGCTCCTACGAGGGTCCTTACTGCGTGGACTGCGAGGAGTACAAGCTCCCGGGCGACCTGCTCGACGGCACGGGGGAGTACGCGGGCCAGAAGGTGTGCTCCATCCACGGCAGGCCCGTCGAGATGATCTCCGAGCAGAACTACTTCTTCCGGATGAGCACGTACGCCGAGCGGCTGCTCGCGCTCTACGAGGAGCACCCCGAGTTCGTGCAGCCGGCGTCGGCCCGCAACGAGGTGGTCAGCTTCGTGCGGCAGGGCCTGCAGGACCTGTCGATCTCGCGCTCGACGTTCGACTGGGGCGTCCCCATCCCGTGGGACACCTCCCACGTGCTCTACGTCTGGTTCGACGCGCTGCTCAACTACGCCACGGCCGTCGGCCTGGACAGCGACGACCCGGAGCGCAAAGCGCAGTTCGCGCGCACCTGGCCGGCCGACGTGCACCTGGTCGGCAAGGACATCCTCCGGTTCCACGCCGTGATCTGGCCGGCGATGCTGATGGCCGCCGGGCTGCCGCTGCCCAGGACGGTCTTCGCGCACGGCTGGCTGCTGGTCGGCGGCGAGAAGATGAGCAAGTCCAAGCTCACGGGCATCGCGCCGGCCGACATCATCGACACGTTCGGCTCGGACGCGTTCCGGTACTACTTCATGCGGACCATCGCGTTCGGCGGTGACGGCTCGTTCTCCTGGGAGGACATGACCGCCCGCTACAACGGCGAGCTCGCCAACGGGTTCGGCAACCTGGCCTCGCGGACCGCCGCGATGATCGGCAAGTACTTCGGCGGCTCCCTGCCTGCCCCGGGCCCGCTCACCGACGCCGAGACCGACCTTGCCCGGGTCGCGACCCAGGCCGTGGCCGACGCCGAGGCGGCGATCGACCGGCTGGCGATCCACGACGCGGTCTCGGCGGTCTGGACCCTGGTGGACGCCACCAACGGCTACCTCGCGGACACCCAGCCGTGGAAGCTCGCCAAGGAGCCCGGCGAGGTCGACGAGTCCGGCGCGGGGATCGACGGCGGTCGCCTGGCGACGTCGCTGGTCACCGCCACGGAGGCGCTGCGCTCGCTCGCGGTGCTGCTCAACCCGGTCACGCCGCGCGCGGCGGCGGGGCTCTGGGAGCTGCTGGGCGCGGAGGAGGCGCTCGGAGCCCTGGACGCCCAGCCGCTCCACGGCGCGGCGACGTTCGGCGCGCTGCCCGCCGGCACCATCGTGACCAAGGGCGCCGCCCTGTTCCCGCGCCTCGACGACACTGCCGCCTGAGCCGACGATGGCCAAGCGCACACGCGAACGCGGGTTCCCGGTCGCCCCGGAGCCCCTGCCCGTCCCCGTCGTGGACAACCACACCCACCTCGACCACATCGCCTCGGTGCTGTCGCCCACGGCGCCTGACGGCGAGCGGGGCACCTGGCCGCCGTCCGTGACCGACCATCTGGCGCGGGCAGCGTCCGCGGGCGTGGACCGCGTGGTCCAGGTGGGCTGCGATCTTCCGTCGGCCCGCTGGACCGACGCCCTCGTCCGCGGCGAGGCGCGGGCGGTGGGGGCGCTCGCCATCCATCCCAACGAGGCCACCCTGCACGCGGGCATCGACGAGGTCGGCCCGGACGGCCTCGTGCCGGAGCCTCTGGAGCACCACTCCGTGGCTCTCGACGACGCCATCGCCGAGATCGCCGACCTGGCCAAGGGCAACGACCGCGTCCGCGCGATCGGTGAGACGGGTATGGACCTGTTCCGCACCGGCCCACGCGGTGAGGAAGCCCAGCGGCAGGCCTTCCGCGCGCACATCGCACTGGCCAAGGAGCTCGGCCTGGCCCTGCAGATCCACGACAGGGACGCGCACACCCAGGTCATCGAGGTCCTGCTGGCCGACGGCGCCCCCGAGCGCACCGTCTTCCACTGCTACAGCGGCGACGCCGAGATGGCCCGCGTCTGCGCCGAGAACGGCTGGTACCTCTCCTTCGCCGGCCCGGTCACGTTCAAGGCGAACGACCACCTGCGCGCGGCTCTGACCGTGGCGCCGCGGGAGCTCGTCCTCCTGGAGACCGACGCCCCGTACCTCACGCCGCACCCGTACCGGGGGCAGCCGAATGCCCCCTTCGCGGCGGCCCACACGGTGCGGGCCATGGCCGCCCACCTCGGGGAAGACCTCGCCACGCTGTGCGCCGACATCAGCGCCAACTCCGGGCGTGTCTACGGCAACTGGTAAGAATGGCGCATTGGGCCGGAGAATGCGGCATTTGATTTCATAACCCCACATCTTTTCCTGCGAGGTTTGTTCCGTTACGGTCTGGTGCTCGTGGTGAGGTACGCACGGCCGTGGCTCGCGAGCAAACCGGCCCGCTGGCTGGTCCGTGGTGTCGTCGTCGGCATGCTCGCGGGCGTCAGCGGCGTGTACGTCGCCAACGCGGCGACCCTCACGATCGACTACAACGGCGACGTCCGCACGGTCGGTGTCTACGGCAGCACCGTGGCCGAGGCCCTCGCGTCACAGCACATCGACCTGGAGCGCGACGACGTCGTGCAGCCGGCCGCCACGTCCGCCGTCGGCGCGGGCGGGACCGTGGTCGTCCGTACGAGCCGCGACGTGACCGTCGAGCTCGACGGCCAGATCATGACGCTGCGGACCACCGCCGGCACGGTGGGCGAGCTGCTCGCGGCCCTCGGGCCGCGCGGTGACGGCGCTGTCGCCACGGCGTCCCGCACCACGCAGCTCGACCGTGATCCGGTGCGGTTCTCCACGGTCAAGGAGGTCAACATCGCCGTGGACGGCTCGGTGCTCGAGTTCAGCACCACCGGGTCCACGGTGCGGTCCGTCTTCGAGGAGGCGGGCATCGCGCTGGCGAAGGGCGACGTCACGTCGGTGCCGCTCGACGCCGCGGCGGTGGACGGGATGATCGTCATGGTCAGCCGCGACGCGTCGTCGTCGCGCACGGTGACCGAGGTGGTGCCGTTCGAGACCGAGACGGTCGAGGACCCGAGCCTGCCCCAGGGGTACGAGTCCATCCGCACCGCGGGCGTGGCGGGCGAGGCCAAGGTGACGTACGAGGTCAAGACGGTCGGCGGCGCGGTCGTCGAACGCACCCTGGTGGGCCGTAAGGTCACCCGCGAGCCGGTGAACGAGGTGCTCGTGGTCGGCACGATGGACGTCGCCACCGCGCCGGTGGACCCGGGTTCCGCGCGGGCCCTGGGCCAGGCGATGGCCGCGGAGCGCGGCTGGGGTGCCGACGAGTTCTCCTGCCTGGACCAGCTCTGGGAGAAGGAGAGCGGCTGGCGCTGGAACGCCGACAACCCGAGCAGCGAGGCGTACGGGATCGCCCAGGCCAACCCGGGCTCCAAGATGGCCACCGTCGGGAGCGACTGGCTGACCAACCCGGCCACCCAGATCGAGTGGGGTCTGGGCTACATCTCCGGGCGGTACGGCACGCCGTGCGGCGCCTGGGCGCACTCCGTGGACATCGGCTGGTACTGATCCGGGGACGTTTTCACCCTGGAATATTTTGGACATTATTGGATCTATCCGTACGTTTCGGCGTGTCATTCCTCGAATAGGTCTTGCATTTGATAACGGCAGGGTTACGGTCTCCTGGACCGCCGGATCGGCCGGTCGGGCCCGCGCCCCGCGCGGGAGGTGCGTGCGACTCGTACCGTCCCGGCCCCCGTGCCCGGACCGCGCGAGGACTGGACCCGCGTGTCATCTCCCCACCCCGTTCAGGGCAGCCCCGACGGACTGTCCCTCAACCCTGAGGCCGGCGCCACCGCCGGAATCACCGAGATCTTCGATCCGCCCCCGACGGATCACACCCCCACCGAGCCGGTCGTCCACGTACCGGTCACCGCTGTACCCGCCCCGCCACGCAGACCCCGCCGCAGAGCGGCCTTCCTCGCCGGGGCGGCGGCCATCGCGGTCGTCGGAGCAGGCAGCATCACCGCTTTCGCCTCGGCCCACAAGTCCGTCACGCTGGACGTCGACGGCAGGGTCACGACGGTCGAGACCTTCCAGGGCGACGTCGCCGGCCTCCTGGCCGACCAGGGCGTCAGTGTCACGAGCCGGGACGCGGTGACGCCCGGCACGGACGGCACCCTGCGGGACGGCGGGATGGTCGTGGTCCGCTACGGCCACGAGGTCACCCTGCGGGCCGACGGCAAGGAGCGGTCGACCTGGGTCACCGCGCTCGACGCCGACCAGGCGCTCGCCACGCTCGCCGAACGAGCCGACGACGTCGCCCTGGTCCCGTCCCGATCGGGCGGCCGCGTGTCCCTCCCGCTGCGGCTCGACGCCGACAGCCCGGTCAACCTGGTGGTCGGCGGCGAGACCGAGCAGGTGGCCGACGGCGCCGCGCAGCTCGACGACCTGCTCGCCGCGAACGACGTGACCGTCGACTCGGACGACCGGGTCACCGTCCAGCGCGACGCCCCCGAGGGCGGGCAGCCGGCGGGCGCCGGCACGCCGACGCTGTCCGTCGTCGTCGAGCAGGTGCGGACCGCCCAGCGGGAGACCGTGACCAAGCTGCCGTTCGACAAGGTGCGGACGGCGGACCCCGACCGGTTCGAGGACCTCGCGCCCTACGTGGCGACCAAGGGCGTCGTGGGCAAGCGGGTCACCACGTGGGACGTCACCACGGTGGACGGCAAGGTCGTGGAGCGGGAGAAGCTCTCGTCGAAGGTCGAGCGCGAGCCCGTGGACCAGGTGACCGTGTACGGCACCAAGGTCCGTCCGGCACCGGAGCCCGAGCCCGAACCGGAGCCCGAATCGCAGCCCGTGGCACGGGAGGCGGCTGAGGAGCCGGCGCCCGAGCCCGAGGCGGACGTCGTGGCGACCAGCGGCGTCTGGGCCCAGCTCGCGCAGTGCGAGTCGGGCGGCGACCCCACCACCAACACCGGCAACGGCTACTACGGCCTCTACCAGTTCTCGCAGCAGACCTGGGTGGCGATGGGCGGCTCCGGCCTCCCGTCGGACGCCTCGGCCAGCGAGCAGACCATGCGGGCCCAGAAGCTCCAGGCGCAGTCCGGCTGGGGACAGTGGCCTGGCTGTGCCGCGAAGCTCGGCCTGCTCTGATCCCTCCCGACGTGTCGGACGTGCAGGTCACCCGAGTGATCTGTGCGTCTGACACGACGGCGAGTTGGACGGTTGTCCTAGACGAGTGATCGACAACACAGCCTGACAGCACCGAGAAACTTGGCCGGACGATAACGGATCAGTTACGTTCGGTTGTCCTCGCTGGCGTGAGGGTGCGAAGTGGTGTAGGCCACAGCGTCACCACGCCGGCCGGGGCGGTACCGGACGCGACCCGTCGCGCCCGGTGCGAGACCGCCGGATCGGCCGGTCGAGACCGCGACGGCTCGCAAGAGCCTCCTGGCCCCCAGGCCGAATCGTGGTAGGGACGCTCGCGCCTGCGCGTGCCCCGGCTCGCCGCCCGTGCCCGGGACGTCCGACGACTGGACACGAGTGAACCCCCGTTCTGAGCAGCAGAGTTCTGGCTCCATCCCCAGCATCAACTCAGAGTCCGAGGCCACGACCTCTCGGACGACCCCCATGAAGCGTCGCCGCCGCTGGCCTCTGGTCGCCGGCCTCGCAGCCGTGGCGATCGCCGCCTCCGGCTCGGTCGCCTTCGCCGAGGCGCGCAAGACCGTCACCCTCGACATCGACGGCACCGTCAAGACCGTCACCACCTACTCCGGCTCCGTGCAGGGCATGCTCGACTCGCAGGGCGTCCGCCTGGGCGAGCGCGACGTCGTCGCCCCCGGGACCGGCGCGGAGCTTGCCGACGGCGACCAGGTCGTGGTGCGCTACGCCCGCCAGGTCACCATGTCCGACGGCGAGGACGAGCGCGACGTCTGGGTCACCGTGACCGACGCCGCCGAGGCCCTGACCACGCTCGCCGAGCGCGGCGGCGACGTCGCCCTGGTGGCGTCCCGCTCCGGCGACCGCGCCTCGCTGCCGCTCCGCCTGAACGACGACGGCCCCGTCGCCGTGGTCGCGGACGGCAAGACCCGCGTGATCGAGGACCACGCAGACGGCGTCGACAGCGTGCTGAGCGACCTGGACGTCGAGCTCGACAAGGCCGACCTCGTCAGCGTCGTGCCCGTCGCCACCCTGGCGAAGGACAAGACGATCGACGCGAAGTCCGCGAGGACCGCCGAGAAGGCAGGCGCGGACGTCGCCGTCCAGGTGCAGCGCGTCGAGACCAAGAAGGTCACCCGGAAGCTCGTGGTGGGCTACGACACCCGCACCACCACAGACTCCAGCCGTTACGAGGACCTGGGTAAGGTCGTGAAGACCGACGGCGCCAAGGGCGTCCGCACCCGGGTCGTCCTCGTGCGCACCGTCGACGGCGAGGTCGTGCTCCGCAAGGAGCTCTCCGACAAGGTGACCAAGAAGCCGGTCGACCGCGTGCTCGTCCAGGGCACCAAGGAGCGTCCGGCCGAGAAGGTCGCCGTCGAGGCGACCACCACCAAGAAGTCCACCAGCAGCCCGGTGCCGTCCGGCTCGGTCAAGCAGATCGCGCAGCAGATGGCCGCCTCGCGCGGCTGGAGCGGCTCGGAGTGGACCTGCCTCGACCTCCTCTGGGAGCGCGAGTCCGGCTGGAACTACCAGGCGGCCAACCCGTCGTCGGGTGCCTACGGCATCCCGCAGGCGCTGCCCGGCTCCAAGATGGGCTCCGCGGGCTCGGACTGGGCCACCAACCCGGCCACCCAGATCGAGTGGGGCCTCGGCTACATCGCGGACCGCTACGGCACGCCGTGCGGTGCGTGGGGCCACTCGGAGTCGGTGGGTTGGTACTGATCCACAGATGGTGACAATCTCCAGTTAGGCTCACCTGCATGAACGACACCTCAGGCGCCCTGCTCGGTCCCGCGGAGATCCGCGACCTGGCAGGGCGCTTGGGCGTCCGGCCCACCAAGACGCTCGGCCAGAACTTCCTGCACGACGGCGGCACCGTCCGCAAGATCGTGCGCACCGCGGGGCTGCGGCCCGGTGAGCGGGTCGTGGAGGTCGGGCCCGGGCTGGGCTCCCTGACACTGGGCCTCGTGGAGGCCGGCGCCTCCGTCGTGGCTATCGAGATCGACCCCGTCCTGGCCGGGCAGATCGCCGACACCGTGCGCACCCGGTTCCCGGACTCCGACTTCGAGGTCGTGCTGTCCGACGCGCTGGACGTCACCGCCCTGCCCGGCGAGGCGCCGACGGCGCTCGTCGCGAACCTCCCGTACAACGTGGCCGTCCCGGTGCTGCTCACCATGCTGCAGCGGTTCGACTCGCTCGAGCGCGTGCTCGTGATGGTCCAGGCCGAGGTGGCCGACCGCATCGCCGCCGTGCCGGGGAACAAGATCTACGGCATCCCGTCGGTGAAGGCCGCCTGGTACGCCTCGGCCCGCCGTGCGGGGACCATCGGGCGCAACGTGTTCTGGCCTGCCCCGAACGTCGACTCCGCGCTCGTGTACCTCGAGCGTCGGGACCCGCCGTCGACCACAGCCTCCCGTGAGCAGGTCTTCGCCGTCGTGGACGCCGCGTTCGCGCAGCGCCGCAAGACTTTGCGCGCCGCCCTGTCCGGGGTGTTCGGCTCCGGCGCCGCCGCCGAGGCGGCGCTCCGGGCTGCCGACGTCGACCCGGGCGCCCGGGGTGAGACGCTCGTGGTCGAGCAGTTCGCGCGCATCGCGGAGCAGCTTCCCGACGTGTCAGACCCTCAGGTCACCCGGGTGACCCCTGCGTCTGACACCGACGTGCAGGAGGGGAACCAGTGATCCCGCGTCTCGCGGCGGCCCCGCCGCCGTCCGTCCGGGTCCGCGCACCCGGCAAGGTGAACCTCGGCCTGCGCGTGGGTCCCGTCGGTGACGACGGCTACCACCCGCTCGCGACCATCTTCCAGGCCGTCTCCCTCTACGAGGAGGTGACGGCAACCCAGGTGGCGCCCGGGTCCGGCATCTCGCTGACGGTCTCGGGGCCACAGGCCGACGTCGTCCCGACCGACGAGTCCAACCTCGCCTGGCGCGCCGCCGCGCTGCTGGCCGAGCGCACGGGCCTGGCGGCCGACGTCCAGCTGCACATCACCAAGGGCGTGCCGGTCGCCGGCGGTATGGCGGGCGGTTCGGCCGACGCCGCCGCGGC
>NZ_KI911694.1:96217-96508 GCF_000515355.1 Promicromonospora kroppenstedtii DSM 19349 | reverse complement strand
GCCGACGTCGTCGACGCGGTCTGGTGCGCCACCGGACCCGCCCCCGGGACCCAGGTCATCACCCCGGTACGTGCGTAGCACCCCGCCGAGGTAGAAGAAGTAGAACAGGGTCAGTACGCGACCTGGGGCACGAAGACGTTCGCCAGGTGCGTGTGCCGCGTGACCCAGCGGGTGCGCCGCGTCGTCAGGTTGCTCTCGGCGGTCAGCACGCACTCGACCACGCGCTCGACCGAGCCCGTCATCGCGGCGAGCGCGAGGGCGGCGTTGCGGCCCCACTCCTCCAGCAACACC
>NZ_KI911694.1:93264-96117 GCF_000515355.1 Promicromonospora kroppenstedtii DSM 19349 | reverse complement strand
TGGGCGGCGAGGTTCGCCGCCCAGAACGCGTCGAAGTCCTCGGGCTCGTCGGTGGCGGGCGGAGCGGCCGGCGCCACCGTGACGAGCGGCAGGTCGTACTCGGGCACGGGCGGTACCTCCGGGTCTTGGGCGTGCGCTCGGAGCGTACCGCCAGTCCCCGACACTCCCGACGCCGGTCCGCGACCCCCGGCCGTCAGATGATCTTGTTCAGCCATGCGAGCTTGCGGGGGAACCGGTAGTCCCCGCCGCCCTCGTGGTTGTTGTAGGGGTAGACGTCGATCTCCTTGTCCACCGCGCGGGAGCCGCCCGGCCCCCAGCCGTTGTACGCGGCGTACACGGTGGACGGCGGACACGTACCGTCCATCAGCGCCACCGAGAACAGGCCTGCCCCGCGGGCGCGCCGGGCGAACGACACCCCGTCGAGGTACGAGAACGTGCGCCAGACCTGCTCCTCGACCGCCGGGTCGCGGTGCACCGAGAGGTACTTCGTGATCTCGCTGTACGGCGCGTTGTCCGTGATCGACACCGCGCGGCGGTAGTGGCACAGGAACGGCACGTCCGGCATCGCGGCCACGACGTCGGGCACCAGGCCCGCGACCGCGATGGTGATGCCGCCGCCCTGGCTGCCGCCGCTCAGCGCCACGCGCGCCGGGTCGAGCCCGTCGATCGCCCGCACCGCGTCGACCGCACGGACGCCGTCCGTGAAGACGCGCCGGTAGTAGTGGTCGTGCGGGTCCAGCACGCCGCGGGTCATGAACCCGGGGGACGCGGGGCCCGAGCCCACCGGGTCCGGCGTGTCCCCGCCAGCGCCCCAGCCGGAACCCTGGCCACGCGTGTCCATCATGAGGTGCGCGTAGCCCGCGGCCGCCCACTGGATCCGCTCGTGCGGCAGGCCCCGGCCGCCGCCGTAGCCCTGGTACTCCACGACCACCGGCAGGTCGCCGGTCGCGTGCGCGGGCCGCGTCAGCCACGCCTTGACCGGGTGCCCGCCGAACCCGGGGAACGTCACGTCGTCCACCAGGATCTCGGTGAGGCCCACGTCGAGGCGTTCCACCTGCGGTGCCGTGTCGAACGTACGGGCCTCGGTCAGCGTGGCCGACCAGAACCCGTCGAAGTCGGCGGGCTCGTCGACCTCCGGCGTGTACTTCTCGAGATCGGGCAGCGGCATGTCGAACTGGGCCACGTGGATGCTCCTCGGCGTCGTCGTCGTTCTGGGGTGCGGCGGCGAGGTCCTGCTGCGCGGCGCCGCGCCGTCCTGAGCTTGTCGAAGGGTCGACCGGGGTGAGCGTAGCGCGCGACTACCCTTGGTAGGTGGCACATCTCCTCGGCGCAGACGGCATCGCGCTGACCATCGGTACTCGCACCCTCCTCGCGGACGTCTCGCTGGGGCTCGACGACGGCGACCGCGTCGGCATCGTCGGCCCCAACGGCGCGGGCAAGTCCACCCTGCTGCGCATCTTCGCCGGCACAGCCCTGCCCGACGGCGGGCGGGTCACCCGGGTGGGTGGCTCCACCCTGGGCATGCTCGACCAGCGTGACGAGCTGCCCGAAGACGCCACCGTGCTCGACATCGTGCACGGCGACGCCGAGACCCACGTCTGGGCCTCGGACGCACGCGTGCGGGAGGTGCACGACGGCCTGATCGCCGAGCTCGCCTGGGACGCCCCGGTCGCCAAGCTGTCCGGCGGCCAGCGTCGCCGCGTGGCGCTCGCTGCCCTGCTCGTGCAGGACCCGGACGTGCTGCTCCTCGACGAGCCCACCAACCACCTCGACGTCGAGGGCGTCGCCTGGCTCGCGGCCCACCTGCGCGAGCGGTACGGCCGTCCGGGCACGTCGGGCGCGCTCGTCGTCGTCACCCACGACCGCTGGTTCCTCGACGAGGTCTGCTCCCGCATGTGGGAGGTGCGCGGCGACGGGACCGGCGCCGTCGACGGGTACGAGGGCGGGTACGCGGCCTACATCCTGGCGCGTGCCGAGCGGGCCCGGCAGGCCGCGACGGCCGCCGAGAAGCGCGACAACCTGCTGCGCAAGGAGCTCGCCTGGCTCCGCCGCGGCGCGCCCGCGCGCACGTCCAAGCCGAAGTTCCGCCTCGACGCCGCGTCCGCGCTGATCGACGACGAGCCGCCGCCGCGCGACTCGATGGAGCTCACCCGCATGGCGACGCGACGGCTCGGCAAGGACGTGCTGGACCTCGAGTCGGTGTCGGTGACGGTGCCGGGCAAGGTCCTGTTCGACGACGTGACCTGGCGTCTCGGGCCGGGCGACCGGTACGGCGTCGTGGGCGTCAACGGTGCGGGCAAGACCACGCTGCTGGCGCTGCTGGCAGGCCGCCGCGAACCGGACTCGGGCCGGGTCAAGCGCGGCAAGACCATCCACATGCAGGAGCTCTCGCAGGACGTCGCCGAGCTCGACGAGCTGGGGTCGCTGAAGGCTGTCGAGGTCATCGAGCAGGAGAAGGGCCGGGTCGTCGTCGACGGCAAGGAGCTCACCGCCGCGCAGCTCACCGAGAAGCTGGGCTTCACGCGCGAGCGGGCCTACACCCCGGTGCGGGACCTGTCGGGTGGCGAGCGGCGCCGGCTCCAGCTGCTGCGGCTGCTGGTGTCCGAGCCCAACGTGCTGCTGCTCGACGAGCCCACCAACGACCTCGACACCGACACGCTGGCCGCCGTCGAGGACCTGCTGGACGGCTGGCCGGGCACGCTGATCGTGGTCTCGCACGACCGGTACCTGCTGGAGCGGGTGGCCGACCGGCAGGTCGCCCTCCTCGGCGACGGCACCATCCGCGACCTTCCCGGGGGCGTGGAGGAGTACCTGCGGCTGCGGGCGGCAGCCAGGTCCACCGGCATCTCGGGC
>NZ_KI911694.1:85092-93164 GCF_000515355.1 Promicromonospora kroppenstedtii DSM 19349 | reverse complement strand
GGGTTCCGGCAACGGCTCCGGCGGGGCGGCGACGGGGTCGGCCCCGGCGTCGGACGGCGCCCCGGCCGGGGAGCTCTCGCAGCGCGACATCCGCGCCGCGAAGAAGGAGGTCTCCCGAATCGAGCGGCAACTTGCGAAGATTGCCCAGAAGGAGGCCGAGCTGCACGAATCCATCGCGCAGCAGGCAACGGACTACCAGGCCGTCGCGCGGCTGGACGCGGAGCTCCGCGACCTCGGGACCGAACGCGACGAGCTCGAGGCGGCCTGGTTGGAAGCGGCGGAGGTGGCGGGATGACCGACAACGATCTGACACCGCTCGACGGGGTCGACAGGGCACTCGTCGACGCACTGCGCAAGGACGGCCGCACCACGCTCGCGGTGCTCTCCGAGATCTCGGGGCTCTCCCTGTCCGCGGTGCAGGTGCGGGTGCGCAAGCTGGAGGCGCGCGGCGTCATCACGGGCTACCGGGCGGTCGTGAACCCGGAGGCGGTGGGCCTGCCGCTCTCCGCCTTCATCGAGATCACGCCCCTGGACCAGGCGCAGGAGGACGACGCGCCCGAGCGGCTGCGCGGCATGACCGGCATCGAGTCGTGCTACTCGGTGGCCGGCAACGCGAACTACCTGCTCACCGCGCGCGTGGCGTCGCCGCGCGCGCTGGAGGAGCTGCTCGGCAAGATCCGGCGCACGGCCAAGGTGTCCACGCGCACGACGGTGGTGCTCCAGACGTACTTCGAGGGGCAGGCCGCCGAGCTCGACTGAGCCGGGCTCCACCAGGCCCGGCTCCACCGGCCCGGCCCGGTCCGGTCGGGGCGCTGCCCCTCAGAGCGGCGCCAGGGCCGGGTGGTCCAGCGTCAGCGTGCCGGCGTCGGCGTCGAGCTCCGCCGCGACGCCGAACGGCACGGTGATCGGGTCGGGCCCGTGCCCGAACCCCAGCTCGCCCAGGATCGGGATGCCGAGCGGCCCGAGCAGGTCCAGGACGACCGGCTCGGCGGGCTCGCAGTCCTGCCACGAGCCCAGCACGATGCCGGTCGCGCCGTCGAACCAGCCCGACCGCAGCAGGTGGGTCAGGAACGAGTCGATCCGGTAGGCCTTCTCCTCTATGTCCTCCAGCAGCACGAGGCCGCCCGCGGCCGACGGCGAGGTGGGCCCGACGCCGACGGACGTCGTCAGCAGCGAGAGGCAGCCCCCGGTCGTGATGCCACGGGCGGTGCCCCCGACCAGCGGGTGGGCGTCCGGGCCGGTGAGCACCTGCGTGCTGCCCGGCTCGAACAGCGTGCGTCGCAGGTGCTCCCGGGAGAGTTCCGACTTGAGGAACGACATGGTCCCGGACATCGGCCCGTGAAGGGAGACCAGCCCGAGCCGGTTCGCGACCGCCTGGTGCAGCACCGTGCAGTCGCTGTACCCGACGAGCACCTTGGGGTCGGTGGCGGCGAGCGCGTCCCAGTCGACCAGGTCCACCATGCGCGCCGCCCCGTAGCCGCCCCGGGCCGCGACGACCGCCCGGACGTCGGGGTCCAGCCAGGCCTCCTGGAAGTCGGCCGCGCGCGCCTCATCGGTGCCGGCCAGGTAGGCGCGGCCGGGGTGCTGGTCGAGGACGTGCGGCATGACCTGCACGTCGAGGCCCCAGTCCCGCAGGTGCCGCACTCCGTCGTCGAGCCGGTCGGCCGGCACGGGGCCGGACGGGGCGACGACGGCCACGGTGTCGCCCGGGCGCAGGTGCGGCGGGCTGGTCAGGGGACGCAGCATGTCGCCGACGCTACTCCCCGGCCGGGGTGGCGTCCGCCGGCGTCACTTTCTTTCGATCATCTGAAATCTGGCTCCGCAGCGCGGTGAACCGGCCGAGCCACGCCGCATGGTCGATTCAAGGGGTCGGTGGTCGTAGGCGGTGGGGCTGCGGCGGATGTCGGTTCCGACGCAGCACATCGCTGGTGACGCTGCGGTTACCGCCGGCCGACCTCCGAGGTTCTGTTCAGACCACGAGCTTCTGCCCGCAAGCGCGAGCTTGAAACGATACAACCTCGTGGCCTGAACAGAACCTCATGAGATCGGCCAGGACCACTGACCCCTTGGAATCAACCATCCAGCTCATCGAAAAGCATGAGATCCGGTTTCGACTGGTGCGTCGCTTCCGTCTTGTAAGTGCAGATTGTTACGCTCGCAACTGCCAGTAGACCCGCCCGGCTCCGCCGTCGGGCACGAAGGAGCGCCGAGCGAATGCCCACCACCCGAACCTGGCTGCAGGCGGGCGGTGGCACCGTGGTCGTCGCCCTGATCGTCGCCGCCGTGGTCCAGGCGGCGAACTCGAGCGCGACCTGGGTGTCGAACGACCCGGTCGGCCAGTGCGGCAAGACCTCCGGCGGCCAGGTGGTCGCGGCCCAGAACGTCTTGTCGGCCGCCACCGGGCTGGAACCGGTGGACGGCAACTGGGATGCCGGGTCGGAGGTCGCGACCCGCGCGTTCCAGGCGTACAACGGGCTGCCGGTCGACGGCTGCGTGGACACCAGCACCTGGGTGACGATGCGCGCGCTGGCGATCTCCCTGTGCGACCCGGACTACAGCTGCCAGGGTCCCGACCACCGCATCCGGTACGCCGCCGCGGACGGCGCGCGGGACGCCTACCTCGCCGAGAACGACTGCGACTGGGGCTCCTACGTGCTGCCCGGGGTGGCGCGCAGCCCGGTCGCGTCGAACAAGATCATCGCGCTCTCGAGGGACGCCGTGACCGAGATCGAGTGCGGGGGCTGACGTGGTCACCACGATCGACGAGCCCAGGATCCGGCCCGAGTGGCTGCTCGGCGGCGCCGTGACGCTGCTCGGCGCGATCATCATCGTGGTGGTCACGATGGTGCTCGGAGCCGGGGAGGACGAGCCCGTCGTCGTCCCCGCGGACGCCACGGAGCTCACCGCCGGGACCTGCGCCGAGGACCTGCGCCAGCCGCACTGGGTGCCCGAGGACGTGCGGCGCGCCGTGGTCGAGTGCCCCGCCGAGATCTCGGCCGGGATGGGCCGCACCACCGCGGAGGACCACCTCGGCACCTGGATCACGTACGTGCTGGACGGTCCCGAGAACGAGGAGACGTTCCGCGGCGGCCCGGGCCCGGCGTGGCCGGAGGAGGACGTGCGCAGCGGTGCGTACCACCCGGCGTCGGCCGTGATCTACGTGGCCTACCCGGGGGCGCAGGAGCTGTCCGGCAAGCTCGCGGGCGACAACGTCACGATCGAGTGGCAGGACCTCAGGGAGTCCGGCCTGGAGGCGCGCGTCACCCGGGTGGACAACAACGGGTTCGGCCCGGTCCGTGTCGAGTGGACCGACGACGCCGGGTCCTACCTGCTGCTCTCCACCGTCGGCCGCACGCCGACGGCGAACGCCGGGCCGTCGGTGGCCGAGCTGATCAGGATCGCCGACAGCGTCGCGGCCGACGACCGGTGAACAGAGGTCAGACGCTCGGGAGGTCTGGGATCCCGAGCGCCTGACCGGTCTCAGAGGGCGGCCGTCAGCGCCTCGTCGAGGGCCTGGACGCCCGCCTCGAGCGCCTCCGTGGTGACGGTCAGGGCGGGCCGGAACCGCACCGACCGCTCGCCGCAGCCCAGCAGCAGCACGCTGCGTTCGGTGAGCGCGGCCAGCACGCGGTCGCGGACCTCGCGTGACGGCAGGGTCAGCGCGCACATCAGGCCGCTGCCGCGCACGTCGGTCACGCCCTCGTGCCGTGCGGCGAGCTCGCCCAGGGCGTCCTTGAGCTGCTTGCCCATGGTCCGGGACCGCTCGACCAGGCCCTCCTCCTCGTAGGTCTCCAGGATCCGGCGGGAGCGCACCATGTCGGTGAGGTTGCCGCCCCAGGTGGAGTTGATGCGCGAGGAGACGGCGAAGGCGTTGTCGGGGACCTCGTCCACGCGGCCGCCGGCCATGATGCCGCAGACCTGCGTCTTCTTGCCGAACGCGACGACGTCGGGGGCCACGCCGAGCTGCTGGTAGGCCCACGCGGTGCCGGTGATCCCGGCGCCGGTCTGGACCTCGTCCATGACGAACAGTGCGTCGAACTCCTGGCACAGCGCCTGCATGCCCTGCAGGAACGACGGACGGAAGTGGTGGTCGCCGCCCTCGCCCTGGATGGGCTCCATGATGAAGGCCGCGATGTCGTGCGGGTTGGCCTCGAACGCTGCACGGGCGGCCCCGAGCGCCGCGGCCTCGGCGGCGTCCATGTCCTTGCCCTCGGCGATGTACGGCGAGGGGATGCGCGGCCAGTCGAACTTGGGGAACCGTGCGACCTTGCCCGGCTCGGTGTTCGTGAGCGACATCGTGTAACCCGAGCGGCCGTGGAACGCGTGCTCCAGGTGCATCACCTTGGTGCCGAGCTCCGGGGACCGGCCGTTCGCCTCGTTCTGGCGGGACTTCCAGTCGAACGCCACCTTGAGCGCGTTCTCGACGGCGAGCGCGCCGCCGTCGATGAAGAACAGGTGCGGCAGGGCGGGATCGCCGAGCACTCGCGCGAACGTGTCGGCGAAGCGCGCCATCTCGACCGTGTAGATGTCGGAGTTGGAGGGCTTGTTGATCGCGGCGGTGGCGAGCTCCTCCCGGAAGGCCGGGTCGTCGGCCAGCGCGGGATGGTTCATGCCGAGCGGTGAGGAGGCGAAGAAGGTGAACAGGTCCAGCCACTCCCGGCCGTCCCGCGCGTCGACGAGCGTGGAGCCGTGCGACCGGGTGAGGTCGAGGACCAGGTCGAACCCGTCGACCAGGAGGTGCTCGCGAAGGGTGGGGAGCACAGCGGTGGGCTCAAGGTGAGTCGTCATGCTGGAAAGGTAGGCAATGATCCTGCCAACTTTCAATGATTCTGGAAAAGTTCCTGCTATGGCCGGCGGGGCCGACGGCGGGTCGCGACCAGCTCGGCCGTGCCCAGTGCCAGCGTGGACCCCAGCATGACCAGCAGCGCCGCCGTCCAGCCGCCCGACGCCGCGTGCACCGCCCCGATCACCGCGGGTGCCGACGCCGCCACCGCGTACCCGAAGGCCTGCACGGCGGCGACCGTCCGCCGGGTCTGCGCGACGGTGCGGCACTGCTGCGCCACCACCGTGAAGATCACGACGAAGTTGCCGCCCTGGGCGATGCCCGCGAGGCTCACCCACACCAGCCACCACTGCGGCGCGAGCAGCAGGCCGACGGGCAGGGACACCCAGAGCAGGCCCATCACCACCGCGGCGCCGCGCATCGGCACGCGAGCCGCCAGTGCGAGCGGCACGAGCACGCTGCCCGCGATCGCGAGGCCCTGGAACGGGGCGGCCGCGTTGCCCGCCGTGGTCACGGACACGCCGAGCAGGTCGCGCAGCAGCTCCGGGAGCCACCCCGTGACCGCGAAGTAGGAGAAGGACTGGCCCGCGAACGCGATGGTCAGCACCCACGTGATCGGACGGCGCAGCACCCCGCCCCAGGTCTCCTCCGGCCGCTCCGCCATGGGTGGAGCGTGCGTGCGCGCGGGCCGGTCCGGCAGACGGTGCGTGGTGACCTGCCACACGACGAGCGCCACCACCGCGACGACCGACCACGAGGCGACAGCGCCCCGCCAGCCGAACAGTGCCGCGAGGGGCGCGGTCAGCGACGTCGCGAAGACCGACCCGAGATTCATCGTCGACGAGTACAGGCCGGTGGCCAGCGCCGTCCGCGCCGGGAAGTCCCGCGCGATGATCACCGGGACCACCACGTTGCCCACCGTGATGGCCGCGCCCAGCACCACGGTGCCCGCGAACGCCGCGACCACACCCGTCGTGCCCGAGCCCGCCGACCGGACCAGCGTCCCCGCGATCACCCCGAGCAGGGCGACCGTCACCGCCGCGTACGGGCCGACCCGGGCGATCAGGGTCGACGCCACCGGCGCCACCACGCTGAAGCAGAGCGCCGGGATGCCCACGAGGAGGCCCGCGAGGGTCTGGTCCAGGCCCAGCCCGGCGGCGACGTCGCCCATGACGGGCGGCAGCGAGGTGATGGGGGTGCGCAGGTTCAGGGCGAAGACGAGTACCGCGACGAGCAGCGCGGAGCCGCCGGCCGCTGTGCGGGTGTTGCTCATGATGCATTCATTGTGCGTGACGGTGTCGGTTGGTTGCGCGGGGCGTCCATCACATCGCCACAGGGTGTGCTGCTCGTCATCCCGGTTCCGCCAGGAGGTATTACGGCATCCCCGCTAGATTGGGCGACCGGTCACGACTGGAACAGCTGAGGTGTGGAATGAACCAGCGACAGGTCCTCCCCGCGGTGGGAGCACTCGTCGGCGTACTCCTGACGTCGGGCTGCGGCTTCGACCTGGGCAAGATCGACTACACCGAGCCGGAGTTCGTGGGCTCCTACGTGGGTGATGGCGCCGCGACCATCGTCGCCCTCGGCGAGGACCGGACGTTCACCGCCGTGGGGGTTCCGGACGAGCTGCTCGGCGACGGGGAGGGCGACGCCCCGGCCGAGATCGAGGGCACCTGGAAGTACAACTCGAAGAGCTCCGCGGACCACGTCGAGCTGACGGTCACCGACGCCGACGGCATGCCGGCCGAGCTCGGCGAGCTGCCGCTGTACGTCGCAGATGCCGACGACCTGTTCTTCCTGCCCGACCAGGTCGGGCGCGAGAAGGTCATGGTGACGCGGGACCGCTGAGGGCCGTGCCTCGTTCCTCGGCCCCCACCCTGCGCTGCACCTCCGGCTCAGGCTCTGCTTGTCTGACGACTGAGCCTGCGGTTCCGCTCCGGGCAGGTGCCTCGTCCCTCGGCCCCCACCCTGCGCTGCACCTCCGGCTCAGTCGTCGAACTGTGCGGTCACCGCGCGCAGGAGCGCAGCGAGCTGCGGGCGCTCCGCGGGCGACAGGGCGGTCAGCACCTTGGCCTCGATGTCGAGCAGGTCGCTCATTGCGGCGTCGACCCGGGCCAGGCCCTCGTCGGTGAGCTCGACGAGCACGCCGCGCCTGTCGTCCGGGGAACGGTGCCGCTGGACGAACCCGCGCGACTCCAGCCGGTCGATCCGGTTGGTCATGGTGCCGCTGGTCACCAGGGTCTGCGTCACGAGCGTGCCGGGCGACAGCCGAAAGGGCTCGCCGGCGCGGCGCAGCGCGGAGAGCACGTCGAACTCCCACGTCTCCAGGCTGTGCCGGGCGAACGCGGTGCGGCGCGCGAGATCGAGGTGCCGCGCCAGCCGGGACACCCGGCTGAACACCGTCAGGGGCTCGAGGTCGAGGTCGGGGCGCACGTGGTGCCACGCGGCGACGATGCGGTCGACCTCGTCGCCGTGACCTGAGTGCTCCATGGCGTGAGGCTACCGGATGTCTCGATATCAAGAATCTCGACAGGATGCACGGGGTGAAGCACGTGGTCGGCGGCGGCGTGGCGACCGTAGGCTCAGTCATCGTGGGAACAGACATCCATGTGCACGAGGTGTACGCCGGTCGAGTGCTGCAGGGTGCCGGGGCGCGGACCCTCGTGCCCGACGAGATCGAGCGGCTCGGGGCGCATCGGGTCCTGGTGGTGGCCGCACCGTCGTCCGCCGAGACGGCGCAGGACGTGGCCACGAGCCTGGGGGGCCGGTACGCCGCGACCTTCGGCCGTCCAGTCCAGCACACGCCCGTCGAGGTGACCGCGCAGGCGCTGGCCCTGGCCCGCGAGGTGCGCGCCGACGCACTCGTCGCGATCGGCGGTGGGTCGGCGATCGGGCTGGCCAAGGCGCTCGCCGTGCGGACCGGGATGCCGCAGGTCGCCGTGCCCACCACGTACGCCGGCTCCGAGGCGACCCCCGTGCTCGGCGAGACCGAGGGCGGCGTCAAGACCACGCGGCGCGACCCGGCGCTCGCGCCCGGCACCGTCGTGTACGACCCCGAGCTCACGCTGTCCATGCCCCACGGGCTCACCCTGACCTCCGCGCTCAACGCGCTGGCCCACGCCGTCGAGGCCCTGTGGGACGCCGAGGCGAGCGCGGCCACCCGGGCGTACGGGGTCGAGGCGGCGGACGGCATCCTCTCCGCGCTCCCCGCGGTGCTGGACCACCTGGGCGACGTCGACGCGCGGGCCCGGTTGCAGGAGGCGGCCTGGCTCGCGGGCGCCTGCCTGGC
>NZ_KI911694.1:83837-84992 GCF_000515355.1 Promicromonospora kroppenstedtii DSM 19349 | reverse complement strand
CAGGCCGCCGCGGCCGCCGCCGGCCTCGCCGACGGTGAGGTCGTGGGCGACGGCATCGAGGGCTCCGTGGTCGTGGTCGCGGGCGACGTCCCGCTGCTCGACGGCGCGACGCTCGGCCAGCTGCTGGCGGCGCACCACGCCGACGGCAACGCCGTCACGGTCCTGACCACCGAGGTGGACGACGCCACGGGTTACGGCCGCATCGTCCGCGAGAAGGACACCGGCGACGTGCTCGAGATCGTGGAGCACAAGGACGCGAGCGCGGACCAGCTCGCCATCCGGGAGATCAACTCGTCGGTCTACGTGTTCGACGCCGCCACGCTGCGGCGCGGCCTGACCGGCCTGGACAGCAAGAACGCGCAGGGCGAGGTCTACCTGACCGACGTCGTCGCGTTCGCCCGCGCGCAGGGCCTCCACGTCCGGGCGCTGCTCGCCGACGACCCCATGCTGGTCGAGGGCGTCAACGACCGCGTCGCCCTCTCCGTCCTGGCCCGCGAGATGAACCGCCGCATCGTCGAGGAGTGGCAGCGCGCGGGCGTGACCGTGCAGGACCCGGCGACCACGTGGATCGACGTCGACGTCGAGCTCGCCCCGGACGTCACGCTCCTGCCCAACACGCAGCTCCAGGGCGCCACCGTGGTGGCCACGGGCGCCACGATCGGCCCGGACACCACGCTGACCGACGTCGAGGTCGGGGCCGGTGCCACCGTGGTCCGCACGCACGGGTCGCTCGCCGTCATCGGGGAGAGTGCGACCGTGGGCCCGTTCGCCTATCTGCGTCCGGGCACGAGGCTGGGCCGCAAGGGCAAGATCGGCACGTTCGTCGAGACGAAGAACGCCGAGATCGGCGAGGGCAGCAAGGTGCCGCACCTCTCCTACGTCGGCGACGCCTCGATCGGCGAGCACACCAACATCGGCGCCGCGTCGGTGACCGTCAACTACGACGGCGTGCACAAGCACCGCACGGTGATCGGCTCCCACGCGCGCACGGGGGCGGACAACATGTTCGTGGCCCCCGTGACCGTGGGCGACGGCGCGTACACCGCCGCCGGCTCCGTGATCCGCCGGGACGTGCCCGCGGGCGCACTCGGCGTCACGGCCGGGCAGCAGCGCAACATCGAGGGCTGGGTCGGCCGCCGGCGGCCCGGAACGGCC
>NZ_KI911694.1:81265-83737 GCF_000515355.1 Promicromonospora kroppenstedtii DSM 19349 | reverse complement strand
GGGCCAGGAGGTGCGCCTGCGGGAAGCCGCGCACCGGGTCCTCGCCCGGCGCGAGCACCAGGCGGGCGACCTCGGTCACGCCGGACCGCCCGAGCAGGCCGAGCACGTGGCCGGGGGCGTACCGCCAGGCGGGCGACACCCGGTGGTCGAACGCCTCGCTGGTCCCGTCCGCGTCGTCGAGGGCCTGGAACGCGATCAGCAGGTGACCGCCGGGCGCGAGCACGCGGCACAGCTCGGCGAGCGTCGCCGGGAGCGCGTCGGGCGGCGTATGGATGACCGAGTAGTTCGCCAGCACCCCGGCGAGGCCCGCCGTGGGCACGTCGAGCGCGCCCATGTCGCCGACGTCGAACCGCACGCCCGGGTGCGCCGCACGGGCGATCGCCACCAGCTCTGGCGAGAGGTCGACGCCGAACGCGTCGACGCCGCGCTCCCGCAGGTAGCCGGTCACGTGCCCGGGCCCGCAGCCGACGTCGGCCACCTGGCCGCCGCCCGTCTGCCGGACCAGGTCGGCGAAGGCCTGGACCAGCACGTGGTTCAGCGGCTGGCCGGCGAAGGCCTCGCCGACGAACGCGGTGTAGGCCTGGGCCATGTCGTCGTAGTCGGCACGGACGGTCGCGAGCTGCTCGGAGGACGTCACGCGCCGCAGCCTAGACGTGAGCCGTCCGGCCTCGCCCCCGGCAACTGACTCCACTTCAGGAATATGTCCACTTCGTGGCGGACCATGGGGCAGTTTCACCCCCAATATCACAGGGTGAAACTGGGCGCGCATTAAACGCGAATATCCATTTCCCGTTGCAGAGTCCGTGTCGTGTGCTTAATGTATGGAACGCGAACACTGTTCCGCTCGCAGGTGATCATCCTGCGATTCCCGTTTTCCGGAAGGAAAAGCACCATGTCTGTTGTTGACATCGTCTCGACCCTGCTCGACTCCCTCGGCATCACCCTGGCGCAGATCCGCGTCCTGCTCGGCCTCTGAGCAGGGAGAACGAGGGCGCGGTGTTTTAAACCCGCGCTTGCAACATCCCCAGCCAAAGCGAATGCCCTCTGCGCAGAAAGCGCAGGGGGCATTCGTTCTTCTGCGCCCGCGCACACATTGTTGCGCGGACGCAAACTGACTTGACTGCATCGGGCATTTCAGGGTTGTCCGGCAATTTGCCGGCGTTGCTGACGCTCGGTCAGCTATTCGGCGGCTCCGGTTCAGCGACCGAGCTTTGTCAGGGCCGGCTTCTTGTCCATGTTGTGCAGCCCGTTCCACGCCAGGTTCACCAGGTGCGCCGCCACCTCCGACTTCTTGGGGCTGCGGGCGTCCAGCCAGTACTGGCCGGTGAGCGCGATCATGCCGACGAGCATCTGCGCGTAGAGGGGCGCGGCCTTGGTCTCCAGCCCGTTGGCCCGGAACTGCGGCTCCAGGATCGCCTCCACCTGGGTGGCCACGTCGCCGATCAGGCTGGAGAACGTGCCGGTCGCCTGGGCCACGGGGGAGTCGCGCACGAGGATGCGGAACCCGTCCTCGGACGACTCGATGTAGTCCAGGAGGGCCAACGCCGTCCGCTCCAGGAGCACCTTCGGGTGCCCGCCGGAGCCCAGGGCTCCCGACAGGGCGTGCGTGAGCGCCTGCACCTCGCGGTCCACGACGACGGCGTAGACGCCCTCCTTGCCGCCGAAGTGCTCGTAGACGACGGGCTTGGAGACCTCGGCGCGGGACGCGATCTCCTCCACGCTGGTGCCCTCGAAGCCCTTCTGGGCGAACAGGCCGCGGCTGACCGTGAGCAGCTGCTCACGCCGCTGGCTGGCCGTCATGCGAGGTCTATGGGTACGTCGGTTTTCGGCGGCCATGGGGTTCATTGTGCCCGAGCGGCCGTTCCGGGCGTTGCCTGGCGGCCCGTGTGCGCGGACGTGCGCGCGGATGTGCGCGGATGTGGCTGACGACTCCACCCCTCCGGCATGGGGCACACCCCGGGACCTGGCAGACTGTTCACGGACGTGCGACGGTGGCACACGCCTGCTTCGGGTCACGACGGAGCCTCCCGCGCGCCCGGTCCGCCTTGGTGTAATCGGCAGCACAGAGGTTTTTGGTGCCTTTAGTCCAGGTTCGAATCCTGGGGGCGGAGCCATCCGGATCTGACGAACCCACCGATCGGAGCACTCGTGACCGAGACACCTCAGCCGGCAGCAGTGATCGTCCTCGCCGCCGGCCAGGGCACCCGCATGAAGTCAGCGTTGCCGAAGATCCTGCACCCGCTCGGTGGCAAGCCGATGGTGGGGCACGCGCTGACCGCCGCGCGGGAGCTCCAGCCCGGTCGGGTCGCGGTGGTGGTCCGGCACGAGCGCGACCTGGTCGCCGAGGCGGTCGGGCAGCTCGATCCCGAGGCGATCCTCGTGGACCAGGACGAGATCCCCGGCACGGGCCGCGCCGTGCAGTGCGCCCTGGAGGCGCTCGACTCCAAGGCGCAGGCCGCCGCGGCCGCCGCC
>NZ_KI911694.1:72497-81165 GCF_000515355.1 Promicromonospora kroppenstedtii DSM 19349 | reverse complement strand
CCCTCGGCGCCGAGTCCGGTCTGGGCGACCAGGCGCAGCGCCAGCTCGCCCAGCAGAACGCAGCCGGGGCCCCCACGGCCCCGCAGGCCGCGGCCACCCAGGCCGAACCGGCCGACCAGGCCCCCGCACCTGGGGCCGACAAGGAAGGAAAGTCCCACTGATGTCCAACTCCACTCCCGGACCCAACCGCCACCCGCTCGTCCTGGCCGCGGGCCGGGCACACCCCGAACTGGCGAAGAACGTCGCCAAGGAGCTGGGCATCGACCTGCTGGGCGTGTCCGCGTACGACTTCGCCAACAGCGAGACCTACGTCCGCTTCAGCGAGTCCGTGCGCGGCATGGACCTGTTCCTCCTCCAGTCGCACACGATGCCGGTCAACCAGTGGATCATGGAGCAGCTGCTCATGGTCGACGCCGCCAAGCGCGCCTCGGCGCACTCCGTCACCGTGGTGGCGCCGTTCTTCGGCTACGCCCGCCAGGACAAGAAGAGCCGCGGCCGCGAGCCGATCTCGGCCCGCCTCATCGCGGACCTGTTCAAGACGGCGGGTGCGGACCGCCTGATGAGCGTGGACCTGCACACCGCGCAGATCCAGGGCTTCTTCGACGGGCCGGTCGACCACCTGTGGGCCATGCCGATCCTCGTCGACTACGTGCGCACCCGCGTCGACGTCGAGAACGTCACCGTCGTGTCGCCCGACGCCGGCCGAATCCGCGTCGCCGAGATCTGGGCGTCCAAGCTGGGCGGTGGCCCGCTGGCCTTCGTGCACAAGACGCGCGACGTCACGCGGCCCAACCAGTCCGTGGCCAACCGCGTCGTCGGCGACGTCCAGGGCAAGGACTGCGTGCTGGTGGACGACCTGATCGACACCGGCGGCACCATCGCCGAGGCCGTCAAGGTCATCATGGCCGCGGGCGCCAAGTCGGTCACCGTCGCGGCCACGCACGGTGTACTGTCCGGTCCGGCCAAGCAGCGGCTCACGGAGTGCGGCGCGCGCGAGGTGGTCGTCACCGACACCCTGCCGATCGAGGAGGACCGCCGGTTCGACACGCTCAAGGTGCTCTCCATCGCGCCGCTGCTGGCCTCGGCGATCAACGAGGTCCACTCCGACGGGTCCGTGACCTCGCTGTTCGACGGCAACTCCTGATCCGGAGCGCCCGGCGAGGCGCTTGACTCGGGCGCGGTCAACGGGAGACCGTGTCTTGACATCTATGGGGGAGGGTCAGTGACCGTCACCGTCGTGGTCCCGACGTTCAACGAGGGGCCGAACGTCCGGGCGCTCACCGAGCGGCTCTGTGCCGCCTTCGGAGTGCTGCCCGACGACGGTCGCGCCTCCGGCGTCGTGCAGGGACCCGAGGGCGGGCCCGCCCCCGTGGGGGCTCCCGCCCTGGCGGAGATCCTCTTCGTCGACGACTCGACGGACGACACCCCCGACCGGATCCGTGAGGTCGCGGCCGCCACACCCGTCCCGGTGCGGCTGCTGCACCGGGAGAAGCCGGAGGGTGGCCTGAGCGGCGCCGTCGTGGCGGGCCTGCGCACCGTGACCACCGAGTGGGCGGTCGTGATGGACGGCGACCTGCAGCATCCGCCGGAGCTGGTGCCGGCGCTCGTCACGCGCGGCCGTGAGTCGGGGCTCGACCTCGTGGTCGCCTCCCGCTACACGGGCGACGGCGATGCCGGTGGCCTGGACGGGTGGTGGCGGCACGGCGTCTCGATCGCGTCGGCCCTGCTGGCGCGGTCCATGTTCCCGGTGCGGCTGCGCAACGTCACCGACCCGCTGACCGGCTTCTTCGCCGCCCGGGTGGATGCACTGGACCTCGACGCCCTGCACCCGCGCGGCTTCAAGATCCTGCTCGAGCTGCTGGCGCGCAACACCCTGGCCGTGGGGGAAGAGCCGTTCGTGTTCGGCGAGCGGTACGCCGGGCACTCCAAGGCGACCTTCAAGACCGGCCTGCGCTACCTGGAGCAGCTCGCCGCGCTGCGGTTCGGGCGGATGTCGCGGTTCGCGATCATCGGCGGCTTCGGTGCCGTGCTCAACGTGTTCATCCTGTGGCTCCTGACCGCGCTGGGCGTGCACTACGTGCAGGCCGCGGTGATCTCCGCCGTCGTCACGATCCTGATCAACTTCCTGCTGCAGGAGCGGCTCGTCTTCCGCGACCTGCGGAACGAGGGCCGCGGCGTCTGGTCGCGGTTCGCGCACTCGTTCGCGTTCAACGGCACCGAGGCGGCGATCCGCCTGCCCGTGCTGTGGTGGCTGGTCGAGCACACGGGCATGTGGCCCGTGCTGGTGCAGGCCGTGACGCTGGTCGTCGCGTTCCTGCTGCGCTTCGTGTTCCACGTCCAGGTGGTCTACAAGCCCCGGCGCACCCAGCCGGCGATCGGGGTCACACCGCCCCTCGGTGCGGACCGGGCGGACGAGCGGGTACAGTAGTCAGGTTGCCTCGGCGAGGGACGCCTGACGGCCGCGGCGGGACCTGATCCCGCAAGCACTTCGGCCGGCGTCCGTGATCGACTGGGCGGCCGTCGGCGGCCCCGGGCGGAGTACCCCTCCAGCACCTCGCCCCGCGTGCCCGCTCCGCGCCCGTCACGTGTCCCGCGCCGACGCAGCCGCCATCTTCGAGTTGCACACATATCTTCCAGGAGTGAATTCCCATGGCCGAGATCAAGCTCGCCGCTGAGCCCCGCACCGAGTTCGGCAAGGGTGCGGCCCGCCGCATCCGCCGCGACAACAAGATCCCCGCTGTCCTGTACGGGCACGGCACCGACCCGGTGCACGTGACCCTGCCGGGCCACGAGTCCATGCTGGCGCTGCGCCAGACCAACGTGCTGCTCAACATCGAGGTGGACGGCAAGGGCCAGCTCGCCGTCGCCAAGGACGTCCAGCGCGACCCGGTCCGCAACGTCATCGAGCACATCGACCTGCAGGTCGTGCGCGCGGGCGAGAAGATCACCGTCGACATCTCCGTGAACATCGTGGGCGAGTCGGCCCCCGGCACCATCCACCTCGTCGAGGAGCAGACGCTCTCGGTCGAGGCCGAGGCCACGCACCTGCCCGAGTCCGTCGAGGTCTCCATCGAGGGCCTCGAGTCCGGCGCGCAGGTCCACGCCGGCGAGGTCACCCTGCCGGCCGGCTCGACGCTGCTCACCGACCCGAACGCGGTCGTCGTGCTCATCACCGAGCCGCGCGGCGAGGCCAGCCCGGACGAGGCCGAGGAGTCGGCGGAGTCCGCCGGTTCGGCCGCCGAGGCGTCCGCGGAGGGCTGAGCCCCTCCCGCGTCCCAGAGCGACCCGGCCAGAGCCGGACGTACCGGGCCGAGGTGGAACATCCTGGCGCGCGCACGAGAGGATCGTGCGCGGCGCGGGTTCCACCTCGGCCCGACCTGTATCCGCCGCGGGGCGGGCAGCCCGCCGCCGTGACCACCGTGACCGCTGTCGTGGAAGGAACGTGACATGAGCGACCGGCCCTGGCTCGTCGTCGGGCTCGGCAACCCTGGTCCCAAGTACGCCGGCAACCGGCACAACGTGGGGCAGATGGTGCTGGACCTGCTGGCCGAGCGCGCCGGCGCGCGCTTCTCGAAGCACGCGCGGGCCCAGGCCGTCGTGGCGGAGACCCGGCTCGGCGTGCTGCCCGGCGGGGCGCCCGGCCCCCGGGTGATCCTGGCCAAGCCGACCACGTACATGAACACGTCCGGCGGCCCGGTCAGCGCGCTCGCCAAGTACTACGACGTGCCCGCCGACCAGGTGGTCATGGTGCACGACGAGGTGGACATCCCCTTCGACACCATCAAGCTCAAGGTCGGCGGCGGCGAGGGCGGCCACAACGGGCTGCGCGACACCACCAAGGCGCTCGGCACCAAGGACTACCACCGGGTGCGCGTCGGCGTCGGCCGGCCGCCCGGCCGCATGGACACCGCGGACTACGTCCTGCGGGACTTCAGCGGAACCGAGAAGAAGGACCTGCCGATCCTGGTCGACGACGCCGCCGACGCTGTCGAGATGCTGCTCACGCAGGGTCTGCTGGCGGCCCAGGGCAAGTTCCACGTCGCCAAGGCCTGAGCCGGCCCGGCCCGACGCGTCAGACCCCCAGGTCCCTCGGGTGGCCTGGGGGGTCCGACACGTTCTGAGGCGTCCGGGAGCGCCGTGGCAGCCGGGTGAACCGGGGGTGATCTCCCCCTCCTGGCGCGACATCCTGGGCATCGCCGCTCCTAGGGTTGCGATGTGGGCAGCACCTTCGCACTTTCGTCACACCGGACCCGCCAGGGCCGTCGTCCCCTGGCGGCCTTCGTGGTCGCCGTGCTCGCGGTTTCCTCGGCGCTGTTGACCGTGGCCCCCGCGGCGACCGCCGAGCCCTGTGCTCCCGGGGGAAACCCGATCGTCTGCGAGAACTCAAAGCCCGGCACCTCTCCCCAGGTCTGGGACATCGAGGGCGCGGGCGACCCGAGCATCCAGGGCTTCGCGACCCAGATGAGCACCGACGCCGGCAACCGGGTCGACTTCAAGATCGACACCGACGCCCGGAACTACACGGTCGACATCTACCGCACCGGCTGGTACCAGGGCCTCGGCGCCCGCAAGATCGACTCGGTCACGCCGAGCGCCACCCTGCCGCAGAACCAGCCGGAGTGCGCCTGGGACGTGACCACCGAGCTGGTCGACTGCGGCAGCTGGGCCGTCTCGGCGGGCTGGAACGTCCCGGCGACTGCCGTGTCCGGCGTCTACGTCGCCCTCCTGACGCGGACGGACAACGGCGGCCAGAGCCACATCACGTTCGTCGTGCGCGACGACGGGTCCACCTCCGACATGGTCTTCCAGACGGCGGACACGACGTGGCAGGCCTACAACACGTACGGCGGGTCCAGCTTCTACTCGGGCGGCGCCAACAACCGGGCGTACAAGCTCAGCTACAACCGCCCGTTCGCCACCCGCGGCCTGGAGCGCGGCCGTGACTTCTACTTCAGCTCCGAGTACGCGATGGTGCGCTTCCTGGAGCAGAACGGTTACGACGTCACGTACATCGCGGGGGCCGACACCAGCCGCGACGGCGCCCGGTTGCTCAACCACAAGACGTTCCTCTCGGTGGGGCACGACGAGTACTGGTCGGGCGCGCAGCGGGCCGCCGTCGAGCAGGCCCGGGACGCCGGCGTGCACCTCGCCTTCTTCGCGGGCAACGACGTGTACTGGCGCACACGCTGGGAGCCCTCGACGGCCGGTCCCTCGACGAGCCACCGCACCCTGGTCTCGTACAAGGAGACCTGGGGCAACGCCAAGATCGACCCGTCGAGCGAGTGGACCGGGACCTGGCGTGACCCGCGGTACGCCAGCCGTACGGCCGGCGCGGGCCGCCCTGAGAACGAGCTGATCGGCACTCTCTACACGACCAACTACTCCGACCTGCCCGTCACCGTCCCCGCGGAGGAGGGTGACCTGCGGATCTGGCGGAACACCGGGCTCGACGCCCTGCCCGCCGGGACGTCCCAGGCGCTGGCGGACCACACGGTCGGGTACGAGTCCAACGAGGACCTCGACAACGGGTCGCGGCCGCCGGGCCTGATCCGTATGTCGAAGACCGTCGGCGAGGTGCCCGAGTACCTGCAGGACTTCGGCAACGTGGTGGCGGCCGGCACGACCACGCACACCATCACGATGTACAAGGCGGCCAGCGGCGCGCTCGTGTTCTCGGCCGGCACCGTCCAGTGGGCGTGGGGCCTGGACCAGACGCACGACGGGAACGGCGCCCCGGCCGACGCCCGGATGCGGCAGGCCACCGTGAACCTGTTCGCGGACATGGGTGTCCAGCCGGACACGCTCGCCTCCGGCATCGCGCCGGCGACGAAGTCCACCGACACCACGGCGCCGACCGTCCAGATCACCGGTCCCGCGGCGCAGGCCCAGGTCGGCGGCGGCTCCCGGGTCACGGTCAGCGGCACGGCGGCTGACACCGGCGGCCGGGTCGCAGGCGTCGAGGTCTCGCTCGACGGCGGCGACACCTGGCACCCCGCGAACGGTCGCGCGAGCTGGACGTACACCGGCCAGGTCTTCGGCACCGGCGCCGTCGAGCTGCGGGCGCGAGCGATCGACGACAGCGCCAACATCGGTACCGCCGCCACCCGCGGCGTGCAGGTCGCCTGCCCGTGCAACGTCTTCGGCGACGGGCCGCCGCCGAACGGCGCAGCCGACGACTCGTCCGCCGTCGAGCTCGGCCTGCGCTTCACTGCGGCCGACGACGGCTACGTCAGCGGCGTCCGTTTCTACAAGGCCGCCGGCAACACGGGGGTGCACGAGGGCACGCTGTGGAGCGCCGCCGGCGCCCAGCTCGCCCGCGTGCAGTTCGGCGGCGAGTCGGCCACCGGGTGGCAGACGGCGTCGTTCACCACGCCCGTCCCCGTCCTCGCGGGGCAGAAGTACGTGGTCTCGTACACCGCGCCGAACGGCCGCTACGTCTCGACCCCCTGGGCCTTCCAGACGCGTGGCCGGTCCGCCGGCCCGATCACGGTCGAGGGTGGGTTCGGGGCCGCTCCCGCGGGCCTGTACGGCGCACCGGGCACCGTCCCCACGGAGTCGTGGGACAACTCCGCCTACTACGTGGACCCGGTGTTCACGGCGACCGACAACTCGCCGCTGCGCGTCAGCACGCGGGCCCCCGTGGACACGGAGGTGAGCGTCCCGCTGGACGCCCCGGTGCGCGCCACGTTCTCCAAGAACGTCGTCGCCTCCTCGATCGGGGTCGTGGTCAAGGACGCCGCGGGCGCCACGGTGCCCGGCACGGTGTCCTACGACGCACCGACCCGTACCGCCACCTTCACGCCGTCCGCAGCGTGGGCCGGCTTCGTCGAGCACACGGTGACGGTCACCGCGCAGTCGGTCGACGGGCTCCCCGTGTCCGAGGGCGGCACGTGGAGCTTCCGCACCGTCCGGCCGCCGTCGACCGTGTGCCCGTGCGGCCTGTACGACGACACGGTGGTGCCGGACATCACCGCGGCGCCCGACCCCGACGCCGTCGTTCTCGGCACCCGGTTCTCGCCGACCGCGGCCGGAGCGGTCTCCGGGATGCAGTTCTGGAAGTCGGCGCAGATGGAAGGACCGTTCGTCGCGTCGCTCTGGGGGCCGTCCGGCCAGGTGCTCGCCCAGGCGACGATCGAGGACCCGGTGGCGCAGGGCTGGCAGGACGTCGAGTTCGACACCCCGGTCGACCTCACCGCGGGCCAGGAGTACACGGTGGGTTACCGCGCGCCGTCCGGCGCCTACCCGGCCACGCTCGGCGGGCTCGGGGCCGCGCTGACCGTCGGGAAGCTGAGCACGCCGCAGAACGCCGGCGTCTACACCTATGGCACCGGGCGCCCGACGACGGCGGTGTCGACGGCATACCTCGTCGATGTCCAGTTCGAGCCCGCCGCGTCCACCCCGACGATCGTGTCGCGGACGCCGTCGGCCGCTGCCGTCGACGTGCCGCTGGACACCGATGTGTCGGTCACTGCCTCGGAGGCGCTCGCCTCCGGCACCACGCTCACCCTCACGACGCCCGGTGGCCAGGCCGTCGCCGGGACCCTCACCCGGGACGGTGCGACGGCGACGCTGGCGCTCACGAACGACCTCGGCGCAGGCGTCACCTACACGGCCTCCTTCACCGGGAAGACCTCCGCCGGGGCGACGATCGGGCCCGTGACGTGGTCGTTCACGACGCAGGCGGCCGCGGGCTCGTGCCCGTGCTTCGTGTTCGGCAGCGCGGTGCCGCCGATCGCCGCCGCCGACGACGGCGCCGCCGTGGAGCTGGGCACCCAGTTCTCCGCCGACCGCGCCGGTTTCGTGACAGCGGTGCGCTTCTACCGGGGTCCGGGCAACACCGGGCCGCACACGGTGACGGTGTGGTCGGCCTCCGGGACGGCCCTGGCGTCCGCCGTGGCCCCGTCGGGCAGCGCGGAGGGCTGGCAGACGGTCCAGCTCGCGCAGCCGGTCCCGGTCACCGCGGGCACCACGTACGTCGTGTCCTACCTCGCGCCGCAGGGCCGGTACGCGGCCGGGCAGGGGTACTTCGCGCAGGCCCGGACGGTCGGGCCGCTGACCGCTCCGGTGGACGCCGGACGGTACGCCTACGGCGGCGGGTTCCCGCAGTACTCGTGGCTCAGCACCGGGTACTGGGTCGACCCCGTGTTCGTCGTGGAGTGACGCAGCGCTGACACCGGTCGTGGCGTCGTCCTCCCCCGGGAGGACGACGCCACCGGCTCGCCGGCGGACGGGCGGGGCGGTTCAGCCGGCGGACAGCGTGGCGAGCAGCTCGACGTCGCAGCCCTTGCGCTTCGGGGAGGTGACCAGCACGACGGTCCCGTCGTCCCGCTCCAGGGTCACGGTGGTGCGGTCGGGGCCGGCGGTGGTGCCGGTCTCGGCGAAGCCCCCGGTCGTGAACCACGAGCGGTACCCGAGCAGCACCTCGGTGCAGCCGTCCTTCGTGGTGACGTCGAGTGCCACCTGGAAGCGCCCGTCCTGCCCGGTCACCGAGCTGGTGTCCACGGTGGCGTCGTCCGGGACCCGCACGACGTCGGCGGGGAACTGGGCCACCAGGCCCGACCCGTCGGCGGACGTCTGGGAGCGGCTCATCCGGCCGGCCGCGGGGAGCTCGGCGACGCGCTCGCCCGGCGAGGTGCCCGCCTTCCCGGCGGTGCCGGGCGGGGCGAGC
>NZ_KI911694.1:69669-72397 GCF_000515355.1 Promicromonospora kroppenstedtii DSM 19349 | reverse complement strand
CGTGGCGGGCCGCAGCGGGGCGGGCGACCGGCCGGAGGCCGGCGTCGTCGGGCGGGTACTGCTCCTGCGGATCGTGCGCATGGTGTCATCCCCTGACCACGCTCGGGGACCAGGCCTGCGGGATGGCGACCACCGGATCGGTCGCGCCGTCCGCGGGCAGGGCCCAGACGTCGGTGGTGCCCGGCTCGTCGGCGCGGGGCAGCCCGTAGAGAAGCGTGGCGTCGTCGAGCCAGGTGATCTGGTCGTCGACGTTCCGCTCCTCGGTGTCGAGCACGGTGATCGCCATCGTGTCGAGGTCGAGCACCGCCGGGGTCCAGTGCGGCGTGGCCGTACCTGGCTCGCGGGCGTCGTGCTTGAAGGCCAGCCGTGTCCCGTCCGGCGACAGCGAGGGGCATTCCACGCCGTCGAGGAGCGTCACCAGCGTGTGGTCCGTGAGGTCGCCCCGCACGAGCCAGGTGCGGCCCAGCGACTGCGACTGGACCGTGGCGTAGAAGGTCCGCTCGTCCGCGAAGGTCACGCCCCACACGTTCCGGTCCACGGGGGCGAGCCGCTCGCCGTCGACCACCAGCGTGAAGTCCTCGAGGTTGCCGGACATGTCCGAGCCGTCGGCGCGGTGCACCGTGGTCTCGGTGGAGAAACCCGTGGACGCGTAGGAGTGGCCGGAGACGAACGCGGTGGTGGCCACCAGGCCGTCCGGCGAGAGCCGGGTGCGGCTCGGGATGCCTGGCAGGGGCCAGCTCGCGGTGGTCTGCCAGGCGCCGTCGAGCACCTCGGCCTCGTAGGTGGTGACGACGCCGCGGCGGGTGTGCAGGCAGACGGTCGTCTCGCCGTCGGAGTCCACCCGGTCGCAGACGACGGGCGTCACCTCGCGGGGGCCCGACAGGTCGTCCAGGGCGACGGCGGACACCCGGCCGTACAGGTCGCCGGGCGCGGTGCCGCGGAACAGCACGTGCGGTCCGGCGAGCACGTCCTCCGCCTGCTCGACCGCGCTCGGGGCGGCCTGCTCGGCCCGGGCGCGCAGCACCTCGGTGGTGACGAACCAGCCGGTGGCGGCCAGGACCGCGACGGTGAGCACGGCGAACGCCGTCCCGCGGCGGAGGGTGGGCGGTGCGCTCATGCGGGCGACCTCCGCAGCAAAAAGGCGCAGACCGGGACGGCGACCACGAGCGCCGCCGTGGCGATCCACAGGGCGTCGACCCGGCCGGCCGCGTACCAGAGCACGCCGAACCCGGCCGAGGCCGCCATCCGCGCCACGGCGGTGACCGTCTGCGCGGTGCCGATCGCGGTGCCCCGTACGTCGGCGGGCACGAGCGCGCTGGTCAGCGCGGAGAGCACGCCGTCGGTCGCGGCATAGAAGGCGCCGAGCAGGACCAGGGCGACCACCGTCGTCGTCGCGCCCGTGAACGGGGCGGCCGCGCAGGCGTACGCGGCCGCGAGCAGCACGTGCCCCCAGACCAGCACGCGCGCCCGGCCGAACCGGTCGGCGAACCGGCCCACGGGCGCGGCGAGCAGCATGTACACGGCGTTCGTGCCCACGTACAGCAGCGGGAACCACTGCGTGGCGAACCCGTCGCGGTCCTGCAGCGCGAGGTAGACGAACCCGTCTCCGACCGTCAGCAGGCCCAGCAGCCCGGCGACGACGAGGATCCGCACCGTGGCGCCCCGGCGCAGGAAGCCCCACGAGAACGGGCGTCCGGTGAGCTGCAGGCCGCCGGGTGCCTCGCACGTGCAGCCCTTGCACTTCGGCAGCCCGCGCGACTCGCGGCTGCGGTGGGTGCGCAGCCAGGCGGCCTGCCGGGGCCGCAGGTCCGGGACCAGGAGCACGAGGGCGCCCACGCCGAGCACGGCGGCGCCGAGCGAGATCACGAAGACGGTCGTGTAGCCGTCCGGGATGGCCCAGAGCGCCACGAACGCGAGCAGCGGGCCCAGCGCGGCCCCCGCGGTGTCCAGCGCCCGGTGCACCCCGAAGGACCGGCCGAGGTTGCGCGGGTTGGCGGACGCCGCGATCAGCGCGTCGCGTGGCGCCGTCCGCACGCCCTTGCCGACCCGGTCCGTCACCACGAGGCTCGCGATCGCCGGCAGCCCGGCGGCGAACAGCAGGCCCACCCGGGTCAGGGCGGAGAGTCCGTAGCCCACGGCGGCGACCCACTTGGGCCGGTCGGTCCGGTCCGAGGCCCAGCCGCCGGCCACCCGGACCAGCGCTCCGGCGCCCTGCACCAGCCCGTCGACGACGCCGTACGCCACCACCGAGAGGCCGAGCGCCGCGGTGACGTACAGCGGCAGGATCGCGGTGACGGCCTCGGAGGAGACATCGGTCAGGAAGCTGACGACGCCGAGCGTCACGACGGTGGACGAGACCCGTCCCGCGCGGCGGCGGGCGGCGTCGGACCGGCCGCCCGATCGCGTGCCCGGGCCGCCGGCTGATCGCGTGCTGGGTCGGTCGGCGGACGGAGATCCGGCCTGCGTGCCGGTCTCTCCCGGGGCGGCGCGGAGGAGCCCTGACATGTCGCTCAGGCTACGGCGGAGGCCCGGGGTGGCGGCTTGTCGAACAGGGGTGAACTGCGTTGTTCACCCGGGTGAGGCGGTTTCGCTGAGCGGTCGGCAGTTGGCATCGAGACCGGCTCAGCCCTGAGCCGATCTCGATGCCAACTGCCGAGTCCGCGGTGCAACCCAGCTGGGCGGGGCGAACAGCCAGCGCGCGCCGATCCGCGGGGCCAGCGCGCCCAGG
>NZ_KI911694.1:62130-69569 GCF_000515355.1 Promicromonospora kroppenstedtii DSM 19349 | reverse complement strand
CGAGCGGCGGCCCCTCGTGGTCGTGACCGCGACGGGCCGGGAGGCCGACGACCTGGCGGCGAGCCTGCGCGGCTACCTCCCCGAGGAGCGGGCCGACGACGTCGCCGTGCTCCCGTCGTGGGAGACCCTGCCGCACGAGCGGCTCAGCCCGCGCGCGGACACCGTGGCCAAGCGCCTGGCGGTGTTCCGCCGGCTGGCGCACCCGGCCGAGGGCCACGGCCAGGCCGGCGAGATCCGCATCCTGGTGATGCCGGTGCGCGCCCTGCTGCAGCCGGTCGTGGCGGGCCTGGGGGAGCTGGAACCCGTGCAGCTCGACTCCGGCACCACGGCCGACCTGACCGACGTCGCGGAGCGCCTCACCGCCGCCGCCTACACGCGCGTGGACATGGTCGAGCGGCGCGGCGAGTTCGCGGTGCGCGGCGGCATCCTGGACGTCTTCCCGCCCACGGAGGACCACCCCCTGCGCTGCGAGTTCTGGGGCGACGAGGTCACCGAGATCCGCTGGTTCGCCGTGGCCGACCAGCGCAGCCTGGAGATCGCGGAGCGCGGCGTGTGGGCCCCGCCGTGCCGCGAGATCCTGCTCGACGACGCCGTCCGGCAGCGCGCGGCCGACCTGGTGCCCAGCCTGCCCGGCGCGGTCGAGATGCTCGACAAGCTCGCCGCCGGCGTCGCCGTCGAGGGCATGGAGTCCCTCGCCCCGGTGCTGGTGGACCACATGGTCCCGGTGCTCGAACTGGTACCCGAGGACGCGCTGCTCGTGGTCAACGAGCCCGAGCGCGTGCGCCGGCGTGCGCATGACCTCGTGGCGACGACCGAGGAGTTCCTCGCCGCCGCCTGGACCGGTGCGGTGGCCGGCGGAGCAGCGCCGATCGACCTGTCCGCCGCGTCCTTCGAGACCTTCGCCGAGGTGCGCGAGATCGCGGCCCGGCGCGGGCTGGGCTGGTGGACGCTCTCGGCCTTCACGCAGGACACGGAGCTGGCCGCCGACGACTCACCGGGCGGCGACGGGTCCGAGACCGTGTTCACGATCAGCGCGCGGGACGTCGAGTCCTACCGCGGAGACCTGGCCCGGGCGCTGGACGACGTGCACGGTCTGCAGGTCGCGAGCTGGCGGCTGGTGCTGACCACCGAGGGCCACGGCCCGGCCAAGCGCATGACCGAGCAGCTCTCGGCGGCGGGCACCGCGGCCCGGCTCGCGGTGTCGCTGGAGGAGGAGCCCGAGCCCGGCGTCGTGCACGTGCTCGCGGGCGGCGTCGGCAAGGGCTTCGTGGCCCCTGAGCTGCAGCTCGCCGTCTTCTCCGAGCAGGACCTCACCGGGCGCGCCGGCTCCGGCACGCGCGACATGCGCCGCATGCCCAGCCGGCGCCGCAACGTCGTCGACCCCCTCCAGCTCAAGGCCGGCGACTTCGTGGTGCACGAGCAGCACGGCGTGGGCCGGTTCGTCGAGATGGCGCAGCGCACCATGGGCACCGGGGGCAACCGGGCCACGCGCGAGTACCTCGTGATCGAGTACGCGAGCAGCAAGCGGGGCCAGCCCGGCGACCGGCTGTTCGTGCCCACCGACCAGCTCGACCAGGTCACCAAGTACACGGGCGGGGAGGCGCCGTCGCTGTCCAAGATGGGCGGCGCCGACTGGAAGAACACCAAGGCCAAGGCGCGCAAGCACGTGCGTGAGATCGCGAGCGAGCTGATCCGGCTGTACAGCGCGCGCATGGCCACGCAGGGCCACGCCTACGGCCCGGACACCCCGTGGCAGCGCGAGCTGGAGGACGCCTTCGCGTACGTCGAGACGCCCGACCAGCTCGCCACCATCGACGAGGTCAAGGCCGACATGGAGAAGTCCGTGCCGATGGACCGCCTGGTCTGCGGCGACGTCGGCTACGGCAAGACCGAGATCGCCATCCGGGCGGCCTTCAAGGCGGTGCAGGACGGCAAGCAGGTCGCCGTCCTGGTGCCCACCACGCTCCTGGTGCAGCAGCACTACGAGACCTTCTCCGAGCGCTACACGGGGTTCCCCGTGAACGTGCGGGCGCTGAGCCGGTTCCAGTCGGCCAAGGAGTCCGAGGAGACGCTCGCCGGTCTCAAGGACGGCAGCGTCGACATCGTGATCGGCACGCACCGCCTCATCACCGGGTCCGTCGCGTTCAAGGACCTGGGCCTCGTCGTGATCGACGAGGAGCAGCGGTTCGGTGTCGAGCACAAGGAGACGCTCAAGCAGCTGCGCACCAACGTCGACGTGCTGGCGATGTCCGCCACCCCGATCCCGCGCACGCTGGAGATGGCCGTGACCGGCATCCGCGAGATGTCCACGCTGGCCACCCCGCCGGAGGAGCGGCACCCCGTGCTCACCTACGTGGGCGCCTACGAGGAGAAGCAGATCGCGGCGGCCCTGCGGCGCGAGCTGCTGCGCGAGGGCCAGGTCTTCTACGTCCACAACAAGGTGGAGACCATCCAGCGCGCCGCCGGCCGGCTGAGCGAGCTCGTGCCCGAGGCCCGCATCGGCGTGGCCCACGGCAAGATGAGCGAGCACCAGCTCGACCAGGTCATCCGCGCCTTCTGGGAGAAGGAGCTCGACGTGCTGGTCTGCACCACGATCATCGAGACCGGCCTGGACATCTCCAACGCCAACACCCTGATCCTGGAGCGCTCCGACATGCTGGGTCTGTCCCAGCTCCACCAGCTCCGCGGCCGCGTGGGCCGCGGTCGCGAGCGCGCCTACGCCTACTTCCTGTACCCGCCCGAGAAGCCGCTCACCGAGACCGCGCACGACCGGCTCGCCACCATGGCCGCGCACACCGACCTCGGCGCCGGCATGCAGATCGCCATGAAGGACCTCGAGATCCGCGGGGCGGGCAACCTGCTCGGCGGCGAGCAGTCCGGCCACATCGCCGGCGTCGGGTTCGACCTCTACGTGCGCATGGTCGGCGAGGCCGTGTCCGCCTTCCGCGGCGACGCGGAGGAGGAGGCACCCGAGGTCACCATCGAGCTGCCCGTCGACGCCCACCTGCCGGAGGCGTACATCGCCACCGAGCGGCTCCGGCTCGAGGCCTACAAGAAGATCGCCACCGCGCAGGACGCCGCGGCGCTCGCGGAGGTCCGTGCGGAGCTCACCGACCGCTACGGCGCGCTGCCCGAGGTCGCGGACGCGCTGTTCGACGTCGCCGACTTCCGCAACCACGTGCGCAAGGCCGTGCTCACCGACGTCACGGCCCAGGGCAAGTACATCCGGTTCGCGCCGGTCAATCTGCCGGAGTCGGCGCAGCTGCGTCTCAAGCGGCTCTACCCGGGCACCATCCTCAAGCCGGCGATCCGCGCGTTCCTCGTGCCGTTCCCGTCGACCGCCCGGATCGGCGGGCGCCCGCTGCGCGGCACCGAGGTGCTCCAGTGGGCCCGGGGCCTCATCGACGCGGTGATTCTGGCGGACGTGGGGGCTGCCGCTAAGGTCGGCACACGCTCGTGACGCCGGGGTCGTTGCCGTGGGAGTAGGTGAAACTCGGATTCACAGCAAATGACCCGGACCGTATAGGCTCCACCCGCGTAACCCGCTCATCATGTCGTTTCGTGGAGGACACCGCATGGCACTCGGACATCGCGTGCGTGGACGCCGCGCACGCGCGGTCATCGGCTCGATCGCGGCGCTGACCGCGCTCGGCGGCCTGCTGACCGGCTGCGCGACCGATTCCGCCGAGTCGGCGGAGGGCAGCGCCCAGGCGATCGACGTGCACCCGGAGCTGCAGGCGATGCTGCCGGGTGAGCTGCGGGCCAAGTCGGCGCGCATCGCCGTCGGTACGGAGTCGGGCTACCCGCCCTTCGAGTACACGAACGAGGCCGGGCGCATCGTCGGCTTCGAGATCGACCTCTTCGACGCGGCGTCGAAGAGGCTGGGTCTGAAGTACAACTTCGTGGACATGCCGTTCGACTCGCTGCTGGGCGAGCTGTACGCGAGCAACGTCGACGTCCTGGCCGCCGCGATGTCGGACACGACCGAGCGCCAGGTCGACTACGACTTCGTCGACTACTACAACGACAGCGACGCGATCATGGTCCCGGCCGGCAACCCGGAGGGCATCAAGGAGCTCAAGGACCTCTGCGGTCGCACGGTCGCCGTGCTCACGGGTTCGACCCAGGCCGAGGCGCTCAGCGCGCTGAACCAGAAGGTGTGCCAGGCCAAGCCGGTCAACGTGATCGGGTTCGACACCGACGCCGACGCGCTCGCGCAGGTCCAGGCAGGCAAGGCGGACGCGGAGCTCACCCAGTGGTCCACCGGCGCCTACAACGCCAAGCAGGTCGGCTCCGGCGACATCTTCGAGGTCGCGAACTCCGAGGTCATCAACCCGTCGCCGCTGGGCTTCGTGTTCCAGAAGGGCGACGTCGAGATGGTGCGGGCCTACCAGGCCGCGGTGCAGAGCATCATCGACGACGGCACCTACGCCCAGATCCTGGAGAAGCACGACCTCTCCGTCGGTGCCCTGGAGACGGCCACGGTCAACAACCAGCAGCCATGACGCGCCGCTGAACGCAGCGCCAGGAGGGCCGCCCCACACCGTGTGGGGCGGCCCTCCTGTTTTCCCGCGATCCGGCGCGCGCCGTGGGTCCCCGGGCCTGACACGCCGTCCTGCCCGCCGCGCGATTCCGCACCACGAAATAGTGGCTACCACAGTGACCGTTACCAGGCCCGTCGGTTAGCCTGGTAACCGAAAGGAGCAGTCATGGCCAGAACATCCCTCCGTACCCAGCGCGATCTCACGTCGCTCGGCGACCACGTGCGTGCCTGGCGCAAGATCCACGGCCTCACGGCCCAGCTCGTCGCGGACCGTGCGGGCATCACCCGCACCACGCTGCGGGCCATCGAGACCGGCACAGGGACGGTCAGTCTCGAGAACACGTTCGCGGTGCTGCGGGTGCTCGGCATGGCCGACGCCGTCGTCGGCGCGAGCGACCCGCTGACCACCGAGATGGGCCGGTTCCACGCGGAACGAGCCCTGCCGCAGCGAGTCAGGGTCCCCAGCTGAACGAGAAGAGAAGGTGAGCGCCGTTGTCGATTCGTGTCGAGGTCGAGCTTCCCGGCGGGGGTCAGGTCCGCGCAGGTGACCTCGACATGCATCTCAACCGCGGCGGCGCACTCGTGGGCTGCACGTTCCGCTACGACGCCGCGTACCTGCGCGACCAACGGGCGTACGCCCTGTGCCCCGAGCTGCCGCTGACGCCGGGGAACATCCCGTCGGGCAGTGACCGGCCCCTGTTCGGCGTCCTGGCCGACTGCCAACCCGACCAGTGGGGTCGCACGCTGCTGTTCAACGCGGAGCGACGCGCGGCCCGTGCCGAGGGACGCGGCTTCATGACGCTGACCGAGGTGGACTTCCTGCTCGGCGTGCAGGACGAGACCCGGTTGGGCGCACTGCGTTTCTCGCTCGACGAGGGCAAGTCGTTCATGGGGCCGCCGCGCGCCGAGGTTCCCGACCTGGTGGACCTCCCGTCGCTGACCGACGCCGCGGACGCCGTCGCGCAGCACCGGGAGACCGACCACGACGTGCGGCTCCTGGTCGCTGCGGGAACCTCGATGGGCGGCGCCCGCCCCAAGGTGACGGTGAAGGACGCCGAGGGCGACCTGTGGATGGCCAAGCTGCCCGAGAGCGGTGACCGGTGGGACGTCCAGGCGTGGGAGTACCTGACGCTGCGCCTGGCCTCGGACGCCGGCATCGAGGTGCCCGTCGCGCGGCTGCACCGCATCGGCCCGTCCCGTTCCATCCTGCTGACCCGCCGCTTCGACCGGCGGCCGGACGGCGGCCGCATCGGCTTCCTGTCCGCGGACAGCCTCACGCAGAAGGCGTTCTTCGAGGTCATCGACTATCGCACGCTCGCCGAGACGCTGGCGGACCACTCGGGCCGGCCGGCCACCGACGGACATGACCTGTTCCGCCGCGTCGCGTTCACCCTGCTCGTGCGCAACGTGGACGACCACATGAAGAACCACGGTTTCCTCCGCCGCGCGGACGGCTGGTCGCTGTCCCCGCTGTTCGACGTGAACCCCAACCCGTTCGCCGTCGTCGAGTCCACGCCGCTGCGTCCGGGCGGAACCCGCATCGACCGAGACGTGCGGGTGCTGCTCGCCACCGCGGACTCCTACGGCCTGCGGCAGGACGACGCCCGCCGGGTGCTCGGCGAGGTCGCCGCGGCGACGTCGGGCTGGTCGCGGATCGCGCGTGACATGTCGCTGCCGCCGGAGGAGATCGCGCTGATGGCGGAGGCGTTCGAGAACCCCAACCGGGACGAGGCGCAGGCCGCCTGAGCGGGCGGGGTTACGCTCGCCCCATGAGCGGCAACACCCGGCCCATCGAGGCCTCCATCCGCACGGACTTCCGCGATGAGATGGACTACGGCTCCTACCTGGGGCTCGACGCGCTCCTCTCGGCGCAGCACCCGGTGAGCGACCCACCGCACCACGACGAGCTGCTGTTCATCATCCAGCACCAGACCACGGAGCTGTGGCTCAAGCTGGTGGTGCACGAGCTGCGCGGCGTGCGGCGGTTCCTCGACAGCGACGACCTGCCCCGGGCCCTCAAGGGCCTGGCCCGCGTCAAGCACATCCAGCGCACCATCACCGAGCAGTGGTCCGTCCTGGCCACCCTGACCCCGAGCGAGTACGCGGAGTTCCGGGGCTCGTTGGGTCAGTCCTCGGGCTTCCAGTCCCATCAGTACCGCGCCGTGGAGTTCCTGCTCGGCAACAAGCACGCCGGGATGCTCCAGGTGTTCCGGGACAAGCCGGAGATCCACGCGCAGCTCGCGCAGCTGCTCCAGGAGCCCACGGTCTACGACGCGTTCCTGCGCCTGCTGGCGCGGCGCGGCCACGCGGTGCCGACCGAGATCCTTGACCGCGACGTCACGCAGGCCTGGACCGAGCACCCCGAGCTGATCGCCGTGTTCAAGACGATCTACGAGGACCCGCACGCCTACTGGGAGCTGTACGAGGCGTGCGAGGACCTGGTCGACATCGAGGACGCGTTCCAGCTCTGGCGGTTCCGCCACCTGCGCACGGTGCAGCGCACCATCGGCTTCAAGACCGGCACGGGGGGCTCCAGCGGCGTCGGCTTCCTCAAGCGGGCCCTGGACCTGACGTTCTTCCCCGAGCTCATCTCGGTCCGCACCGAGATCGACGGCCCGCTCGGTGTCTGACGGCGGGGCCACGACGCTGCCCGGCGTCGTCGACCACCATGTGCACCTGGGGCTGGTCGACCGGGGCATGCTTGCCGACGGGCCGGTGGTCGAGGTGCACGACCTGGGCTGGGACCCGCGTGAGGTGACCGCCTGGGCGGCCGAGCCGCCGTCGGGCGTCCGGATCCGGTACGCCGGGCCGTTCCACACCGCACCGGGCGGGTACCCGAGCGGGCGCTCGTGGGCGCCGGACGCCGCGGTGCGGCACGTCGCCTCCCCGGACCGGG
>NZ_KI911694.1:60734-62030 GCF_000515355.1 Promicromonospora kroppenstedtii DSM 19349 | reverse complement strand
CGCGCCCAGGCCCAGGCCGACGCCGATCGCCGCCGCGCAGAGCGCCACCGGCAGCCACTGCGACCGCGGTGCGGGGATCCAGATCCCGTTGCTGTACAGCAGGTAGAGCAGCGCGAGCACCACGGACGTGTGCGTGACGAAGACCGGCAGCGTGCGCGCGCCCAGCCAGCGCAGCCCGAGCGCACCGGGCACGCGCGACACCAGCACGCTCATGGCCACCCCGGCAGGTACGCCGGCGACATTGGCCAGCAGGTAGCAGCCGGGGACGTCGGCCAGGCCGAGCTGGCGCACCGCGACCTGGACCGTGAGCCAGAGGGCCACGGCGCCCAGCGCCCAGTACCACGTCATGCGCTCGGCGAACCGTTCGAGCAGCGACCGCAGGTGCAGGCCGCCCAGGAAGAAGAGCGCGAACTGCGCCGTGCCGCGCCACGCGATGCTCTCCGGCTCCCAGCCCGCCAGCGCCCAGCCGCTCACGGCGGCCGCCGCCAGGAGCTGCAGCGGCACGGGTACCCGGCGCAGCGCCCGCGCGACCACGAAGAACGCGGCCAGCGTCCAGAGGAACCACAGCTCCGAACGGGGGACCAGCAGCGACCAGGCGAGCTGGTCCGCGAGGGTGCCCCAGTCGGCGTCGGCCACCTGGTAGTAGCCCGTGACCAGGCGGACCACCAGGGAGATGGGCTCCCACAGCACGAACACCCACGCGAAGTACAGCAGCTTGCCGCGGGCCAGCGTGGTCCACGGCACCGCGGTCCACTTGCCGGCGAACATGCCCGCAACCGCGAAGAACAGCGGCATGCGCAGGCTGCGCAGGGTCTCGTTGACCTCGCGCAGCACGCTCACCTCGTAGCCCGTGGACCACGTCCAGTTGGTCGCGTGGTAGAGCACCACCAGTCCGATGGCGAGGCCGCGGGCGGCGTCGGGCCAGTCGAGCCGGGCAGCGGAACGGTGCGCGACGGCGGCTCGTCCCGGGGCGGGTGTGCCGTGCCGCGGGGAGCCAGAGGGGGTGAACATCGCCGGTCATCGTAGGACAGAGCGGGACGGAAGGCACCGCAAAGGCGTGGTGTCAGTGCCCAGGAGTAGCCTGGGACCAGCCCCTCACCACATGACCCCCACCCGGGTCATGCCCGTGAAGGGCCCGTCGTCGTGCGCCCTCGAAGGAACAGACCTATGAACCTCACCGGCCTCCTCCCCACACTTCTGCGCGATCCCGGCGCTTCCGCCGCCGTGGAGCACGTGCGCGCCCGCGGGTTCGCGGACGTGGTGGGGCCGGCGGGGGTGCGCCCGCCGCTGCTCGTC
>NZ_KI911694.1:56774-60634 GCF_000515355.1 Promicromonospora kroppenstedtii DSM 19349 | reverse complement strand
GGCGGGTTCGCCGTCAAGGTCGCCCTGCACGCGGGCATGGCCCTGCTGCCCGACGACGTCCTCCTCGCCCTCGTGGGCGCGGCGCACGCCGCGGGGCTGCCGGTGCTGGTGCACGCGGAGGGCACGGGCCAGGCGGAGCGCGCGATCGATGCGGGCGCGGACACCCTGGTGCACGTGCCGTGGACCGAGGAGCTGCCGGCCGGCGTGATCGCCCGGGCAGCGCACATGACCTGGATCTCGACCCTGGCGATCCACGACGCGCCGGGCGGGTCGGCCGGCCTGACGCTCGCGCTCGCCAACGCGCGACGGTTCGCCGCGGCGGGCGGGCGGCTCGTGTACGGCACGGACATGGGCAACGGTCCGACGCCGGTCGGGGTCAACGAGCGCGAGATCGAGCTCCTCGGGACGGTGCTCACGGGAGAGGCACTGCGCCGTGCCGTCCTCGGGCCGGTCGACGCGGTGCCTGCGCTGGCGGCTCCGCTGCCGGTGCCGGAGACGGCGTCCGCCCTGATCGCGTGGCTCAGTGCATCCACCAGGCTCTGAGCCTTCGCCGGTCGGGCTCGTCGAGGTCTCGGTCTCGACAAGCCCGACCAGCGGGTACCGCCTCCTACCTCAGTTGCGGTTGATCGTGAACGTCGACGTCGGGTTCTCGATGTCGCGGAAGTTGTTCCCGAACGTCAGCCCGTTGAACGTGGCCGACCCGACCGCCGGGCCCTGCCCCGCCTCCGGCAGCGGGTTGGCCCAGATGCCGTAGCCGGACTTCGCGTCGTACTGGTCACCGCTGCGCTGGGCGCCGGTGATCGACACGTCCGTGAACACCGTGTCCTGGACCGGGTTCACCGGCTGTCCGCCGACGTACTGGGTCTGGAACATGATCCCGGAGTACGTCGGGTCCACGATGTCCAGGTCGTTCACCCGGATGGCCGTGAACGTCTTGGACGCCGAGAACAGCCACACCGCCGGGAACACCTGCGCGCCCCAGAAGTGCCCGCCGGAGCGCACCACGGAGATGCCCTCGAAGACGGTCGGCGCCGGGCCGAAGCCTTCCATCGGGTACCCGAAGTCCAGCGAGCTGATGGTCACGCCCGAGTACACGAGCGTGTCGGCGATGTAGATGTTGCGGAACGTGTTGTCCTGCCCGCCGTAGACGGCCAGGCCCGCCGCCCGCCAGGTGTTGGTGGACGTCAGGTTCTCGAACACGTTGCCCCGCTGGCCGCTACCGCCGGCGTCGGTCGCCGCGAACAGCGCGAACGAGTCGTCGCCGGTTCCGCGCGCCTGGTTGTTGTGCACGTGGTTGTTCGCGCTGCCGTTGGTCATGTTCAGCGCGTCGGCGAACGTGTTCCGGATGCGGGAGTCCTTGATCTCCGAGTCGTCCATGTTGGCCGCCCAGAACATGCAGATCATGTGCTCGACCCAGATGTTGTCGATCGTCATGTCGCGCACGTTGGCGAAGTCGAAGACCTTGCCCGGGCCGTCGATGCGCGAGGTGTAGTTGCCGAAGTACGCGAAGTCACGGAACGTCGAGCCGTTCGCCGTCCCCTCGGCCCGGAAGCCGATGTCCGTGTTCTCCTGGCCGGCCGGCGCGTGGAACCGCGTGAACCAGGGCCCGGCGCCCACGATGTCGACGGCCTTGCCGTACACCTGGAACTTGCTCGCCGTCTGGTAGTCACCCGCCGGCAGGTAGACGCCGGCCAGGTTGCCGGTCGTGTCCATGCGGAACCGGTCGAGCGCGTTCTGCACGTCCTGGTGCGTGAAGCCCGCGGGCTCGACATACCTGGCCGGGTCGGGGTTGCCCTGCGCCGTCGCCTGCTCCAGGTCGACGAAGTCGACGGTGTACGGGCCGGGGTTGCTCGCCGTCTTCTGCAGCCGGATCGTCGAGCCCGCCGGGACGTTCCGCCCGAGCAGCGCGTTGGCCTCGTCGTAGATGTGTCGCGGGGCGCCCTGGCCGGGCTGGTTGCCCGGGCTCGCCTCGTTCCCGTACAGCCACGCGTAGCGCGAGGTCAGATCGATGTTCTTGACGAACTGTCCGTCCACATAGACCCCGAGCGAGCCGGTGGTGCCGCCACCGCCCGCGGCGTCCGGCATGGAGAAGCGCACCACCAGGGAGTTGGTGGGAGCCCGCGTGGTCCACTCGACGTACGCGCCGGTCTGGCCCAGCGTGACCGCCTTCCGGCCGGACGCCTCGCCGGCCAGGTCGCCCACCACCCGGTTGGGCCCGACGGCGGTCGCGCCGCCACCGGACGCGCCGTCCTCCGCCTCGTAGGTGTCGAACGGCATGTTGGCGCCGCGGCCGACGAACAGCGACCGCGTGACCTCGTTGTTCGCCCGCTTGGCCGCGACCTCGGTCGGGTCGGGGGCCGCCGTCACGGTGACGTCGAACGAGCCGTCGGCCGCGGTCCACGTGCCCAGGTTCACGCTCTGGCTGGTGGCGCCGGGCGCGATGGCGCCGGAGACCGAACCCGTCAGCGTGCGCACCACCGTGCCCGAACCGTTCCGCAGCACGACCGTCAGACCGTGTGCGCCGGACGACGCCGCGAGCGAACCACGGTTCGCGATGGTCGCCGAGAAGGTGACCGCCTCGCCGGCGGCAGGGGTGGACGGCGTCCACGACACGGTCGGGACCAGGTCCGAGCTGGCGACCTCGGTGACCACCAGCGGGTCCGGCCGCGTATAGCCGTTGTCGCTCTCGGACTGCTCGGCCACGGCACCCGACGGGTCCGCCTCTGCGCCGATCTCGTACGACCCGGCCGTCAACGTGCCGACGTCGGCCGTGACCGTGGCCTGTGCGCCCGCGGCGAGCGTGCCCACCTGGCCGGTTGCCACCTCGTCGCCGTCCACCGTGAACGAGACGTCGGTGGCCGTCGAGGCCCGCGTGCCGATGTTCTTCACGACGGTGGACAGGGTCACGTCGTCCGACTCCGTGGGCGACGCCGGGGTGGCCGTGACGCCCGTGACCGTCAGGTTGGGGTTGGCCGCCGGGGTGCCGAACACCTGCAGCTCCGCCACCTGACCGTTGCCCGAGCCCGTGTTCGCCGTGAACCGGAGGCGCACCTCCCGCGCGGTACCCGTGACCGGCACGGTCACCGTGTTGCCCGTCGCGGGGGAGAAGGCGCGCGCGGCCGACGGCGCGAGCGTCGCCCACGCGTCACCCGACCCCGTGCGGCCCTGCACCTCGAAGGTCTGCGTGCGCGGCCCCCAGGCCGTGGCAGGCGGCAGCTTCACGACGACGGCGCTCAGCTCCGCCGCGGACGCCAGCGTCACCGCGAGCGTGCTCGGGTACTGCCCGCCCGCACCCTCCCAGTAGGTGCCCGTGTTGCCGTCGGTGGCGTTCGCCGCGACGTACGTCCACTCCGTCGACGACGCCGCCACGGGGCGGCCCGCCGCGAGGTCCGTGCCGTCGGCCGGCTCCTCCGGGTCGGGGGCGTCGCGGGTGCCACGCACCTCCAGCTCCGAGAGCTGGCCCGCCGGCCAGCCCGTGTTCGCCGTGATCGCGACCCGCACGTACCGGGCCTCGGTGTTCGGCACGTCGATCGTCACCGTGTTACCCGACGCCGGGTCGAACCGGCGCTGGGCGCTCGCGGCGAGGGTGGTGAAGGTGGAGCCGTCGGTACCTGCCTGCACCGACAGGGTCTGCGTGCGGGCCTCCCACGACGCGGGCAGCTTGAGCACGACCTCCTCGACGGTGGCGCCCGAGCCGAGGTCGACCTGGGCCCACTGCGGCAGGCTGCCGTTGGTCGACTCCCAGTACGTGCCGGCGTTCCCGTCTGTGAGGTTGTCGGCCAGGTAGGGAGCGTTGGCGCTGCTGGCCGCCGCGGCGGCGCCCGTGGACAGGACGCCGGGCGCGGCGCTGGCCGGCGCCG
>NZ_KI911694.1:56501-56674 GCF_000515355.1 Promicromonospora kroppenstedtii DSM 19349 | reverse complement strand
GTGCTCCAGGCGGCCCATCGAGCTGGTGGCCGAGTTCAGCACCACCAGGACGCGCCTCATGCGCCGGCCCCCGGCGCGGCGAGCACGCGCGCGAAGTGGCAGGCGGTGACGTGGTCGGGTGTGGCACCCCGGGCGACCAGGGCGGGCACCTCCGTCTCGCACGCGGACGGGAC
>NZ_KI911694.1:55128-56401 GCF_000515355.1 Promicromonospora kroppenstedtii DSM 19349 | reverse complement strand
GACGCCGTCCGTCGACGACGCGGCGGCGTCGCCGCGAGCCTCCGGCAGGGTCGGCGCGAGCCAGCAGCGCGTGTGGAACGGGCAGCCGGACGGCGGGTCGACCGGCGAGGGCGGGTCGCCCTCCAGCACGATCCCGCCGATGTCTGGCCGCTTTTCGCTGGTCGAGCCTTCGCTGGTCGGGGCCTTGACCAGCCGCACCGACGGGTCGGGTACCGGCACCGCGGACAGCAGCGCCTGCGTGTAGGGGTGGCGCGCGCCGTCGTACACGTCGGCCTCGGGGCCCTGCTCGACGATGCGGCCCAGGTACATGACGGCGACGTCGTGGGCGATGTGCCGCACCACGCCGAGGTCGTGGGCCACGAACAGGTACGACAGGCCGAGCTCCTCCTGGAGGTCTTCCAGCAGGTTGATCACCTGGCCCTGCACGGAGACGTCGAGTGCCGAGACCGGCTCGTCGCAGACCAGGATCTTGGGCCGCAGGGCGAGCGCGCGGGCGATCCCGACGCGCTGCCGCTGCCCGCCCGAGAACTGGTGCGGGTACCGGTTCGCGTGGTCGGGGTCCAGGCCCACGAGCTCCAGCAGCTCGCCCACCGCGGCTCGTCGTCCGCCCGCCGGGTCGATGCCGTGGATGGCGAACGGCTCGCCCACGATCTCGCTCACCGACATCCGCGGGTTCAGGGACGTGTACGGGTCCTGGAACACCATCTGGACGTCCCGGCGGAGCTGCTTGCGGCCTGCCCGGGACCGGCCTGTGACGTCCTCGCCGTCCACCAGCACCTGCCCGCTGGTCGGCGTCTCGACGCCCACCAGCACGCGGGCGAGCGTCGACTTGCCCGATCCGGACTCGCCGACCAGACCCAGCGTGCGGCCCCGGTCCAGGGTGAGCGAGACGCCGTCGACGGCCTTCACGGTCGCCGTCGAGCGGCGCAGCAGCCCCGAGCGCACCGGGTAGTGCTTGACGAGGTCGCGGACCTCGAGCACCGCCTGGTCGTTCGCAGGCCGCTCGTCGACGAGCCCGGCGCCCGCCGGTCGTGACTCAGTCATCGGGGTCTCCCTTCGGCTCGGGCACCGGCCCACCGGGCGCCGATGCCGTCACATCGGCCGCAGGGGTCGGCTCCCGTCCGGCCATGATGTCCGACGCGAAGTGGCACAGCGACATCCGGCCGGGCGCCGGGGTCGCCTGCGGTGGGACGTCGGTGCGGCAGACGTCGCGCACGGCGTCGCAGCGCGGGTGGAACGGGCAGCCCGCCGGCATCGCGGCCGGGCTGGGTGG
>NZ_KI911694.1:50925-55028 GCF_000515355.1 Promicromonospora kroppenstedtii DSM 19349 | reverse complement strand
GGGCGGCCGCGCCGCCGTCCGGGGCCTCGAACACGTGCCGCGGCAGCCGGTCCCACACCGGGGACGCCGTGGCCGAACCGTCGAGCGGCACGTCCCCGGCGAACACGTTCGCCGTGCGCAGGCGGGCCGGCAGCTCGGCCCCGGCCGCGCCGAAGTAGGCCGGCTTGGCCTGGAAGCGGTCGTCGAAGAGCAGGGGCGCGCCGCTGTCGACCCGCCACGACCGGCCGTCGGTCAAGCCCCACGCCGTCACGCTGAACAGGTCCTCGGCATGCGCACGGAACACGTCGAACGCGTCGCGGTAGTAGTAGCCCTGGTCGACCAGCCGGGCCTGGGTGACCGGCGTCCCCGTGGTGACGTCCAGCTCCGTGACCGCCTGCGTGACCGGCAGGTCCGCGAACCGCTCGATCGCGCCCTCCAGCGCGCCGACCGGCATCGCGAGGGACACGTGGAACTGGTGCCCCACGCCGTCCACCGGCACGCCGCGCTCCAGCAGCCGGCCCACCAGCGCGCGGTACCGGTCCTGCTTGCCGCCCTGCTCCGTGTTGTAGTCATTGATGAACAGGGTCACCGGACGCTCGCGCACCGCGTCCGACGGTGCGGCGGCGTACGTCTCGTTGAACGCCTCGTCCGCGTACTCGAACGCGAGGTCGATGTACTCCTCGCCCAGGATCCGGAACCACTCGCTGCGGCGCAGGCCGTCCGGGTGCTCCGCACCGTCCGAGACCACCTCGTTGACCACGTCGAACGCGACCAGCGGGTTCGTGGCCGAGCCGAAGAGCCCGTAGTCGTCGCTCAGGTTCTCCGCGATGCCGAACACGTGGTCGCGCAGGCGCTCGCGGAGCACCGCACGGCCCGCCTCGTCCGCTGCCAGCGGCTCGCCGGCGTCGTCCTGGAAGAACCAGTCCGGCGTCTGGCTGTGCCACACCAGCACGTGGCCGTAGACCCGCAGGTCGTGCTCCTGCGCGAAGTCCATGAGAGCCGTCGCCTCGGGGTGCCGGCGCAGTGTGCCGTCGGCGTCATACCAGGCCTCGGGCTTCATGTGGTTCTCGGGCGTGACCTGGCCGAAGTGCCTCCTCAGCAGCTGCGCCGCCGCGCCCGAGGTCTCGCGGCTGTCGATCGCGACGCCCACCGGGAAGTCGACCGTCTCCTGGAGCCCCGTCAGGTCCTCGATCAGAGGCGGCTCCGGGACGGACACCACGATGTCGTCGATCAGCCAGTCGCTGGTGTTGCCGCCGTCGTACGCCGTCTCGAAGTAGAGGAGTGCGTCGTCGTGGTCCGGCATGGTGAACGTGGCGGTCACCTCGGTCCAGCCGCTGTCGGTCAGGCCGGTGAACTGGGCCAGGGTCGAGAAGGTCTGGGCGCCCTCGATCGTGCTCGCGAGGCTCAGCCAGACGTCGCCCGGCGTCTGCCCCGCGGGGAAGCGCACCCAGGCGGAGACGTCGTAGGTGACGCCCGCGCGCAGCACGCCCGTGACGTCCCGGCCGATGCCGTCGCCGGTGGCGTCACGGTCGGTGAGTGCGGCCGCCCAGGTACCCCCGTGTGCGTCGGCGTCCGTGACCGCGAGCGTGAAGTCGGAGGCGTCGGTGCCGGTGCGCGGCTCCCAGCCGCCGAGGGTGCCGTCCTCGAAGTCCGTGCTCAGCACGGTGCCCGATGCCGGGGGCGTGCCCTCCGGGAACGTGAACGTCCAGCCGTCGGCGAGGCGTTCGGTGACGACCGTCCGCACCGCGGCGAGCGTGCCCGACCGGTCGCCGCCGCCGTCGTGCGCGAGGACCAGCTCGCCGGGGACCATGGCGGTGCGCAGGTTGGCGGTGAGGGTCGCGACGTCCTGGGTCTCCCAGTCGGCGATGGTGTTCCGGACGGCGAGCGGCTGCATGCCCAGCTCGACCGCGACACCGGGTGTCACGCCCCAGGAGCCGTTCGGGGCGCGCCAGAAGGGGACCTTCTGGTTGGGGTCGCCCAGCGCGTCGCGGATGATCCCCAGGTTCTCGACCAGGTCGGCGCGCACCTGCTCCTGGGTCCAGGAGCCCATGTCGGCGTACGACGTCGAGTGGTTGCACAGGACGTGGCCCTCGGCGACGATCCGGCGCAGCAGCGCGGCGCCGCCCTCGGCCTGGATGTTCTGCCCGATCACGCAGAAGACGGCCTTCAGGTCGTGCTCCGCGAGGAAGTCCAGCAGGGCGGGCGTGGTGCCGGGGTTCGGGCCGTCGTCGAAGGTCAGGGCGGAGGCGTTCCCGCTGCCCTCGGCGGCGTACACCGGGGTGGGCACGGGGTTGATCGCGCCGCCGGGCACGACGTCGTCCGGGGGAACCGTGTCGGAGGTGGTCACCATGATGTCGTCCACGAGGAGCGTGTAGGGGGCGTCCTGGTCGGTGCTGCCGAGGTAGGCCTGCAGCTCGGCCGGGTCGGCGTCGGCGTCGGCCGTGTACGTGCCGGTCACCGTGGTCCAGTCGGGTCCGATCGTGGTGTTCCCTACCCAGTCGTACGCCGGCTTGACGACGAAGCGGACGCCGGTGCTGGTGGGGGCCGGCGGGTCTTCCGGCGCGGCGGGCTCCGCGAGACGGGCGCGCATGCTGAACGTGTAGGTCAGCCCCGGGTGGAAGATCCCGGTGGGGGACTGGAGGCCCTCGTAGTCGGCGGCCCGGGTGATGGTGAGCACGCTGCCCGCGCCGTCGGGGTCCGGAACGACGTCGAGGCCCGCGCCGCCGCTGGGGGTCCACGTGCCCGTGGTGCCGTCCTCGAAGTCGACGGCGGTGACGACCGTGTCGACGGCTGCCGTGGCCGCCCCCGTGGTCGCCGCGGCGGGTGCGACGAGCGAACCGGCGGTGACGAGCCCCGCGAGCCCTGCGGCGAGACCCGGTGTTAAACGATTTCTGACCGTCAAGCGATCTCGGGTGGTGAAACGATTTCGACGAGGCATGCTGCGCTCCCTTGCGCGTGTCTCCGATGGGGCGTACGCCGGGCGACGGTGCCGCGGCGAACGTAGGGGCAGCGTAGCCAGCCAGCCCGGATGCCGTCGAGACCTGCTCGGACGCACCGGCGTGACGCCAACGCCCACCCGGGCGCTCGGCGGTGCTGCCGGGTGTCCGGCGGTGCGCCCGGGTGGTCGGCAGTTTGCCCAGCAGACTCGGCAGTTGGCATCGAGATCGGCACAGGCCTGAGCCGATCTCGATGCCAACTGCCGACCGCTCGGGCGTACTGCCGAGTCTGCGGGGCAAACTGCCGAGTCTGCCGAGCGCCCCGCCCGGCGCGCCCCGCCGTCAGGCCGCCGTCAGGTCCTTGACCGCGCCCTTGGCGATGCGCAGGCGGCGCGGTGTGCGCCGTGCGACCACCGAGTCGTGCGTGACCAGCACGATCGTCAGCCCCTGCTCCTTCCACAGGCCCTCGATGAGGTCCACGATCTCGTCGCGGGTCTCCTCGTCGAGGTTTCCGGTGGGCTCGTCGGCCAGCAGCACCTTGGGGTTCTTCACCAGCGCCCGCGCGATCGCGACACGCTGCTGCTGCCCGCCCGACAGCTCGCCCGGGAGGTGGTCGCCCCGGTCGCCGAGGCCCACCGACTCCAGGGCGGCGAGCGCCCGTGCCGTCCGCGTCTGGCGCGGCACCTTGGCCGGCACGAGCGCCGTCTCCACGTTCTCCAGCGCGGTGAGCGTCGGGATCAGGTTGAAGTTCTGGAACACGAACCCGATGGTCTCGGCCCGCGCCGCGGTGAGCTGCGTGTCGCTCATCCCGGCGAGGTCGGTGCCGTCGAGCTTCACCGTGCCCGACGTCGGACGGTCGAGCCCGCCGAGCATCTGCAGCAGCGTGGACTTGCCGCCCCCGGTCGGCCCCTGGACGGCCACGAGCTCGCCGTCACCGATGGTCAGGGACACCCCCTTGAGCGCGCGCACCACGCGCCTGCCCTGCTGGTACGTCTTGGTCAGGTCGTCGATCTGATACATGCTGCCTTCTCCCAGGTCACTTTCACGCTCTGCTTGTTGTCGCGTGAGCCTGCGGCTCCGCTGCGGGCGCGTGCCTCGTACCTCGGCCCGCACCCTGCGCTGCACCTCCGGCTCACGCTCTGCTTGTTGTCGCGTGAGCCTGCGGCTCCGCTGCGGGCGCGTGCCTCG
>NZ_KI911694.1:44041-50825 GCF_000515355.1 Promicromonospora kroppenstedtii DSM 19349 | reverse complement strand
CCGGCCGGCGCGCGCCGACCGCAGGCGCGGCAGCTACGGGCTCATGGTCCCCGAGGTGCTCACCGTCCGCGCCATGGTGCTGTCCGTCGTGGTGCTCCTCGCCGTGGTGCTCCTGCTGCCGACCGTGCGCGCCGTGGTGACGCAGCAGGCCGAGTTGCGTGACCTACGTTCCGAGCTGAGCGAGCAGCAGGAGCAGAAGGCCGAGCTGGAGACGGAGCTCGCCCGCTGGGACGACCGCTCCTACGTCATCGAGCAGGCGCGGTCGCGACTGCGCTTCGTCATGCCCGGGGACAAGGTGTGGCGGCCGCTCGACACCGACTCGGTCGAGCAGGAGGCGCCACGGCCCGGCGTCGTGGAGCCGTCCCCGGGCGCCTCCGACGACGACGCGCCCTGGTACACGAACGTGTGGGACTCCGTGCGGATCGCCGACGGCGAGTAGGCCGCACGGCGCCACCCGCGCTCTGGGAGACAATGGGGTGGTGAACACCGCGACTGACACCGTGTCCGACGACGACCTGCGCGTCCTGGCCGAGCAGCTCGGCCGCGAACCGCGCGGCGTCGTGGGGATCGCGGCGCGCTGCGTGTGCGGCCGTCCGACGGTGGCGCGCACCGCGCCCCGCCTGCCCGACGGCACCCCCTTCCCGACGGTCTTCTACCTGACGCACCCCGGTGCGGTGGCCGCCGCCTCGACGCTGGAGGCCAACGGCGTCATGAGGGAGATGACGGCGCGGCTCGAGACCGACGAGGAGCTTGCAGCGGCCTACCGCGCGGCGCACGAGCACTACCTGGCGCAGCGCGAGGCGATCGGGCACGTGGACGAGATCGACGGAATCTCCGCGGGCGGCATGCCGACGCGCGTCAAGTGCCTGCACGTCCTGTTCGCGCACGCGCTCGCCGCCGGCCCCGGCGTGAACCCGCTGGGTGACGAGGCGCTCGCGATGGCCAGGGACACCTGGCGCCCGGACCGCTGCACCTGCTGAGAACTGCGTCCCCGCGCCTCGTGCCCTCGAGATCTCCGGGCGTGAGGTTTCTCGCGAACCGGCACGTCCGACGCCGCGCGGCCGGACCGCCTGGGAGAATCCTCGCGTGACTTCCTCTCGCGTGGCCGCGGTCGACTGCGGCACCAACTCGATCCGCCTGCTGGTCGCGGACGTCGACGCCGCCGGAAACCTCACTGAGCTCGACCGCCGCATGGAGGTGGTGCGGCTGGGCCAGGGCGTCGACCGCACCGGCGAGCTCGCGCCCGAGGCGCTGGAGCGCACCCTCGCGGCGACCCGGCAGTACGCGACGGCCGTCGAGGCCGCCGGTGTGCAGCGCGTGCGGTTCGTCGCGACGTCCGCCACCCGGGACGCGCGCAACCGTGACGCCTTCTTCGACGGTGTCCGGGACGCGCTCGGCGTCGACGTCGAGGTGATCAGCGGGCACGAGGAGGCCGAGCTCTCGTTCCGCGGCGCCACCAGCGGCGTCGCCGGGGCGCACGCCGCGCCGTACCTCGTGGTCGACCTCGGCGGCGGCTCCACCGAGCTGGTCCTCGGCACCGACGCGGTGGACGCGAGCATCTCGATGGACGTCGGCTCGGTGCGGATGACGGAGCGGCACCTGCACAGCGACCCGCCGTCGGCTGCCGAGATCGAGGCGGCCCGCGCGGACGTCCGGGCCCACCTGGACGACGCCGTCCGCGCGGTGCCGCTGGGGAGCACGACCACGCTGGTGGGACTGGCCGGGTCGATCACGACCGTGACAGCGCACGCCCTTGGCCTGACCGAGTACCAGCGCGAGCGCGTGCACGGGGCCCGGCTGCCCGTGGAGACCGTGCTCGCCTCCTGCGCCGCGCTGCTCGCGGCACCGCGGGCCGAGCGCACGGCGATGGGCTTCCTGCACCCGGGGCGGGTCGACGTGATCGCGGCCGGGGCGCTCGTGTGGTCCGAGGTGATCCAGCGCGCCGTGGCCGACGTGCGGGCCGCGGGCGGCGCGCTGACCCACGTGGTGACGAGCGAGCACGACATCCTGGACGGGATCGCGCTGTCGATGGGCTGACCTTCTCCTGGGCGGAATTCCGGTAGTCGGGAACTCCCGTCCCAAGTGGTCCGTTGACCGGGCACGATACGCAGCGAAGCGGCGTGGTGGGCGTCACGCACCCGCCGCTCTTTGCCATGTGAAGAAACACGCTTAGGGCGCGGTACCCTGGGAATCATGCCTCAGAACGACCTGACCTCGGTCAGCCATGCTTCCGACCCGGCGACGCCGCGCCCGCGGAAGGTGCCGCGCATCGTCGTGCTCGGCGGCGGGTCCGTCGGCCTGTACGTGGCGCGCCGTCTGCGAAAGAAGCTGAAGAAGCGCGAAGCGGCCATCGTCGTCGTCGACCCGCGCCCGTACATGACGTACGCGCCCTTCCTGCCCGAGGCGGGTGCGGGCTCCATCGACGCCCGCGACGTCGTCGCGCCGCACCGCAAGGCCCTCAAGGGCATCGACGTGCTGCAGGGCAAGGTCACCACGATCGAGCACGGCCGCAAGGCCGTGAAGATCCAGCCGGAGGAGGGCGACGAGTACGAGGTCACCTACGACCAGCTGGTCGTCGGCCTGGGTTCGGTCTCGCGCACGCTGCCCATCCCGGGCCTGGCGGAGAACGCGATCGGCTTCAAGAACGTGGAGGAGGCCATCGCGGTCCGCAACCACGTCATCAACCGCATGGACGTCGCGTCCTCCACCTGGGACGCCGACCTGCGCAAGCGGATGCTCACGTTCACCTTCGTGGGCGGCGGGTTCGCCGGCATCGAGGCGCTCGCCGAGATCGAGGACATGGCGCGCTACGCGACGCGGCAGTACAACACGATCGAGGCTTCCGACCTGCGGTTCGTCATGATCGAGGGCGCGGGCCGCATCCTGCCCGAGGTCACGGAGCCGATGGGCGAGTACGCCCTCGCCGAGCTCAAGAAGCGCGGCATCGAGTTCCACCTCAACACGTTCCTCTCCTCCTGCGTGGACGGGCACGTCGTCACGTCGACCGGCGTCGAGTTCGACACCGAGACCATCGTGTGGACCGCGGGCGTCAAGGCGAACCCGGTCATCAAGGAGGCGTCGGACCTCCCGTTCGACAAGCTGGGCCGTGTCATCGTTCTCCCCACCCTGCAGGTGGCCACGGAGGACGGCGAGATCGTCGAGGGCGCCTGGGCCGCAGGCGACTGCGCCGCCGTGCCGGACGTGCTCAACCCCGGCAAGTTCTGCCCGCCGAACGCACAGCACGCGATCCGCGAGGCCGTGCGCCTGGCCGACAACATCGTGGCGCTCTACAAGGAGCGGCCCGCCGTCGAGTACAACCACAAGAACGTCGGTGTGGTCGCCTCGCTGGGCCTCTACAAGGGTGTCGCCGAGCTGTTCGGCTTCGTCAAGCTGCGCGGGTTCCCGGCCTGGGTGGCCCACCGCGGCTACCACGTCATGGCGATGCCGACCGGTAACCGCAAGGCCCGCATCCTGGTCGGCTGGATCGGCCAGTTCCTGATGGGCCGTGAGCTGGTCTCGCTCGGCTCGCTGCACGACCCGCGCCAGGAGTTCCGCAACGCCTCCGTGCCGCCCAAGCCGGTCGGCGAGAAGATCGAGCAGAAGGCGGAGTCGTCCGCCGAGCGCGCCGAGTCGGGCTCCAAGGCCTGACCCTCGCTCCGCCGGCCACCTGTGGGGCCGGCTGACCCGTGGCTGACGTGAGTTCGGTCGGTTGCTTTGAGATCGGTCCTTTGATTGACCGATCTCAAAGCAACCGACCGAACTCGCCGTCGAGCCTGGGCAACGGATGAGCCTGGGCAGCGGACCGAACTCAGCCGGTCAGAACTCCCGAGAGGCGATTGCCGCTCGGTAGTCTCTGGGGTGCGCCCCCATAGCCCAACTGGCAGAGGCAGCCGGCTTAAACCCGGCACAGTCCCGGTTCGAACCCGGGTGGGGGCACGACCAGGCTGGGCCGGCGGCCGCTCCGGGGGGCTCAGGAGGTGCCGGCGAGGAGCTCCGCCAGATGGCGGCCCGTCAGTGACGCCTCGTGCCGCGCCAGGTCAGCCGGTGTGCCCTCGAAGACCACGCGGCCGCCGTCGTGCCCGCCGCCTGGACCCATGTCGATCACCCAGTCGGCCCGTGCGACGACCGACAGGTTGTGCTCCACGACGATCACCGACCGGCCGGAGTCGACGAGGCGGTCCAGCAGGCCGGCCAGGTTGTCGACGTCCTGCATGTGCAGTCCCGCGGTGGGCTCGTCGAGCACGAACGTCGGGGTGTCGCCGCCCATCTCGATGGCCAGCTTGAGCCGCTGACGTTCCCCGCCGGAGAGGGTGTTGAGGTGCTGGCCGAGCGAGATGTAGCCCAGCCCGACGTCGGAGAGCCGGGACAGCATGGGCAGCACCGTCTTCTCCGTGAAGAACCCCAGCGCCTCCTCGACGGACATGGCCAGCGCGTCGGCGATGTTCTTGCCGCGCAGGGTGTAGCCGAGCACCTCGTCGGTGAACCGCTTGCCCTCGCACGCCTCGCACACGCTGGCGACGCCCGCCATGAAGGCCAGGTCGGTGTAGATGAGACCCACGCCCTTGCACTCCGGGCACGCACCCGCCGAGTTGGCGCTGAACAGCGCCGGCTTGACCCCGTTGGCGCGGGCGTACTGCTTGCGGATGGGCTCCAGGATCCCGGTGTACGTGGCCGGGTTGGACCGCCGCGACCCGCGGATCGCGGACTGGTCGACGAACGTGACGCCGTCGCGCGGCAGACAGCCGTGGATGAGCGAACTCTTGCCCGACCCGGCCACGCCGGTCACCGCGACCAGCACGCCGAGCGGCACCTCGACCGTGACGTCCTGGAGGTTGTGCAGGTTCGCGTGCTCGATCCGCAGGGCCCCGGTCGGCGTACGGGGCGTCGCCTTGACCGTCACCGCCTGGTCCAGGTGCTTGCCGGTCGCGGTCCCGGACGTTCGCAGGCCCGCGACATCGCCCTGGTAGACCACGGTGCCGCCGTGGGTGCCGGCGCCCGGGCCCATGTCGATCAGGTGGTCCGCCGCCGCCATGACCTCGGGCTTGTGCTCCACGACGAGCACCGTGTTGCCCTTGTCCCGCAGCCGCTGGAGCAGGATGTTCATCTGCCGCACGTCGTGCGGGTGCAGCCCGATGGTCGGTTCGTCGAACACGTAGGTCAGGTCCGTCAGGGCCGAGCCCATGTGCCGCACCATCTTGGTGCGCTGCGCCTCGCCGCCCGACAGCGACGACGACTCGCGGTCCAGCGACAGGTACCCGAGCCCGATCTGCTCGAACGTGGCGAGCAGGTCGTTGAGCCCGTCGAGGATCGGCTGGACGTGCGGGTCGGCCAGGTCGCGCACCAGCTCGGCCAGGTCGGTGAGCTGCATCGCCGCGGCCTCGCCGATGTGCTTGCCCTTGACCAGCGACGACCTGGCCCGGTCGTTGAGCCGGGTGCCGCCGCACTCGGGGCAGGACGTGAACGTGGCCAGCCGGTCGACGGCCGCCCGCATCGCGCCCTTCATCGACTCGACGTCCTTGACCAGGTACAGACGGGTGATCTTCGGGACCAGGGACTCGTACGTGACGTTGATGCCGCCCGAGACGATCTTGCGCTCTTCGCCGTGCATCAGGTCGTGCCACTCGGCGTCGGTGTAGTCCTTGAGCGGCTTGTCGACGTCGAAGAAGCCGGAGTCGGCGTAGACCTTCCAGTACCAGGTGCCCACCCCGAAGTTGGGGAACGTGATGGCCCCCTCCCTGAGGGACTTGCTCCGGTCCACCAGCGCCTCGGTGTCGATCGCGGAGACGCGGCCCAGCCCCTCGCAGTTGCCGCACATGCCTTGCGGGTCGTTGAAGGAGAAGAGGTTCGACCCGCCGATGTGCGGCGTGCCGAGCCGCGACCAGATGACGCGCAGCATCGTGTAGGCGTCGGTGGCCGTGCCGACGGTCGAGCGCGCGTTCGCGCCCATCGGCTCCTGGTCCACGACGATGGCGGCTGACAGGTTCGACAGCGTGTCGACGTCAGGACGCGGGCGTGAGGGCATGAAGCCCTGGAGGAACGCCGAGTAGGTCTCGTCGATCAGCCGCCGGGACTCGGCGGCGACCGTGCCGAACACCAGCGAGCTCTTGCCCGAGCCCGAGACCCCGGTGAACACCGTGAGCTTGCGCTTGGGGATGTCGACAGAGACGTCCTGCAGGTTGTTCTCGCGGGCTCCGCGCACCTCGATAGATCCGAACACCACTGTCCTCTCCTGGTCGGTGGTCCCATGGTGCCAGGAGCCACTGACACGCACCCGGCCTTGACCGCCCCGGCCTTCGCCTCCCCCGTCCGGGTTGCGCGTTACGCCAGCAGCAGATGCCGGAACGACCCGGGACGTCCGTGGGGTTGGGTAGCGTGACGGGTACCAACGGCGGGAGTGGGCACATGGCGATGATCTCGATAGGTACAGCGAGCCCTGCCGGGCTCGGCACCACGAACGAGGGCGCACCGGGAGCCCGGTCCGGCACGCTGGAGCACACCCGCGAACCGCTGCTGCGCGATCTCGTCGGCGGCATCCTCCGGCGGGCGCGACGCGAGCAGCGCCGCACCCTGGCCGACGTCGCCGCGGACGCCCGGGTCTCGACGGCCTACCTGTCCGAGGTGGAGCGGGGGCGCAAGGAGGCCTCCTCCGAGGTGCTCGCCGCCGTGTGCGAGGCACTCGGCATGCGGCTGGTCGACCTCGTCGAACGTGCGTGGGCCGATCTCGCCATCGCCCTCGCCGAGCAGGAGGAGGGCCGCCGGGTCCGCGTCCTGTCGTCCGCGGCCC
>NZ_KI911694.1:38483-43941 GCF_000515355.1 Promicromonospora kroppenstedtii DSM 19349 | reverse complement strand
GCGCCACCGGCTGCCGGCCGGCGGCGGTCGCGACGGTGCGCGGCGCGAGGAAGCTGTGGACCTGGGGAAGGGCGGTGGGTGCGAAGGCGCTCATCGGTGCATCTCCTGGCTCGGGTCGGGCTGGCTGGTACGCCCAACCCTACGCATGCCAACACACCTTTGCAAGGGTTTCTTTGCAACAAGTTCTTTGGAAGAGTCCGCTCACTCCTCCGGGTCGCGCCGGAAGGTGTCCAGGTCGCGGTTCAGGCGTTCCAGCAGCTCGGCGAGCAGGGCCCGCTCGAACGGCGACCAGTCGGTGAGGATCTGGTCGTACATCGCGCTGCGCCGCGTGCGTTCGCGCTCGAGCTGGGCGGCGCCGGCCTCCGTCGCCTCCACCCGGACGGCCCGCCCGTCGAGCGGGTCCCGGCTGCGCCGGGCGAACCCGGCCTTCTCCAGGCTGACCACCTGCCGGGTCACGGTGGAGGCGTCCAGGCCCTGGCGTGCGGCGAGCGCGTTGATACCCAGCGGGCCCTCGGTGCTGAGCACCTGCAGCAGCAGGTAGCCCGACCGTTCCAGCGCGGGGGTGTGGCCGGCCCGGATCGCGCCGGTGCGTTCCGCCCGACGCAGCAGGAGCGCGAGCTGGAGCTCCACGCGTGACAGCGGGGCCTCGTCGGGGTGCTCCCCGTCGGCGTTCTCTTCCGTCTCCCTCGACATAGGTGTAGCCTACAGGCATATACCTGTGTGGTACAGATAAATGATCCTGAGGAGGCCGCGTGGTCAGCGCGCGCAACGAACCGAACAAGACAGCCATTTATGCCACGGCGCTCACCGCGTTCTTCGCGATCGCGGGCATCGCCGTCGTCGACCCGATCCTTCCCGTGATCGGTGCCGAGATCGGTGCCACCACCTGGGAGATCGAGCTGCTCTTCACCGCGTACATCGCGGTCATGGCCATCGGCATGATCCCCGCGGTGATGGCGACCGGGAAGTTCGGGTACAAGAAGATCCTGGCGACCGGCGTCACGCTCGTCGCCATCGCGGCGGTCCTGGCGGCGCTGAGCGGCAATATCGTCCAGCTGGCGGTGCTGCGCGGCGTCTGGGGCCTGGGCAACGCGATGTTCTTCGCCACCGCCATGGTGCTGCTCGTCGCGCTCGCCCAGGACCGCGAGTGGGTGGTCGGGCTGTTCGAGACCTGCGTGGGGCTCGGCTTCGCCGTCGGGCCGCTGATCGGCGGGCTGCTGGGGCACATCAGCTGGCGGGTGCCGTTCTTCGTGTGCGGCCTGCTCATGGTCGTCGCCCTCCTGGTCTCCGCCACCCGGCTCAAGGACCCGGCCGAGAAGCCCGCACCGCTCAAGCTCGGGCAGGTCTTCGGGCTGTTTCGCAAGCCGGGCTTCCTGGCGCTCGCGGTCGTCACGGCCGCCTACAACTTCGTGTTCTTCGTGGTGCTCGGCTATGTGCCCGTCTTCCTCGGGCTCGACGTCGTTCCGCTGGGCCTGGTGTTCACCGCCTGGGGCATCGGCGTGGCCGTCGGCATCCTCGGGGTGGGCCACCGGCTGGCGCACCGCATCGGGTTTGTGCAGACGCTGGGTGTCGCCGTCACGGGCGTGCTGGTGTGCGTGGCCCTGCTCGCCGTCGGCGTCGGTACCGCCGGGTCCATCGTGGTGACGATCGTGGCCGGTGTGTTCATGGGTATCGCCAACGCCAACCTCACCGACCTGTCGCTCGCGCTCGGCGACCCGGACCGCCGGGTCACGACCGGGGCGTTCAACCTGGTGCGCTGGGGCTTCGCGGCCCCCGCCCCGGTGGTGGCCGGCCTGCTCGCCGAGGGTGTCGGTCCCGCATCGCCCTTCTGGGTCGCGTCGGGCGTGCTGCTCGTCGGCGTCATCGTCTTCCTCGTGACGGCGCACCTCATGGCCCGACCCATCGGGGAGCGCGTGCTCTGGCAGCGCTGGAACCGCGCCGCCAAGGCCGTCGAGGGCACGCCCGAGGAGGCCATGTCCGAGCTGTGACCCCGTGCCCTGGCCCGCGTGCGGACGGGCCAGGGCATGTCGCGTGCGACGGTCCGGGCGCGCCTGTCAATGCCGCCGTCGGCTTGCGGGCGGTCCGGAGCGCTGCCCTACTCTGTAACTTCGGTCTGATTTCACCCCGTTGGTCCCTCCTGGCGACGACGGTGGTGGCGCGCGCCGTACGCCCGAACCCCGCCGCACCGTGGAGTCCTCGTGTTCCGTCTCGCCCGGCTGTCCCTCGCGAACCGAGCCGTCGTAGCACTGGTGACCATCGCGATCGCGGTGTTCGGCGTGCTGAGCATGACCTCCCTGAAGCAGGAGCTCATCCCGTCGCTCCAGCTCCCCACGGGCATCGTCGCCGCGCAGTACCCGGGTTCGTCGCCCGCCGTCGTGGAGGAGCAGGTCACCGACGTGATCGAGGAGGCCATCGCCTCCGTCGACGGGGTCGCGTCGGTGCGCTCGACGGCGTCGACCGGCATCTCGCTGACCACGGTGGAGCTCGACTACGGCACCGACATGGAGTCCGCCACCCAGCGGCTCCAGACCGCCGTGGCGGGTGCGCAGCAGGCTCTCCCGGAGGGCGTCGAGCCGCAGGTCACGACCGGTTCGGTCGACGACGTGCCCGTGGTCCAGATGGCGGTGTCCGGCGACAAGAGCCCCAATGCCCTCGCGACCACGGTCGAGGACGTCGTGGTCCCGGCGCTGGAGGAGGTCGACGGCGTCCGCTCCGTCGCGGTGACCGGGCAGAGCGAGACCGAGGTGCGCATCCTGCCCGACCAGGCCGAGCTCGCCGCGGCAGGTCTCACGGCCGAGGACCTGACCACGGTGCTGCAGGACAACGGCGTGGTCATGCCGGCCGGCGAGATCACCGCGGGTGGCCGCGCGTGGTCCGTCCAGCTCGGCAAGCCCGTCGACATGGTCGACCAGCTCAAGCAGCTCCCTGTCCTCCCGGGCGGCGGCGCCGGCGGGAGCGGTGCGGCCACGGGTGGTGCGGCGACGACGCCGGACGCCACGACGGGCGAGCTGCTGCCGGCTGAGCCCGCCGGCCCGGTGCTGCTGGGGCAGGTCGCGTCCGTGCGGCTCGAGCCGGTCGAGGCGACGTCGTACTCCCGGCTCGACGGTTCGCCCTCGCTCGGCCTGGCCGTCACCAAGACGCCGGAGGCCAACACGGTCGAGGTGTCCCATGCGATCGGGGGCGCGCTGGCTGCTCCGGACGTGGCGGACATGCTGGACGAGCGCACGATCACCACGGCGGTCGTCTTCGACCAGGCCCCTTTCATCGAGGACTCCATCCACGGGCTGGCCACGGAGGGCGGCCTCGGGCTCCTGTTCGCGGTGCTCGTCATCCTGGTGTTCCTGATGTCGATGCGGTCGACGCTCGTGTCCGCCATCTCGATCCCGCTGTCGCTCGCGGTGACGTTCATCGCGATGGACTTCGGCGGCTACACGCTGAACATCCTGACGCTGGGCGCGCTCACCATCTCGATCGGCCGCGTGGTCGACGACGCCATCGTGGTGATCGAGAACATCAAGCGCCACATGTCCTACGGCGAGGAGAAGGCGCCGGCGATCCTCGCGGCTGTCCGCGAGGTGGGCGGCGCCATCGCCGCCTCGACGATCTGCACCGTGGCGGTGTTCCTGCCGATCGCGCTGGTGGGCGGCATGGTGGGCGAGCTGTTCCGGCCGTTCGCCCTGACGGTCTCGATCGCCATGCTGGCCTCGCTCGTCGTGGCCCTGACGATCGTGCCGGTGCTCGCGTACTGGTTCATCCGGCCCTCGCGCAAGGGACGCCGCGGCGGACCGGTCGATCGCGAGGCGGCCGAGCACAAGGAGAGCCGCGGAATCTGGCAGCGCATCTACGTGCCCACCCTGAACGGGGCGCTGCGCCTGCCCGCCGTCACCATCGCCGTGGCCGTCGCGATCCTCGGCGGCACGGCGACGCTCGTCCCGAGCATGGAGACCAGCTTCCTCGGGGACAGCGGCCAGGACACCGTGACCGTGACGCAGCACTACGCGCCCGGCACCTCGCTCGAGGGCCAGGACGAGGCGGCCCAGCAGGTCGAGGCCGCACTGGCCGACGTCGACGCCGTGGACAGCGTGCAGGCCACGGTCGGCAGCGGTGGCGACATGTCGATGGCGGCCTTCGGCGGGGCGAGCGCCGGGCTCAAGGCGTCGTTCGCGATCACGCTCGACGAGGACGCTGACGGCGAGCAGGCGGCCGCCGACATCCGCGACGCCGTCGCGGGCCTGACCGAGCCGCCCGCGACGGAGGTCGCGGTATCCGCCGGCGATTCGGTCGGCACCTCGTCGATCGACCTCGTGGTCCGCGCGCGCGACGACGAGACGCTGGCCGAGGCCACCGACCAGCTCCAGGAGGCGATGAGCGGCCTGGCCGCGTCCGCCGAGGTCACCAACGACCTGGCCGCCGCCCAGGAGATCGTCGAGGTGACGGTCGACCGCAAGGCCGCGGCGCAGTACGGGCTCACCGAGACGCAGGTCTCCGGGATCGCCGCGGCCGCGATGACGGGTGCGCAGGACGTGGGCGAGCTCCAGACGGCGGACGGGCCGGTCGGCGTCGCGCTCTGGGCCGGCCCTGTGCCGGAGACGATGACCCAGATCGGCGAGATCCCCGTGTCGACGGCGACCGGGCCCGTGCGGCTGATCGATGTCGCGACGGTGGAGCTCGCCAGTTCGCCGACGTCGATCAGCCGCATCGACGGCGAACGGTCGGCCACGGTCTCGGTGACGCCCGCGGGCACCGACCTCGGCGCGGCCACGGAGGCGGTGAACGCCGAGATCGGGGCCGTCGACCTGCCGGCCGGCGCCACGGTGGAGGTGGGCGGTGCGGCCGCCGACCAGGCCGACGCCTTCAGCGACCTCGGTATGGCGCTGGTGGCGGCGATCGCCCTGGTGTTCGTGGTCATGGTGGCGACGTTCCGGAGCCTGGCGCAGCCGTTCATCCTGCTCGTGTCGGTCCCGTTCGCCGCGGTCGGCGCGCTGGTCGCGCTCGTCGCGACGGACACGCCGCTCGGCGTGCCGGCCCTGATCGGCACGCTGTTGCTGGTCGGCATCGTGGTGTCCAACGCGATCGTGCTCATCGACCTCATCAACCAGTACCGCGCGCGAGGTATGGCGCTCGACGAGGCGGTGCGCGAGGGCGCACGCAAGCGGCTGCGGCCCATCGTCATGACGGCGCTGGCCACGGTCTTCGCGCTCACCCCGATGGGCATCGGCCTGACCGGCGGCGGCGCGTTCATCTCGCAGCCGCTCGCACTGGTCGTGATCGGCGGCCTCGTCTCCTCCACGCTGCTGACCCTGTACGTCGTGCCCGTGATCTACACGCTCTTCGAGCGCCGGGCGGAACGACGCCGCGCGGCGGACGAAGCGGCGGGACGCGTCCGGCGGCCGCTGACGGGTGCGCTGGTCAGCGTGGCCACCGGGGCCCTCCGAGCCGTCGCACGCCCGAGGGCGGT
>NZ_KI911694.1:34339-38383 GCF_000515355.1 Promicromonospora kroppenstedtii DSM 19349 | reverse complement strand
TGTAGAGGCTCGGTGCGGCGACCCCGGCCTTCGCGGCGACCTTGGCCAGGGTCAGGTCGGCGTACCCGCGCACGCCGCCCTCGTCGACGACCTCCAGGGCCAGACGCACCACGGCGTCGTGCGAGAGCCCTGCCCTAGGCATTGCGGCCGCCGTCCCGGGCCGGGGTGCCCACGCCACCGGCGGCACCCGGACCGCCCGCGGAGCCCGGCAGCCCGGCGAGGAAGTCGAGCACGGCGGGCACGACGACGTCGGGCGCCTGCTGCGCGGGATAGTGTCCCACCTCGTCGACCAGGACGCCCCGCGCCCCGATCGTCTCCGTGATCCAGGCGAGCTCCTTGGCGGGGTCGGCGAAGTCGGGGTCGAGGGCGCCGACCACGGCGAGCGACGGGGCCGCGACCTCGGGCAGCCGGGCCTCGACGACGGAGTGGTCGAGCACCACGCTGAGGTCGCGGAACGAGCGCAGGTGCGCCGGATCGCGCAGTCTCTGCCGGACCTCGGCGACCTGCTCGGCGTGTCGCGCGGAGCGACGGCCCTTGCTGATCGACGAGTAGTAGGCGGCCCAGAACGCGGCGCCCCAGGGTCGCGCGAGGAGCACGCGAAGGGCGAGCCGCATGGTCCACTGCATGGCCGGCGAGCCCGGCTGGCGCAGGAGAGGGCTGAGCAGGACGAGCCCGCGCACGAGGTCCGGGCGCTCGGCTGCGGCCCAGGCGGCGGCCGACGACGCCATCGAGTTGCCCAGCAGCACTGCCGGCCCGGCGCCGAGGTGCTCGACGAGCGCGATGAAGTCGGTGCCGGTGGCGTCGTCGCCGTGCGTGCGGAACGTGGTGTCGGAGTCGCCGTGGCCGCGCAGGTCCGCGATCACCACGCGATAGCCGGCGTCGACCAGGGCGGGTGCGAGGTCGTCGTAGGTGGACCGGACGTCTCCCATGCCAGGCATGGCGACGACGAGCGGGCCGGAGCCCGTGTCGGTGTAGGCGATGTTGCCCTCGGGGCGTGCGAGGACGGCTACGTTGTTGCTCTGGCTGGCTGTCATAGCCACAAAGCTACGCCTATTAGCCAATGTGCGCAAGAGCCCCTGGAAAACAGAAGAGTGCGGGATCACCGTCCTCTGGCCGGAGCCAGGAGGGCGAGGATCCCGCACTCGACGGGCGTGCGACGGATCAGTGAGGGCGGACCACCCCGAAGTAGCCCTTCTCGGCCTCGCCGCTCTCCGCCTTGATCACGTGCATCACGGCGTTGATCAGGGCCAGGTGCGTGAATGCCTGCGGGAAGTTGCCCAGGTGGCGGCCGCTGCCTGGCTCGATCTCCTCCGCGTAGAGGTCGAGCGAGGAGGCGTAGCCGAGCAGCCGCTCGCACAGCGCGCGGGCCCGCTCCACCTCGCCGATCTCGACCAGCGCGGACACCAGCCAGAAGGAGCAGATGGTGAACGAGCCCTCCTCACCCCGCAGGCCGTCGTCGGTCTCGTCCGTGCGGTAGCGCAGGACCAGGCCGTCCTCGGTGAGCTCGTCCGCGATCGCGAGCACGGTGGCCCGGACCCGCGGGTCGTCCGACGGCAGGAACCGCAGCAGCGGCACCAGCAGCAGCGACGCGTCGAGCGCGGGGTCGCCGTAGCGCTGCGTGAAGACGCCGCGGTCGTCCACGCCCTTGCTGCAGATGTCGTCGGCGATCTCGTCGGCGATCTTCTGCCAGGCCTGGGCGTAGTCGGGCTCGTCGTACAGCCGCGCGAGCTTCGCGCCGCGGTCCATCGCGACCCAGCACATGAGCTTGGAGCTGGTGAAGTGCTGCGGCTCGCCGCGCACCTCCCAGATGCCCCGGTCCGGCTCGTGCCAGTGCTTCATGGCCTCCTCGACCTGCCGCTTGAGGATGGGCCACAGCGACTCGGGGAGCTGGTCGCGCGACTTGGCGTGCAGCCACACCGAGTCGAGCACCGCGCCCCACACGTCGTGCTGGCGCTGGTCGTACGCGGCGTTGCCGACGCGGACCGGCTGCGCGCCCTCGTAGCCGGACAGGTGCGGCAGCTCGAACTCCTCCAGCGTCTCCTCGCCGCCGACGCCGTACATGATCTGGAGCTGCCGGTTGTCACGGCAGACATCCTGGATGAACGAGAAGAAGTCGTTCGCCTCGCGCTCCAGGCCCAGCGTGTACAGCCCCCACAGCGCGAAGGTCGAGTCGCGGATCCACGCGTACCGGTAGTCCCAGTTGCGCTCGCCGCCCGGGGTCTCGGGCAGGGACGTGGTCGCCGCGGCGATCAGCGCGCCGGTGGGGGAGTAGGTCAGCCCTTTCAGCGTGAGGGCCGAGCGCTGCAGGTAGACGCGCCACGGGTGGTCGGGGAACGTGCCCTGCGTGATCCAGTCGCGCCAGAACCGCTCGGTGCGCCACATCGCGTCGAGGGCTTCCGCGTAGGTGGTGGGCGGCTCCTGCGAGCCCCAGGACATCGCCACGAAGTGCTCGGCGCCCTGCGTCATCCGCGTGCGTGCCGTGGCCCGCTTGCCCTCCAGCCCGAACCGGAGGCTGGAGCGCAGGTGCAGGTCGGGCGTGGCGTCGCCGACGTGCGCGACGACGTCCGAGTACCCGCTGTTCTTGTACTCCCAGTCGACCTCGGCGCGCGCGTAGTCCGGGCGGGGCTCGCACTCGACCTCGAGGTCCACGGTGCCCGACACGCACTTGATGGTGCGCAGCAGGATGTGCTCGGCGTCGTCGTCGGTGGGGGTGCGGCGGTGCGTGCCCGAACGCGACTCCAGGTCGTGCCACGGGCCCATCAGCATGGCGTCCCGCACCACGAGCCAGCCGGTCTCGGTCTGCCACGTGGTCTCGAGGATCAGGGTGCCGGGCAGGTAGCGGCGCGCGACGGGCACGCGCACGCCGTGCGGGCCCACCCGGAAGTGGCCGGCTCCCCGGTCGAGGATCTTGGCGAAGACGCTGGGCGAGTCGGGGCGGGGCAGGCACATCCACTCCACGCTGCCCGACGGCGCGATGAGCGCGTTGGCCTCGCAGTCGGACAGGAAACCGTACTCACCGATGTGCGGGAACTTGCTGCGCCCGTCCCAGGGCTGCGGAAAGAGGCCCTCGCTCGATCTGTGACCTCTCACCGGGCCCGGGCTCACGGGCGTCGGCATCTGACCGCCCGCGGAGGGCGTGCCGGCGGAGGGAGCGGAGGGGGCGTCGGACCCCTGCGCGTCAATCGATTCGAGCGTCATGAGGATCAAGGGTTCCGCACGTTCCGCGCGCCTGGCAAGCCGGATCTGTGTGACGCGCGGAACCCGTCCGCATGCTCCACAAAACTGATGCGCGGGCGGTGTCGATCTGTCTGTTTCCCGTTCGACCTGTGGATGAGAAGGTCCTACCAGGGGCCGGAAGAACACGAGGGAGAAGAACCCATGCCGAAGTACATGCTCATCATGCGAGCGACCGACGAGACCGTGACCGCCTACGAGGCCATGGACTTCGAGAAGATCATGAACGACATGGGCGCGTTCAACGAGGAGATGGTCAAGGCCGGCGTGCTGGTGGCCGGCGAGGGCCTCGAGGACGCCGCCGACTCCGTCGTCGTCGACTACTCCACCGAGACGCCCGTGGTGACCGACGGGCCCTACGGCGAGACCAAGGAGCTGTTCAACGGCTTCTGGATCCTGGAGGTGGCCTCCAAGGAGGAGGCCGTCGAGTGGGCCAAGCGCGCGCCGCTGGCCGGTCCGGGCAGCAAGGCGGAGATCCGCAAGGTCACCGAGCTCGACCAGTTCCCGCAGGACAACGAGCACATCCAGAAGGAGCGGGCCTGGCGCGAGTCCACGGGCCAGCTCTGAGCCGGACCGGTAGCGAAGGGGCGGGGAGGGAGCAGCGATGGACGACGACGCCGCGCGCCGGGCCGTCGAGGCGGTCTGGCGGATCGAGTCGGCTCGTATCGTCGGCGCCCTGACCCGCTACACCCGCGATTTCGAGCTCGCCGAGGACGTGGCCCAGGAGGCGCTCGCGGAGGCGCTCGTCTCCTGGCCGCGCGACCGCACGCCGCGGGACCCGGCGGCCTGGCTCATCGCGACGGCGCGCCG
>NZ_KI911694.1:28786-34239 GCF_000515355.1 Promicromonospora kroppenstedtii DSM 19349 | reverse complement strand
CGCGGGCCGGCCCGCACGAGCGCTCGCGGGCCAGGCCACGACGGCGGACGACGGAGCCGACCTGCTGGTCCGGGTCGCCACGGTGGCCGGGTTCGAGGTGGTCGTGATCGCCGACGGCGGCCCGGGCCCCGGCGGCGCCCCGGCGATCGAGGGGGGATCCCGTGCCTGAGGTGGTGGTGGTCCGGGGCGGCCAGGCCGAGCGGGTCGTGGAGCGGGTGCGCGCCGCGCATCCCGACGTCGTCGTCACCACAGCGGACGACGCCGAGGCGTTGCGCTCCGCGACGGTGGCGACGGGCCGGCTCACCGACGCCGAGGTCGCGGCCATGCCGCACCTGGGCTGGGTGCACTCGTGGGCCGCGGGAGTGGAGTCCGACGTCGGCCCCGCGCTGCGCCGTCGGGCGAGCACCGGCACGGACGCGGTGACCGTGACGTCGTCCGCGGGCAACGGGGCGATCCCGCTCGCCGAGCAGGCGCTCATGCTCATGCTGATGCTCAGCCGCGAGGCGCTGCGCTGGGGCGAGGCCCAGCGGGCGCACCGCTGGGAACGATTCACGCACGACGAGCTGTCCGGCCGCACGGTCGGCGTCTACGGCTACGGCAACGTCGGGCGCGAGCTGGCGGTGCGGGCCCGGGCGTTCGGCATGCGCGTGATGGGGCTGCGTCGTCGTCCCGCGCAACCCGGCGACCCGGTGGACCGCATGCTGCCCCCAGAGGCGGTCGACGAGCTGGCCGCGGTCAGCGACTTCCTGGTCGTGGCGGCGCCGCTCACCGACCAGACGGCGGGCGCGATCGGCCTGCGGACGCTGCGCGCGCTGGGCCCGCAGGGGCACCTCGTGGTCGTCTCGCGCGGCGGGATCGTGCGCGAGGCCGACCTGGTCGCCGCCGTCCGTGACGGCATGATCGCCGGGGCGGGCCTGGACGCCCACGCCACCGAGCCGCTGCCACCCGACTCACCCGTGTGGGACCTGCCACGTACCGTCGTCACCCCGCACAACGGGGCCACGACGACCGCCACCGCGGACCGCGGCACGGCGATCTTCCTCGACAACCTGGACCGATGGCTCGCGCGGCGCCCGCTGCGCAACGTCGTCGACGTCGGGCGCCTGCCCTGACCCCGCCTGTCCCGGCACGACACTCCGTACAACGACGTACTGAAAGAAGGACACCATGTCAGACATCACTCGCCGGTCGTTCCTCACGTGGACGGGGATGGGGGCGCTCTCGGTCGCCGCCATGTCTCTCGCCGGCTGCTCCTCGGGCGGCTCCTCCGGGGGCGGCGACTCGGTCCGCTTCGCCTGGTGGGGCGGCTCCGACCGGCAGCGCGCCTACCTGGCGGCGCTCGACGCGTTCACCGCGGAGCACCCCGAGATCAAGGTCGCCCCGGAGTTCGGCGACTACGACGCGTACCAGGAGCGCATGACCACCCAGATGGCGGCGCGCGACGTGCCCGACGTCTTCTGGATCCCGTCACCCGCCGTGCTGACCTACCGTGACGCCGGGCTGTACCGCGACCTCGACGGCGTCGAGGGCCTGGATCTCTCCGCGTTCGGCGCGGACCAGGTCGAGACCTTCAAGCTCGGCGGGAAGCTCGACACCCTGCCCAAGTCGATCTTCAGCCCGGTGGTGCGCTGGAACACCACGTTCCAGGAGGAGGACGGGGTGTCGCTGCCCGACCAGCTCAGCTGGGACGGCCTGGCCGAGCTGCTCGTCGACTACGCGAAGAACAACGCCGCCGGCCGCAAGGGCACCACCTACGGCCCGTACCACGACATGCCGTTCGAGTCGTTCCTGCGCCAGCGCGGCGAGGACCTGTGGACCGAGGACGGCACCCTCGGGGCGAGCGTCGACGGCGTCGCCGCCTGGATCGACTGGTGGGAGAAGCTGCGGCTGGCGGGCGCGACGACGAGCGTGAGCGAGCAGGACGGCATCGAGCCCTCCTGGTCCCAGGTGGGCGACAAGGTGCTGCTCACCTTCGCCAACTCCAACCACATCGTCGACGACGCCCAGGCGTTCCCCGACTACGCGTTCGACCAGCGCGACGTGCCGGCCGCCGAGGACGCCGCGGCGGGCTATCACTTCACCTACTACAGCCGGTTCGCCATGTACTCGGGCGTGCCGGACGACCGGGTGGCGGCGGCCGCCTCGCTGATGAGCTTCAACCTCAACTCGCCCGAGCTGCTGAGCCTGGTCGGACTGTCGGCCGGCGCGCCGCCCAACGCGGAGCTGCTCGACGCGTACGAGCCCGACGCCACGCCCGACGAGCAGAAGGTCATCGCCATCACCCGCGAGATCGCCGGGACGGAGCAGCGCCCGCGGTTCGAGGCGCCGGCCGGTTCGGGCAGCTGGCGTGACCTCATGATCCGCGAGCTCGAGGAGGTCACGCTCGGCCAGAAGCGCGTGCCCGATGCCGCGGCGGCCTTCGTCGAGGCCGTCGAGGGCGAGATAGCGGGCGCATGATGACCCTGACCTCGTCGAAGGACACCGGGCGCCAGGAGCCGGGGCCTTCCGGAGACGCCGGGTCGCCCGGCCCCGCCGGGCGCAGGCGCCCGCGCGGCCGGACCAAGGCGTCGGGCGGCACCCGGGGCCAGGGCCTGGTGGCCCACATCTTCCTGCTGCCGTGGATGATCGGCATGGTCGGCGTCACCGCCGGCCCTCTGGTCGCGTCCCTGGTGCTGGCCTTCACCGACTACGACCTGCTGAGCACGCCGCAGTTCATCGGGCTCGACAACTTCGTGCGGATGGCGGGCGACGAACGGTTCTGGGCCGCCGTCCGCGTGACGCTCGTCTACGTGCTGGTGTCGGTGCCGCTGCAGCTCGGCTTCGCGCTGTTCCTCGCCGTCGTGCTCGACAAGGGGCTGCGCGGCCTGTCGCTGTACCGCAGCGCGTTCTACCTGCCCTCCCTGCTCGGCGGCAGCGTGGCCATCGCGATCCTGTGGCGGCAGATCTTCGGGGAGAACGGCCTGGTCAACCACGTCCTGGGCTGGTTCGGCATCGAGCTGGGCTCGTGGCTGCAGGACCCGTCGCTGGCGCTGTCCACCCTGGTGGTGCTCAACGTCTGGACCTTCGGCTCGCCGATGGTGATCTTCCTGGCAGGGCTGCGGCAGATCCCCGAGGAGCTCTACGAGGCCTCGATGATCGACGGCGCCGGGCGCGTGCGGCGGTTCTGGTCGATCACCATCCCGCTGCTCACGCCGATCATCTTCCTCAACCTGATCCTGCAGATGATCAGCGCCTTCCAGGCCTTCACGCAGGCGCACGTGGTCAGCGGAGGCAGCGGCGGGCCGCTCGACTCGACGCTCTTCTACACCCTGTACATCTACCAGCGCGGCTTCGTGAACTTCGACATGGGGTACGCGTCCGCGATGGCGTGGGTGCTGCTCCTGGTCATCGCCGCCGCGACCGCCGCGAACTTCATCGTGTCGCGGCGCTGGGTCTACTACGGAGACGAATGATGGCTGCCTCGCCCACCACCTCCGTGCCGCGGCAGGTCACCCGGCACGTCGTACTCGTCGTGTTCGTGCTGCTCATGATCTATCCGCTGCTGTGGATGGTCGTCAGCTCGTTCAAGCCGAGCAACCTGATCCTGTCCCAGACGGGGCTGTTCCCCAGCGAGATCACCCTGGAGAACTACGCCGACGGCTGGGACGCGCTCGGCTCCCCGTTCAGCCTGTTCCTGGGCAACTCGCTGCTGATCGGCGTCGGCTCCGTGCTCGGCAACCTGTTCTCGTGCTCGCTCACGGCCTACGCCCTGGCCCGGCTCAACTTCCGGATGGGCAAGGTGTACCTCGCGCTCACCCTGATGACGATCATGCTGCCGTTCCACGTGCTCGTGATCCCGCAGTACATCCTGTTCGCGGACCTGGGCTGGATCAACACCTACATCCCGCTGCTGCTGCCCAAGTTCCTGGCCACGGACGCCGTGTTCATCTTCCTCATGGTGCAGTTCATCCGGTCGCTGCCGCGTGAGCTCGACCAGGCCGCGATGATCGACGGCGCCGGACCCTTCCGCATCTTCTGGTCGGTGATCCTGCCGTTGATGCAGCCCGCGCTCATCACCACGACGATCTTCACCTTCATCTGGACGTGGAACGACTACTTCGGCCCGCTGCTGTACCTGACCCGGACCGAGCTGTACACGGTCCCGGTGGCGCTGAAGTCGCTGGTCGACACCGAGACGCAGAGCGGCATCGGCACGATGTTCGCCATGTCGCTGCTGTCCCTGGTGCCGATCGTCCTGTTCTTCATCTTCGCTCAGCGCTACATCATCAAGGGCATCGCGACGACGGGAATCAAATGACTGCTGCGCGCACCGGACTGGACGGCACCCACCGCTGGACCCAGCTCACCTTCGTGGAGAACGACCCGCTGGACTTCGACCTCGACGAGTGGGCCGACGTCATCGAGCGGACGGCGTCCACCGCGGTCTGCATCAGCGCGGGCGGCTACGTCGCGTACTACCCGACCAAGGTGCCGATGCACCATCGCAGCACCTACCTGGGCGACCGGGACCTGCTCGGCGAGGTCGTCGACCTGGCCCGCTCGCGCGGGATGGCCGTGATGGCCCGGGTGGACCCGCACGCGGTGCACCGAGACGTCGTCGAGCAGCGGCCCGAGTGGATCGCGCGGACCGAGGACGGCGAGCTCCTGGAGCACTGGGCCATGCCCGGCATCTACCTCACCGACGCGTTCGGCGGGTACAGCTGGGAGCTCACCACCGAGGTGCTCCGCGAGATCGCGCGGGACTACGACGTCGACGCGCTGTTCGCCAACCGGTGGCAGGGGCACGGGCCCGGGTACACCGGGTCGACGGCGGCGGACTTCCGGTCGGCGACGGGGCGCTCGCTGCCGACCTCGGCGGATCCCGCCGACGGCGAGGCCTGGGCGGCCTACCGCGCCTGGCGCCGGACCCGGCTCAGCGAGCTCGTGGCGCACTGGGACCAGGCCGTCCAGGACGTGGCGCCGGCCGTGCGGTTCGTGCCCAACCTGGGCTCGTTCACGGCCGCCGACCTGGAGCCGCGGGTCGCGCGGTCGGTGCCGTTCCTCCTGGTGGATCACCAGGCGCGCGGCGACGGCGAGGCCCTCTGGTCGGCGGGCCGGGACGCCAAGCGGGTGCGGGCGCTGCACCCGGGCAAGCCGGTCGGGCTCATCACCTCGGTGGGGCCGGAGTCGCACGACTTCCGGTGGAAGGACTCGGTCAACGCGGCGGTCGAGACCACCGGGTGGATCGTCGACGGGTTCGTGCACGGCGCGTTCCCGTGGTTCACCAAGTTCGCCGCCCGGATCCCCGACCCCCGCTGGATCCCCGCCGTCGAGCGGGCTTTCGGGCTCCATCGCGCGGTCTCCGCCGACCTCGCCGAGTCGCGGCCCGTCGCCGAGGTGCTCGTGTGGGACGCCGACGAGCGCGGCGCACCCGCCCCGGTGCGCGACGCCGCGTCCGGCGTCTACCAGGCGCT